>CALYOP010000004.1 GCA_945266285.1 uncultured Commensalibacter sp.
TACCGGTTTATCCCGCCATATCCCGTCTACTGTAATATATAATGTCAAACAACATGAAGCTTTACTCAAGTTATCCAATCTATATAGTATTCATTATTCTTTAATGGTTTTTAAAGCTTTATCTGCAAAGGAAAATGCAATGTCTACCTTATCTGTTGGTTCTGAAGCTCCTGATTTTAAATTGCCTACCCAATTGGGAAAAACAATTTCCTTGTCAGAACTAAAGGGAAACAAAGTTATTCTTTATTTCTATCCCAAAGCAGACACTTCTGGCTGCACAAAAGAAGCCTGTAGTTTCGAAGAAAATCTGTCTCAGCTGAAAGCACTGAATATTCCTGTTATTGGGGTTTCTCGCGATCCTGTTCAACGCTTGGAAAAATTTGCAAAAAAATACAATCTGACCTTTGCATTAGCTTCAGATGAAGAAGGAAGCGTTACCGAAGCCTATGGCGTATGGGTCGAAAAATCGATGTATGGCCGCAAATATATGGGTATTGAACGCACGACTTTTCTTATTGATGAAAAAGGTAAAATTGCAGCCATTTGGAACAAAGTTAAAGTCACTGGACATGTTGAAAATATCTTAAAAACACTCAACACGACCAGTTCCTAATTTTGCTTATGGTTTTTCTGGTGCCAGTTCTTTAAGGCCAGAAGGAATCTGAAATAAATTTGATGGTTGTGCAGAACGATTAACTTTAATCGCTACCACAAGTGGGATATTATTACGGGTAACGCGCAACATCACACCATCATCCGTATAACAAACATCATTGGGGTTACCATCTGTATCGATCATATGCCAATCCGTGCAGGTAGCTCCAGCAATCGTTGCTTCTCCAACTTTAACATAATCTCCTGATGGTCTTACTCCCGGCGCTGTAATTGATGCTCCAGGGGCAGGCATTGTCGTTTTCTTTTTTAACGCTTCATTCACAACAACAAGCTGCTTATTACGATAATCAGTTACCATATAGGTATCGACCCCTTGTGAATCGATCCGCTGTTTCCATTCTGAAACCGACCAACGCATTCGCTGATGAAATGGTGGAAGCCCCGGCATAGGTCCAGCAATAGCATAAACCACATCCACATCATGTTGTGGCGTTACAAAGGGAGCCGGCTCAGATTGAATATTATGTTCCGATTCAACGGGTTTTGCCTGTAACGGAACCAATGGCTGTGAATTACTATCCGGTTTTACCGGAACGGGATTTTGATTTTTTTCTTTAGGAAGTTGAACCTGCTGATAGCCTATTGGGGGTTGAAACATAGCCGCAGGAATAGGCGTATAATCGACTGATAAGGCGGTCATAGTACCTTCCATACCATCAACATCTTTTCCTTCCTGTTTCAGAATAACGCCATCTTTGGTAATGCAAACATCCGATTTTCCAGTCTTAGCTGTTACTTTGTACTTATTGCATAAAATATCAGCAACCCGTTCTGAACCTTTGCGCTCAAATTGCATAGTTTCATCAAGGAAAAACATCTTTTCCCCTGCCTTGCGAGGAATAATAGCGTAGATACGGGATTTATTCATGGCAATAATGGCGCGCTGCTGTATGTTATCAATAACAGTCATACCGATATTGTTCGGTCCATCAATACGCATTAACTGACCTTGTCCAGAAAAATATATTTTCGTTTGTTGAAACAAGGAAGAATTCCCTAATTGAACAGCATAAACAACTGTAGCATCTCGGGTAGGCATTATAGGAGGATGTTGTAAATTTTTATTTTCCTGCGCGATCCCTATATTCACAAAAGAAATCATACCCAGACCGACCAACATTCTTCGAAACCATGCAGTCGTGCGTTTATTTTCATTCTTCTCTAAAGATAAAAGCATATGTTATTCCCCGCTATTCATTATGGCGACAAGATGAATAGCTTTTTTATTTCTGTCAAATCACAGAGACCAATTACGAACGCATCATTTGAATCGTTTCTAAAATCGTTGCTTTATCACCATTACCGATCCATCGACCCGAATGCATCAAAGCTTCTTGTAAATATTGGTCGTAAACATCGTGGGGGATTTCAAGAGCACCAAACTGCATAAGATGATCGGTGATAAACTGCGTATCAAGCAAAACAAAACCGCCTAAACGTAAACGTGCAACCAAATGTACTAATGCTATTTTAGAAACATCGCGCTTACGAGAAAACATGCTTTCGCCAAAAAATGCTCCGCCGATTGCTAGCCCATATAACCCGCCAACCAGATGTCCGTTTTCCCAAACTTCGATACTATGTGCTTTATTTTGTTGATGAAGTTCAATAAATAAGCGCCGAATTTCATCATTAATCCATGTCTCTTCTCTACCCGGCGCAGGTTCAGCGCAACCATCAATAACAGCGGTAAAATTTTGATTGGTCACGATATCATAAGTCGTCGACAGCACTGTTCGACGCAAACGCCGTGGAAGATGAAAATCATTAAGCGGTATAATCCCACGCATAATGGGTTTAAACCACTGCAACTCAGGATCATCCCTATTTTCAGCCATAGGGAATATTCCTTTCCTATACGCATTTAATAGGAATTCAGGCGTAATCTTATATAAATCCGGCATTAAGTCCCAAGCGATGATTTTAAAACTTGTTCGCGAATAGTTTCAGCCGTTTGTTTCGCCAAAGGCCCATGCTGCCGTTCAAGGCGTCTAGCCATAAAATGAACACGTGCTAATGATCGATAATGTGCTAAAAATGCTGCATTCAACGATGCACCACACAATGCTCCAACTACAGGCATCATTTGTAATGCAATTTTTTGGGAAAGACCTAACCCATATTGAGAAGATATCTCAGCCATCAGCATAATCATGGGACGACCACGCAACATTACTCTGGATGAGAAAAATCCCAATTCACTTTCTTCGTCTTGACGTCCAGCATTCCCAAAAGATCGCAAGGCAAAAACCTCTAAACATGCTCTTTTAGCATCTTCTTGCGTTAGGTCTTCTCCCTCTTCCTGTGCAATCCGTGCCACTTCGCGCATTAAGGTTAATGTAGTAAAACCAATATCCGGGATCAAACCACTAAGACCTGTAAACCCACCTACCGCTCCAGAAACGGCAACCATTGCCTGCACAGCTGGATCACGCCAACGCGGTTTTTGATATGTCTGATCAACGGCTTCTCCACCCAATGGTGAACGATTAATACCAAGAATTGCTATATCAAAGGCACGTTTAACCGCAGAATTGGCAAGCCCCTGCAATTTAACTTGTAAGCCCGGTGCCATACCCAAACCACGAACGCCAAGATTTGCCGCTTGTCCCAAAGCGCCGCCCATCAAATCTGCAAGTCGTACCAAAACACCTCGACCAGATTCGAGTTTATTCAATGCTTGCTTTAATTCAGCAATTTCGTTTTCGTTTAAAACGAGCGGAGCCAAAGGATTATGAGATTCCGACATTACAATAGCATCTCCTTTTAGTACATTATCTCAGCAAAGCAATACAAAGTTCCGGATGCAACCTAATATTGATTTTATGAGACAATATTCTGTAAAAATCCGTTTCAATATAACAAAACTTCATAGTTAGTTTGATATACGATATTTACATCTTACATTGATCATATAGGATAGAAAAACAATCCTAAAAATATTTTTCTCTTTAATCACATTTTTTGATTGATTCTGCCCTAGAAATGCTTAAGCGTCTAATGATGTATTGTGGGAAGGAAACAAAATGTTCAATCGGTTAAACATCCTCACAAACGGTTTGATGATTTCTGGTTTAATCATTGCTGGAACCGTTTTGGGAACAGAAAATGCAGCACTTGCTCAAAAGCTTCAACATGGTTATCCCTTAGCTGTTATTCCGCAAAATCAACCTTCCCCTCCCTCACCAGAAGATACCACTTCTCAACAATTACCAAGACCTGTTCCACGTCCAGGTATGTCCGAATATCAACCGGCTGATTATGCTGATTCAATGACAGCCACCCGTTCCGATGCGGTTACGTCACAAAAAGGGCAAGGAATGCCAGGAACTACCCCACAACAAATTCCTCGTAAACCCTATAATGGGCCTTCAGTAACCGTTCCCGGAACAGGTATACGCGCATATTTTAATGCTCCCGTAACCCCACCTTATAATGCCTCTGCAAATTATAATACTTATGGTGGTCAACCGGGTGGTGGACGAAATTCCATATTAGAACAAAGCGCTGCGGGCCAACCCTGATTATTGTTCTTCAATTTTCTGCCTTGCTAGCGTTGCCAGCTGATCAACACGCTCATTTTCAGGATGTCCAGAATGGCCTTTAACCCAATGCCACTGGACATGATGTTGTTGAGCAGCTTGTTCTAATCGCTGCCATAAATCAACATTGGCAACTGCCTTCTTTGCAGCAGTCTTCCAATTATTTTTTTTCCAGCCTTCAAGCCATTGCGTAATTCCATTACGGACATATTCGCTATCGGTATGCAGATTAACTTTACAAGAACGTGTTAGTGTTTCGAGAGCTATAGCAGCAGCGGTTAATTCCATACGATTATTAGTCGTATTAAGCTCTCCTCCCGATATTTCCCGTTCTTTCCCACGATAGCGCAACAAAACTCCCCACCCACCGGTTCCAGGATTTGGATTACATCCCCCATCCGTCCAGATTTCTACAGTATCAGACTGAGTAGAATCGGTTTTGGAACTCATAATCTATTTTCTTGTGCTGCATAATGAAACCGGATGCGATATAAATAAGCCTTAGGATCTTTTGGCACGACCAATGCATCAGGTGGCGTATTTATCCAATCATATAGCCGTGATAAAAAGAAGCGTATGGAAGCACCCGTAAGCAAAATGGGAAAAAACGCTTTTTCTTGTTCAGTAAAAGGCCGAACGGATTGATAACCAGCCAATAGTTGTTCCGAACGAATAGGAATAAACTGCCCTTTTTCTGTAAAACACCAGGCATTTATAGCAATCGCAACATCAAAAGCAAGAAAGTCAGTACAAGCAAAATAAAAATCGATAATGCCGCTAAGCTGATCTTTCAAAAAGAACACATTATCTGGAAAAAGATCACCATGAATTTGACCAATTGGTAATTGATCTAAAGATGGCCAATTTTTTAATACTTGCTCCAAAATGGGTCGAACTTCGGAAATTATATCATCATGACCATGTCCAGCACTTTTGTTCAATAATGGTTCCCAAGATTGAACACCCATATTATTTGTACGATTTTGATTAAAATCCTGACCTGCTTCGTGTAATTTTGCCATTGCCTGCCCTACGGCAAAACATTGATCAGATGTTATTTCTTTCGTTTCTTTTCCTAACAAAAACGTCACAATTGCGGCCGGACGACCAGCGATTTTTTGAAGGACGGTACCATCTTGTGCCGCAACAGGAACTGGGCATGAAATGCCTTTGCCTGTTAAATGCGTCATTAAATCAAGATACCAGGGTAATTCTTCCGCTTTAACACGTTTCTCGTAAAGCGTTAAAATATAGGTATTATCGGTTGTTTTCAGTAAAAAATTGCTGTTTTCGACGCCTTGTGCGATTCCTTCTAAAGAAAGCAAATCACCGATTGAATATTGTTTCAGACACGCTTTAACCTCATCCAAGGTTACATTTGTATATACAGCCATGTAAAACTAGCCCTTAGGATTGCCAAGCGGCGTTGGGAGGCTAAACGTTACATTTTCTTTTTTAACAATGCGTTCTTCAATACTCAACTTAAACCGCTTGGAAAGCGATTCCAACATTTCCTGAACCAGTGATTCCGGTGCAGAAGCACCCGCCGTAATACCTAATACATTGATATTCTGTAGATTGTCTAAATCAAGATTTTCAGGTTTCGGTATAAGCAATGCTTTAGGCGCTCCAGAACGTTCTGCCACTTCACGCAAACGTTGTGAGTTCGAAGAATTAGGAGATCCAATAACGATAACCAAATCACATTCTGGCGCTATACTTTTAACCGCTTCCTGGCGATTAGTCGTTGCGTAGCAGATATCTTCACGTCTTGGCCCTTCGATTTCTGGAAAACGTTCACGCAAAATAGCCACGATTTCTGCTGTATCATCAACCGAAAGCGTTGTCTGCGTAATAAAAGCAAGCCGTTTTGGGTTTTCAGGCTGAACAATACGAGCTTCATGCGCATCTTTTATCAAAGTTACAGCCCCTACGGGGAGTTGCCCCATCGTGCCGACTACTTCTGGATGCCCTGCATGTCCAATCATCAAAATATGACGACTTTCAGGCCCACCATTGGCAAAATGCCGTTCTGCTTCGCGATGAACTTTTGATACGAGCGGACAAGTCGCATCCAAATAAAGTAAGTTGCGACGTTTTGCTTCGATAGGAACCGTTTTTGGAACACCATGTGCTGAAAAAACCACATGCGCATCTTCGGGTACTTCGTCTAATTCTTCGACAAAAATAGCACCTTTTTTTTCTAAATTTTCAACAACAGTTCGATTGTGAACAATTTCATGACGCACATAAACCGGTGCTCCGTAACGGCGCAATGCCTCTTCAACAACACGGATGGCACGATCAACACCTGCACAAAAACCACGTGGTCCCGCCAATAGAACTTTTAAAGGATGCAAATTGTTCGATGAAGATTTTTCATTCATCATTGCTGTATTTTGATCAGGCATTCATTTCCTCGAACCAGTAAAAACCTTAACTCTATATATTTCTGCTTTACGTTATAAGCAAGATAAGTTGAAAGGTTAATCATTTTAATACCAGACTATATTCCACAATATTCGGTTTTGTTTTATGTTATTACCAACAATTAAAACAGCGCTATCATATGGCAGGAAATTTATGGTCTCTTTCAATCCGTTTTTAGCCCATCCTTTTAAAGCAGTTTTATTCCCATTAAGCGCAAGTCTATTTCTATGGGGCTGCGCCGCTAAGGAAATATATGAATTTGCACCTGGATGTCCCAAGATAACCGTGCTTTCTTCTGCTGCGGATTATTATACCTTTGCCAATCAGCAAACCGATATTGCGCATCTAATGACCAAAGCAAGTATTATCGGAGTCGGTGGTGAATGCTTAGATGATCCACATAATGCAAAAAATAAAAAGAAACGCGAAAAAGGGCTGCCTTATCAAAACAAAATAAATACGGATATGAATATTGTTATGCAAATCCAACGCGGTCCTGCTGCATCCGAAAATCATATCCGTGTTCCTTATTTCATTGCAACTTTGCATGATGGAAATATCGAAGACAAACAAGAAATGTCAGCAGAAGTTACATTTCCAAACAATGTTAACCAAATCATTTTCCGTTCTGACAAATTACGTTTTAACATTCCTTCTACACCACAACGAACCGCTGATAATTATGAACTTGTAATCGGTTTCCAACTCTCACCTGAACAGCTTGAATATAATCGTTCCCATTACCGATCTGCAAAATTTAGGAAAAATTAGAACTTGTATCTAAAAACAGGTATTCCGTAATACTTGCATTTTCGAAAAATGAATAAGTAGAGTCACGAAGTACCTGTTATTTTTTAAACCGATTTTTGTAGTTCCTCACCTTCTAATATTATAATCGTTTATTGGTTGATAATTAATGAAACCAAATATAACTGATTTTTTAAAAAGAAATTATTCGTTTAGACGCCTAATTTCGCTTTTTTTGTTTAGCGGTATTATTTGCTCAACCAGCCAAGCAGAAACGCTACGTTTTGATCAACTCACATGGACAGAAATTAACCAAAAACTGCGGGAGGGAACTTCCAATATCATATTACCTATTGGTGGAACCGAACAAAGTGGTCCCTTTATTGCGGTAGGAAAGCATACCGAACGCGTATCAATCCTTTCAGAAAAAATTGCCGAAACTGTAGGACATACGCTAGTTGCCCCCCCAATTGCCTTTGTTCCAGAAGGGAATACCAATCCACGCACTTCGCATATGCGTTTTCCAGGAACGATTTCTATTCCACCTTCTGTATTTTCAGAACTTATAACCTCCACAACAGAAAGCTTCTGTGTGCAAGGGTTTAAAAACATTTTTCTAATTGGTGATCATGGAGGATATCAAAAACAGCTACAGAGCATTAGCCATAATTTTAATCAAAAATACAATTATGGAAATTGTCGGTTAATTTATATTCCTGATTATTATCAAGCAACTCAACAACCTTTTGATTTGTTATTAAAGCAACAAGGATATGGAAATGCTATTGGTCAACATGCTGATATCAAAGATACTTCTTTAATGCTTGCCACAAATCCAGAATATGTTCGTCTTAATAATCTTCATCAGGCAACCCGTTTTGATCCGTCAATGGGTATTTATGGCGGAAATCCACGGCAAGCCTCTAAAACGCTTGGAGAAGCAGGAATTACTTTGCAAATTAAGGCAACGGTTACTGCAATTAAAAATTTATTAAACAGTGCCTCATTTAAGGAAAAGGGTAAATGATTAAACCTTCGCTACGTCATATTTTACTACTATCTGGAACATTATTTTTAGGTATGCATAATCTAAGTGCAACACCGGCTATAGCGCAAACATCTGACACCTTTACAAAAACAAATAAATCTGACGCGTCGGCATCATCATCCAATAATAATAACAATACAACGCCCAACAATTCTAAAACAAAAGTAAATACGAATGATAAAGATGCTATAAACGCATCTCCATCTCAAGCAACACCTCCTGATTTATCAAAATCTTCCAATCCCCCGTCTTCACAAAAAAATATCACGCAAATTCAGACCATACCTGGTATGCCCCCTGTTACGGATTCAAATAATATTTTTAGTGAAGCCAGCAAACCCGAACATATAGCCGAAGCCGTTAAACACGATCTTTCACGCATATATGTTCCTAACCTCCGATCTGACAGCGTTTCTGTTATCGATCCTAAAACCAAAAAAGTTGTAGATACTTTTAAAGTTGGACGTAGCCCACAACATATTGTCCCTTCATGGGATTTACGGACATTATGGGTAACCAATAATTCGGAAGGTCATCCTGATGGAAGTTTAACGCCTATTGATCCTACTACAGGAAAAGCCGGAAAATCCATTGCTGTTGATGATCCATATAATATGTATTTTACGCCTGATGGACGTTATGCCGTCGTCGTTGCTGAGGCACTCCGCCGTCTAGATTTCCGTGATCCTCATAATATGAAACTCGAATTTTCTATTTCAACTCCGCAATGTGCTGGCGTTAATCATGCAGATTGGTCTGAAGATGGACGTTATGCCATTTTTACCTGTGAGTTTCATGGTTATTTAACGAAAGTGGATATGGTTAATCATAAAGTCGCCGGATATCTGAAACTTTCCAAAGGAGGCATGCCTCAAGACATTCGGATTTCACCACAAGGACATAAATTTTACGTAGCAGATATGCTGGCTGACGGCGTTTTCATTATTGATGGCGATAAATTCAAAGAAATCGGCTTTATTCCAACCGGAGTAGGTGCGCATGGTATGTATCTTAGCCGTGACACAAAATATCTATATGTAGCTAATCGCGGTACCCACCGTGTGCATGGTAAACCCGGTAGCAAAAAAGGAAATGTCAGCGTTGTTGATTTGGCATCAGAAAAAGTCGTTAAAACCTGGCTTATTCCTGGCGGTGGTAGTCCGGATATGGGAAATGTCAGTGCAGATGGTAAAACATTATGGTTATCCGGACGTTTTGATGACGTTGCTTACGCATTTGATACCGAAAATGGTGATGTTGCCAAAGTTACAGTTGGTATGGAACCGCATGGACTGACGGTTTGGCCACAACCTGGACGTTATTCAATTGGACATACAGGTCTCTTACGTTAAGCTTATAAAAAAGCGGCGTGGTTATTTATTTTCAAACCGCGCCGCTTTTTATTTTATAACAAAACCATCAAATTATCGTTGCATCGTTCCCTTAGAAATGAAATTCTGATGCCATGAAAGCGCTTCCTGCAAGAAATGAGGCGTTTGCAATGCTGCTGATTTCTCTAATGCCATCTTATAATATTCTTTTAATAATGGTTTATAAGAAGGATGCGCACAGTTTTCGATAATTACTTGAGCCCTTTGCTTAGGGGAAAGACCTCTAAGATCAGCAAAACCTTGTTCAGTAACCACTGCCTGCACATCTTGAGCAATATGATCAACCTTTGGCACCATAGGTACGATTGCTGAAATAGCTCCATTTTTAGCCAATGACGGTGTCATAAATATTGAAATAAAGGAATTGCGCGTAAAATCACCGGATCCACCAATTCCATTCATCATACGTGTGCCCATAACATGGGTTGAATTGACATTCCCGAATATATCAATTTCAATAGCACCATTCATAGCAATGCAACCCAAACGACGAACTACTCCAGGATGATTACTAATTTCCTGAGGGCGTAAAACCACCTTATTTTTAAATTTCTGAGCGTTTGTATTGAGATACATTGCTTTTTCAGGACTTAACGAAAATGCTGTTGCTGAAGCAACTGACATTTTACCGCTTTCTAGCATGGATAGCATACCGTCCTGTATAACTTCGGTATAGGCTGTAAGATTTTCAAAAGATCCTTCATCCAAAGCATCCATAACAGCATTGGCAACATTTCCCACTCCAGATTGCAAAGGCAACAAATTCTCCGGCATACGACCAAGTTTAATTTGATGTTTAAAAAATTCTACCAAATGACCTGCAATTCTCTTTGACGAATCGTTAACTGGACTAAAAGGCGCATTCCGATCAGGCGCATGGGTTTCAACGACGGCAATTACTTTCTCAGGATCAACGGTAAGATAATGGCTACCTATACGATCACCGGGTTTATGAATATTAATAATTTGTTTAGGAAAAAAAGTAGAACGGTCTTCCCAAACATCATGAATTCCTTCGAATTCAGGGCTTTGCCAGCTATTAACCTCAAGGATAACCTTTTTGGCACGATCAAGCCATAATTGGTTATTACCTAGGGAGGTTGCAGGTATTAATTGTCCATCTTCCTTAATTGCCGTAATTTCAATGATGGCTACATCCAGATCACCTAATGCGCCATTACGAAATAATCCAGGGGTATGACTGAGGTGACAATCAAAATAATTGGTATCCCCTTTGTTAATACGTTCCCGCATAATCGGATCCGAATTATAAGGAGCCCGATAAGATACTCCGTTGGCTTTGGCTAAAGCTCCGTCAAGTTCAGGGCCCGTAGATGCACCGGTGAGCAGCTTTATTTTAAATTCTTTTCCTTCAGCATGATTTTGTTCTATATATTCCGCCAATGCGAGCGAAACGATTTTGGGGTAACCAGACCCTGTAAAACCGCTTGTTCCCACGGTGTCACCATGCTGAATTAAACGGGCGGCCTCTTCTGCACTACATACCTTACGTTGTAAACCAGGGTTGTGTATGCGGGTATTGCTGCTCATTCTTGCTTCCTTTTATTGAATAATCAAAATGTAATTATTTATACATTGCAGATAGTTGGCCTTGTACGTCATAACAAATCCATGTGAATAATGATAAATAATTTGAAAAAAAATATTAATTAAAACTTACGACAAATTTTGTTTATTGGTTTACATTAAGTTTTATGAACGATCTCTTTTTCTTAAATCAGTCTTCTTTCCGAATTATTGGCGATGTGCATGGTGATTTAAATGCCTTTCGTCATGCTATAGAAACAGACCGCTTTATTATACAACTTGGTGACTTGGTGGATTATGGTCCATCCAGTATCGAAGTTATGAAGCTAATGTTGAATATTCAGGAAAGAAAAAGAGGATTGTTCCTGCTGGGAAATCATGACAGAAAATTGGGTCAAGTATTAAAAGGGCGGAAAGTTAAACGCGATGCTGCCCTTAATGCTACGCTAGAACAACTAAGTAAGGATCAAGACACAAGTTTACCATCCAAAATACTAAACGCCTTAGAGCAAGCCCCTGTTTGGATCATTCTGAAGAAATTCATTTTTGTTCATGGTGGATTCCACACCCGTATGTTAACGGAACCCCCTCCACAACCCTTAGGTCCTATGACATCGCTAATGGCTCGCGCTATTTATGGTGAGACAACCAATAAAATCCTTCCAGATGGTTATCCATTACGCCTTTTAAACTGGATTAACCATATTCCTGAAAATTACACGCTTTATTGCGGTCATGATTGCCGTTCAACCGATGGTCGGCCATGGATTCGTAAAGGTTATGGTGGCGGAACTGCCATTTTCATGGATACTGGTGCCTCTAAAGGAGGACACTTGTCATGGATTGATGTTATAATATAACTGATTCCATTTGTTAATGAGGGGATATTTATGACTGAGGAAAACAGTTCCGCTTTTGAGGCTCATCAAAACCTGTTAAGGCTCCGGCAAAGCATCGACAATATTGATAGTGCACTCATTTATATTTTGGCTGAACGGTTTCGACTAACCCAGGCGGTCGGAGAGCTTAAAGCAACGCATAAAATGCCGCCTGCTGATCTTCAGCGTGAAGCTGAACAGATTATTCGTCTGAGAGAAACAGCAAAGTCAGCACATCTCGATCCTGATTTTGCTGAGAAATTTCTTGCTTTTATTATCCGTGAAGTAATTCAGCATCACAAAGCAATTGCACTTCAGAAAGCAATGACATGACGTTACGTGTATTATTATTACGTCATGGAGAAGCCGCAGGGGGATTAATCAATGATTTTGATCGCCCTTTGACATCAAAAGGACAAAGACAAGTTATTAAAAGAGGGCTATTTTTACGCCAAGAACATATAGCCATTGACCACGTGTTCTGTAGTTCAGCATTACGAACACGTGAAACGCTTTTTGAACTTAATCTTGCACTTTCTGATGCTCAAATTGAATTTGATCGAAATCTTTATCTTGCACAATCGGATTACTTATTTGAACACTTAAGACTTCTTGATGATGATTATCGTTCGGTTCTTTTGATTGGACATAATCCAGGGATTCATCAATTAGCTTTAGATCTGCTTCGGCAAACAGAACAAAACAAACAAGAAAATCAAGCTCTTTCTATACATTCATCTTATCCTACGGCTGCGCTTGCAGGATTGCGTTTTGATTGTCCATCATGGTCAACTATCAAACCACATAGTGCCGCTCTTGATTTTTATCAATCATAACAATTTGCTGATCTCGCATAGACGTGAGCATAATCCAGCTAACTTTTCATTAAGTTATTCCTAATCCATTACTATATAATCTCAAGAATAATTATTCATGTAGGAATTACATCAATGAGCCAAGCAAAATCGGAAAATATTCCTCCCCAAAATACAGCACAGGGTGAGAACGTAGTAACCGTTAACTATAACGGCAAAAGTTCTGTTTTCCCTGTTTTAAAAGGTTCTATGGGGGATCATGTCGTTGATATTCGAAATCTCAAAAAAAATCTTGATCTGTTTACTTTTGACCCTGGACTTGGCGGCACTGCATCCTGTGAAAGTAAAATAACCTATATTGACGGCGATAAAGGCGTTCTTCTCTATCGTGGTTACCCAATCGCACAGCTGGCAGAACAATCAAACTTTGCTGAAGTTTCGTATTTACTCTTATATGGGAACCTTCCAACCAGACAAGAATACGAAGTATTCGTAGATCGATTAAACGAACATGCACTTTTACATGAACAAATTCGTAATTTCTTCAATGGATTTCGTCGTGATGCGCACCCTATGTCCATTTTATGTGGAACAGTAGCGGGCCTATCGGCCTTTTATCCTGAAGGAACCGATATTTCTAATGAAGCTAGTCGTGATCGTTCCGCTATCAACCTCATCGCTAAAATACCAACCTTAGCAGCATGGGCTTATAAATATTCTTTGGGTGAACCTTTTGTTTATCCTCGTTCAGATTATTCTTATACCGAGAACTTTCTGAACATGATGTTTGCCCGTCCAACCGAACCTTATAAAGTTAATCCTATTCTAAGCCGCGCTTTAGATCGTATTTTCATTCTACATGCTGATCATGAACAGAATGCTTCCACTTCAACCGTTCGTTTGGCTGGATCAACAGGTGCACATCCTTTTGCATGTATTGCTGCTGGTATTGCTGCCTTATGGGGCCCTGCTCATGGTGGTGCAAATGAAGCCGTATTGAAAATGCTCAATGCAATAGGTCGCAAGGAAAATATCCCTTCTTTTATTGAAAAAGTAAAAGATAAAAACAGCGAAGTTCGTCTGATGGGATTTGGTCATAGAGTTTACAAAAATTTTGACCCTCGGGCTCAGATCATGCAAAGCACTTGTTATGAAGTGCTCCGTGAGTTAGGTGTCAAAAAAGAACCACTGCTTGAACTTGCCGTTGAACTTGAAGAACGTGCTTTAAAAGATGACTATTTCGTAGAACGTAAACTTTATCCAAATGTTGATTTCTATTCAGGGATTATATTCAAGGCTATGGGAATCCCGACCAGCATGTTTACTGTCTTATTTGCAGTCGCTCGGACCGTTGGTTGGGTTAGTCAGTGGAAAGAAGCCTTTGATGACCCATTACGTCGCATCTACCGCCCGCGTCAACATTACACAGGGCCAGTTGAAAGAAATATGAAAACTTCTTATTGGCTATAAATAAAATATGAACGCCCCAGATTAACTTCTGGGGTTTTCTTTAATTACAGCGACAATCAGGAGGCGAGCCTTTTGTATGGTGATGAACGTGGTGGTCGATCCATTCCGAAACCAATCGGCGCGCTTCATTAATAGAAGATTCGGGATGATGGATTCGATAAAGCGTTGTACAGCTTTTGAATGCCTGAACTTCGCCTATGCCGGCTTCTCTAAGTTCTTTATAGGCTGTAATAACCGATCGTTCGCATTTACGATAAATAGAATTGGTTTGAATGACCACAGCTATTTCCTAATAATAAAACTTTAAAATTCGTTATCGTGTATTACGATAAAACTGACATTAAGAATCGTTTACACATTAGTAAAGCGAATTTTTCTGAAATAGCTTTCATAATAATATGTGGTTTTACGAAAAATAGTATAAAAGATGGCATGATAGAAGAATAAGTATATATAATCTTGTTTTTAATTCTGTTTAATTCTCAAAATATAGAGCTTTATATGTCACAAATCACCTCTGCTTCGGGCAGCCAACCTCTTTCATCACGAACTAGCGACTGGGATCGTGATGCTGCTCTAACCACAGCTAGATTATTACTTGAAATCAAGGCAGTTAATTTTCGCCCTGATGAACCTTATGTTTTAACTGCAGGATGGAAGTCTCCTGTATATATTGATTGCCGCAAGATTATATTCTTTCCAAGAGCAAGAGCAAAAATCATTGAATTAGGTGTTGAAAAGATTTGTCGTCATGTGGGTTATGAGTCGATTGATGCTGTTGTTGGTGGCGAGACGGCTGGTATCCCATTTGCCGCATGGTTTGCTGATCGTATGATGACGCCTATGGCTTATGTGCGTAAAAAACCAAAAGGTTTTGGACGAAATGCACAAATTGAAGGTGATATCCCTGAAAATATGCGCACATTGCTGGTTGAAGATTTAACAACGGATGGCAGTTCTAAAATTGGATTTGCCAATGCATTACGTAATGCGGGTGCTATTGTTAATCATGCTTTCGTTGTCTTTTTTTATGGCGTATTCCCAGGGACCCATAAAACACTCGGTCAAATGGGTATTACCTTACATTCACTTTGCACATGGTGGGATATTTTAGAAGTCAGTTCTGAATACCCATCTTTTGCAGGGAAAGACCCTAAAGAAATTCGTAAATTTCTTGAAGATCCTTGCGGCTGGTCATCGCGTCATGGTGGTGTTAGCAGTGAAGAAGAAGCTTTAGCTTATAAGCAAGCACGTCTCTAAAATCTGGAAGTTTCGTCCGATAGATGGCATATCGTATTCTTGCATTTGATTCGGGTATTGGTGGCTTAGGCGTTGTTCAAAGCTTACGCCAACAATTAAGCAGAAATGGTATTGAAGCCATAATTGATTATCTGGCTGATAATGCTGTTTTTCCTTATGGTGAACAGCCAGATGATCGCTTAATTCAGAGAATTGTTACAATCATTGGCCAAGCCATTCACAAACTTCAACCTGATTTAATTGTAATTGCATGCAATACAGCCAGCACAATTGCTCTAGATACATTGCGAAAAACTTATCCCTTCATACCTTTCGTAGGATGTGTTCCGCCTATTCGATGGGCTGCACGTTTAAGTAAAACGCGATATATTGGTTTGTTAGCTACGCGTGCTACCGTTCGGCGCCCCTATTTGCAGGATCTGCAAAAACAATATGCTGCGGATTGCAAACTGATCGCTTATGGATCCCCTAATTTGGCACGCATAGCAGAGCAATTTTATCGGGGGGAAACAACGGATTTAAAAGCAATAGCCATTGAATTGGCTGCCTTGTTTCATATCCCAGAAAGCGAACATATCGATACAATTTGTTTGGGTTGTACCCATTATACTTTTATTATGGATGCACTAAAAAATCTGTCATCATCCAATATTCAATGGCTTGATCCCGCACCTGCTGTAGCAAAACATGCCATTGATCTACTTCAAAAAGGTGTTATCCCGCAACGAGCTATAGAAGGCCATGCAAATCATAATCGTTTTTTCTTTACGGCCCCGCCTATAGAAGACAATAATTTATTAAAACAGATTAATAAATTAGACTATGACCGTATTCTAAATTTTGAAACCGATTCTAGTAAAATTCTAGCTTAATCGCTTATTTAAGAATCCACAGTTTCCCAATAATTATTTTAAATTGGTTTTTATATTGGGAAACTGATTTCGCTAATGATATTCTTAAAAATGCCGATTAACGGTATAAACCGCTGTATTCTGCAATAAAATTTTTAGCTGACTTTCTGGAAAATCTTCCAAAGCCTGACAAGCTTTTTCTGCAAAAGCTGCGGCTTCTGCCAATGTAACCTTAATTGCGTCCGTTTTCGCTATAAGATTAAGGGCATGCTTTAAATCTCCCTCTTCCTGCTTTCCCTGCTCAATAACACGTTCCCAGAATGCTTTTTCATCTGGTTCCGCTTTTTCATAAGCCGTTAATACAGGCAAGGTAATCTTACCTTCACGAAAATCATCGCCAACAGTTTTGCCAAATATTTCTTGATCTGCTGAATAATCAAGCGCGTCATCAACCAACTGAAACGCCATACCTAGATTAGTTCCATATTTTTCCAAGGCCAGTTCATAATCCTTAGAATGATCTGCAACGATAGCGCCAATACGGCAAGCTGCAGCAAATAAAGCGGCTGTTTTCCCATGAATAACCTCAAGATAGCGTTCTTTTGAGGTTGATAGATCATTTTGAGTCGTCATTTGCATCACTTCGCCTTCAGCAATCGTAGCCGAAGCGCTGGACATTATCCTCATGACTTCTAAATTTCCCTCTTGCGTCATTAATTGAAAAGACCGTGAAAATAAGAAATCACCGACTAAAACGGATGCTTGATTACCAAAAACAACATTAGCACTCGCTTCTCCACGACGGAGTTCACTTTCATCAACCACGTCATCGTGAAGTAAGGTTGCTGTATGAATAAATTCGACACAGGCCGCTAGTAAGACGTGACGTTGTCTGGTTTCAGAGGGTTGATAACCACATAGACGTGCAGAAGCCAACGTTAACAAAGGGCGCAGTCTTTTCCCACCGGCAATAATCAAATGAGCTGCCAATTTCGGAATCAATTGAACCGAGCTTTGCATCTGGTCCATTATAATTTGATTACATACTGCCATATCCTGGGTAAGATATGTTGATAAAGCCTTTAATGGGTCATCTGTATCTTCGGAAACTGATGAGCCATTTTCTATCTTTTGTCGTATCGGTTCTTTAAATTTCGACAGACTGCGTGTAACACTCAAAATGTTCCTCCTGAACCAAGGATAATATTATGATACACCTTTATAATTAACTCTTGTCCAATCGTTAAGCTAAACTTCGTCATTTTTATTCATTTGGTATACGATTTATGTGCTTACTACCCTTTACACCTTCTTCTGTAGAACATAAATCAAAAGATACTTCCGATGGAACCCTATTGGGTGGGAAGATTCTTTATCGGCAATTCCAAACCGGATACCGAACGGCTTTGGAACCGGTTTTGATGGCCTCCTGCATCCCAGCCAAAAATCGACAAATCATTATTGAGGGTGGTTGTGGTGCGGGTGCTGGATTAATGTGCCTTGCTCATAGAGTCCCACAGATTATAGGTTTCGGTTTTGAGCAAAGTAAAGAATTTGTTAAGCTAGCCAATGAAAATTTCCATCTTAACAAAATGAATAATTTGACGGCGTTACAAGTTGCTTTGCCAAAACTACCCCCTCGTCCTTTTAAATTCTTGCCTGAAGGTTATGAACATGTTGATCATGTTTTTGCAAACCCACCATGGCACCGTCACGACACAAGCCCTTCACCAGATTCGCAACGGGATATGGCTATACGCTTGCCTAAAGGACTTCTATCAGAGTGGATTTATTCGCTAAGTCGTCCTCTTCGACAAGGCGGAACGCTTACTCTTGCTTTATCAGCCTCGCTTTATGCTGAAGCCAGTGCAGCCATGCATCAGCATCGCTTAGGATCAATTATTTTATTTCCACTATGGCCAAAAGCACGTCGTATTCCACGTATTATCCTTTTACAAGGGCGAATGGGGTCTATGGGGGGCAGTATTATTGCGCCTGGACTAATTCTACATAATGACGATGGCGATTTTACCCCTGAAGCCAATCGCATCTTAAGAATGGGAAAACGACTCCCTCTAATCCCTTAATAATAAATATCAAATTTTATATTTGCTCTTGAGATAAATAAATATTTTGCTTGATCCAGTCAAAACGGTTTAAAAATATAGTCATACCCATCTCATATTCATTCTGTTTCCCAATATATTAGGAGAAAGTCCTTGAACCCGGAGATTCCCAAATCTGAAGAACACTTCGATCTGATGACTTATAATCCAGTCTATAAGCCTTTTCGCTATCCTTGGGCTTATGATGCTTGGTCAACGCAACAACGTTTACACTGGATTCCCGAAGAAGTTCCCCTGGCAGAAGATGTAAAGGACTGGCATAAAAAACTTAATGAAGCAGAACGGAACCTAATTACCCAAATTTTTCGTTTTTTCACTCAGTCAGACGTTGAAGTGAATAATGCCTATATGAAATATTACGGTCAGGTCTTCAAACCCATTGAAGTTTTGATGATGCTTTCCGCTTTTTCTAATATCGAAACCATTCATATTGCTGCTTATAGTTATTTGCTGGATACTATAGGTATGCCGGAAATCGAATATTCTGCATTTTTAAAATATAAAGCCATGAAGGACAAATATGATTATATGCAGAATTTTACGATCGAAAATCGTTATGAAATTGCTAAAACAATGGCTGTTTTTGGTGCATTCACAGAAGGGCTACAGCTTTTTGCCTCTTTTGCCATTTTAATGAATTTTCCAAGATTTAATAAATTAAAAGGCATGGGGCAAATCGTTTCGTGGTCGGTGCGTGACGAAACATTGCATTGTTTATCAATTATTCGATTGTTCCGGACTTTTATACAAGAAAACCCTGAACTATGGACTCCTGATTTTCAACAAGAGTTAAGGGATATCTGCGCAACAATTGTTGAACATGAAGATGCTTTCATTGACCTAGCTTTTGAATTGGGTCCTGTTGAAGGTCTCGATGCCAAAACGGTTAAAGAATATATCCGCTTTATTGCAAATCGTCGTTTAACGCAATTGGGTTTGGATGACTTATATCCCATCAATACAAACCCCTTACCTTGGATGGACGAAATG
Source organism: uncultured Commensalibacter sp. (assembly GCA_945266285.1). Lineage (GTDB taxonomy): Bacteria > Pseudomonadota > Alphaproteobacteria > Acetobacterales > Acetobacteraceae > Commensalibacter. Next base: position 19,772 of record CALYOP010000004.1, read on the forward strand.
CTTAACGCGGTTGAACATACGAACTTCTTTGAAAATCGTGCTACTGAATATAGTCGTGCTGCTACGCAAGGTACATGGGAAGAAGCTTTTTCAGATAGTGTCTTTCAAGACAAATAATCCATTACCTCAATAATTACGATATTTTATTCCAATTGTTGAGGTAATAATACTCTGCTTTTTCTTTATTATGCTTCTCTTCTGCAGAATAAAGAAATTGATACTTAATATTAATCTAAAATTGAATTTATGAACAAACAGATCGCTTTCTATAAAAAAGAACGATTTAATTATTTCTAATAAAATTACGTAACAGTTCAATAAATTTCAATTTTAGTAAATTGTAATGCACCATGTCCACGCAATCTAATTCTAAAATAATTGCAAGAAACTTTTGGTAGTTTTACAATTAAAGGCTGACCATATTCACAAATATTAAAACCAGAACCTTCATCTAATTTGGCAATTTCAGTCCAATAGTTTCCCGTATCGGAAATATCCATTGATATATTGTTAAGTGGTAAAATAATTTCCTGCCTTTGAAATAACCGTACTTCTTTGATTTCCGTAACTTTAGGAAATTGAACATACCACCAAGGATCTTCTTCATAAGATGTATGATGCTTATGACTAACATAGTCATCAATATCAACAACACGCTTAGCATCTGCACTTGTACTTGAACCATCCCCAGACCATGGAGAAATCGAACTTTGATCACAAAAACATTCTTTGGCCAAATTCGGACCGGGTGGTAATGGGAATAATAAGTCCTGCTTACATATTTTAAAAAAGCTTCTCCAAAGATCACGAAGATAAAAATCTTCATATTCATTACTATCAACTAGAAATTGGTCAAATTGCTCTTGTGAATTAAGCTTATCTTCCCACTCACGCTGACCTGAAAAATCGCCCTTAAATCCTCGTTCAATTCGACGTTTTGCGTCTTCTCTTGATTTAATCTTAAAATGGGCAATATATGCTTGATCGATAATCGCATTTTGCATTTTTTCACGAGAAAGCGCTATATCCTGAGGATTTTCCAAATTCAGATTCATATAGCGACTTACATATTGCCAATAGTCTTCCCCCAATACATTGATATCGGTTGAATTAATATCAAAAACCTGACGATCGCTTCCTTTTCCATGCCAAAAAGGCATACGATTATGGCGGATAAAGGCGTTATTAATTGATTTCGTCTTAATAAGCGCTTTGGTTAAATGAAACGCTTCAAGCGTTTTACTCCGACGGGTGTAATTTTCCAAAACATTACCCGCTGGGCGTGTTTCGTAAAAGTTATTACCATAAAGCAGCGAATTGAAAATAATTGAATCCCATTTGCTTTTATCAAATTGGTGAATAAATTCCTGAATATTTTTATGCTGTTTTAAGGTAATAAATTCATCAATATCCAGAAAAGAAATATACTGACTCTCCCCTTTGTGGTTATCCAAATAGTGATAATACATTTTCCATTGTTGTCCCTGGAAAGGATAATGAAGAAATGTAACTTGGGGATTTGTGCTTTTACAGTATACTGCTACTTTTTCATATAATTGGGTTGGATCATCGTCATTACAATATAAATAGATATGATCGAATCCTATAAACAGATGATATTTAATCCACTCTTCAATATGCTCTACTTCCCAACGTGCACAAGCTATTAATGAAGTTTGGTACATGAATCACCTGATTGTTTAAATGGACAATGCCTTAATAAGAAAAGTCATTTAACATTAACAATATTTACTTTTAGTAACAAGTGTCCTCAATTTAATCAAATAGCTTCAGAAGGAATCCTCCTGAAGCTTTCTCATATCAAATCACGATTTCACTTTAGTGTTAAAATTCAATCCTGGCAGTAACTTTAAAAGAGCGGCCTGTCTGCGTATAATAGCGTTTTTTCAAACTACGATTACCCTGCCCATAAGGAAGCGAAGCAGCATTATAATAGGCCTTATCAAAAATATTATACATACCTGCTTGAATCCGTAAAGGACGATAAAAAGTAGGACTATACCAACCTGTAAGATCAAAAATAGCATAAGCAGGTGTATTCCATTGATTGGTTAAAACACCGGTATTATTGGTATATTTTGCATTTTTACGAGCAATTGCGAAAGTTGTCGATAAATCCGTTCCCCAATTGGTTTCTTTATACCCAAAACCGACAATACCACGAAAAGGTGCAACGGATGCCAACTTATAATCTTGATCCGTATTTCGACCATTTGCATAAGCAAATGATGCCCAACCGTGCCAATGATTATCAAAATCCCAGTTTCCATTGGCTTCAACGCCGTAAATACGTACATGGCTAAGATTGGTATAGCCATAACAAAACTGATATTTACAGTTGCTAAGCCCCATCATATCGATATAATTTTTATAATAATTATCATAAAAAGAAATATTTCCACCCCGTTTGGAATTTCCATATTTCATTCCAACCTCCCAGCCCTTGCTGGTTTCTGGTTTTAAATCGGGGTTTCCTGTCACCGTATAAACAGGTCGCGTACTATAACTCAAATATTCTTCTGTTGCAGATGGCGCACGAAAAGCCTGAGAATATTGCGTATAGAACGTTAAATCACGCATTAAGCGCATTTCCATCAATACTTTTGGTGAAAAATGGGAACCATGCGCACTGTGCGGTAAACCCGCATAACCTGGATTGCGTTGATAAGCAGCACTATTATGTGGATCACGACGGAAATAATCAAACCGAAATCCTGGCGTAATATGGAACCATTCATCACGTCCTGCACCAATACGATCTTGAAGAATTGCGCCAAGGTCTGTCCCATGAACATTCGGCATATCAGAAAAATTATTATGCAAAAAAGGATTGGGTGTAGCCTGTTTCCCCCCTTGATACTGACTGGTATCTGTTAGATAGGTTTCACCTCCAAATGCAATTGCGTGATGGAGTGGTCCTGTAAAAACATTGGCAACCGCCGACCCTGTTACACCATAGGATTGAACCTCAAGATTAAGATTTTGTTGTGAATTTCTTCTTGGCGTTACCGAATAAGTATCGTTGATATCTGTAATCGTATTGACCTTTTGCCAATAAGCTGTAAAATGTCCTTCGCTAAATAAATCGGTTGGGCTTCTGGCTTTGTAGTCATATGTAGCCGAAAATCGAGAACGTTGATTTTCGCTTCGGGTTCGATACCGTTCATCGGCGGTTCTTTGTGAAGTCATACTATGTTCGTCATAGTTTCGATCAAACCACTCACCTGTGATGCCCAAACGATGTCCACCGGAAAAATAATGTCGGATTTTTCCTAAAAAGCTCCCTTGATCATAGGATGCAGGATTTTGTTTTGTCCGGGTTTTATCATAGCCCCTTACATTTCCCATATTTCCGATTTGACTACCATTATTATAGCCACCTTGTAACAGAAAAACGGTGTTTTTATAACGAGCTGCAAAAGCCTGATTTAGGATGGCACTTTCACTGGAACCATCATAAGTTAACTTTGTTAAGCCTCCAAAATTCTTCCCTGCTTTTAAAATGTCTTCTGGATCAAGCGTCCGAAGCGCAATTACACCGCCCAGTGAACCTGTCCCAAAAAAACTTGAATCAGCGCTTTTTATAACATCAATTGCACCAAGGGCATTAAAATCAAATGCCGATACTCCCCCTTGCGCCGTATTAAACGCAGCAGAAAAAGCACCATCATTGGCCCAAGTCATTCGAATACCATCAATCGTTGTCAGCAGTCGGTTCTGATCCAAGCCGCGCATATTAATACTAAAATTATTCGCATTATAATTCACTGCGGCATCTACGCGACGGGCATAATCGCTTAAATTATCAATCTGTAAATCACGAAAAGTCTTATACGTCGTTGTTGATGTAAGCACACTTGGTTTACCAACACCACTATGATCCTCATCTGGATTATACTTCATAGAGTTAAGTAACGGATCACCTGCTCCTCTAACGCGTATTGGACTTAGATTTATAGTGTTGGCTGGAATTTCCGAATGGGTGTTCTCTGATGAAGTTGAATTAGCAGCAGAAAATGGCTTTGTTTTTACTGCTTGATCCTCATTAGACGGGTTTTGTTTTGTTTGTGCCCAAGCAGAAATAGATGTAATACTTAAAAAACTTGATGTCGTTAATAAAATGGCTTTAGAACGCAATAATTTACAAATTTTCATTTCACCAAAACTTAATAACTAATAATAAGAATGATTATCATTATCGATTGCATTACATAAAAAGACCATTTGTGTCAAACAATTATGATAATGATTATTAATATTAATTAGATGACAAATTCAATTTTATATGTCATTGTAATAAGAATCATTCTCATTTTGATAAAATAACCAAAATATCTTCTCTGGAAAAGGTTACTTTCTGATTTGGTAAGAATATCTTGAATTATCGTTGAGAGGATTAATATTTTTAAAGGGATTATAAAAATGTCAGATATTGAAGAAAAAACATTAACGACTTCGCTTCGTGCACATACCCACAACAATCACGAAAAGCTCGATAAACGCATTATGAATCTTGGCCTTTTTGAGAATAAGGAACTTTATAAAAAATTTGTAACCATTCAATATCATATTCATCATTACGTAGTCCCTATCTATGAAAATGTTGAATTAAGCAAAATAATTCCTGACCTTGGCGAACGTAATCGTTTTGAAAAAGTGGAACAAGACATGCAGGATTTAGGCATCCCACTTCCAAAACTGTCCGAACCTACTTCTATCAAAGATATTTCCGAAGCAGTTGGACTTCTTTATGTCGTTGAAGGCTCTAAACTTGGTGCCAAATTCCTTCTTAACCTTGCAAAAGATATGGGACTTTCAGAATCCTATGGTGCTCGTCATCTTGGTGCGGACAAAGATGGCCGTGGCAACTCTTGGAGAGCTTTCCGCGATGCTATTGATGCGGCCAATATCAATATTGATCTTGCCTTACAATCAGCCGCCCATGGCTTCGATAAAGTAAGATCTTTTGTGGAGAAAGTTGCTGCTTAATTTTTAGACTTCGTCCTTTATATATCCTGTTTCGATTTCGTGGTTTACTTGCCTCTGGAGACTAAATATGACCGCTCCATCTCTTTCTTTAGGAGATATGTTACAAAATACCGGTTCAGTAGTTCTGTCCGTTATGATTTTACTTGTTTTTGGTTGTCTCTTGACGTGGACCATTTGCATCGTAAAAACCATTCAATTGGCTACGGCTCGCCAAAAACTTTATGCTGGGCAAAAACAGCTTCGCGACACCGTCTTTTTAAATACTTTGAAAGAAGCTTCTTCTGAAAATGGTATCACCGGTATGATGATCATGGCGACTTTAGATGAATATAAATCGTCTCAGGATATTCTTAATGATACTGAAGGGCTAAAAGAACGCATTGTCCTTGCGCTTGAACGACTTGAAGCCAATGAAGAACGTCGATTAATGCGTGGGACGGGTCTTCTCGCAACTATCGGTGCTACAGCACCGTTTATAGGGTTATTTGGCACGGTATGGGGCATTATGAATTCATTTACTGGCATCGCTGCAGCCAAAGCAACCAGCTTGGCAGTCGTTGCGCCTGGCATTGCAGAAGCATTATTAGCTACGGCGATTGGTCTGGTAACGGCAATACCTGCTGTAATTATTTATAATGCCTTATCCCGCAAAGCTTCCAACTGTCGTGGAATTATTGCAGATATCAGCGTTTTAATCTTACGTTTGGTATCGCGTGACCTCAGTCACAGACAACAGCAAGTCATTAAAAACAAAATCGGACAATTTAGTCCCCGTATTGTTGGTAAGTAAGCGCATGATTCGTATTCGGCATACTGATGAACGACCTCGAGAAGTCCATGATATCAATGTAACGCCATTTATTGATGTCATGTTGGTCTTATTAGTCATTTTTATGGTTACAGCGTCCTTAAGCACTGTAAATATCCCCATAGAACTTCCCTCCTCCTCTGCAAAACAAAATCCTCGACCGGAAAATCCTGTTTTCCTGACGATTAAAGCAGATCAAAGCCTGTTTCTGGGTGAAGAGAACATCTCAGAAAACGTTCTTCCAACAGCTTTAGAAAACGCTACAAAAGGCAATAAAAACGAACGTATTTTTTTACGTGCTGATAAAACCATCCGCTATGAAACGCTTATGAAGACTATGGATCAATTACGTTCGTCAGGTTATCTCAAGGTTGCTTTAGTCAATCTGCAAGATGCTAAATAGACAAGGAAGCATTTCATGAATATTCCCTCTTTATCCATTCCCCAACACAACGCTTCGATCAAATTTGATCGGAATAAAAATGCTAGCAAGAAAAAAGAAATGGATACAGAGACAGAGCCTTTTTCCTTTTCTCATTGGCAAGAAGCTACATTAGAGAAAGAATATAAAAAGGAACAACGGCTTTGGTTTTTCTCCTTTTTTGTAACAATTGCTTTTGGTGTAGGTGCTGTCTGGACGATCAATCATTTTTCAAATTCGCCTTTACCTGTCATTGATGCTTCAACATCAACAATTGATATTGATCTTTCTATGGACATCAGTCCTCCAGTTCAGCCAATATCTCCACCACAAATGGCATCCCTGGAAAACCCACCTAAAATAATGGCACCACCTTCACCCAATCTTAATCCTGAATTGGTTTTGCCAAAGCACGAGAAAATTCATGAACAAATTAAGGTTAAGCCAACCATTTCAAAACCAATTCCACAACCATTAAAACCAGTTGTCATTCCTACAGCAACAGCTCAAACAAATATAAATAATAGAACGATAGATCATAAAACATCACCATCCAATATTTCAGCGCATGCTTCCCATAAACTTGCCAACTGGCAATCCAAGGTTTTAAGTCATATAGCAAAATTTAAACGATACCCGTCCAATGCTTTAGCAAATCATCAAGAAGGCACTGCCAAGCTTTATTTTGTGCTTGACCGACAAGGTCATGTCTTATCTGCCAATATTGTTACAACTTCAGGACACGCTGCTTTGGATAAAGAAACCTTAAATCTTGTACATCGGGCAGAACCTTTTCCTATTCCCCCTGATGAAATCAGCGGTAATAGCATTCCCTTGACGGTTCCTGTAGCGTTTCATATGAGTCAAAATGACGATTAAATTTCTATTATGAATTGAATAATTCAACTGTTTTCGATGATATCTGCATATAAAGGAACAAACCATAAAGATTGGCTGAAATTTCATCGTGACAGAAAAACAGGTATAGAAAGCATCAATGCGCATTTTCATGGGCATGCTTATGATTCACATGACCATAATGAGTTATTGGTTGGTATAACACAGCAAGGTTTACAGCAATTTACTTGCCACCATTCTTTACATATCAGTCACCCCGGACGTGCTATACTCATTGAACCAGGTGCCGTTCACGACGGTCATGCTGCGGGTGAAGAAGGATTTACTTATGCCATGCTTTACTTTCCTCAAGCATGGATATCTGAGATGCTGCAAAGGCGTAATCTGGGTCCGATTTCTTCTATTGAACCTGCGTTTCATAATACATTAGCCGATGATCCAATTTTAATACTTGCAATACAACATGCATTTATAGCTATTCATTATAATGAAGGTCAGCTAGCCCGTGATCAAAGTTTAGATCATTTAATGACCATTCTCACAAAACATATCGTTATTCGTTCTCAATCTGTTTCAAATGATTCAATAAAACAGATTCTTCGCCTAAGAGATTACCTTCACGATCATATGGCACAAGATATCGGACTAGAAGAATTGGCATATCATTGTGGTATCGATCGTTTTCGTTTAACGCGACAATTTAAAAAAGTTTTTGGAAAATCACCTCATACTTATCTTGTTCACCTTCGACTTCGCACTGCGCGCATGCTTCTTGCACAAGGGGAAAAACCAGCATTGGTCGCATTGATGGTTGGTTTTTCCGACCAAAGCCATATGGGACGTTGGTTTCAGCGTGCATATCGTTTGTCTCCAGCATTTTATCAAAAACAATGCACAAATATTCTAGACGAATAGCATTCTAATCTTTGATTATTCGATTTGATAAAAAATTGGAGACGATTAATCAATGTTTGACACAAAAATAGCTTTTATTATTCGAAATGACCTACTGCCTTGGCAGCAATTAAATGTTGTTGCTTTTTTGGCTACTGGTATCGTTTCCGTAGCACCTGAAATCATGGGTAAGCCCTATATTGATTCATTAGGGCGTCAATACGGAAATATGTCGGGTCAACCTATGCTTATTTTTGAATCCGATATTTTTGGTCTACAAAATGCGCATCGTAAAGGGCTTGAACGTGAATTACTTATGATCCCTTATATATACGAAATGTTTAAAACGAATAATGATGAATCTAACCGTCAAGTCTTTCAAAAAGAAGACGCAAATAATCTTAATTTAGTTGGGCTAGCATTTCGTGGATCAAAAAAAACCGTAGATAAAGTTGTTAAAGGTTTATCATTACATCCATAAGCTCTAAATATTATAAATATTTTTGATTCAGATTATGCAACTTACGTATAATATTCCCGTTTAAAAAATATTATTGTTTCGTAATTTCATTAAAAATTAAAAGTCGCTTCTTTATAAAAATAGTTTATGAAGAAGCAATAAAAAATATATAATCTTAATTTTGTTTATAAATATAATATTTTATTGTTATTAAATCATAATTATAAAATTTATACTTGATAATTATTGAATGAAAAAAATTAATATACGTCATAATTGTTAAAAAAGCGCATCAAAATGGTTTATCAAGCATCGGATCAACGTTATCAAATCATGCCATATCGGTATTGCGGTAACAGCGGCTTACGATTACCCATTATATCTTTTGGGTTTTGGTTAAATTTTGGTTCAAATGCCGATCCTTCTATGATGAAAAAATTATGTTTTACAGCTTTTGATCATGGCATAACCCATTTTGACCTTGCGAATAATTATGGCCCACCTCCTGGTCAGGCAGAAATTCATCTTGGACAAATTTTAAAAAATGAACTTGCTTCTTATCGTGATGAACTGATTATCAGTACTAAAGCGGGATATACGATGTGGGATGGCCCTTATGGAGATTGGGGCAGCCGTAAATATTTAATCGCAAGCTTAGACCAAAGTCTAAAGCGTTTAGGGCTTGATTACGTTGATATTTTTTATCACCACCGTATGGATCAACATACACCTTTAGAAGAAACAATGGGTACACTAAACCATGCCGTTAAAAGTGGTAAAGCTTTATATGTAGGGCTTTCGAATTACGATGGTCCAACCATGCTTCAAGCATGTCAGATTTTGGACGAATTGAATTGTCCATTTATAATCAATCAGAACCGTTATTCGATTTTTGATCGTACCATTGAAAAAAATGGTCTCAAAGACGAAGCCTATAAAGCAAAAAAAGGAATTATAACCTTCAGTCCGCTTGCCCAAGGATTACTCACCGATCGTTATTTGAATGGTATTCCCCATGATAGTCGGATCAAAACCGATTCACGTTTTTTAAAAGAAAGCGAATTGACTTCACAACTTATGAAACAAATCCAAGCTTTGAATAACATTGCCAAACAGCGTGGGCAAAGCCTGGCACAGATGGCACTAAGTTGGATTTTAAAAAATGGCGATACCAGTATTACCAGCATCTTAATTGGTGCATCCAAACCTGAACAAATTATCAATAATATTCAGGCCATAAAGAAAACCAGCTTTAACAAAGATGAATTGGCGATGATTGATCAAATTAGCCAAAATTAAAATGATTTAAATATTGATAAATTTTCCTTATCACGCTTTTATTTTGTTATCGTAATTCATATTGATCAAAATAAAAGTGTGAAGCGAAATGGATGTAACAACGGCAAAAGCTTGGGAAAGCTTATCTAAATTTGAAAATTATGATTATGTTTGGAACTTAATACAACTCTTTAATCCAAAAACAGAAAATTTCCCAGATGATAAAAAATTAAATCATACTACGCGCGATATAAATGCACATTTTACACAAGGCCGAGAATATTTTCGAAATGCAGAACAGGCGGCCTTAATAACCAAACCCTTATTATTTTATTATGGTGTTTTGGCTCTGGCTCGGGGTTCAATTTCATTACTTAATGCTGATAATGCGAATTTTACACGTGCATTTGGCCACGGTTTGTGTTTGCAAGATAGCAACCTTATGCAAGAAGAAAACGCTACAAAAAACAAATACGCTGTACAGAATGAAGATTTTATACCTAATCTCTTAGACATCGGCGTAAAACGAGCTAAAAAAGCTGACAAAAAAATCAGGAGAAAAAATCAGGCACATTTGAAGAATTTGTGGATTGTATCGGAAACAATAATAATTTTTCTATTGAGATAGATCCAGAAATATTCAAAACCCATTATGAAAAAATTAAGGCTGAAGAATCAAAAGCTTTACCCTTTTCCGTTAATTTTCCAGAAACAAATTTCCTTAAAAAAGGGAATTACTTAATTACACTTGATGACTTGCTGTCTCGGGATAGCAGACTTGATCATATATATGTTTCTACATTATATGATAGAAAAAATAGAATCTCAAAGTGTTTATTTACAAAGTTGGATATTTCCAAAGAATATAATGAAGATTGTTCGCTTAATTGTGGTTTCGATGTAAGGTTTATTGTCGACATCATTAATGGAGACAAAGCTATAAAATCCTTAGGAAGGCTTTTCCTAAACCCCACCAAGGATGAGATTGCTGAAATGGCTTGGCTTAAGCGCAAAATCCCATTAGGAGACGAATTTTTTGATACCGCTAAACACAATGATAATTTTGAGAATAATTTTTCATCCTTACCTGCTATTCAAACACTTGACATAAATTCTTACCCTATAGAATATTATAAATATAAGCAAAGATATACGCAATTTGCTATTTTTAATTTTAATAACGGTGATTCTTTTTCGCTTTTACATATTACCTATATGACAGCATATCTATTAGGTATGATCGCACGATATCATCCTTATCAATGGTCATCTTTACTTCGAGGAGAAAAAGGCAATCCTGGACAACCCGCCATTTTGCAAGCCATTCAAAATATTGAAAGAGATTTTCCTGTTCTCATCAATTCTGCACTTGAAGCAAAACGTTTAGAAAAAATGTTCGGAAAACCATCTATAGTGAAGTGGCATTAAAATTCTTCATACACCGCAGGATCTTGATTTTTCCGACGTCCATTATGTCTTGCCAATGTTGCAATTTCTTTCATGTCTTTTTCGACAATTTCGAAATCAAAGATAGAACAATTTTCAATTTGCCGTTCATCAGAGGTTGCTTTGGGAAGAGGAATAGCACCTAATTGGATATGCCAACGTAAAATAAGTTGCGGTATCGTTTTGTTATAATGACTTGCTATTTCCTGCAATAAAACATGATGTATCAAACCGTTATCGCGACCCAAAGGGCTCCAGGATTCAGTAACAATCCCTAGTTTCTGGTTATAAGCACGTTGTTCATTCTGCGGAAAATGTGGATGTAATTCGATTTGATTAATGCTTGGAACAACTCCAGTTTCTTCAATCAAGCGATCCAAATGTTCAGGAAGAAAATTGGACACCCCAATTGATCGAATCATTCCCCGTTTTTTTGCTTCTATCAAAGCCTGCCATGCTTCAACATAATGCCCTTGAATAGGGTTAGGCCAATGAATTAAATAAAGGTCATAATATTCCAGCTGCGCACGATAAAGCGATTCCTGAACCGTATTTAACGCTTCTTTATAAAAATGACGCCGACCTGGCAATTTCGAAGTAATCCGCAAATCGCTTCTGGGTTTACTGGTGTGCCGGATGGCTTCGCCAACGGCACCTTCATTTTCGTAATTAAATGCGGAATCCAATAAATAATAGCCATTGTCAATGGCTCTAACCATCGTGTCGACGCCTTCGGCACCGTTAAGCTTATAGGTTCCAAAACCAATAGCAGGAATTTCCAGGCCATCATTTAATCTAATTTGTGGGATTTCCGACATTTTACTCACTAACTAACCCATTACTTTAAGATTTCAATTTATAAAAACACCCACCTTATTGGCAAGCCAGGCATTCTTCATAATCCGTTGAAGCATTTTTATCTTTTTGATCAGATAGGACTTCTGTTTTAATTGCCAAATTACTTACGGTATCGGCTCTTTGAATAGATAAAGAACGGCAATAATACAAAGACTTCATCCCTTTTTTCCAAGCCTGATAATGCATTTGATGCAAATCCCGTTTATGCACATTGGCTGGCACAAACAAATTGACCGATTGCGATTGGCAGATAAAGGGAGAACGATCCGCGGCATGTTCAATAACCCAACGTTGATCAAGTTCAAAAGCCGTTTTGAAAACGTCCTTTTCATCCTGTGTCAAGAAATCAAGATGCTGAACACTCCCTTTGTTCAAGGTAATAGAAGACCAAACTTCATCCGTGTCTTTGCCTTTTTCTTGCAATAATTTCCGTAAATGGCGATTTCTAACGGTAAAAGAACCCGAAAGCGTTTTTTGTAAGAATACATTGGCGGTGATGGGCTCAATACCAGGGCTTGCATTTCCTGCAATAATCGAAATTGATGCCGTCGGTGCAATCGCCATCTTGTTTGAAAACCGCTCGTGAATTCCATAATCTTCAGCATCGGGGCAAGCACCCCGTTCATCCGCCAACACTTTTGAGGCTAAATCAGCCTGTTCCCGGATATGGCGAAACATCCGTTTATTCCATACCTTAGCCATAACGCTTTCAAATGGGATCTTATTTGCTTGTAAGAAGGAATGGAAACCCATAACCCCAAGTCCCACCGACCGTTCCCGTGAAGCCGCATAACGCGCGCGTTCCATTTCATCTGGGGCACGATCAATAAAGTCCTGCAAGACATTATCAAGGAATTTCATAATATCTGGGATAAATTGCGGATTTTCAGACCATTGAGACCAATATTCGACATTTAATGATGATAAACAGCATACGGCTGTTCTGGCTTTTCCTTTATGATCAATACCGGTAGGCAAGGTTATTTCGGCACATAGATTCGAAGTTTTCACTTCCAATCCTGCCAATTTATGATGTTCAGGGCGCGCATTATTAACCGTATCCGAGAAAACAATATAAGGTTCGCCCTGTTCAATACGCGTTGTCAGTAAACGGATCCACAAATCCCGTGCTGAAACTTTGCGAATAACGCTTTGATCTTTTGGTGAAACCAAAGCCCATTCTTCATTTTTCTCAACCGCACGCATAAAAGCATCAGAAACAAGAACCCCATGATGCAAGTTCAATGCTTTTCGGTTCGGGTCACCACCGGTTGGGCGGCGTAATTCGATAAATTCTTCGATTTCTGGATGCCAGACAGGCAAATAAACCGCAGCCGATCCACGACGCAAAGAACCTTGGCTAATTGCCAAAGTTAAGCTGTCCATAACACGGATAAAAGGAATAACCCCCGAAGTTTTTCCGTTACGGCTGACATTTTCACCGATTGAGCGCAAATTACCCCAATAGGAACCAATCCCACCGCCCCGAGATGCCAACCATACATTTTCATTCCACAGCTCGACAATTCCCTTAAGGCTATCTTCGGCCTCATTCAAAAAACAGGAAATGGGCAGTCCCCGCGATGTTCCACCATTCGATAGAACCGGCGTTGCTGGCATGAACCAATGTTGAGACATATAGTCATATAATCTTTGCGCGTGTGCAGCATCGCTACCGTAATAAGAGGCCACTCGCGCAAACAATTCTTGATAACTTTCATCTTCCATCAAATAACGATCATCCAGCGTGGCCTTACCAAATGCCGTTAATAACGCATCCCGCGAACGGTCAATCTTAACCTGGTAACGACCGTAAAGCTGTACAGGGCCTGCCAAAGCATCCATAAAGGGCTGACCTATGTTATCCTGCTCTTTTGATGCTGATTTTAATGACATTTTCCCAAGCAGATTGATCTGATTCATTGCCCTCAGTCCCTCATGCGTCTTATACGCTATATCTTGTATTTGATTTATGATTTTCAGCTATATGCTGTTTTATCAAGCCCTGGCAAGTCAAACTTGCAGATCATTACCAGAAAGATTTTTATCTTGTTTGGCAGTGTAACATTTATGGTATCAACCGTTCGTGCGAAATCAACAAATAAATCAGTTAGAAAGAATAAGAATAAAATTGTTGAGATTCAATTTTTCAAAATTTGTATCAATTTATAACGAATACGCAATTTTTAAATCCCAGAATGTTATTGATCAAATTCTTCTCTTCATCATTTAATTGAATCTCATTCAAAAGATCATCATCCAAGAGATTTTCAAGCGCATCATAAAATTTTGAGGTGACGACTTGATTATGTAGCGTTTTGCTGACAATGCGTGATTTTATTTCTTGATCCGTATCAAGGTAATAGGACTGCATAGCCTTAGCGAACGTTAACAATTTCTGCGGATCATTTAGAAACGAATCTGTCCAATTTTTAACTTCGCTATCACCGTTATCCTTAAATTTTCTCCAAAATAGCAATATATTGAGCAAATTATATTGAGTTAATAGGGTTCCTTGGTCTTTCGCTTCGTCGATTTTTTCTAAAGCACGTTTTTGAAACGCTAAAATAGAATCTTCTCTTACAAAGCTCTCTATTGAGTAATTAAGGTCAATTATTCGTTGAAATCCTCCACTTGCGATTGTTTTTCCAATTCTCTTCATTATGTTAAATTTTTCTAAATTACTTAATTGATTCCTCTCCTCTTTATTTAGCAATTTTTTTCCATATGTTAAAAATTGATCATGTAGGTAGTTAATAAAGGAGATATACCAACCTAATCCTGCCGTCGAGGTAATATTATCAAGTAATAGATCTTCACGATCTTTCTGGAGGAAAAAATTCGATGTAAGATCACTGATCAAACGTATATAAATATCAAATAAATTTTCTCCTATTTGAAAATATATGTTTTTTTGAGTATAAATTTTTTCCAAAAATTTCATATAGCTCTAAAAGCGCTTTTATAACGGGTTCTATATTTTCTTTACTACTATTTGAGCGACACATCATCAAAATGTAGAAATAGTCCGTAACTTTATGTGTACCTTGTCCTTGATCATTAGCAATAGCTTTTATAAATTCTGTTTTTATGAATTGAGAACCATCCTCTTCTCCGAAAAGATTAAGAATATTATTCTTAGCAGAAATATTATATTGAGGTTGTAACTTTAAATAAGTTATAAGATTATAATAAATACAAACTCTCTTTTTAACACATTCATAAGCAGAATTAATTATTCTATCAGATCGAATTGGAAATATTAGTTCAAGAATAATTTTTGCCTTTTCTTGACGTACGTGTAAAATTTCCTTTAAAATTAAATCAAACAATACTTCTTTATTAATTATATTTTTATTTAAAAAATATGCATTCTCTTTTATAGCTATAAAAAGCTTTGGTTCATACAGTCTAATAATTTCTAATGCAATAAAATCAGCAATATTTATCTCGTTTACAATCATCGGCCATGTTAAACGGATTGCATTCTGCAAACGCACAACATGACGTGGCGTCGTAATATAAATTGGGATTATCTGATTAATTACTGTCTCATAATAATCTAGATCATCTTGATGAGGCAACCCACAAATTTCCTCAATATTTTTCTTAGTTGCATTTATTAATTGAGCTTTAGATGGTGTAGGAAAGTCAAAATTAACTTGTATAATTTTTTCTAGATATTGCGCTCCCTCAGCGGGAAATTTATCACTAACTACCTTTTCAGCCACCTCTCGATCAAAAGCCAATAGATAAAGAACATTTGGCAAGCGTCCAATAGTTTTAATCAACCGAAACATAGCCAACATTTCATCCGGAGCAAGACGATCCATATCGTCTATAATGATTAAAAAACGTCGGTTTTCTGAGGATAGCTTTTCATTCAATTCTTTGAAAAGCTCTTCAAGTGTTTCTTTCTTTTCCAAGAAGTTTTCTTTTAGCGATTGTAAAAGACGCTTACTAGATTGCTTAGGTAATACCCCTGAAGTTAATAAACTAAGCCCATTGCTTATGAACGGCTCGGTTAGTTGAAGGACTTCAATAGCTATTTTTTTGACTTTTTCCCGCGTCTCAGCATCATTCCCTAAAAAAGCAATCAGTTCTTTTAAAAAAGCTATCGCTAAAGCTTCTTCACCACGAAACCACCAGCATTTAAATTCGGATATCATTACTGGTGAATCGTTTTTTTCATTCTGCGTATCGTTTCCGATTTGATTGCTTAAATATGATTTTACCAAATTAATAGTACTGCTTTTCCCAGATCCCCACTCTCCAGACAAAGCAATTGTTGTTCCCACTGGATTTTTAATATTTAAAATTCCTTTTGCTAGTCTTTCAGCAAAAGGTGCCATTCCATATAAATCCTGATCTGTGTTTTCGATTGGTTTATCATTAAAATCTGTCATTTAGGGAATTTCTCAGCTTTATATTAATCAATATTAAAAATAATTTTTATAAATAGTTAATATATCAAAATAAATCCTAATTGTGAAAACCAAATAAACAATTTATTTGGTTTTATGTTATCGAATATAATTAAAACATTGACGATTTACTAAAAATAAAAAATCCCGCACGAATGCGGGATTAATTCTACTTAATTATAATGATCATTATTTGCAAAACGGCAATCTATTCCCATTCAATAGTTCCAGGCGGTTTGGAAGTAATATCATAAGTGACACGATTAATGCCTTTAACCTCGTTAACGATACGATTAGCAACGCGCGTTAAAAAACTCATATCAAAGGGAAAGACATCGGCAGTCATTCCATCAGTACTGGTCACCGCACGTAAAGCACAAGCTTGATCATAGGTTCGACCGTCGCCCATTACCCCTACCGTACGAACAGGCAATAAAACAGCAAAAGCCTGCCAGATTGCATCATAGAGATTGGCATTGCGGATTTCTTCCAAAAAGATCGTATCAATCCGACGTAATAATTCCAATTTCTCGCGGTCAATTGTTCCAAGAATCCGAATAGCAAGACCTGGCCCTGGGAAAGGATGACGACCGACGATATTTTCAGGGATATCCAATTCTCTACCCAAAGCACGGACTTCATCTTTAAATAATTCACGCAACGGTTCAACCAGTTTCATTTTCATGCGTTCTGGCAAACCACCCACATTATGATGCGATTTAATAGTGACCGATGGGCCTCCTGTGACGCTAATGCTTTCAATTACATCGGGATATAATGTGCCTTGAGCAAGGAAATCTGCACCACCAAGCTTTGATGCTTCTTGTTCGAAAACTTCTATAAATAAACGACCTATCGTTTTGCGTTTGATTTCGGGATCACGAACATCTTTAAGCGCATTCAAAAACAAATCCGATGCATCGCGTTTGATCAAAGGAATATTGAAACGTTCGGTAAACGTCTTTACAACTTCATCCACTTCACCTGCGCGTAACATACCGTGATCAACAAAAATACAAGTTAACTGTTCACCAATAGCACGATGAATCAGAACGGCAGCAACGGCCGAATCAACGCCTCCTGAAAGGGCGCAGATAACCCGTTTATTGCCAACTTGTTCACGAATACGTTCTATTTCCAAATCACGAAAGCCAGCCATCGTCCAATTCCCATGACAACCAGCGACATTATGGGTAAAATTCTTTAATAATGCAGCACCATGTGGCGTATGAACGACCTCTGGATGGAATTGAACACCATATAAACGACGTCCTTCATCAGCGATTATCGCATAAGGCGCACCTTCACTTACACCCACCACTTTAAAACCTGGTGGAATAGCAGTTACGCGATCACCATGGCTCATCCATACTTGTTCACGTTCCCCTCTTGCCCAAACACCACGGCAAAGCGCACAGTCTTCGGTGATTTCAACATGGGCACGGCCAAATTCACGATAATCAGCACTTTCGACTTTACCACCCAATTGTTGGCACATGGCCTGTTGCCCATAACAGATTCCCAATATCGGAATATTCATTGCAAATATTTCATTAGGAATACGTGGGGCATCAGCTTCGCAAACGCTTGCTGGACCACCGGATAAAATAACCCCTTTAGGCGCAAAATTTTTGATCTTTTCAGAAGAAGCAGTATAAGGCCATATTTCACAGTAAACGCCACTTTCACGCACACGACGGGCAATAAGCTGCGTTACCTGACTGCCAAAATCAAGAATAAGGATTCGTTCATTGTGTAAAGATTGCTCAAGTTCGGCAATAGACGTTGTCATATCCACTTCTTTCTAAAAAATGAGGAACTCTATATTTAAATAACATAGGAAATTAAAAAAAAATCAGATAGAATTTTATTTTTTTAAATATCGGGATGTTTTTCTCGTTATAATTTCGTTGACTGATTCCTATCAGACCTAGTCTTTGTAATATAATGATCTTGCTGGAGCTTTCTATGGTTAAAATTAAATTAAATTATTCCAAGATCAAAGCGACCTTGATGGGTAGTGCTTTATTAACACTGGTTGCCTGTGGTGGTGGAAATAATTTAGCTGAAAGACATCCAGAAGGTGTATGGCTAGGGAGCCTTGTCACTGATCAAGGTTCTTGCCCTACGGAACATTTATCTGCCCTTCGAATTCAGAAAAAGGTTATTTTATTTTCTCCAGGTAATGGTGCAATCATTTTACGTGGGAATTATAATTCAAAACTTCACCCAAGACATTTCACGGCTCGCCTTGATAAAGTAGGTATGGATCATAAGCCATATGTTCTTCTTTTTGATGGAAAACCCAAAGAAAATACTATCATTGGCACTTATGGAAATCCTGATTGTCGGGCTCATATTACCCTTTATCCGCCACGTCATTATGGGCTTTCAGAAGCAATTGCTCCATGATTTCGAAAAAATTTGTATTTTTTTGTCAAAAAAGCTTGCGACAATGATCAAGATCGAGTAAACACCGTCCAACAACGACGCACCCGTAGCTCAACTGGATAGAGCACCAGACTACGAATCTGGGGGTTAGGAGTTCGAGTCTTCTCGGGTGCGCCATTCTTTAAAGCCTGACGATGAAATTCATGTTATAAATAAAGAATTTTACTCAGCGTTATTTATTTTTAAACATAAATAATTCAAGTTTGAAAATTCCATATAATTTATCCAATTTACGATTTTATCTTTAATATATTTGATGCTCTTCCTATTATAAAAGGTTCATTGATGCTCCTTTCTTCTGCCTCAATTCTCGTTTTAGAAGATCAGATAGAAATATGTGATCTAATCCAAATGGCTTTGGCACATGAAAGTAAAATTGTTTTCGTTGCTAATACTTTGGAAGAAGCAAAGAAAATCGTTGAAAGAGAAAAAATTGATCTCGCCATTGTGGATAGTGGCCTTCCAGATGGAAATCCTTTTACATTTATCAAAAAGCTTTTAAACAATCATTGTCGTGTAATTTCAATGAGTGGAAATTTCGAGACAAACGAATTAATAGCCCAATTATCATTACCGCAACTCGAAAAACCTTTTCGCCTAAAAACCTTACTGGATATCACCCAGAAAACACTTAGCGATCCTGTTCCTATATTATTATAATTCTTATGGAAGTTGGACTAGGTTTTGTTTCACTTCGTTATCTTGCCGGATCACGACGCGATAAAGATTGTAACTTTCTGCAATTTGTTGCTGTCGTGTTCGCTTAACTTCACCGACTTTTTTAACCTCAGAAAACCATTTTGCTGAAGGCATATCTTTGCGACGTTGACTGCGAATTAAAATGGCATGCTTTGGCAATTCTTTTGGCAAATTAAAAAATACCCATCTTGGTTCAATTGCAGCTATTTTCCTGCCTTTGCTATAAAAAGCCAGTTCAGAAGCTAACCCATAATCATCAGCCAACAAATATTCATTAGGTTGTATTTCCTTTTCAATCGTTGTGGCTAACCCTTGCCATCCTCCTAACCGCTTAAGCGTCATATCAATTTTAGATGGCAGTGAAAAAGGTTGAACAACAGCCTGAACATAAATCGGCAGAATCATAAAAATACCAATAAGTATAGCTGTAATAATGTATTTTCGAACGAATAAAGTCGCTACAACAATCAACATTGGATAAATAAGCGTTACCCAATTTGCCTGAACCCGATCCCCAAAAGCATGTTGAATAAATACCGCGGCAGGCACCATAATCATTAACCAAAGCAGAACATCTGGATCAGATCGGTTCTGATATATTCGTTGCGTTAACCGAATTACACCGATAACTAAGAAAACAAAAATTAACGGCGTCATTAATCCAATCTGCCCACCTATTAATTCTGTCAGATATTGCAATGCCTGGTGAGGATTCCAATCACCTGTTCTACCTCCCTGTTTTAGAAAACTTACAAAACCATGTTGCGCATTCCAAACAATAACAGGAGAAAAGATCAATAGTGCCAATAAAATAGCACCCCAACTTTCTTTAATTCGCAGATAATTTCTACCTTGGCGTGTTATGAGACACCATAATCCCAATCCCAAAGCAGGTAATAAAGCCGTATATTTACTCAGCAATGCCAAACCAAATGCAAAGCCGATCATCCACCACCATTTTTTTAAGTGTGTTGTCACAAGTCGCCCACATGCCCATAAGAAAACACACATAAAAAACAATAATGGTGTATCAGGAGTCATCGTTACCGATCCCACACCAATAGCCAAAGTGGCGTTAAAGAAACCTACGGCTTCAACAGCTTTTTTCCTTTTTTGCAATAGCTCATTTGTAAAATCACAAGTTGCATAAAAAAGAAAAATACTACCGAAAAAAGCCGATAACGGACCTAGAAAACGAATTCCAAATGCTGTATGGCCAAACAAAAAAGTACCAATCTTGATCCATAAAGCAACCATGGGTGGATGATCGTAATAACTTAGCTCAGGAGCTTTTGACCATATCCAGTAATAGGCTTCATCAGGAGAAAGCGGAACCCATACCGCGATTCCAAAACGTAAAAGGGTAATTACCCCTAGAGCAATCCAAAGTAACTTCTGAGATTGGAATTTCACGATCGCCAGACCAACTGTGTGGCAATAATATTATTCCACATCATACCAAAACCAGAACCTATAAAACTGGCCAGAGCCCAGCTATAAGAAGCATTAAATGCCAAATTTCCGAGCCACAAATTTGCTAGTGATCCCACTAAACACAACAACAAAAAGACATTATAGCGTAAGGTCTTTTTAATTTTATTTTTATGTGCACAATAAAAAAATCGGCTTCCTAACCAGAAATAACCCAAAATTGCACCGACTGCACCAATCCATTGAGCGATAGAAAATCTACAGCCTAATTTTTGACCTATTAAAGCAATAATTAAATTAACGACAATACCCGCAATAATAATGAAAAAACTGGTCAATAATCGTGTCGGGAAATAACCGTGACATAGCTTTTCGCAAAGCATAATAAGGAATTGTATCATTACCTTGAAATCGAGCTTACTTTCTCCATTCAATCTTGGTCGAAAATCACAAGGAATTTCTTTTAATCTTATCGTCTTAGGAGAAGACATCACCAAATCCAGCAATATCTTAAAACCAGTTCCTGATAATTGTGGAACCAGTTCAACAAAAGTTTTACGCCGCATTGCGAAGAAACCGCTCATCGGATCACTTAAGGTAACCGGCAGAAAACGTTGCGAAAGCCATATCCCGCTATCTGACAAAATATGACGCCAACGGTTAGCCAACCCGATATTATTACCACCTTCGACATGTCTACTCCCTACAGCAAAATCATAATTTTCTTTTATAATTGCTGTCAGTAATTCAGGAAGGCGGGTTTCATCATGCTGCATATCACCATCAATAACAGCAATACATTCTGCTGAAGAAGCCAAAACCCCTTCAATCACCGCAGAGGATAAACCTCTACGATCAAAACGTAACAATCCCCTAACTCGAAAATCTTCTTTTGCAATTTCCCGAATAATTTCAATTGACTGATCGGGAGAATTATCATCAACAAAAATAACTTCCCAGCGCCAACCATGAAGCGCTTTGTTCAAAGCTTGCACCATAGCTTTAATATTACTTCCCTCATTATAACAAGGTACAATAATACTAACATCAAATGCCTTATCAGAGTTAATGGGTAGATTTTTGTTCATATCAATAAAAGCTATTAATGACCTTCTTCTTCCAATGGAACGCCAACACGATATAGGCTAGTACGAATTGTTTGCAATGTCTGAACCCGAGCAACATGGGGATTGCTTGTTAGTAAATGCGTAATGCGATTTTCATCTTCTGTATTTCGCGCAATAAATCGAATCATGAAATCAAGACCTCCACGAACCATATGACATTCGCGGACTTCGGGATATTGAGCCATTTGCTCTTCAAATTCTCGTAACACGGCCTCTTTTTGACTATCAAGACCAATAAGAACAAAAACAGAAAATGGCCAACCTACAGATACTGCATTAATATGCGCATGATAACTCTGTATAATCCCCATAGCTTCCAATCGTCTTACTCTGCGAAGACATGGAGGAGCAGATATCCCAACACGCTGAGCTAATTCAACATTGGTAATGCGACCATCTTTTTGCAATTCTCTTAAAATAGACCAATCTATCTTATCCAGTTCCGTCAAGAGCTCGCTATCCTTTTCAAATCTAATCACTTTATTGTACCTACACACAACACTGTGGTTAGATTAATTTGTGTTAATAACTTTTAATCAGTAATTATTTACTTATATTATGAAAAAAAGAGAAAGTCTCTTGGTAAAATTTGGATAAGGCATATGACGGAAACATTTTTGACAGATATATTAATTCTGGGTGCAGGTCCTGCAGGTTACACCGCGGCAATTTACGCTGCACGCGCTAATCTAAAACCAATTCTGGTTACAGGTCTACAACCTGGTGGGCAATTAACGATTACCAACGAAATCGAAAATTTTCCAGGGTTCGCTAATCCTGTTCAAGGTCCATGGTTAATGGAACAAATGGCAGAACAGGCCAAAAATGTAGGTACGGTTATTCATTATGATCTCATTACGCAATGTAATTTATCGACACCCAAAAAAGATGATCCATATTTTACTTTTCATGCCGATTCTGGCAATATTTACAAAGCACGTTCAGCAATTATCGCAACAGGTGCACAAGCACGCTGGCTTGGACTAGAAGCAGAAACGCGTCTTCAAGGATTTGGTGTATCTGCTTGTGCTACCTGTGATGGTTTTTTCTATCGTGGGAAAAAAGTTGCTGTAATTGGTGGTGGAAATAGCGCTGTAGAAGAAGCACTTTATCTCACACATCATGCTGATCATGTTACCTTAATTCATCGTCGCGATAGTTTAAAAGCTGAAAAAATTCAGCAGGATCGTTTATTCAATAATCCTAAAATTTCTATTCTGTGGAATAGTGTCGTCGAAGATATTCTGGCTGACGGAAATCCTCCAGTCGTAACAGGATTAGCTTTACGCGATGTTGTGAAAAATGAATCTTATCAAATCGCTGTAGATGGTGTTTTTGTCGCTATCGGTCATACTCCTAATACAAAAATATTCAATGACCAAATTGAACTCGATAACGAAGGTTATATTATCACGACCCCTGGCACGACCAAAACGTCTGTCCCAGGTATTTATGCCGCAGGAGATGTTCAAGATAAACATTATCGTCAAGCAATTACCGCCGCAGGAACTGGCTGTATGGCCGCATTAGAAGCAGAACGCTTCTTAGCTTCATCAACTTAAATTGGGAGAGTTACGATTTTGATGATGAATTGGAATAAACTTCGCGTTTTCGAAATCGTAGCCAGAGCAGGTTCGTTTACTCAAGCGAGCAAAATGCTAAATCTTAGCCAATCTGCCGTTTCACGACAAATCTCAGCTTTGGAAACTGATTTTGAAGTACCCCTATTTCACCGTCATGCACGTGGCTTGATCCTAACTGAACAAGGAGAAGATTTATACGAAACGGTCAAAGAAGTTGCCGATAAACTTTCATTAACTCATACCCGTTTACAAGAAAGTAGAGAAAAAACCTTTGGACAACTTCGTATTACAACTTCTATTGGTCTAGGAAGCTATTGGCTTATTGATCGAATTTCGTATTTTATAGAGCAACAGCCGAACATGCATGTCTCTATTGTTGTAGAAGATCATGACCTTGATTTAAATATGCGCGAAGCAGATGTTGCCATACGATTACATCCTTCTCAACATCCTGATTTAATCCAGCGCTACTTGGTCAGTGTTCCGCTTCAAGTTTATGCTTCGCCGAAATACATTGAAAAATACGGTAAACCACACACCATACAGGATCTGGTTAATCATAAACTTATTTTATTTTCTCGTGGAAATTTATCTTTAATTATGACACGCCTTGATTGGATGGGACGTCTTCCACAATTTCATAAAGACCCGTTAAAACCGGTTCTTACAGTTAATAATATTGTCGCAATGGTTTCTAGTATTGAACGTGGAATTGGGATCGGTGCACTTCCTAAATATGTTGCCGTCAACCGTCCAAATTTGATTCAAATTTTGAAAAATATCGATGTTCCTCTTGTTAAACTATATCTCGTTTATCCACAAGAATTACGTACATCGAAGAAAATTCGCGCTTTTGGAGATTTTATTATCCGTGAATTTAATAAACACTTCGATTAATATCTAATTATTCCGATTATAATGATCTTCGAGGCGAACGATATCGTCTTCTCCCAAGTAAGAACCGGATTGGATTTCAATAACAACTAAAGGAATACGTCCAGGATTAATTAATCGGTGTAAAATACCCAAGGGTAGATAAACGCTTTCATTTTCACGTACGAGAAATTTTTCATCTCCACGTATAACTTCGGCAACACCCGATACAACGACCCAATGTTCTGCTCGATGATAATGTTTTTGCAAAGATAATTGTGCACCAGCATGCACAACGATTTGCTTAACTTGAAAGCGTTCCCCCCAAGCCAGCGTTTCATAATAACCCCAAGGTCGATAACACCGATTATGTGCAACCGCTTCACGTTGATTCGCTGCAGTCAAACGTTCAACAATTTTTTTTACATTTTGTGCTTTCTTACGATCCGAAACCAAAACGGCATCACGCGTAACCACAACCACAATGTCATCTAGACCATTAACCGCCGTAACAATATCTTCAGATCGGACATAGCTATTTTGGGTTTCTTCTAAAAAAACCTTTCCCAATGCGACATTCCCACGCGCATCCTTTTTACTAATATCCCAAAGCCCATCCCAACTTCCAACATCAGACCATACAAGATCAGCAGGAATAACTGCCATCTTATGTGATTTTTCAGCGACGGCATAATCTATAGAAATTGATGGAACTTCCGAGAAATAATCCGCATTCAAACATTCAAAAAATAGATCTGAGACCCGACTTTCAACAACCCTTTTGACTTTTTCTAATAATTCAGGGGCGTGCGTTTCCATTTCTTTCAACATTGTTTTTGCAGAAAAAACAAACATACCTGAATTCCAGAGATATTTCCCTGATTTAACCATATTCTGTGCTTGAGGAAGATCAGGTTTTTCTGTGAAAGCTTTGACCCGATAAATATCTTTTTCATCAGGTAATACATCACCGATTTCAATATAACCATACCCTGTTTCAGGGCGATTAGGCTGCATGCCAAACGTTACGATCATTCCCTGCTGTGCTGCTTTAGCCGCGATTTGCGTTAATGCTACAAGACGATTTGTGTTTTCGATTGCGGCATCAGCAGCCATTGCCCAAATAATGGTGTCAGGATTTTTTTCAGCAACCAGTAAACAAGCTATTGCAATGGCTGGTGCAGAATTACGACCAAAAGGTTCAAGAACGATTCTAGGTTTCTCAATACCGATTTCTCTTAATTGTTCGGCTATTAAAAATCGATGGTCTTTATTACAAATAATAATAGGTGAAGTAAAATTCTTCCCATTACCTCTAAGCGCTGTGTCCTGTAACATCGAACGGTTAGTCAGTAATGGCCATAATTGTTTTGGAAAACTTGCTCGAGAAATTGGCCAAAGCCTGCTGCCTGTACCACCGGATAAGATTAACGGGGTTAAAAAAAACTGTCCACCCTCAACCTTATCCATTCTTACATTCTCTTTCTATGCAGCATTACTTAAGAATTGCGGTTGGTACGCTCTCTTAATTCTTTGCCTGTTTTAAAAAAAGGAACAAATTTCTCTTCAACTTCTACAGATTCGCCTGTTCTCGGATTACGCCCAATACGTGCTTTGCGCTGTTTGACAAAGAAGGCGCCAAAACCTCTAAGCTCAACACGATCACCACGAATAAGTGCACTTTCAATTTCCGAAAAAATGGTAGAAACGATAAGATCTATCTCTTCCAATTTTAAATTGGGGTGAGATGCAGCCAGATCAGCAATTAATTCAGATTTAGTCATATTAATCCACTTAACAATTTTTTCTATGGCTGCCAGATTGCGAGCGCTCCGTCAAGTCTTGTTGTGTTATTATTAACAATTTTTGACAACAACCCATTAAACAAATATCCTACCGTTCCATTCATCAAGGAATCCGTCCATTTAAGTTTCTTTTCTTCTTTTAACTCTGCAACTTTAATATCTTTTTTCAAATGATATTTTTCAATAAACCATGCCTTCGCATTACGTTCATTACCAATCTGATCAATTAAACCTATTTTTAAAGCTTGTTTTCCCGTATAGGGTCGTCCATCGGCTAATTGTTGAACATTCTGGTAAGACATATGGCGCCCTTCAGCAACCATAATTATAAACTGATCATACATATCACTAATCAAACCCTGTAGCATTTTTTTGCCTTCAGGACTAATTGGTTTGACCATTGAAGGTTGCCCTTTCATTGGACCTGATACAAATTGATCAACGTTGACACCGACTTTATCCAACAATACCGAGAAATCAGGGGACTGCATAATGACCCCAATTGATCCTGTTAAAGTAGAATTAGAAGCAAAAATTCGCTGAGCAGGAACCGATATCATATAGCCAGCAGAAGCGGCAACAGATCCCATCACGACAGCAACAGGTTTCTGCTTAGCAAAACGAACCATCTCTTCATGTAATTGCTCGCCACCAGTAACTGTTCCACCGGGACTATTTACATAAAGAATTAGACCTTTTACTGAATTATCTTTCAAGGCCTTTTCAAATAGATCAATACGTTTCGACACATCTGATCCGATAACACCTTCTATGGTTATCTTAGCTAAATGATCGCCTCGCATTTCTTTTGTTTGCAAAAAGAAACCAACCGTTATAATTGCAGCAAAGAAAATAAAAAAAGAAATACATCGCCATAATATAATACGACGACGCATTTTTTGCTGTTCTAGCAAAAGGTCACTTTCAAGAGCCATCAAAACCTTGCTTTAATAAAATGAGAATCGACTACTATTCTTTAAACTGTTTTCGATAGTTTTAAAATCGTTTACACATTTTTTTTATGACAAAGTGTTAGAATTCCTGTCTAGAATCTCTACGAGCACGCCGAGTTGCTCTTGTTGGGATTTCAGCGCCGCTGACGATTTTCCGTCCCAAACCAATCTCACGTGCCAAATTAGAACGACGTTCTGCATAATTCGGAGCAACCATAGGATAATCGGGAGGAAGATTCCAACGTTCTCTATATTGTTCTGGAGTTAAACCATAAGCACTCTGAATATGGCGTTTTAACATTTTCAATTTCTTGCCATCTTCTAGGCAAATGATGTAATCTGGGAAAACTGAACGCTTTACAGGAACAACAGGTTGTAACTTTTCCGGTTCTGCATTTACTTTACAGACCGATGATAAAGCTTGGTGCACCTGACGAATGAGATCCGGCAAATGTTCAGCATTGACAACGTTATTAGAAACATGCGCTGATACAATTTCTGTAGTCAGCTCTAATATCGACTGTTTTTTCTCTTCTAAATCCATCGCATTAATCCATTTACTGTTTTATACAATTTCTAGATAATATTGTGTTTTAACATAATTATAAGAAAAAGCTAAGCAAAATACAATAAATAATCATAAAAATCTCAAATGATTATTCGAATGTTAGGAAAAAACTTATAAACCAACAATTACGTCAACGTAAAAAACAGAAATTTTCTATTAAGGCATCTTAAAATTATTTTATATCCATAAAAGAAAGAACAATTTAAAAAGTTATAAAAAAATCATTTAATAACTTTTAATGAGTATGTTAATCTAGATTAATTATAATTTAGTGTTTTCATTTCTTTTTTTGTGATTTACTTTTTAAAAAACCAATCTCCTAACTATAAAAAATAAGTGTCAAGAAAAACATGACCAAAATCATCACATCATCACTGCTTTATACTGTCATTTGTTTTATAATGCTGATGCTCTATCTATTTGGCCTGACGGGATGTGCATCGGATTCACAATCACTCAGACAAAATAATGACCAACATTCTGCTCCAATTTCAGGTCCCTATTTAAGCACAGGGACCGGAGGAATTCCTTAACTTTTACCAGCCAAAATCTGTTTTGGTCTTAACCGCAGAAACGGCTTTTCAATAATATACCATGAGAATAGGGATGCTGTTAGAAGGGAAATTATAAATAATGTTAATGAAAAACCAACATTCCAATGATATTGATTTTTAAAATGAATAATAATTTCTAAAATTATAATATGTGTTAGATATAAACTATAAGCCATATTGCTTAAATTTTGTACAATAAATTGAATAATTTTAGGCAAAGATTTAATCTTTATGGCAGCAGGAAAACATAAAAGAAAAATAACACCAGATATATTAAATATCATTACCCGCTGTGTTTGCTGTAAAAAAGTAGGCAACAAATTAAGATACTTACTCCCTAATAACCATAAGGCCAAAAATAAAAATATTCCTACTCCCCCTATCTCATAGGCTTTTTTTCGAAATATAGGAAAGCGCTGGTATAATAGTAAACCACCTACACCTAAAGCAATTTCATCCAACCGATAGATTACTACTTTGCGCATCACTTGATCCCAGTTAATATTCGCAGGCAGGTTAAACCGAAGCATTAAGGGTAAAATTAAAAAAACTGACAATACGACCTTGATTCCTCTCGATAAACCAAGATATTTGCACCCTAAGATAAGCGCAGTAGAAAAAGTTAAATAAAACCATTCTTCAATGGTTAACGACCACGTAACAGAAAAATAGTTTCCTACCATTGGCCAAGCTAAATTTTGGGTAAAGCTAAGATAATAAAGTAATATCGCCTTTAAAGGACGCATGGTGATATCACCAAATCTGTAATACCAACCAAAAATAAATACCAACAACCAAAAATAATAGGCGGGCAGAGTCCTCATCCAACGGCGTATCAAGAAAGTAAATAATGACCGAATATCTGGTTTCAATCGCACAATATCCAATAAAATACGACCAATCAAAAAACCACTTAAAATAAAAAATAATTCGACGCCATAAAATCCTAAAACCACCAAATAAAAAATTATTCCTTGATCCGGCGATTTGCAAAAATACAAGCAGCTATGACAGACTAATACAAATATAATGGCAAAAGAGCGTATTAAATCTAAACCTATAGAACGTTGAGAGACATTCTCAAATGATGGAAGCACGTTTTCCCTTTTATTTCTAAATCATCACAATATGAATATTTTTTACGGTAATATGAATTTATTCTTAATTAATCAAGCAATATAATACTTTTTATTATATTAACTTATTATGTTAACATTTCGATATAATAAGGGATAGTCATGCCTGGTAAAAAAGAAAATCCTTTAACAAATGATGAAAAAAGCATCATAAAAGCTTTGTTAAATCAAGGCATGCCAAATCAAGATATTTTACATCTGATCAACACAGGAAGAAGATCACCAATCAATAGCGGAAGAATATCCGAAATAAAAAAACTTCCTATAGATCCTAAATCTGATGAAGAGGTTAAAAAATTCATTAATAGAAAACGCCTTTTCGACCTAAAAACAGGGCTTCATGATATTGATGATGAACGGCTTGTAAAAGCAAGAGAAGCAATGTTTCTAGCAGTTTATATTTTTAATACACCACATATCAAATTTAAAGCCGAAGCCTTTTCAGTTTATGCAAACATAGCATGGACATATCTTATCCATGAATTTTGTAAAAGAAATAATATTCGCTTTGAGGAATCTGATGACAAAACACTTGCTTTATCGCAATTGATTAACAAACCTGAACTTCACCTATCTAAGGGTATAATAGAAAATCTAAAAGCATTAAAAAAAATCAGAGATGCCGTAGAACACCGTATAACAGGAACCAGCGATCCTAAGTGGTATGCAATATTCCAAGCATGTTGTCTTAATTTTGAAACTGTATTAACCAATTGGTTTGGTCCGAAAGTTTCAATACAACAAAACCTTTCTCTAGCTTTACAATTCGCAAAACTATCAATTAATCAAATAGAAAATATTCAGGAATTTAATATTCCTGAAGATATTATCGCACTTGATAAGCGATTAAATCAAAATTTATCGGAAGATCAAGAAAATGATATCGAATATAGATTTCAAGTTATTTATACATTGAACGCAACAAGTAAAGAAAAAAGTCATATACGATTCGTTAGTCCCGATTCACAGGAAGGAAAAGCGATTCATAATGTTCTTGTTCGTAATAGAATGGCGGATGATCTATATCCCTATAAACCTAAAGAAGTTTGCAGATTAATATCAGCCCATTTTAATAAGAGATGTTATTTTAAACTTCATAATCACACCAAAGCTTATGAAAAATATGAAGTTCGCCCTTCTACAGAAAACGTCAAATCAAAATTAAAAAGCCCAAAAGAAACCAACAAAGATTATTGCATCTATCATAAAAGCTATAATGCTTATACTTATAATCAAGCTTGGGTAGATTTTTTAATTAAGGAAATCGAAACAAAAAAACTGGAAGTCAAAAAACCGAAAGTCAAAGTATTATGATATTCTCGATGTCCATTAATTTCTTTAGAAAGAAATATTTCAAAGCCATTTAAATCTTAATACACATCGACAATATAATTCAAAAAATAATACGATAATTTTCCGTATGCTTTAACCAACATTTTAATGAAAAATTATCATTCTGGCGGAGAGAGTGGGATTCGAACCCACGGTACACATAAGTGCACAACGGTTTTCGAGACCGTCCCGTTCGACCACTCCGGCATCTCTCCAATCACAAAGTGGCTTTCGTATGTGGTTATAAGCAGCCAAAGCCAAACACGCAACAGATAGTTTCTATAAAATTGCAAGTTATTTGATTGACTTTTAATCATAAAAATGAAATACAAAGTCGCTTGAAATCTTATTTTAAACCTGTCTCTTGGAATTCTTATCCCTGAGGCCAATATTAAAAAGGGACTATACAAGCACCTATATTCATAGGTTCTGGTAAGAGTCTGTAAAAAGAGAGTTTATAATGTTCGCAGTTATCCGTACCGGTGGGAAACAATACCGTGTAACCCCCAACATGGTTCTGAAAGTTGAAAAGCTGGACGCCGAAGCAGGAAGCACAGTCACCCTTTCCGAAGTTTTGGCTATTGGTGACGAAGGTAAAAGCACCATTGGGTCACCCCTCGTAGAAGGTGCATCCGTCAAAGCAACTGTCATTGCACAAGATCGTTTGAAGAAAGTAATCATCTTTAAAAAACGTCGTCGGCAAAACAGCCGCCGCAAAAATGGACATCGTCAACCTGTAACTGTGCTGCGCATCACAGATATTAATCCAGCCTAAGCATCGTTATAAACTATAAAGATTCACAGGAGATAAAACATGGCCCATAAAAAAGCGGGTGGTTCATCCAGAAACGGACGCGATACAGAAGGTCGGCGTCTTGGTGTAAAAAAATTCGGTGGTCAACATGTTGTCCCCGGTAACATTATTATTCGTCAACGTGGCACCAAGGTAAAACCTGGTCGTAACGTCGGCATTGGACGCGATCATACAATTTTTGCCCTGATTGAAGGCAATGTGCGTTTTGAAAGCCGAAACAAAGGAAACGTCCACGTTTCTGTTGAAGCACTCAGCAGCGCTGCTGAATAAATTTTAATTGCACTTTGTGCAGTTTTATATTCAATTAAAGGGTCGATTCTTTTGAATCGACCTTTTTATTTTAGGTAGATTCTATAATGAAATTTCTCGATCAAGCCAAAATTTATGTCAAATCTGGAGACGGAGGAGATGGAGTTACCGCTTTTCGACGCGAGAAATATATCGAATTTGGTGGTCCCGATGGTGGAAATGGCGGTCGCGGCGGTGATATTATCATGGAAGCCGTTAGCAATTTAAACACCTTGATTGACTTTCGTTACACACAACATTTCCGGGCCAAAAAGGGATCAAACGGTTCGGGTTCCGATAAAACGGGAGCTGATGCACCGCCAGTTATCATTAAAATGCCAGTAGGAACGCAAATTTTTGATAATGATAAGGAAACTTTATTAGCCGACCTTGATGCACCAGGAAAACGCTTCATTATTTGTCGCGGTGGTGATGGAGGCTATGGAAATGCTCATTATAAATCCAGCACTAATCGCGCCCCTCGCCGTTCTGATAAAGGCTGGCCTGGTGAAGAACGTTGGGTTTGGTTGCGCCTTAAATTAATCGCTGATGCTGGATTAGTAGGATTACCGAATGCTGGTAAATCGACTTTTTTATCCGTTGCTTCTTCGGCAAAGCCTAAAATAGCCGATTATCCATTCACTACCCTGCATCCTCAACTTGGTATGGTTCGTATTTCTTCAACCGAAGAATTTGTTCTTGCAGACATCCCGGGTCTTATTGAAGGCGCACATGAAGGCACAGGCTTGGGTGATCGCTTCTTGGGTCATGTTGAACGATGTTCTATTTTACTTCATCTCATCGATATTACATCAGAAGACATTGTTAAAAGCTGGCAAACGATCAGGCAGGAATTAAAAGCCTATGCTGGTAATCTGGCGGATAAAACTGAAGTTATTGGCTTAAATAAAATTGATCTGTTAACATCGGAAGAAGTTCTGGAACGTCAAAAATTACTGGAAAAAGCCAGCAATAATAAAGTATTTTTATTATCGGGAGCCACACATCAAGGGGTTTCTGAAATTTTACGCTATTTACAAGACCATATTACAAAACATAAGCAAAACACCGAAGCATGAGTCAAATGACTAAAATTCCTCAGATTCCCGATGCACGTCGTATTGTTATCAAAATTGGAAGTGCTTTACTCATTGACAGTCAAAACGCTTGTATCCGCACAAGCTGGCTACAAAGCGTTATCGAAGACATTGTTGCATTGCGTAAACAGCAATGCGAAATCATTATCGTATCTTCGGGTGCCATTGCATTAGCTCGCTATACATTGAAACTAAACAAACGCTCTTTGCGTCTTGATGAAAAACAAGCTGCCGCTGCAGTGGGTCAAATCAAACTGGCTCAGGCATGGAGTGAAGCTTTTTCTGTTCATAATCTGGTTGCAGCTCAAATTTTATTAACCCTAGAAGATACCGAAACACGTTTAAACTATCTTAATGCACGTGCTGCGCTTGAAACCTTATTGAATTTAGGCAGTATCCCAATCATTAATGAAAATGATACGGTCGCTACTACAGAAATCCGTTTTGGAGATAATGACCGCCTAGCCGCACGTGTGGCTGAAATGGTCAAAGCAGATCAGTTGATTTTATTTTCAGATGTTGATGGACTTTATACCGCAGACCCGCGTACGCATATGGATGCACAACATATCCCAGTCGTTCAACAAATGACCCCCGAAATTGATGCTATGGGAGGAAAAGCACCAAAGGGATATTCATCGGGCGGTATGATCACTAAACTTGCAGCTGCACATATTGCAACCCAAGCCGGTTGCGCCATGGTTATTGCTCAGGGAAAGGTTTTTCATCCTTTAAAATCTTTGCAAGATGGGGCGCGTTGTTCATGGTTTTTACCTAGCCAAAATCCTTATATGGCTCGTAAACGTTGGATTGCTGGAAGCATTGCTACCAAAGGAGCAGTTTATATAGATAAAGGTGCAGAACAAGCTATTTTAGATGGTAAATCTTTGTTACCTGCTGGCATTATAAAAGTTGAAGGCCAGTTTCACCGTGGTGATTTGATTAAAATTGCCAATAGTGAAGGTTTCATTATTGGCAATGGTATTACAGCTTATGATTCTTCGGATGTAGCGCAGATTATTGGTGCCCAAACTCAAGAAATCGAAACAAGACTAGGTTGGCATGGAGCAGATGAAGTCATTCATCGTGATGATCTGGCTTTTTCAACGTTATCCAATTCCTAGATAATGTCTGAACAAAAAAGCACTTCTGTTTTTCTTCAAACAACATAAAAAGATTTTCATTAAGAAAAACTTTTGGCCTCTATTTAGGTGGCCAACGTAAAATAGGTTCCATTTTCTGGCGAACAGGTCGCTCAATAGGTTCTTCCTTAGGAGGGGGATCATAAAGTTGCTCACCTGCTCTTGCCCTTGGTGATTGAATAGGCTTTATATATGATTGATCGTTTTCATGCCTAACATATTCATCGGATGATTGAGAAAAAAAGCGCGGACGGTTTGCTGTCGCTGAGCGATTTGTTTCCGGCATTTCGTATGTATCAACACGATTCTTCGATACCGATATTTGCAAAGAATAGTCATCTGAAGGCGAAATTCCTTGTTCACGTCTTTCCATAGGAGAGGGTTTATAATTATCACCACTTTCGGAAGGGCGCATATTTTCCATTCGAATTTCATGCCGATTTCGCGCCTCAGGAAAGCGTTTCAATAGAATACGCAATTGCGCCTGTATATCTTCCATTTGTTGATCGAGATAACTAAGCCGTCCCTTTACGCCAAAGACTGCAAACGGCATTAACAAAAAGCAAATACCAAAAATTACCCCAGTCACTAGAAAGGTCAATTGTAGCCACCAAGGTATCCAGTCCGGTAAAAACAAATACATTTACTGACCTATGCCATCTTTCTTCTTAATAAAATCATCATTAGGTATATCTAATATTGATAAATGATTTATTAAAGCCAAAACGGTAAATAAAGGGGTAATTCTAACATTACACGCTTAGTCTAGCCTTACATACCCAAAGCCCGACGATAGATATCAAACAATGTTTCTTGTTCTTCAACTTCGGCTGGTTCTTTTTTACGGACTTGAATGATGCGACGGATCACCGGCACATCAAATCCAGCTGACTTTGCTTCTGTATAGATATCTTTGATATCATTCGCTAACGCTTTGCGTTCTTCTTCAAGACGTTCGATCCGTTCAATGATGCTCCGTAATCGATCAACTGCAATACCACCCGTATCGGGTGCTTTTTCCATGTCACTCATATTTATTCCATTCAATCTAGCAAACGGTCTTATTTTCCTTTAAAGAATAAGGAATTACGCGTCCAACTTTGTCTGGTCAATGACTTATTATTCTTTTATGCTAAACTTCATAAATTACTATTCTTATTTATCAAGAAATTTTGACCTAAAAAAATAAACATTTATCTCTGGATGATTCCTAATGGAAGGATTACATATTTCAATAGTCTGTTTCACAACAATTCAATAATTAACTATAAATTTTCATCCAGACCACTTAAAATCATAATGATTTGGAAGGTTATAACTTTATATGAAACAAGGTCAAACCCATTCGTCCTTTGATTTTATTATCTTTGGCGCTACTGGCGATCTGACAAAGCGCAAACTTTTACCTGCCCTTTTTTATCGCTATCTCGATCAGGAAATACCCAGTAAAACACGTATTATTGGAGCTGCTCGTTCGCAATTAAGTAACGAAGAATTTCGTGCACAAGCTCGAGACGGATTAAACCAATTCGTTCAAGAACCTGATCGTAATCCCGAGAAAATTGAAGCCTTCCTTCAACAAATATTTTATATTAGTTTAAACGGAGCAGAGGCTGAAAGTAATTGGCCTGCTTTGCTCAATTTGCTTTCCTCTGATCCTCAAAACGATATCCGTATTTTTTATCTCGCAACCTCTCCCAAACTTTATGGTGCCATTTGTGACAATCTTTCCAATGAAGGGCTGATAACAGAAAATTCTCGTGTTGTTTTGGAAAAACCAATTGGAACTTCTTTGGCAACGGCTCAAGATATTAATAATAGTGTTGGCAAACATTTCCCTGAAAATCATATCTTTCGGATAGACCATTATCTGGGAAAAGAAACAGTACAAAATATTATTGCACTTCGCTTTGCCAATCCTGTTTTTGAACGGTTATGGAATTCGGATGTTATTGATTATGTTCAAATTACCGCAGCAGAAACAGTAGGTATCGGTAATCGTGGTGGTTATTACGATGGTGCCGGTGCTTTGCGCGATATGGTTCAAAACCATTTACTGCAAGTTTTATGCATGGTTGCTATGGATCCACCTATTTCGCTGGAAGCGGACGATCTTCGAAACGAGAAGCTTAAAATTCTACGTTCATTAAGCCCAATGTCTGAAGAAGATATTCGTCTTAATACCGTCCGAGGTCAATATGATGCGGGTATGGAAGGAAATAAACCGGTTTCCAGTTACCTAGAAGACCTCAAAAAAGAGAATAGCAATACGGAAACCTATGTTGCCATCTGTGCGCATGTAAATACATCCCGTTGGAGCAGCGTTCCCTTCTATTTAAGAACGGGTAAGCGCATGGCCGAAAAAACCAGCGAAGTGGTTATTCAGTTTAAACGTTCAGCTTGGTCTTTGTTCCCAACGATGCCGGAACCTAACCGTTTGCATATCCGTATCCAACCTGATGAAGGAGTTTCGCTTTCCTTGCAGGTCAAAGACCCCAGTAAATCACACGATAGTTTACGCAGTACTTTTATTGATATTGATTTTTCACCTGCGTTTCATATTCGTTATCCTGATGCTTATGAAGGTCTATTAATGGATGTTGTAGAAGGCGATCCATTACTCTTTATTCGTAATGACGAAGTAGAAGCTGCATGGCGCTGGGTTGAACCAATTCTTAAAGGATGGAGTAAAGGTTTAGTTCCTTTATCCCATTATAAATCTGGAAGTTGGGGACCGAATGAAGCAAATAAATTATTAGCTAAAAATGGCCATTTATGGCACGAGGTAATGCCCTGAACTTGTCTGACTCACCATCATCTAAACAACAATCGCCTTTGCCTCCTGAAAAGGTAACAAAGGCGAGGCGGAATCCGGTTTCTATAAAACGTAGAATTATTCAACGTGTTTGTGTTGCCTTAATTCTGTCTTTTGGTGTCTTGCTATCCTATTATATGGGATGGCTAGACGCAGTTATTGATCAAAGCATTCGACAAAAGATTAACTGGTTTGATGATACCAAAATGGTCGAATATCTGCGAAACCGAACCATTAATGATAAAATAGTTACGACACGTCCTTCGTGTCTTGTTTTTATCGTGAATGGAAACGCACCTCCAGAGGCAACAGACGTTCAAGTTAGAGAAAAACATAATAAAGAATGCTCGGATACATCAAATGATTTTCCGCTACTTTTTACCTTTCGGGTTAACCGCGTTAATGGCACAATACAAATCGACAGGAATTCTTCAAATCATTTCTATCCTTTTCAGTAGTATGAACAATCTCTATCAAAGAAAAGCATAATGACGGATATTCCCTCTGATAATACCTCTCCAGAATCAAAAAATAGACGGGACTTTCTGACACTACTTACCGCTAGTACTGTAACCGTTGGCGGTGTAGCGTTAGTATGGCCGTTTCTTAATAGTCTTTCACCTCCAGCTAAAAATGTAGCTACGCAACGTTTTATTGATGTTGATATTTCACCCCTTGCAGAAGGGCAGCAAATTTCAGTAGTTTGGCAAAATAAGCCAATTTTTATTATTAAACGTTCATCCGATGCGCTTAAGAAATTGCAAGATCCAGATTTATTAATTCTTTTAAGAGATCCCGAAAGCAAAGAGCATCAACAACCTGCTTATGCAACGAATTGGCACCGTTCTATAAAACCTGAAATTGGTGTTTTCATTGGTATTTGCACGCATCTTGGTTGCGTTCCAATATTAACAGCGGGAAATATACTTGGGAAAAATTACCATTGCGCTTGTCATGGTTCGACTTTTGATTTGTCAGGCCGCGTTTATCAAAGCGTCCCTGCCCCTTATAACCTTCCTGTTCCGCCCTATGATTTCATTAAACCAAATATTATCCGCATTGGGAAAAACCCTGATGGGCATTCTTTTGGGTTGGAAGATATTACCCAATTATAAATTTGTGGATACTATTGAAAATATTTTTTGATTATCTTTCCAGCAAAACGTATGGAATCCTTTGCTTTTGGCATAAAGGAATAGAAATTTAAAAAAGCATGGATCGTACCACGATAACATCGGTAAATAACTGACACCCCTGCACTTTTTAATTTCTGCGCATACTCATATCCTTCATCCCGCAAAGGATCACAATCCGCCGTAATAATGATAGCAGGTGGTAAGGAATCAAAAGAAGAATATAGAATTGGCGCCAAACGCGGATCATTATAGTCTTCTTCTTTTGTAAGGTACTGACTAGCATACCAACGCAACACATCTTCTGTAAGCATATACCCATATGCATATTGTTTATGCGAAGGAACGAAGCGGCCTCCATGGGTTGAAGGGTAATATAGCAATTGTAAATCAATTTTCGGATAAGCTTTTTCTTTAGCCAAATGAGTCATTACTGCGGCTAAATTACCCCCCGCACTATCACCCGCAACAACCAATTTTCCCCATTTTGGTTTTGCATAATCCGCCCATTGCTTTAATCCGGCCCAACAATCTTCAACAGCAGAAGGAAAAGGATGTTCTGGGGCAAGACGATAATCAAAGGATACCACCACACAACCTGATGCTTGGGCAAGGCGACAGCAAATTCCATGATGTGAATCCAAACCGCAATGAACAAATCCTCCTCCATGTATAAAAAATATACTGCCTATAATGGGCGATTTTGGAATGAAAATACGAGCAGGTCTTTTACCACATGCTCCATTCAAATTTGTATTTACTACTTTTGCTATGGGAAATTCTGAAAGGAATTTAGGAAAACACGGACGATTGGTATTTTGCCGCAATTTTCTAAGCCAATCTTCATAGGATAATGGCAATGTCTCAGAATTCGATTTGCAAACAAAAAGTTTCGTCTGGATATTGATTAGCTTTAAAAATAAAAAACTTCTTAGATCAAGAACCATGATTGGTAATTCTTTTTATTATAATATTCTAGATACATTATTATCGTATTTTTAGATTTCTAACTTGACGTTTTTTAAGATACACGGCAGTTTCCTTTTACCAGATAGTTGGATGATCGCTGTTTCGCTCGACGAAATAGAGGAAAGTCCGGGCTCCACGGAAAAACGGTGTCGGTTAACGGCCGACGAAGGCGACTTTAGGGAAAGTGCCACAGAAAACAAACCGCTTGCCGGCTAAATCAAAAGATTTTAGTGCAAGTAAGGGCGAAACGGTGCGGTAAGAGCGCACCGCGTTTCTGGTAACAGAAATGGCAGGGTAAACCCCACCGGGAGCAAAACCTAATAGGGATGACTGACTTTATAAAAAAAGTCAGGGGTTTTCCGCCCCGTCATCCGGGTTGGTTGCGTGAGGCAAGATGTGAATCTTGTCCAAGACGAATGATCATCACTAATTTGTTGTTTAAGTAATAACAAATTGGAACAGAACCCGGCTTACAGGCTATCTGGTTTTTATTTTCCTTCTAAATTCTTTTCAGCAAAGAATAATTTTCTAATTTAGATCAATTATAAAAATGTTCAAATGAACAATTTGATTGTTTCTATTATGAACATTTTAATCACATATGATAACTTTCTCTTAAAACTCACTGAAAATATAAGAAAAATTTCATTCTATGATTTGACCACCCATATTATCCCATGTTATCCCATAAATATAATAAGCATTTATTGTTTGTTTTATATTCTGGTTTTTAAATTTTATTTATGAGGCCGAAAGCTATCATGAGCTTATTCCTTGGCACCCATCAAAATCGCCTTGATGCTAAAGGAAGAATATCGATCCCTGCCAGCTTTCGTTCCACATTACGGAAATACCAAAAAGGCGGGGAAGATGCTTTCGTGATTTTGCGCC
This sequence comes from uncultured Commensalibacter sp., assembly GCA_945266285.1. Lineage (GTDB taxonomy): Bacteria > Pseudomonadota > Alphaproteobacteria > Acetobacterales > Acetobacteraceae > Commensalibacter. The sequence continues at coordinate 59,890 of CALYOP010000004.1, forward strand.
CATCTCATAAATTACCTTGTATCGAAGGATGGCCACCTGCAATCTTTGCAGCACTTGCCGAACCTTTAGAAGAAATAGCTTTATTTTCCGAAGAGCATGATGATCTTGCTACTGCGCTTTATGCAGATGCCTGGCCCGTTGAACCCGATCGTGAAGGGCGGATTATTTTACCTGAACGGTTGCGGGAATATGCAAATTTGTCTGAATCCGTCATTTTTATGGGGTTAGGTAAAATTTTTCAAATCTGGGAACCAGAAGCTGCAAGTAATCGTCAACAAACTGCGCGTTTAAATGTAAAGAAAACAACATTACCGAATCACACTTTAAAAACTGAAAGGAAAGACCCATGAATGCATTAACATCTTCCTTCTCAGTTCAAGGTCATATTCCGGTTATGTTATCGGAAGTTTTGGATTACCTTAAACCTCAAGCAAATAAGGTCTATATAGATGGAACCTTTGGAGGTGGCGGTTATAGCAAAGCGATCTTATCAACAGCGGATTGCTCGGTATGGGGTATTGATCGTGATCCCGATGCTATTAAACGTGGCGAATTGCTAAGCAATTCTTTTCCGAAGTTACATCTTGTTGAAACCGAATTCGCAAAAATGGATCATGCGCTTAAAGCTTATGATATCCATTCCTGTGACGGTGTTGTGCTCGATTTGGGTGTATCTTCTTATCAGTTAGATCAAGCAGAACGTGGTTTTTCCTTCCGCTATGATGGACCATTGGATATGCGTATGAGTCAATCGGGACCTACCGCAGCTGATTTGGTTAATCATCTTCCTGAAAAAGAAATTGCTGATATACTTTGGGTATATGGAGAGGAACGTTTTTCTCGCAGAATAGCAAAAATGATTGTTAAGCAGAGAATCGAAGAACCTTTTAAAACGACACAACAATTAGCCAATTTAATTCGAAATGTTATTCCCGCTGATAAAAGCGGTATTGATCCTGCAACACGTTCTTTTCAAGCACTAAGAATAAAAGTAAACGATGAATTGCAGCAAATCCAACAAGGTATTCAAGCTGCACTTCAACTTTTAAAACCTGAAGGAAGATTGGTCGTTGTTTCATTCCATTCGCTTGAAGATCGAATAGTCAAAAACATCATGAAACAAGCTGCTGGAAAAATTGCTCAACCATCGCGTTATGATCCACAAGCTTTAATTACAAGAAAAAATCCCGTCACCTATCGTTTGCTAACCTCAAAACCTGTACGCCCTACAGAAGAAGAGTGCCGCATCAACCCCCGATCCCGAAGTGCACGCTTGCGTGCTATTGAACGGTTGCCTTTTTCAGAACAGAAGGGTTTATCCTCATGATGATCCGTCCTTTTACCCTTCTATGTGCTTTGTTAAGCGGCATTACTGGAATGGTCTTATATACACAAAAACATAAAACAACCATTTTAGATCATCAAATTGCCAAAATTGTCGCTAATACACAAACCATTCAATCACGTACAACTATGATGCAAACCGAATGGGCTTTGCTAAACCAGCCAGATCGTTTGAAGAATTTGTCGACACATTTTTTACCGCAGCTTCATCCAGTACAACCTTACCAGTTTGTGCAGATGTCATCGCTGGTGCAGCAATTACCTGCTCCGCAAAAAGAACCATTAAAAGACAAAACACGTGATCATATTAGTGCTGTTGTTGCCGCTAATCATGAACAGCATCACAATACTCAATTACCCGATAATGTACCCGTTAATGATACAACGAAACAGATAGCTGAAAGCCACAAGGTTCAAGAAACACCTAATAATCAAGAGCCCATGCCCAAAAAAGAAATTCTTTCTGGGAAACCAGCAGTAACGGACAAAACAGCTTCAAATTTAATCGCTGCTTCAACACATAATTCTGTTACAACTCAAAAACAAAAGAGCACCGAGCAAGCAACAATTCATCCAATAATCAAGACAAAAAAGACCCAGAAGATTGATATGGCTGAAAATGATGATGCTGTAATTTCTAAATCTACGCACACAAATAATATCGCTTCAACCCGTAACAATGTGACACGAAATGATCCATCAAATCGCGTCAAAACAACATCTGACCGCCGAAAAGTGACACCTAAAGATGATGATTTAACCGATATGGAAAGTGATATTACGCGTAGTCTGGTTCGTCATTCTTCCCCCAAAACCGTGCAAAATCATAAAATACGCGATATGGCAACACCATCTTTACAAGCCACTAGAAATAGTACGATTAATTCCACACAAAAAGTTAAATATGTCGCAAGTACTACAAAACGACATACTGAATCAGCTTTAGATAATGGATCCAGTGAGTCGCTTCCAGCGCCTGTTCCTTTTTCTCAATGAAGAATAAAGGAACGATAAATATCCATGCGCTATCAAGACAAGGGAGGCTCTGAACAAAGGCAACACAAGGCTGATAACCCTTTTTACAATGACAAAGCTCCAAAAGGAAAAAAGAAACGTTCGTTCACGTCTAAAATCGAGAAAACCCGTGTTCGATTGTTAATTGCATCACTTGGATTCTGCTTTATTTTTGCAGCAGTAGCTTTCAAACTAACCTTAGCTACGGTTATTGCACCACTTCCCCCAAGCAAAAGACAAATTGCACCTCAAGTTCCTGAGATTCCTAAAATTGATCCACGTGGCATCATGTCAGGGAACCTTACTTTACCGCAAATCCGTAGAGCTTCTATCCTGGATCGTAATGGTCAAGTATTAGCAATTTCCCTACCCGTTGCACAGGTTTATGCAAATCCTCAAGAACTCATTGATCCGGTCGAAATTACCGATAAACTCATGGAAATCATTCCTAATTTAGACCGTGACAAAACAATCGAACGGCTCTCTTCTAAAAAGCAATTCGTTTATATTGCTCGTGACATTACACCAGCCCAAGAATTAAAAATCAATAACCTTGGTATTCCTGGGATTTATTTCGAAACGGGTGAACGGCGCCATTATCCTTTGGGAAGAATTGCATCGCATATTTTGGGATATGTCGATATTGATGATCATGGGATTGCAGGAGTTGAAAAATTTTTTGATGACCGATTATTAAGCGATCACAATCCACTAAAATTATCGATTGATGTGCACGTCCAAACTGCGGTTCAAGAGGAACTAGAAGCGGCTAAAAGCACTTTTCAGGCTATTGGAGCTTGTGCCATTGTCATGGATGTGAATACAGGCGACATCCTCGCTATGGTTAGCCTTCCTGATTATGATGCTAATAATTTTCGACACGCAGCAGAAGACGAACGCTTTAACCGTGCTGTAACGGGTATGTATGAACCCGGCTCTACTTTTAAATTACAAACAGCTGCTATGGGATTGCAATTAGGTGTAATTCATATTTGGGATCGTTTTTCAACCATTCCGATTCATATCGGACGCTTTACAATTCGTGACTTAAAGTCGGATCATTTTGCACCTTATCTAGCACTTCCTGAAGTAATGGCTTACTCTTCTAATCCAGCTGCGGCTCATATTGCAATGGATGTCGGTGCAAAGCGGCAACAGGAATGGTTAAAACAATTAGGCTTTTTTAACCGTGTTCCGGTTGAATTGCCGGAAGTAGGTCGCCCTATTGTCCCTTCTATACGTAATTGGGGCATTTCAACCGTTATGACTGTTGGATTTGGTCACGGTATCGCAGAACCTCCGCTTGCAATTGTTCGAGGAACTGCGGCAACGGTAAATGGGGGAATATTAATAAAACCAACATTAATAGCACGGAGTACTGATGCCGTTTCTACAGTAGCATCATTAAATCCCTCGGTATCTTCAACGGATGCAATTGATCCTCGCAATGGAGAAAGAGTAATATCCGAAGAAATCTCGCTTATTCTAAGAAAGATTCTCCGTTCGGATGTTCTTTATGGAACCGGTAAAAAAGCAGAATCTGTTGGTTATTATGTCGGTGGCAAATCAGGTACAGCAGAAAAAGTCGGTAAACGTGGGGGTTATCTAAAACACGTCAATATTTCTGCTTTTACGTCGGTTTTCCCCATGAATAAGCCGCGCTATACCGTTTACATAATGCTGGATAGTCCAAAACCAACACCACAAACCCACGGTTGGACAACAGCGGGCTGGAATGCAGCACCTACAGCATCAAAGATTATTTCAAGAATTGGTCCGATGCTTGGTTTATTTCCAGATACGAAACATACAGCACAAATTGAAGCCGAATTATCCATTCCTTTGAAACCCGCTGTTCCTCGTGGTGTAAGACCTTTAGGGCCTGGCAATGATCCTGGTGATCCGCGGAATGCTAAAAAAGATACAAAAACGGAAAAATTAAAGAAAAAAAAGAACAAAACACAGACCGTTAACGCATCGGATAATGATGAATAAAATTGAATAGACAGAATATGGTATTTTTAAATCAGCTATTACAATCATGTCATTTGACTGTTTCATCGCAAAATCCTCGTATTACTGGACTTGCTATTGACAGTCGCAAAGTTAAGCAGGGTTTTTTATTTGCTGCTGTTCCAGGCGAAAAAACCGATGGAAGATTATTTATTCCAAAAGCTTTGGAACTTGGTGCCACCGCTATTCTGGCACCTTTAGGAACAACAATTCCTAATAATACCAATGCCATTTTGATAACTACAGAAAATCCAAGACAAACCTTAGCAAAAATGGCTTCAGTTTTTTTTGAAAAACAACCTAATTTCTTGATTGCAGTTACTGGAACAAATGGAAAAACCAGTACTGTTGATTTTATTCGTCAACTTTGGTCATTGCAGGGATATCAAGCCGCCAGTATAGGCACATTGGGGGTTATAAGTCCTATTCCGGTTCAATTTGAAGGACCTGTATTAACCACTTTAGACAGCATCACCTTACATCAAATTCTCGCTCAATTACAAAAATCCGATGTTAATCATGTCGCCCTTGAGGCTTCATCGCATGGATTAGCACAATATCGCCTAGATGGTTTAAAGCTTCACGCTGCAGGCTTTAGCAATCTAACACGTGATCATTTAGATTATCATCACGATTTTGCCCATTATCTAGAAGCAAAGCTTCGACTTTTTAAAGATATCTTACCGCAAGGTGGAATAGCTGCAGTAAATGCAGACATGGACCCAGATGCTTTAAAAGCGCTTAAAGATGTTGCTAAAAAACGGAATTTAGCGCTTCGCCTTATAGGCGAAAAAGGGTCGTTCCTAAAATTATTATCAGTCACCCCTCATATAGATGGTCAACACTTCAAAATAGCCATTGGTAATGAACAATATGATGTAGCATTTCCCTTGCTTGGACGTTATCAGATCGACAATATTTTATTGGCTTTAGCTTTAATAGCGAAAAATGAAGCTGAAATTCCACATCTGCTATCCCTACTTCCTCAGCTAAAAGGTGTGAGAGGACGTATGGAAAAAGCGGTTACGCTTTCGAATGGCGCCGCCGTCTATGTCGATTATGCGCATACTCCTGATGCTATTGCTCATGTCCTGCAATCGCTAAGGCCGCATTGTAAAAACCGGTTATTTGTTCTATTTGGTGCCGGTGGGGATCGAGATCGTGGCAAACGCCCTTTGATGGCACAACAAGCTGCTTTATTCGCCGATCAGGTCATTGTCACTGATGATAATCCAAGAACGGAAGCTGCAAATCTGATACGTCAAGAAGTTATGGCAGGTGATCCGAAAGCTATTGAAATTGCAGGCCGATCAGAGGCGATTGCTTTTGCACTTAAACAAATCAAAGAAGGAGATATTCTGGTGGTAGCGGGCAAAGGTCATGAGCAAGGACAAATTATCAGTAAAGAAGTTCATCCTTTCGATGACGTATCCGTCATTCGCAATCTTGCATGGAATTTATAATGCTTTGGAATGAAACAGATCTGCTGGCTGCAACAGGGGGACGTTTTGAAACAAACCCTGTTACCATTCAGGCGAATGGTGTTTCCATCGATAGTCGTACCCTTCAAAAAGGTGACATATTTATTGCTATTTCTGGCGATAAAAATGATGGGCATTTATATGTTCAAAAAGCATTACAAGCTGGTGCGGCATGTGCCATTGCCTCACAACCCATAGATAACGTTCCCAATGACCGTTTGCTCTTTGTCAAGGATACGATGCAGGCCCTAACCGATATGGGGCATTATGCTCGTGCTCGGTTTAAGGGAAAAGTGATTGCTATCACAGGTAGCGTGGGGAAAACCACAACCAAGGAAATGTTACGGATAGCATTAACTCCTTTTGGAAAGGTTCACGCTGCCGTAGGTTCTTACAATAACCATTTGGGTGTTCCTTTAACTTTAAGTCGTCTTTCGCCTGATGATGATTTCTGTATTTGTGAAATAGGCATGAATCATCCCGGAGAAATTGCACCGCTTGCTCATATGGTGCGCCCCGATATCGCCATTATTACTGAAGTTGCTTCTGCACATCTTGGACAGATGGGAAGCCTTGATTCCATTGCCGAAGAAAAAAGTCAAATCCTTACAGCATTACCCGCACAAGCTTTTGCACTAATTCCTGAAAATATTCATGGCCTATCTTTGTTCGAAAAGCAGGCTCAACAATTTCATATTCATCTTGCAAAAGTCGGTTTATCTGAAAATAGCTTGATTCAAATTACCAAGACGACCTTACAATGTCATAAATCTAATTTTGAGATTTTTTGTTCGGGTTTGGCTATTTCTGCTCATTTATCATCACCCGGCAATCATTTAATTCGTAATGCAGCCTTATGTCTTGGCGTTGCTTTTCTTCTCCACCTAGACATGCAAAAAGCCGCTTTAGCACTTGCTGATTTTAAAGTCGGTCCAGGTCGTGGCCAATTGCTTCCCCTCGCGCATAAAGAAGGAATGATTCTGGATGAAAGCTATAATGCTTCAACCCTTTCTATTCATAGTGCTTTAGCGACATTACGTTTAATACCGTCAACACGACGCATTGTAATTTTAGGCGATATTTTGGAATTGGGCGAGCATGCCTTGCAGGAGCATTTATCTTTGCTTGCCGATATTTCCACTACTGCCAATCTGCTTTTTTGCTGTGGTGATTTTATGAAGTATTTATTTGAAGAAATGCCGCTCACTCAACGAGGGGTATGGTGTCAACATGCAGAGGAATTAATCCCTCATATTGAAACCATCCTTGCCAATGGTGATACGCTATTGGTTAAAGGTAGCCACAGCATGCACATGAATAAAATTGTTCAACATTTTGCCGCACCAATCAAGGACCAACAAAACGATGCTTTATGATTTGATTATGCATCATGGGCTAGCCTATACCAGCCCTTTCAATCTATTCCGATATATTACTTTTCGTGCTGGTGCTGCTTGCTTTACTGCTTTTATTCTAAGTCTCTGGTTAGGGCCATATGTCATTGCATGGTTACATCGGTTACAAAAAGATGGACAACCCATCCGTACTTTAGGCCCTGAACGTCATATTATTGAAAAAGCTGGAACCCCAACCATGGGTGGGGTGCTTATTCTTGCTTGCTTGTTCATAGCGACTTTACTTTGGAGTGATCTGACGAATCCTTTTGTCTGGATTGTCATGCTAACAACGCTTGGTTTTGGTGCCATTGGTTTTGTCGATGATTATAAAAAACTTGTTAAACGCAATACGGATGGTCTTAGTAAAAGAGCCCGACTTGGTGGTGAATTCGCCATATCTTTACTAGCAACCTATTTATTACAACTTCTTACGCCACCAGATGTTGCAAATATGGTTGCCTTTCCCTTTTTTAAAGATTGGCTACTACCGCTAGGAATATTCTTTCCCATTTTTGGTATGGTTGTCATTGCGGGCTTTGGAAATGCCGTTAATTTTACTGATGGTTTAGATGGATTGGCAACCGTACCAGTCGTCATTGCTTTTGCTGTTTTTTCTTTAATTGCATATATTGTTGGTAACCATCTTTTCGCGGATTATCTACGATTGCATGAAGTTCCCGGTACCGGAGAACTAATGATATTCTGTGGCGCTGCTATTGGGGCGGGTCTTGGGTTTTTGTGGTTTAATGCACCGCCTGCCTCCGTATTTATGGGAGATACTGGTTCTGTATCACTTGGAGGAGCCTTAGGTGTTGTGGCCGTGGCTGTTAAACATGAATTGGTATTATGTATTGTTGGTGGATTATTTGTTGTTGAAACGCTCTCTGTAATCATTCAAGTTGCTTGGTATAAACGTACTAAAACACGTATTTTTCTAATGGCACCTCTTCATCATCATTTTGAAAAGAAGGGTTGGGCTGAGTCAAAAATCGTCATTCGTTTCTGGATTATTTCTATCATTTTAGGTCTAATTGGCCTTGCTACATTGAAGTTACGATAATGGAATTCGCTAAGGATTTATTCAAAAACCATCGCTATGCGATCTTAGGTCTAGGAAAGAATGGCAATGCTGCAGCTTTGCGTTTGCAAGCTATGGGTGCCACAATTCAGATATGGGATGACCAACCACAAAAACGTCAGGAAACACCCCCTCAATTACAAAATTGTATCAAAGAATTCTCTTCTTTAGAGGGGTTTGATGCATTAGTTCTTTCACCGGGAATTCCACATTATCTACCTACCCCTCATCCTGTCGCTTTATTGGCTCAAGAAGCACATATTCCAATCCTGTCAGATGCAGAACTGCTATTTAAGGCTGTAAAAGCTAGCCACTCGACCGCACGCTTTGCCGCTATTACAGGTACCAATGGAAAATCGACTACGACTGTTTTGCTTGCACATTTGCTTAAACATGCTGGTATTCCCAGTGCAGCAGGTGGCAATTTAGGACCTGCTGCTTTAGCCCTACCTTATTTGGATGGTAATGGTGTTTATGTATTAGAGATGTCCTCCTATATGCTGGAACGTCTATCACAATTCGTTGCCGACACAGCCTGTTTTCTCAATATTACCCCGGATCATCTTGATCGTCATGGCGACATGGAACATTATACCGAAGCGAAAATGCATATTTTTGATCATCAAAATGCTTCATGTCAGGCTGTTATCGGTATTGAAGAAGTGCTTTGTCAAAAAGCCGCCCAAACCCTTCTTCAAAGGGGTATTTCTGTCACCACCATTACAGGGTTAAATAAATCTGCTGATATTTGGGTAGAAAATAATATCTTACAGGATAAAAATGGAAAAATTGCTGATCTTGGCAAAGCTTTATTCTTACCTGGTAGTCATAATACCCAAAATGCTGCGGCGGCAACTGCTATGGCATTATATTTAGGCGTTCCCCGTGAAGAAATTGAACCAGGATTAATTACCTTCAAAGGACTTGCCCATCGTCAACGTCCTGTTGCTACAATAGATGGAATTACCTTCATTGATGACAGTAAAGCTACCAATGCTGATGCCGCAGCTCGTGCTTTACAGTGCTATGATGATATCATATGGATCGCAGGAGGTATGGCCAAAGCGGGAGGTATTGATGATTTAGCACCTTATTTTCCACGCATAAGCCTGGTACTTTTAATCGGGCGCGATGCTCCTTTATTAGCAGAAACTTTAGAGCGTTATTCCGTTTCCTATAAAATTGTAGGAACGCTTGAAAAAGCGGTTGCATCTGCTTTTGAAATCGCAAAACAGGAAAAAATTTCTACTGTTTTACTATCGCCTGCATGTGCCAGTTTTGATCAATTCCGTAGTTTTGAAGAACGCGGCGATATTTTTGCCCAGCAAGTTCAAATGCTTAGAAAGAACGATTTGTCTTAAGGACAACCGCCAATGTCAAAATCATCCCGTATCGATAATTCCCGATTAGCGCAATGGTGGCGTAGCGTTGACCATTGGACATTAGGTAGTGTGGGATTGCTCATTGGCTTTGGTTATATTTTAATGCTAGCTGCAAGCCCTGCTGTTGCCCAAAGAATTGGTGCATCGCGAGATATGTTCATCTTTAAACAGATTGTCTTTCTCTCGGTCGCTGCACTCGTGATGATCTATACCTCTATGTTGTCTATTAAGACCGTTAGACTTCTAGGAATTTTGGGTAGCCTTATAGCAATAGCCGCTACAGCATTTACATTAGTACATGGAATTGAAATTAAGGGTGCAAGGCGCTGGATTGCTTTACCTTTTATGTCCGTGCAACCTTCAGAATTCCTTAAGCCCTTTTTTGCTATTATGACGGCATGGCTATTAACGCAATGGAAAATGCGATTTTATTTGCCGGGTATACTTATTACCTTTGGATTTTATGGGGTCATTTTATTTCTGCTAAAATCACAGCCAGATATCGGTATGTTAACCGTTATTACTGCTGTTCTTTTTACTCAGTTATTTATCAACGGACTGAATTTATTTTGGGTTTTCTCAGCATTAGGGGGAATGGTAGCTGCCTTTGTAGGGGCTTATATGGCTTTTCCTCATGTGCGATCCCGCATAGAACGTTTTATTCACCCTAATGTTGGGGATCATTATCAGATTGATATTGCCTTACGCGCCTTTGGTAATGGTGGGTTAATGGGTCGAGGGCCAGGCGAAGGTCGGGTTAAAGATCTATTGCCGGATGCACATGCTGATTTCGTACTCGCCGTAGCCGGAGAAGAATTTGGTATGATCATCTGTATGCTGATCATTCTTATTTTCTGCTTTATTGTCGTAAGAACATTACTGAAAATGATCCGGGAAGAAAATCCTTTTATTATTTTGGCAACCTCTGGGCTTATTACAGGTTTTGGGTTACAAGCATTTATCAATATGGGTTCCACGCTTCATCTTATCCCAACCAAGGGGATGACATTACCTTTTATTTCTTATGGTGGTTCTTCTGCTATTTCTGTCGCTTTAACAATTGGTTTGGTTTTATCTTTGACACGTCGACGTTTACAACAACCTGAATTTTTAGAAAAACAACATAGCATACAGCCTTTCAGTAAGCGAAGCCTGGTCCGATGAAAAAATCTTCGATTGTTATTGCGGCCGGTGGTACAGGTGGCCATTTTTTCCCAGCAAAAGCTTTAGCGATGCAATTAAGATCGCGTGGTTATCCAATTATCTTTGTCACAGACAAACGAATTAATGATACGGATCTGGCTCAATGGGATGATGTTCAACAATTTGTTGTAGAAGGTGGTGGTATTGCCGGAAAAAATATTCTTAAGAGAATGCAAAATATTCTTAAGATATTTCAAGGTGTTGGACAGTCGTATACTTTTTTGAAAAAGGAAACCGTCTCAGTTATGGTCGGTTTTGGAGGTTATCCCTCTTTTGCGCCTTTATTAGCTAGCCGAGCTTTTTCTAAAAAAAGACGTCCAGCATTGATTTTACATGAAGGTAATGCATGTCTAGGGCTTGCGAACCAGATTTTGAGCAAATTTGCCAGTGCGATTGCCACTTCTTTTCCGCATGTTGCAGGATTAGATAACGATAATCGTGTTGTCGTAACGGGATTACCTGTTCGTCCTGATATTACAGCCTTATATTCTTCTAGTTACTCACCCCCAAAAGATTTTTTCAATATACTCGTATGGGGTGGATCATTAGGTGCCAAAGTTTTTGGAGAGCTTATCCCACAAGCTTTAGCCGATCTGCCTATTGAATTACGGCAAAAAATTCGCCTCACGCAACAGGTTCGTAAAGAAGATATTGACCGTGTAAGCGAATATTATAAGGAAATTGGTATCGTTGCAGAGCTTGCACCATTTTTTAAAAATGTAGCAACACTTTTGAATCAAGCACATCTGGTCATTGGTCGATCTGGTGGATCATCTATTGCTGAATTATCCTTAGCAAAAAAACCAGCCATACTTATTCCTTATCCATATGCGGCGAATAATGAACAAAGCCTCAATGCCAAAGCATTCGCAGAAAACGGAGCTGGTTGGGTTTTTGAACAATCAGAACTGACACCAGCGATATTAACTGCACAATTAACCGATCTTTTTACTCACCCTGAAAAGCTTGTGCAGGCAGCAGCCGCACATCATCTTGCTTTTCCAAATGCCGCCAGTGATCTGGCGGATCTTGTTGAAAAATATGTCCCTAGTTCTTCTTGATTCAACCAGTCCGAAAGTCCAAACCATGCGATCTCTTCCTTTATCCATTGGTACTATCCATTTTGTTGGTATCGGTGGCATCGGTATGTCCGGTATTGCCGAAACACTACATTCCTTAGGATATAGCGTTCAAGGATCAGATATTGCAGAAAATTCCAATGTCATGCGGTTACGCAAATTGGGCATTTCTGTACAAATTGGTCATAAGGCTGAAAATATTGGTCAAGCACAGGTAGTTGTGATCTCTTCAGCCGTTAAACGTGATAATCCTGAAGTCACCGCAGCCCGTTCCCATCAAATCCCTGTTGTTCGACGTGCAGAAATGTTGGCAGAGTTGATGCGACTGCGTTGGTCGATTGCTGTTGGTGGTACACACGGAAAAACGACGACGACCAGCCTTATTGCAACGCTTCTTGAAACAGCTCGCTTAGATCCTACCGTAATTAATGGGGGTATTATCGAAGCTTATGGCACCAATACCCGTATGGGGGCAGGTGATTGGATGGTTGTTGAAGCTGATGAAAGTGATGGTTCTTTCCTGCGTTTACCTGCTGTTATCGCCGTAGTAACCAATATGGATCCAGAACATATGGATCATTGGGGTAATTACGAAGCGCTTGAAGATGCTTATTTGCAATTCGTTTCTAATATTCCATTCTACGGATTTGCCGTTTTATGCATTGATCATCCAGGCGTGCAGAAAATGCTGCCGAAATTATCCGATCGCCGTATCATTACTTATGGATTTTCTCAACAAGCTGATGTACGTGCAGACAAAGTCATTATTGACCGGTTGGGTGCCACCTTTGAAGTCGTTCTAACTGATCGGTATCGCCGTTTAAACCGTCGGCTTGGCCCTTTCCGTCTGCCGATGCTTGGCAATCATAATATACAAAATTCTCTGGCCGCAATTGCTGTAGCATTAGAAATGGATATTAGTGAAACGACTATTCGTGAAGCTTTTGCCGGTTTTAAAGGAGTACAACGCCGTTTTACCCGTGTAGGCGAAGTAGGAAAAGTCACAATCATTGACGATTATGGTCATCACCCCGTAGAAATCGCAGCTGTTTTAAAGGCTGCTCGCCAAGCTGGTGCAAAAAATGTCATCGCCGTAGTACAACCACATCGTTTCTCGCGCCTACGCGATTTATTTCATGAATTCTGTTCCTGTATGAATGATGCGGGAACCGTTATTGTAGCGGATGTTTATCCAGCAGGTGAAGATCCTATTCCTGGAATTGATAAGGATCATCTTATTAATGGACTGCGTGAACATGGTCATCATTCAGTCGTTTCTTTGTCAGATCCTGAACAATTACCAGAAATGATTAATGCAATGGCTCAACCTGGAGATTTTATTGTTTGTCTTGGGGCTGGTTCTATTACTCAATGGGCGCATGCTTTGCCACAAAAGCTGGCACAATTACAGAATAATCGCAAAAAAGGTTAAAGATGGATAATAGTCCTTTTTCCTCTGATGCAATCCGAACATATTTACCTGATTTAAGAGGAAAGTTAAATTTTAAGGTTCCTTTAAATGCACGTAGCTGGTTTCGTGTAGGGGGGCCAGCTGAAGTTTTAATAAACCCAGCTGATACTGAGGATCTTGCTTATATTATACAAAATATTCCTCTGAATTGGCCTGTTTTTACCTTAGGCGCAACTTCTAATCTTCTGATTCGTGATGGTGGAATAGAAGGCATTTCCTTACAGCTTCGTCGTGGATTTAATGATATTATTCCTGATGATGCTGAAGGATTAATCGTAGGTGCTGGATGCCTTGATACGGTTGTCGCTGAAAATGCTGTCCAACTTCATCTGGAAGGTATGGAATTTTTAATCGGGATTCCTGGTTCTATTGGTGGTGCAATTTTAATGAATGCTGGTGCTCATGGTTCCGAAATTGCTTCTATTCTTGATTGGGTAGAAATCATGACACGCGAAGGAGAAATTATCCAATTACCAGCCGCTTCGTTAGGATTAAGTTACCGACATTCATCTTTACCTCAAGATGCCATTATTTTACGCGCACGTTTACAAGGTAAAAAATCTAATCCCGACACGATCCGTAATTATATGGATGCCATTCGAAAGCAACGCGAACAAACCCAACCTATTCGCTCACGAACAGGCGGTTCGACTTTTCGTAATCCCGACCCTTCCATTTCCCAACATAAAGCATGGGAGTTGATTGATATGGTTGGCGGTCGCGGATTAAGTATCGGAGGGGCACAAGTAAGCCAGAAACATTGTAACTTTTTAATTAATACCGGTAATGCTACAGCGAGTGATATAGAAAATCTGGGTGAAGAATTACGCAAGCGTGTATTCGAAAGTTTTGGTATAAAGTTAATTTGGGAAATAAAACGTGTTGGTCGCAATCTTGTTGAAAAAGGCTAATTCAAAATGAAACCTTGTCATGTAACCGTTATTCGCGGAGGAATTTCTTCAGAACGTGAGGTTAGTCTCGCAAGTGGACAAGGCGTTATTGAAGCGTTACAGCAAGTTGGTTACCGAGTTACGGATCTAGTAGCAAACGATGATTTATCAGAAATCGTCCAATCTTTGACCAATGATCGACCCGATGTCATTTTTAATGCTTTGCATGGACGCTTTGGAGAGGATGGTACTATTCAAGGTGTATTTGAATGGATGAATATCCCTTATACCCATTCAGGTATCTGTGCTTCGGCAATTGCTATGGACAAAGCATTAAGCCGAACGCTCTTAGCAGAAGCAGGATTGCCCGTTGCAAAAGGTCTTGTTATTCAAATTACGGATATTCTTAATGCCGATCCCCTTCCCCCACCTTATGTTGTCAAACCATTGAAAGAAGGGTCATCTGTTGGGGTCTTTATTATCTGGGATCAAAAGGATAGCGATGCTCAACGTGAAAATATTCACAAAAATTGGAAATTTGGCGAACAAGCTCTGGTTGAAGAATATATTCCAGGTAAAGAATTAACTGTCTGTGTCGTGAATAAAAAAGCATTAACCATTACTGATATCTGTCCAACTTCTACGGATGCGCATAGTTTTTATGATTATGACGCCAAATATAAAGTCGGTCAGTCAGTACATCGTCTGCCTGCAAAAATTCATCCGAAAGCTTTTGAACAAGCCTTGGATTACGCGCGGCAAGCACATGATGTTCTCGGGTGCAATGCTGCTTCTCGAACTGATTTCCGTTATGATAATACCCTCCATCATGACGAGGAACCGGGAAAGTTATTTATTTTAGAAGTAAATACACAACCCGGTATGACACCGACTTCACTTTTACCAGAACAAGCAGCTTACTGTGGTATGTCCTATCCAGAACTTTGTGCCTGGTTAGTGGAACAAGCAAGATGCCGAACCTAAGACGCCCATCCGAATTCCAAGACGACCGCCCATCAAGAGGAAAAATCGCATATCGGCGCTTTATCCGTTTATTGCGCCCTATCATCTTGTTATTGGTTGTTTTTGGTTTATTTGGAGGCGGAAGTATTATTCTTATTCGTTTAGCATTAAAGCAACAATACTTTCCTATTCGGGAAAAAATTATTCAATTAATGCCTTTGAAAATTGAGAAGATTGAAATAACGGGTTGTACACTCACGTCAAAAGAAGAAGTAATGGAAGCGCTTGGTGTACAAAAAGGTGATTCTATTCTACAATTTTCTGTAAATGATGCTAAAAAAAATCTGAATGCTTTACCTTTTGTTGATCATGTTCTTATTGAACGACAACTTCCTGGAAGTATCATTATCCATATTTCGGAACGTACACCTTTTGCTGTTTGGCAAAACCAAGGGAAATTTGTTCTAATTGACCGGCAAGGCAATATTGTGAACGATCATGGTATGAGTGGTAAAGATGGTAATGCATTTCTAAAATTACCTTTGGTCGTTGGAAAAGGAGCAAATCTGGCGGCAGCTGAACTTTTGGATATTATAACTACGCAACCTGAAATTAAAAAACGACTTGTCGCCGCTGTACGAGTTGGCGAGCGCCGGTGGAATCTTGATCTACGCGATGGAACAACCGTTTTTCTTCCAGAAAATCAAGAAGAACCTGCTGTTCAACGTCTAATTCGCTATCAAAAAGATTTTCAACTTCTTGATAGACCTGTTAAAAATATCGATTTACGATTGCCAGACCGAATGGTTATCCGTCAAAATAAAACCGTAGCGCCGAACAACAACAATCCAGATACTGAAACGGGTTCACAACCAAACGCCGATAGTGATACCACATCTGAATGATTAAAGCATGAAGCAAAATTGATGAGTGGAATTATACCGATAATCAACACCAATAAAAAATCTGGTCAGGAAAAACTGCTTACGCATAATTCTGTTACTATTCGTCGTCAGTCGACGCAACTTGAACGCAGTCGATCTTTTCCCCCTGATGATCAACCTGTAAGCCAGAAATGGCAGCCTGGGATTTTTGGCGTATTGGATATTGGTAGTACCAAAATTACCTGTTTGATTGGCCGTGGTGAAGCTAATGGTAAATTAAAAGTATTAGGCCATGGTTGGCGCCGTTCACATGGCGTAAAACAAGGCGGTATCGTTAATCTTAAAGAAGCGGAACGTGCGATACGTGCTGCTGTCGGTCAAGCTGAAGATGCTGCTGAACGGCGTTTGGAAAAAGTTTACGTCAACCTATCTTGTGGAAAACCAGAAAGTCATCTTTACAACGTACATTGGCCTATTGGTGGACGTAATGTTACCAATAATGATATTTATCGACTTATTAATGAGGGCCTATTACGGGCTCAAATTGAAGGTCGTGAAATAATTCATGCCTTACCTCTGAACTTTTCAGTCGATGAAACTTCCCAAGTAGAAGACCCACGCGGTTATTTTTGCGATCAGCTTGCCACACAATTACATATTATCGATACCTCATCAACTGCATTACGTAATCTTGCGATGGTGCTGACTCGTGCAGAACTTCAGATAAAAGCATTGGTATCAGCTCCATTAGCAGCAGGTTTGTCTGTTATGGCACAAGATGAACGGGATTTGGGTGCTACGATCGTGGATATGGGGGGTGGCACCACATCCATTGGCATTTTTGAAGATAACCAGCTGCTTTATACCGCTCAGATTCCTATTGGTGGTTTACATGTCACCCGGGATATTGCAGGGGTATTATCGACTTCTATTGATACTGCAGAGTGGTTAAAAACGATGTATGGCAGTGCTGAATATTCCTATGATGATGAATATCATCAATTACCGATTCAGGTCATTGGCGATGATGAATATGAAGTTGTAACAAAAATACCACGTTCACGAATTATTTCTATAATTCGACCCCGAATTGAAGAAACATTAGAGCTGATTCGTGATCGACTTGACAATGCTGGCGTTGGCCATGCTGCGAATGGAAGGGTCATTTTGACTGGAGGGGCATCATTACTTGAAGGTATTGGTCCTTTAGCTGCACGCATTTTAAATCGTCAAATACGAATGGGAAAACCAAATAATATCATAGGGTTCCCAGAAGATGCATCGACATCTGCAGCATTTGCAACTTCTACAGGTTTGCTTTATTGGGCCGCTGGAGCTGGTAGAACTCTGGCCGATTTGGACTTTTCAGAAAAACGGCCAGAAAGTTTTGTGAAAAAAATAATTGAATTTATTCGCTTGCGCGTGTGAAATAGAGCGCAAAAATTACTTTAATTTTATCTTATCCCGTGTAAAGTTAAAGTAAGAAAATTCTCACCGGTCGAGGAATACCATGACACTTAATTTAACCATTCCACAACCAACTTATGCTGATTTTACCCCACGCATTACAGTAATCGGAGTTGGTGGCGGTGGAACGAACGCTGTTGACAATATGATCGAATCACAACTTAAAGGTGTTGAATTCGTTGTTGCCAATACGGATGCACAACAATTGATGCATAGCCGTTCGGATCGTCGTGTTCAGCTTGGTCCTCACTTAACACAAGGTCTTGGTGCTGGTGCCAAACCCGATATTGGCCGCGCTGCTGCAGAAGAAGCCGCCGATGAAATTGGTCGGTATTTAGAAAATGTTCACATGGTATTTATTACTGCAGGTATGGGAGGTGGAACAGGTACCGGTGCTGCTCCTGTTATTGCCCGCATGGCTCGTGAAAGGGGAATTTTGACCGTTGGTGTCGTCACCAAACCTTTCACATTTGAAGGAATCCGTCGGTCAAGAATTGCTGAGATCGGCATATCAGAACTTCAACAATATGTTGATACCTTAATCGTTATTCCAAATCAGAATCTATTCCGGACGGCTACTGAAAATACGACATGGAAAGATGCCTTTAAAATGGCAGATGAAGTACTCTATATGGGAGTACGTGGCGTTACCGATCTGATGATGTCACCAGGATTGGTAAATCTGGATTTTGCAGATATTCGAACAGTCATGGCCGAAATGGGTAAGGCAATGATGGGCACAGGCGAAGTTGACGGCGAGAACAGAGCAATCCGCGCTGCAGAAGCTGCCATTTCAAATCCGTTGCTCGAAGATACATCAATGTCTGGCGCACGTGGTTTATTAATCAATATCACAGGTGGGGATGATCTGACTTTGTTTGAAGTTGATCAAGCTGCAAACCGTGTTCGTGAAGAAGTTGCTGAAGATGCCAATATTATCTTTGGTTCAGCCATAGATGAAAGCCTTACTGGAAAAATCCGTGTATCTGTTGTAGCGACCGGTCTTGATAGTGCCGTTACTTATGAAAAGAACGACAATTCCAATCAGGATTCAGATTCTGAAAATAATCAACCTCAAGAAACAAAAACCCAAACACCAACAGAAACCGATCAGAAAATTTCTGCTTCTAGTTACAATGTACGTAATTCGGTTGAAAAAACCACAACTGTCTCCGAAGAAATGCAGACTACACAACATATGACTGCAAATACGGATACGCATGTAAACAGTGAATTCGCTGAGGAGCCTAGAGCTCCTTCGCCTGATAGTATCCCTCAACGGGTTTCGAAAACATCCCCTCGTTCTGGTTTATTTTCTGATTCTCAACGTCACGAAGATACCCCACCACCTTCACCGCGAAGCCTATTTGGCATTGTGACGGGTGCACTAAGAGGTAAATCGCATTCACCATCAGAATCGCCCAAGAATGAGCCTTCCCTTTCTAATCAAGAAATGTCAGAGCAGCATAATGGCTCTGATGCGATAAAAGAAGATTCAGGGTTGGAAATTCCTGCTTTTCTGAGACGTAAATCATCTTAAACTTTGTTCAAACAATCTTTAATCTCAGCTTAGAAGATTAAAGATTGTTTTTATTCTTCTGTTTCATTCAAACTGTAACAGTCGGCAATAATGTTTGAATGGCATTTCTAGCGTTTAGCCTCTAAATTTAAGATCTCTTCCTAATTAAAGCATTTACTACAAATATTGCAGATTTTTTGAGCCATGTGCTCACAGAGACTAAAAGAGAAGATCATGGACGGTATGCTAATTCACCCGGTTTCTGAAATGCCAGAGATATATGATGATAAAGAAATGTTACCTTTATCCTTATCTCAACAATATAACCCGCAGTTCGAATATACGATTCATACCCCTATCGTCTGCTCTGGAAATGGTCTCCATACCGGTCAATTTATTAATCTAAAATTGTTACCAGCCCCAGCAGGAACGGGTATTGTTTTTTATCGTAGCGATTTGGGTAACCATCCCATTCCTGCCCGTTATGATCATGTTTTTGATACTCGTTTAAGTACCGTCATTGCTGATCCGAAAAACTCAGAAATCAGAATATCAACCGTTGAACATTTAATGGCAGCCTTAACAGGCATGCAAATTGATAATGTCATTATTGAATGTGATGGGCCCGAACTTCCTGTACTGGATGGTTCAGCGGCTGATTATGTTTTCCTTTTACAATGTGCAGGTCAGCGCAAATTACAATCCCGCGCTCCGATTCTAAAAGTCATGCAGCCAATTCGTATTGAAGAAGGCGACTGTTTTGCAGAATTACGTCCAAGTACTAAGCCTGGATTATTTCTGTCTGTATCCATTGATTTTCCTGCTGCAATTATTGGCAAACAAAGCTTTGATATGACCTTGACGCCTGAAAATTTTAAACGAGAAATTTCATATTGCCGAACCTTTACATTCAAACATGAAATTGAACATTTACATAAAATGGGTTTAGCTCGCGGTGGAAGTCTGGATAATGCAATCGTTGTAGAAGACGACAAAGTTCTTAATCCAGAAGGATTGTATTGCACAGATGAGTTTGTTCGCCATAAAATGTTAGATGTGATCGGCGATTTATCTTTGCTGGGTTCAAGAATCCAAGGGACATTTGTAAGTAATAAATCAGGCCACAAGATTAATAATCTTTTACTTCGTAAGCTTATGTCTCAAAGTAAAGCATGGTGTTATCTATCAGATGCGCCCTATTTATTTTCTAAAAAATCAACAAGGCATTCTGTCTATTCTACTCTATAGAAAATAAGAGGCCTAAAAACCTCACTTTTGATTTAATTGCATAATTTTCTAATGAAAAGACTTCACCTTATAAATGGACATGCTATAAAAGCATTCCGTAGTCGATTTCATTGAGCAGAAAGTTGTTCTGATAGTGGTTAACGTGCATCAAAAATCTCATTTTTACGCCGTCCGACATATAGCACGCTGTTTTATTCCAGCTGTTTTGTCTATTAGCATGACCGCTTGTGGAGGTGGGCATCATGACAGTAAAAGCAGTAAAAACAAGCTAAACGATAATGACCCAAATAGCTTTCAACAATCTTCACCCGAACTGCTTTATAATAATGGTATTGATGCACTCCATACCAAACAATATAAAATAGCTACGAAACAATTCGAAGCATTACAGGAAAACTTTCCCTACTCGACATATGTACCGAATGCGCAGTTAATGGAAGGATATTCTTATTACTTACAGAATAAATATCCTGAAGCTGTGAAACAACTTGAAAATTTCCTGCAATTACACCCCAATAGTCCAGACGCACCCTATGCATATTATTTACGTGCACTTTGTTTTTATGAACGAATCTCGGATGTTCAAAGGGATCAACAAAGCACCGCTGATGCAATGAGTGCATTAAGTGACGTTGTAACTCGTTTCCCTGGGACTCCTTATGCACGGGATTCTCAGCTTAAAATTGATCTATGTCGTGATCATTTGGCTGGTAGGGAAATGATGGTTGGACGTTTTTACGAACAACAAAGAAATTACGAAGCTGCGATTACGCGTTTTCAGCGTGTTGTTTATGATTATCAAACAACAAACCACGTTGCCGAAGCATTACATCGTTTAGTCGAAGTTTACATGAAACTAGGTCTTACGGATCAAGCAAAAAGAACTGCATCTGTACTTGGTTATAACTATCCAAACAGCAAATGGTATCGATATAGTTACGAAGATTTACGTAAATACAAACTTGTTTCTGACAAAATGCAGGAACCTTCTCAAAAAAGGCCTGGTTTCTTTAGTCGGATGTGGCATTCTGTTTTTTAGTTTGATTAACAGACAATATTGTTTAACTTGATTGAATGTTAACACAACTCTCTATTCGCAATGTTGTCTTGATTGAAAAACTTGATTTAAGTTTCAGTCACGGGTTAACCGTTTTTACGGGAGAAACGGGTGCTGGTAAATCTATTCTTCTTGACAGCTTAGGGCTTGCATTAGGAGAAAGAGCCAGTAGTTCCCTTATCCGTAACGATGCCAATCAAGCCAGTGTTACAGCTTGTTTTAATATTGCTCCTAATCATCCTTCACACCAAATTTTACATGAACAAGGCTTAGAGTCCGATTCTCAAGATGATTTGCTGGTCTTGCGGCGAGTTATTTTTACCGATGGGCGTTCTCGAGCCTATATTAATGATCAACCTGTTGGCATCACGCTCCTACGTCAAATTGCGCAATCACTTGTTGAAATTCAAGGACAGCACGAGCAGATGAGCTTGATGAATCCGCATACACATTTAGACATGTTAGATGATTACGGCGTCGATCCCGCTTATTTAAAAGAGACCAAACGTACGTTCCAACAATGGGAAGAAAGCAAAGCGAAACTAGAAGCCTTACGGAATTCTTTGGAAGCGACGGCCAGAGAAGAAGAATGGTTAAGACAATCAAAAGAAGAATTATCTAAGCTAGCACCGAAAGATAACGAAGAAATTGAGTTAGCTGATACCCGCCGACAATTACAACAAAGTGAGCGGCGTCTTGAGGCTTTGACAACAGCTTTAAATCAACTCTCACCTCCAGATCGTCGTGCATTTCAACCGGCTCAAGCACTTCATAATGCCAGCCGTTCTTTACAACGTTTACTACCCTCTTCTGTCAAAGAAGCAGCATCCGGCGAGACGGATATTCAAGCACAAGAAGCGTTAGAAGCCATTATTCGTGCTGAAGAAGCTTTATCAGAAGCAGAATCGCTACTTTCTAGACTTGCTGCTGATGCCAGAATAGATCCGTATTTACTTGAACAAACCGAAGAACGACTTTTTGCGCTTCGAGCAGCTGGACGCAAATATGGTGTTCCTATTGATGAGCTATCCAATCTTCTTCATCAATTTGAAACGCGTCTGACACAGCTCGATTCGAGTATCGAAGAAATCCAAGAATTAGAAAAAAGAGTTGCGACACAACGCAGCACATTTGAAAAAGCTGCAGAACAACTTTCTTTTGTGCGGAAAAATGCAGCAAAGAAACTCGAACAAGCCGTAATGGCAGAATTAAAACCCTTGAAATTAGAACGTGCGCAATTCTTTGTATCGCTTACCGATTTACCTCCCGAATCATGGAATCAAAAAGGCAAAGAGCATATTCAATTTTTAATTGCTGCCAATCCAGGACAACCACCCGCACCATTGGGAAAGGTCGCCTCGGGTGGGGAACTATCTCGCCTAATGTTAGCCTTAAAGGTCGTTTTAAGTGGTCAATCGACGCTCTCAACACTGGTTTTTGACGAGATTGATTCCGGCGTTGGAGGTGCTACTGCCTCGGCAATCGGCGATCGATTACATCGCGTTGCACAAAATGTACAAGTAATGGTCGTAACCCATAGTCCACAAGTTGCAGCACGTGCAGACCGACATTTTTGCATTCATAAAACCATACAGAATGGTGTTACGTTAACACATGCAGTCCCTCTTGATCACCATGAAAGGCAAGAGGAGATTGCACGTATGCTTGCCGGTAGCCATATTACCGATGCTGCTCGTGCAGCCGCAGAAAGTTTGATAAATCGGTGATTATTATATGAAAAATAGATCAGAATCTGAAGCTTTAGCTGTAGAGCAGCTTTCAGAAACGCAAGCACAATCTGAATTAAAACATTTAGCAAAGTTATTACGTCAATATGATAAGTCCTATTATCAGCAGGACAATCCCGACGTCGATGATGCAACCTATGATAAAGTTCGACAACGTTTTAATGCAATTGAAAAACGTTTTCCTCACCTAATTCAGGACGATAGCCCTAGTCAGCAAGTGGGTGCCGTCCCAGAAGGACAATTGGGTAAAAGCCAACATCTGGTTCCCATGCTTTCTCTGGACAATGTTTTCAATCAAGAAGAATTTCAGGATTTTGTTAATCGTATTCAACGGTTTTTAAATCTGGATGCGGAGAATATCAAAAATCTAAGTTTTGTTGCAGAACCGAAAATCGACGGTTTATCAATTAATTTAACTTATAAAAAAGGTATTTTAACCCAAGGTAGTACACGTGGAAACGGTATTATTGGCGAAGACGTCACAGAAAACATAAAAACTATTTCGACATTACCCCAGAAATTACCAGGCAAAGTACCCGATGTGATGGAAATACGGGGAGAAGTTTATCTATCTAAACAAGGATTCTTTGAACTTAACGAATCTCAGCTTAAGAATAATAAGCGACAATTTGCAAATCCTAGAAATGCAGCTGCGGGTTCGCTACGACAATTAGATCCAGAAATCACACGAAATAGACCTTTATCTTTATTTGTCTATGCTCAAGGTTTTTCCAGTGAACCTATTGCTGAAACCCATCATGATTTTCTGAAGCAACTCAAAAAATGGGGATTTTTAGTTAATCCTCTGCTAAAAGAAGTTAAGAATGCTGCGGAAGCCGAAGCTTTTCAGCAGGAAATGGCTCTAAAACGTTCGGGATTAGATTACGATATTGATGGTGTTGTCTACAAAGTGAATAGTATCGCTTTACAAGAACGCCTCGGTTTTGTAGGTCGCTCTCCTCGTTGGGCAACTGCATGGAAATTTCCGGCTGAACGTGCAATTACCCGTCTCAAACAGATCGATATCAATGTGGGTCGTACCGGTGCGTTAACGCCAGTAGCAATCCTAGAACCCGTCAATATCGGTGGTGTTATCGTAACCCGCGCAACGCTGCATAATGAAGACGAAATTATCCGAAAGGATATAAGGGTCGATGATTACGTAATCTTACAACGTGCTGGCGATGTTATTCCACAGATTCTGGGGGTTGATCCTTCTTCATTGAAAAAAAAGCGATCGGAACCATTCCATTTCCCAGATCATTGCCCGGTTTGCGGTTCTAAAGCCGAAAAACCTACCAATGAGGCTGTATGGCGCTGTACAGGTGGTTTAACTTGTCAGGCACAAATTGAAGAGCGTTTAATCCATTTATGTTCCAGAGATGCCTTTGATATCGAAGGAATGGGTGAAAAAACCGTTTCTGAATTTTATCATAATGGCTTCATTCATCAACCAGCTGATATATTCCGCTTAGCTCAGCATCAAAATGCAATTCTTCATCTTGAAGGTTGGGCAGAACTATCTTTAAAAAACCTACTTGATGCAATTGATAAACGACGGGTTATTCCTCTAGAACGTTTTATATATGGACTGGGGATAAGACGTATCGGCTTGGTTACTGCAAAGATTCTGGCACGCCATTACAGTTCTTACTTAAATTGGAAACAACAAATGTTAACAGCGCGTATTATCGGCTCTGAAGAACGTTTGACTTTGGGTTCCATTGAAGGCATAGGACCAGCAATTGCTGAAGAAATTGCTGCTTTTTTTGATGAAAGTCATAATCTTAAAACACTGGACGATCTCTCTGCTGAGTTAACGATACAAGATGCAGAAAATCCAAAAAGTGGCCCCCTTGCCGGTAAAACCATTGTCTTTACAGGCGCATTAACGACAATGACAAGACCTGAAGCCAAAGATATTGCAGAGCGTATGGGAGCGAAAGTCACAGGCACAGTTTCGAAAAAAACCGATTTTGTTGTCGTCGGTGCAGATGGTGGTAGTAATGCGCGCAAAGCCAATTCACTGGGGATTAAGCAATTAAGTGAAGAAGAATGGCGTAATCTTATTTCATCTTCAAACTAGCTATCATTCTAAAAACGTCATTCTCAACGAAAAAACCAATGCCGTTTTTTAAACTTTGGTCGGATTTCTTTTTCAATCCGATCAAGGATGGCTTTTCCCTGCACTTCAAAAGCCTGCCGAGTATAATGCGTTTGTATATAAGTTTTAGCATTATACCCATATTGGGCAGCTTTTTCAGGATGATGAAATAAACCCACAAAAGTTTCCCCTAATATTTCGGGGGTAACATTAGGAAGAACAACGCCAGCTTGTTGATTTTCTACACAATATTGCAACTCACCGACTTTCGAACAGATAATCGGCAAACCAACGGACATCGCTTCATGTGTTGCAATACAAAGACCTTCATAATGGGAAGGTTGGGTATACAGATGCAAAGTTTTTAGGAAAGCCATCACATTCTTACGAAATCCGAGCAATTCGACATTTGGAATATTTAAATTTGTAATTAATTCCTTTAAGTTTTGTTCTTCTATGCCATTACCTGCAATTGATAATTTAACCCTTTTACCAATGTCAGGATATTTCCGATTGATATAATCAATCGCACGAATCAGCACATCATAATTTTTAACTGGATGAAGTCTTCCTACGCTTCCAATATGAAAAATACCTTGCCCATCCCAGGGCGATGATGTCGGAACATTGTCAGGAATCTGAAACATTGACCAAGTCATGATACGATCTTTTGAAACTTTCATACCCGTTTCAAGGAACTGTTCTACCCCCAGAGAATCAGCAATCCATAACTGACTTAATCGCTGTAACCATTGCACCGCTCTTTTTTTATAAGGTCTAACAAAAGCACTATGTTTCATGCTGACAACCGGGATATTCGCTAATGTTCCAGCAATTTGCCCATCCATTGCTCCACGTAACAAAGAAGTCCAGATTAAATCAGGTGGCGATTTTCGAATAATCTTTAGCAAATTATAGGTTGAGGAAAATCGGTTAGAGCCATTTTGTGATAAAATCCGATAAGGGATATTTCTTTTTTCAAGCAATTCCGCCGTCGTCATATCTTTGGGTAAGCAAGCCAATACTTCTACATCATGCCCTTGTTGGATAAAAAACTCGCATATCACGGGAATAAGAAATTCCGCACCGCCTCCTTCTAGACTGGTGACAAGATAGTATATTTTCATGAGGCTACTCCGTGTTTAGCGCGGGTATTTTATAACTTTAAAAAAAAAAAGCTTTTTTATCCCATTTACTCCAATTCTTATAGTCAAAATGTTAAGAATTTTTGCGAGTATCCCAACACAATCTAGAAAGAATAAAGCAAAAATTCATAATTGCTGATTTGTCACACAACTTTTAAAATAACATAATTTTGAACATATAAACTATATATAGTAGACATAATGCGTAATTAGAACTATATATATGTTCAACACTCCTTCCCTAACAGGAAAATTTCCATGAATATATATGCGCCGGTTTTTAAAGAAAACCTAAAGATAAAACACATCTGCCCTTTTGAAGGGGCTTTTGGTAAAGAAATTCTACCCAGTCGTCCTCTTGATCAAGGTATGGGTGAAGCTGTAGGAAAACGTACCGTTTTTCGACCCGAAGATTATAATGATTTTGGTAAAGTCGCTGATCGGGTCGCAACAGGCAATACGAAACTTACGCCTATTATTGATCCTTTCGAATTTCGTTATCTGCGTAATGCTATTGCTACCGGTGCATTATTAACCTCTGGTCGTCATCTTCAGCATGGAGACGCTAATCAGGTCAATCGTAATATCGAAGTTTTTACGAATTGTTCCACTGCTATTTGCTCCTTTGCCAAATTTTACTTACTTTTAAATGGTTCTGGTGTTGGCCGGGCATATGACGATGCTCTATGCATTGTTGATTGGGGACAAGCACCGGAAATTATGCTGGTTTTAACTGAGGCACATTCTGATTTCCCACACAATCGAACAGGGTTGTTAAATTTCGGTATCGATATGCAAATTCTGCCTTGGGGAACAACGCTGGATAATTTTACGCCAGATCTTGAAAAACAGGTTCAGAATTTCTTTAATGAAAATATCATACAAGATATAAAAAATGTTCCTGCAAACGCGCGAATTTTCAAAATTGATGACAGTCGTGAAGGATGGGCAAAAACGGTTGAGGTCATCGAATCAATGGCATTCCGTAAACAAAAAGATCAAATAATTGCCTTTGATTTTAATGATATTCGTCCCTGTGGAACACCGATTGCCGGTATGCAAGGTCGGCCAGCTTCGGGTCCAATTTCTCTGATTCGTGGTCTATATAACATCCGCAAAAATGTTATTGAGGTTGCCCGATCTGAAAATCTACCACGTTGGAAGCAAGCTTTATTAGTAGATCATTTTCTCTCTGTTGAAGTTCAGATGGGCGGAGCAAGACGTGCTGCACGTATGGCAACGAAATCTTGGCGCGACCCTGATGTTATTTCTTTCGTTCGTTCCAAATCAGAAGGGGGTCTATGGACAGCCAACCACTCGGTTATGGTCGACAAACTCTTTTGGGACTGTGTGAAAAATGAAGATTATGAACATCCTCTAGCTGATCATGCACGCAATGTTTTTCAAGAAGCAACGCGCTGTTCCTGGATCAATGGTGAACCTGGTTTTATTAACGGTGATAAGCTTGAAGATTTTCGTACTGGTAAAGCACGTGAAAAACCTATCTATCGCGATGGACGTGACTTTCATTCTGAACGTTATCAAATTAGTGAAGCTTTTGATTTATTGGCAAAATTATCGGAATGTGCAACGCACACTCATTTTCCAGTAACGACCAATCCTTGTGGAGAAATCACATTACATGTCACGGGTGGTTACTGTGTAATCACTGATTTTGCACCACTTTTATCATGTCCCGTACCATTTGAAAGTTTCGAACCTGGCAAAGCTTCGTCTGCAACTATTCAATTATGGGATGCACGTGTAAGAGATTCTATTCGTCTAGGCGTTCGCTTTCTATTGCGCACAAATCTAATGAATGCCCTTTATGGTGAAGAAGTACGACGCACAAACCGAATCGGTATTGGGCCTACGGGACTTCATGAATGGGCATGGATGCGTTTTGGCTTTGATTTTAACGATTTATTAGATGAAAAACGATCCGCTGCATTTTGGGAAATGCTAGAAGAATTTTCACAAATTGCTAAATCCGAAGCAAATGATTATGCACATCAGTTAGGAACCACAACACCAACAACCGTAACCACGATTAAACCCGCGGGAACAACTTCCAAACTTTTTGGAATAACGGAAGGTGCCCATCTACCAGCAAGACGTCAATATCTGCGTTGGGTACAATTCAAAGGGGTTCTAAATGATAATGGAACCTGGGAAAACGGAACTGATCCTTTACTACCTCAATATAAAAATATGGGATACCCTGTTAAATCGCTAAAAACCTTTCCAGGAATGACAGTGGTTGGCTTTCCTACCGTTCCTTTAATTCAAAGATTAAAAATTGGAGATCGTTTGGTAATTGCTTCTGAAGCTTCGCCACAAGATCAATATCGCTGGATCAGTTTATTGGAAAAATATTGGATTGGTGAAAGTCAAGGGAATCAGATTTCTTATACGTTAAAAATCTATACGGATCGTTTTGACTTCCAAGCTTACAAAGAGGTCGTTGAACATTATCAACCTCAAGTGCGATGCTGTTCGGTCATGCCTAGTCGGAATGATTCAAATCTAGGATATGAATATCTACCTGAGGAAGAAGTATCTTCAGAACAGTTTCTGGCTATTACTTCTGCCTTACAAGATAATAATGCGGATGAAGCTGTAGATTGGGCGCATCTGCAATGCAGCAGCGGCGTTTGTCCAATTTGAAAGTTAATCTATTGAGATAAACAACGCATCCAACCAATCCGCCTTTTCGCTCCTACCGGAAGAAAGGGCGGATTTTTTATGCTCTCTAAAAAATAATGGCCGTTATTTCCTATTGAAAGCTGATAAGGTGGAAAACCATCACCGATGGCGCATTTTAGTTCGACTTTTAAAGGTAAACGCGCATCAATATTCCCTTGATTAACCGCAAACAAATCAAATAATCCTGTATCTTGTGGATCAACACGATTTTCGATTTTAATTTGTGTATAGAGTTTTCTTCTTTGTAGAACTGTTAACCAAGTTGATATACTCCAGTTCCGTCGATCTTCAGCAATCGGCAACCGAAACCAGACCAATCCTTTAAGATTCATAGGAATATCAGTTTCCAAGTGATTAAGAAACTTCGTAATCTGATAAGGATCCGTAAATAACTCTTGTCCAACTGTTTTACCTAGCCAAAGATTGTTTTCGCCTTCAACAAAATTAAGCCTACCATTACGTTCCATTCCAACTTTCAATCCATATGTCGGCAACGCAATATAAAAGGGTTTACGACTTATTCGGCTCATCCGATCAATATAATGAAGCGCTTTGTGATCATTAAATAAACCTTCTCGCGGATCATCAACTGCGTGAACTTGTAGGATAAGATCATCCACTTTCTGTGTTAAATTTGGGAACTCCGTTGACCGCAACCAATCTGGCAAAACCGTAATCGTTAAATAAGTTTCTTGCGGTAGGCATGAACGAAGTTGCTTTAATAAATAAACATAAGCCGCAAGCTTTTGCGTTGGCCAATCCAAATCAAGCTCAATATTGCGTATGCCTTTCTGATAAACGGGAGAACGCGTTACTAATTCACGAATTTCCTGCACGTTTGGTAAGGGTTGAATACGATCAAAACGGTAGACAGCCGTTAACATCTTTCCCATTGATTGTAAGTCATCAAACGGTATCGAAGGATAAATTATTCGCCCATCTGGTTCCCGCTCACCGGCAAGGAAACGCCAACCTTTCAACAAAAAATTGCTTTGCTGAATCGCATTCTGTACAGAAGGAACCCACAATTTCTGCCATATATAAGCTTCTTGAGGTAAAATACCAGAACGATGGGTTGATTTACTTAAGCAACAAAACAGCAGCAAACATGTAAATATTTTTGCTAGACGCATCAGGCTCCTGGCTGAATTGTTATACAAGGTAAACCTTTTTGCTTAAGCTGTGCGCAAGCTTCCGCTGCTTCTGCATATCCCACGCCAATTAAACGCGCACGATAAAAAGTTTTGTCATTTTTTTGCGTTACCTCCACAACGGGGCTTGCACAACTTAAATTATTTTTTGCTAATCTTTGTGCTTTATTGGCTTCTTGTTGTGCAAGACTACGAGAAGTAAAAGCGCCGACCTGTATCCCCCAATTTCCACTATGGTTTGATGAAGCAACTGCGGGAATATAGCCACTTGCTATCACAGGTGATGAATGACGGATTGGCTTGGTCGGTATTGTACTTTTATGAGCAATTATAATTGGCGGTTCACCAGATTGTGCCGAAACCGTTTCTTGTTCATATTTTTGCACTGGAATAGGTTGGGGTAAATCTTTCTCTTGATTTTCTGCCACTTGAATCGGGACATAAGATTTTGGTTGATAATAAGCATCCAATGACAAAGGTACTGCATTTCGATTAAGATGCGATCCTGCAAAAGGACCACTCATAGGAATATCATTCCCTAATTTTGGAGCAACAGCAGCAAGATATTTTTTGGTTTCTTTGGATAATGGTTTTCCTTGCTTCAAAAAAGCATCTAATGCACCCGGCCCACCGTGATAAGCAGCAACAAAACCAGGTGCACCATAACGGGTATATAAAATGCGGATGTAACCCGTACCAGCCATGATATTATCCCGAGGTTGATAAGGGTCACTACCCAGATGATAACGTTTGGCCATATCCTTATAGGTGGCTGTTTTCAGTTGCATTAAACCTTTGGCACCATGAGGTGAAGTAATCGGTTTTTTATTATAATATTGATATCCGTTTGATTCCTGTTTGATAATGGTTCTAATCCATTGGTCAGGAACTTTAAACCGATTAGAGGATTCCATAATATAAGGCCCCCAAGGATCCTGCGCAGTACCAGGTGGCCGCCAATTGGGATGATTGGGCATATAGTTACTATAACGTGAAGAGGTTACCTTATTCTTCGGACCGCCCCCGCCACAAGCCGAAAGCAGTAACATTCCGAAAACTAATAAAAGTTTTAGGAACAGGAAAAAATTATTAAATTGATTTTCTTCAACTGAATAATTCATGATAATTCCGTTCGGCACTGAATTTTATTATAATAGAACAAATAATTAATATTAAAAATATTTTTGCTCTGCGTGTGTTTTGATATTGTTCATTCACTTGTTGCCTAATTTATGATTATATAGAAACGATTTTCCACTGATGTAAAGCTATGCGGATGCAATCACTATCGAGAACTTTGATGCTAGCAACGGTTATCGGGGGTATAAGTAGTTCAATTGCTTTCTCTTGTGCTATGATATTCCCTTGGCAACTATTAGATAATCGTAAGCAGACGCTTTTAGACATCGAACCTTTAGATGATTTTACAAATCAAATTAAGCGATTGGTTTCAATCAGTGATAAAGAACGTGCGAATTTTCAATTTGGGGGGAAACAAGCGAAAACAGAAGATACATTAACATCTTCGAATCAAGACGCAAAACAATGTCCCAACCCTGATGAAGAATATAAACAAGCAGCAATCTTATTTCATAATCAACAATGGGAAGATGCTTACCCAGCATTTATGCAAATTTCTTATCGTAGTAATCCAACGCAACAAGTCTGTGCTCGCTATAGCTTGGCACGTATCGAAGCAGCATTAGGAAAAAACGATGATGCCCGACAAAGCTTTGCTTCAACCGCATATCTTGTTGGTCATGGTGCACCTGACCCGTTACATCTTGGTATTACTGCATATGGAGAAGAAGCAGGTCTTATCCTTGATAACATCGGTGTCCGAACTAAATCGACGGATGCAAATAATCAAGTTATTGTCACATGGAAACCCGCCGATAATCTGCCGAATGATAGCTTTTTCCAACTTAAACAAGCTGCACATTTATATGTTTTACAAGCAGCCTTAGGAGAAGAAAGTGGTGGCACCTCATTACGCATTATTATTCAGGGGTTATTGTTAAATACTGATTCCGCAAAGACTTTATTACAGCAATCTGCTTCTGATTCCTTTATGCATCCGATCTTGATTGCTTATGCTCTGCGAAGCACGAATTTTTTAGATGCTGTTCAACAAAAAGACGAACAGAATATTTTTACGCTGCTCGCAAAAACCAATCCGCCAAAAGATACTAAAGAAGATCTAAGTGGACTAGCATTACTAGCCTATCAAAACGGTCAAATGCAATTGGCAAAAGAATTTGCTCAAAAAGATTGGGAAATTCGTAAAAAATCAGTTGATGCTTGGTTACTGGCTAAAATTTCTCTTAATCAGAAAGATATTCAACAGGCACAAAATTTTTATCACGAAGCTATTACCCATTTTCAAGATGGTACACTGCACCAACTGATACAAAAACGCGTTGAAGGTGAACAAGCTGTTCTTTCGCTTTCTCAAGGCAATTTCATTCAAGCTATGGAGCAGCTATGGCCCGCCCGAGGAAAATACTGGGGAGATATCGCCTATCTGGCAGAAAACGTTCTAACCATTGATGAATTGAAGCAATTTACAGATCGTCATCGTTCAGAACGGCTTCCACGTCCTAAAACATCGGATCTAGAAACCGTTTACACGGAGCCTGATCCTTCGATTCTTTTGAGTAATCTACTCGCACGCCGGTTGGTTCGTTTAAATCATGAAGAACAAGCGCTGCCTTATTTTACTGATGCGAAAACTCAAGGGTTTTTAAAGCAGTATATGCAAGCAAAAAAAGAAATGACTAATGATTTCTGGGCTGTTAACCGTGCTCGTGCTACATGGGAAGTTGCAAAAATCATAAAAGATCATGGTTTTGAACTAACTGCAACCGAGGGTTATCCTGATCAATATGCAACCGAGGGATATTTCGTAAATGGTTATAGTCAGCCAATAATAACCTATAGCAATGCTGATAATGCTGCATGGAGTGTTGCTGAAGAACAAAACCGCGTAAAAGCCTCTTGGCCAAGTCCTAACCAACGTTTCCATTATCGTTATGTGGCTGCAGATTATGCATTACAATCCGCAGAATTATTGCCAAAACAATCACAAGCTTATGCAGCACTTTTATGTCATGCAACCGATTGGATGCTGGATACAGCGCATTATAGTTCCGTAACATTCAAAGACGGTACATTAGAATCTTCATGGCATGAAGATTCTCCTTTTGCACGTGATAAAGCACGTGAGATCTATCAACTATATATCAAAAATGGTCCGTTAGTTGAATTTGGGTCGCATTTTGGACATCGGTGTCCACAACCAGAATTTGGAAAAGTCGAAGATGTTAAAAGAGAACTTTTTTGGAAAAAATTCCGTCATCTTTTTCACCCTCTAAAGGAGATATTTTAATAGAATCACTATCAAGTTGTTTAATATAAAGGATTTAAAATACATTTCAAAAGTGTCATCATGATTGCGCTTGCTCAAGCGTAGATGATTTTTTACGTCACTTTTTTTCTTTTATAATGCAAAAAGTGATTGTCATATTCAAAGGACTTTAGACCTGTGAAAGTTGGTTATCTGGATTGTTTTTCGGGAATGAGTAGTAGTCGATTCATCGGTGCTTTAGCCAATGCTGGTGTTCCTAAAAAATTATTGCATGATGCAGTCGCAGCTTTAGATATTGATGCTCATCTGGAATTGGTAACAATACGACGGAACAATATTGCTACTACACGAGCACATGTATCACTTCCATCAATCGAAAGAACAGCCCCCTATTATGACTTTCCTACTTTTTTACAATCAAAGCCGCTAAAAGGAAGTATTCAGCTTCTTAGTACTATTCGTGCTATGATTATGGGTGCCGCTATACCTTTTAAAGCCAAAGAATTAGCCGTAAATACTTTTACCTATCTTGCAGAAGCCGAAGCGAAGATCCGCGGCTTACCATTAGAAGAAGTTCATTTCCATGAAATTCGGGCTTTGAATACCATTGTAGGAATTACGGTAAGTTGCGTAGCCTGTGCATGGCTCAAGATTGATAAATGGTATGCATCCCCGCTTAATGTTGGTTCTGGCCTTTCCAAAAGACCTCAAGGTTCTATACCCATCCCTACCCCAACGACTCTTGCTTTACTTCAAGACGCACCCATTTTTGCCTTTGGTCCGCAAAGAGAGTTATTAACATCAACCTGTGCAGCACTTTTGCGAGCGCTCAAAGTTGATTATTCCCTACCTCCCCCTATTCGTATCTGCAATATTGGTTATGGGGCTGGCCGTAGAGAATATGATGATCTTCCTAACTATTTAAGATTTTGTGTTGGTTTTACTAATGATCACAAAACAGCACCAATCATACCCAAAATTATTATAACCGAGACAGAAATCCTGAGTGATCATGCTGAAAGATTCGATGGAATCCGTCAACAACTTCTCGATCACGGCGCACAAAATATTATTATTTCCCCGCTACTATGTTTATCAGAACAGGAAACTTATCGTCTTGCAGTCACGTGTTTCCCCGCTCAAACTGAAACAATTCACGGCATAATGTTTAGAGAGCTAAACGTACAAAATCTTCATTGGCGTGAAGAAAATTTTGAATCTTTAATTCATTATGACGAATTGGTGCCTTCGCCATGGGGAAAAATTATGGTCCGTGTTGAACAGCTACTGAATAATAAAATTATTGGTATATCACCCGATCAAAACAAATGTCAGCAAATCGCAGAGCAACATAATATACCAATAGATCAGATTGTTGCGACTGTGCGTTCTATCCTTCTATCCAGAAAAAAATCGTTAACAATGGATGATTAAATTAAAATCTATTTGAAATATGAATTAAAATGCTCATAAAAGAGGAATAAAATTGTAATCTGATCACCATATCTACGCGTTTGAATTTTGATCTGTTTGCTATATGGAGAGGCTGTATGCCCATCAATACTTTACCTGCTTTGTCATTTACACGTTTGTTCATGATCACAAGTGCCCTTACCTTGGGGCTTACCGCTTGTTCTGGAGAAAAGAAACAGGCCGATAATCTGGCTATACCCCAGCAACATCTGGTTGGCGTTGATCGCTCTGCAACAGGTGGCGATGATGGTTTACATGGTGGCGTGAATGCTTATCTATGGCGCGCTTCTATTGATACACTTTCCTTTATGCCTTTTCTTTCTGCCGATGCCGTGGGCGGTACTATTATTACCGACTGGTATCAACCAGTCAGTACCAATGATGAACGCTTTAAAATTACCTGTTATATTCTTGGTCGTCACTTACGTTCAGATGCAATCAACCTGAAAATTTTTAGACAGGTAAAACAAAATGGACAGTGGTTTGATGCACCAATCGGTTCTCATACCGCATCTGACATTACCAGCAAAATTCTTGTTCGTGCACGTCAACTGCGTGCAGATAAAGCCTAATTTATTTTTGCCGACTTATATTGAATTTATTTAAAATATTATGAGTGAAACTTCGATCATTTTCTACGATTTTCAAAACGCTGAACGCTATTGGCAAAAGGAATGGGATAAAAACCATATTTTTGACGTTCCTGATGTGCCAGACCCAAATATTCCCAAATATTATGTCTTAGAAATGTTCCCTTATCCTTCGGGACAACTTCATATGGGACATGTTCGCAATTATACCCTTGGGGATGTGGTTGCTCGTTATAAACGTGCACAGGGTTTTAGCGTTTTGCATCCAATGGGTTGGGATGCTTTTGGACTTCCTGCTGAAAATGCTGCCCGTAGTCGAGGAATTTCACCGGCCAAATGGACAATGGAAAACATTGCCACCATGCGCGCCATGTTGAAACGACTTGGATTTTCACTTAACTGGGATCGCGAATTTGCAACCTGTCAGCCAGAATATTACGGGCAACAACAAAAAATCTTCGTCAATTTAATAAAAGAAGGCCTGGTTGAACGTCGGGAAAGTTGGGTTAACTGGGATCCTGTCGATCAAACCGTTTTAGCAAATGAACAAGTTATCGACGGTAAAGGTTGGCGTTCTGGAGCTCCGATTGAGAAAAAACAACTTTCACAATGGTTCTTGAAAATTACAGAATTTGCCCAGCCTTTACTTAACGGACTGAAACAACTCGATCATTGGCCTGAACGCGTTAAGATTATGCAAGAGCGATGGATTGGACGTTCTGAAGGAGCAAGAATCCGTTTTGCTTTGCAAAATCCCCCTTCTGATTTTGACGATGCCTTAAAATCCATCGAAGTTTTTACAACACGCCCCGATACTTTATTCGGTATGGCATTTCTTGCAATTTCACCGGATCATCCCGTTGCTGTTCAACTGGCAAAAAATCATCCTGACATTGCCAATTTTATTGCTGAATGCCACCAATTAGGCACCTCAGAAGAAGCTATTGAAAAAGCAGAAAAACGTGGCATTGATACGGGAATCCGTATTGCGCATCCATTCATATCCGATCAAACTTTTCCAGTTTGGATCGCTAATTTTGTTTTGATGGATTATGGAACCGGCGCTGTTTTTGGTTGTCCTTGTGGTGATCAGCGTGACTTGGATTTCGCACGTAAATATAATCTCGCTTTTAAAACTGTAGTTTTGCCTAAAGGTGCTCAAGAAGATCAATTCGCAATTTCCGATGTTGCGAATACGGAACCGGGTATTGCCATTAATTCTGATTTTCTAAACGGCTTATCAACTGCGGAAGCTAAAACCGCGATGATCCAACGTCTGGAAGAAATGAATATCGGGAAACGCGTAGTCAATTGGCGTTTACGCGATTGGGGAATTTCTCGCCAACGTTATTGGGGTTGTCCAATCCCTGTTATTCATTGTCCTGAATGTGGGATTGTCCCTGTTCCTGAAGACCAATTACCAGTATGTCTTCCTGAAGATGTTGATTTCTCTATGCCAGGAAATCCTCTGGAAAACCATCCTACCTGGAAACATGTTTCTTGCCCACATTGTCATGGGCCGGCACAACGCGAAACCGATACTTGTGATACTTTCGTTGATAGTTCATGGTATTTTGCACGCTTTACTGCTCCAACGGCTTCAAGTCCTGTAAAAGATCAAGCTGTAAATGGTTGGATGCCCGTTGATCAATATGTCGGTGGTATTGAACATGCCATCTTGCATTTACTCTATGCACGTTTCTTTACACGTGCCATGCATAAAATGGATTATTTAAAGGTTGATGAACCTTTTGCCGCGCTATTTACGCAAGGCATGGTGATGCATGAAAGTTATAAAGATGCAAATGGCGAATGGATTGCTCCCGAAGAAATTGAACGCACTTCCAAAGGTGCGATAAAAAAAGATACGGGTGAAGCAATTACGATTGGACGAATTGAAAAAATGTCCAAATCGAAAAAGAACACGATTGCACCCTCAACAATTATTGAACGCTTTGGCGCGGATACAGCCCGATGGTTCGTTTTATCAGACAACCCACCGGAACGCGATATGGAATGGACCGAAGCGGGTGTTACAGCCACTTCTCGGTTCTTACAACGACTTTACCGTACTATTCATAATGTTTCTCAGCAGGTTCCAATTACTTCGGTAAAAAACGAACCTCTGTCAACAGCAGCGAGTGATTTACGTCGTATAACTCATCGCACAATCGCGGCGGTCACCGATGCTTTAGAAAATTTCGCTATGAATGTAGCGATAGCCCGCTTACATGAATTAACCAGTGCTTTAAATGATGCAGAGAAATCTTCTGATCAGGAAGGTATGAATTTTGCACGTAGAGAAGCCGCTTTAAATCTTAGTATGCTTTGTGGGCCCTTTATCCCTTATATGGCTGAAACATTGATGAATTTGCTTGAACCCAATACGCAAATGGTTGTTCAACGTCCATGGCCTATAGCTGACAAAAGCCTTATGGCAGCAACAAAAGTCATTATTGCTATTCAAATTCGTGGTAAACTACGCGCAACAATTGAGACAACTCCTAATATGGACGAAAATAGTGTGATTGAATTGGCCCGTAAGGAGCCCGCAATCATTAAGTTCCTTGAGGGAAAAACAATCATCAAAACGATTTATGTTCCAAATAAAATCGTTAATTTTGTGGTGAATGGATGAAACAGAAAAAATCCGTCTTAACATCTTTTGTGGGACTGCTTGGTTTAGGATTATTAATAAGCGGATGTGGTTTTAAACCCGTTTATCGTAATACCCAAACGCTCGCAATTAATCAGGAATTAAAAAAGATTTATATCCCCACAATGGGTGGACGCTATGGTCAACAAATGCGTCAATATCTTCAACAAAATATGGCAAGTGATGGTCCTGAAAATCCTAAGACTTATATTTTAGATGTCTCTCCTGGTCTTAGTGAAGAAGCTATTGATATCCACAGAGACAACTCATCAGGACGTACCCGTGTGTTAGGTAATGCCCATTGGACGCTTAAAACGGTTTCTACTGAACCGGTTGTTCTGGCTCAGGGAGATGCGCAAACTGTTGATGGTTATAATGTCAGTTACGAACAATACTTTGCTCAGATGCTGAATGATGAAACAGTACAAGGACGTGTTGCTAAACAATTAGCTGACGACGTAACCCAACAAGTTGCTATGTGGTTTGAAACACGTGATGCGACACAATATAAAGCAAAGCTTCCTCAAACACCAACAGCAACCTATATCTTGCCTGGCTTAACACCAGGAGATAATGGTGAAACCCAAACTCAAAAAGCAGGCAGCGATGGTTTCCCAGCGATGGCTACAGGCCGGACAACTATTGTTCCTCAGGGTATGGACAATATACAGAATAACAATGATCCGAATTCTGGAATGTAAGCGAGATTTTATCTTACGATGAAAATTGATGCGCGGAATGTAAATACTACCTTAAAAAAACCAGGTAATTTCCGTGTCATCCTTCTTTACGGAGAAAATAATGGCCTAGCCCACGAACGGGCTGTGACAGCTGTAAAATCGTTTACTAGTACCCTCGAGGATCCTTTTCAAGTATGTATTTTGGATAAAGAAAACCATAATCGTCTTGTAGAAGAAGCTTTCGCTCTTTCTTTGATGGGTGGTCACCGTGCCGTCTGGGTTAGAGAAGCTGATGATGGATTATCTAAGAATTTACAGATTATTCTAGATACAACCTCAAAAATGGAAACCCAAAATTCGGAGCAAGATACATTAATTGTATTGGAAGCATCAATATTATCGACTAAATCTTCGTTACGCATCCTTGCGGAAAAACATCCTCTTGTTGCGACGATTGCCTGTTATGCAGAAAAAGGACGCTCCTTAGAAGAAACTATCCGTAATCTTATAGGGAAAAAATCCATTACTCCTGAGGCTTTACATCGGTTAACCTTCTTTTTAGGAACTGATCGCAATGTTATCCGTAATGAAATTGAAAAATTATTGCTTTATTGTGGTGATAAGCAAAGCATTGATGTGAATGATGTCCAACAATCAATGGGGGATGACGGTGATTTTTCCCTTGAAGATGCCATTTTTGCAGCACTAAGTGGTAACCGTATTGCTGCAGACCGTGCCTTGGAGCGTGCATTTATGGAAGGTGTTACGGTTATCGCGGTCATTCGTGCCTTACTTTATCATCTTCATCGTCTTTGTCAGGTAAGATTAGCTATCGAAGCTGGGACGCCTGCTAAAACTGCGATTAGCCAGATAAGACCACCGATTTTTTTTAAGCAAATGGATGCTTTTACAGAATCGGTTCAGTTATGGAATTCACAACGTTTATTTAAAGCGGCAGAGCAAGTGCAGTATCTGGAATATTTATCAAAACAAACCCAAATGCCTGCCCAATTACTTTGCCAACGCTTGATTAGTAGTCTTTCAGCGCATTCCAAATAATTAATATTTTCCTTTTCAAACCAGAAAAGCTCGGCTAAGAAAGAGCGGTGTGTCCGCGTAGCTCAGCAGGATAGAGCACAGGATTCCTAAAAAATTGGGCGCTTTGTTTGGAAACGGCAAAGTGGATCTGCTCTAATTCGGGGAAAGCTTCAACTTCTGTTATGCCAATCCCGAGCCAATCCCAATATTATGAATATTGGGCAGGTGTAGAGACTGTACGGGCAGTACCTAACGGTTTTTAAAACCCAAGGTAAAGAGACAGTCCAGCTCACGAACATTATCCATTTCGGATAGTGGCGATGAAAATCGTAG
Organism: uncultured Commensalibacter sp.; assembly: GCA_945266285.1. Lineage (GTDB taxonomy): Bacteria > Pseudomonadota > Alphaproteobacteria > Acetobacterales > Acetobacteraceae > Commensalibacter. Next base: position 100,371 of record CALYOP010000004.1, read on the forward strand.
CGAGATGAATCCTGGGGCCGTGGGTTCGAATCCCGCCGCGGACACCACAATCTTTATATTCTTAACCAAAGGTAAATTGAGTAAAACAAATCAGTCTATTTTATGGATTTGTTCAAATAAGAGTTCCATACGAACTTTTTTATATTTATATAAAAACCAGATAAAATCTTTTAGAAAATGAGGAGAGTTGATACTAACAGACTTGAAAATTTGTTTAGTAGAAAAAATAAAAACACACGGGAAATTTTATTTTTCCTAAATTATATTATGTAATGTTTATTTTTTCTTAAAATAATTGCAAGTATGAAAAACTATACTTAAAAAGCTGGATATGATTACCATTCCAGCATTATAATAATACTTATTTTTTCTGTTCGTTACCTTTTAAATGTTTAAGGCATTCGCTGTAGTAACCACCACCTTTTTGAATCCATTTAAGATTGCCGTTTTTACCGCTTTCTTTATTTGCGTGATACTGATCAAGACAAGTATGCATACGTGCTTTACCCAGTTTTTCTTTTTCATATTTACTGGATATTGCATCTGGGAAAACAGCATCCCCTGAAACCGTTGTCGTAGTAAGTGTACTTTTTTCTTTAGCAGTTGTGTTTTCTTTTGTCTCTTCTTTTGCCGTATTTTTAGAATTGGTTTCTTTCTCTTCTTTACAAGAAGCCGCTTTAAATGCTTGGTAATCCATACCATTTAAAGTACCATTCTTTTTAGCAGCATTAAACTGTTGCCGGCACGTTAATGCATATGCTGAATCAAAACTGGTAATACTTCCTGTAACCAATGTTACAAGAGCCGTACCGAAGGTTAATGAAAGCAGTGATGTGCGTATTCTTTTCATAAATCTTGCTCCATAATGAAATTTATTAGGTTATATTACTATCCTAGTAACGATTAACCGTTACTATAGTTTTACAACCTATAATTTACTACTAATTAATTCGTTCATTATGTAAAGCCATATCCAAACCTTCACGTTCGGAATCTTTATCCACACGCAATCCAACTACTTGATCAATTACTTTTAATAAAATCCAAGAAATCGTCGCACTCCAAATAATCGTTGCAATAACAGCACTTGCTTGCACTAATAATTGCGTAAATGAGCCAGAAATACCGGAAGGATCACTATCGGTAGCGGATAAAGGACCATAAGCAAAAACACCCGTTAATAGGGCCCCAACAATCCCGCCAATACCGTGAACTCCAAAAGCATCTAGTGAATCATCATAGCCCAATTTTGGTTTAAGAACAGAACACGCCCAAAAACAGACGCCACCCCCGATCAACCCCATAATCAGCGAAGCACCTGGCATAACAAACCCCGCTGCGGGTGTAATGACAACCAATCCAGCTACGGCACCTGAAACAACACCTAAAACTGTCGGTTTGCCACGCAGATACCATTCTGCAATAATCCATCCTACGCCCCCAGCTGCTGTAGCAATTTGCGTTACAAGCATGGCTATACCGGCCCGACCATTTGCTCCTAATGCTGATCCGCCATTGAAACCAAACCAGCCCACCCAAAGCAGCGATGCCCCAATAACAGCATAACCAACATTATGGGGGGAAAGATCATTTTGTTGATAACCAATTCTTTTCCCAATAACGATAGCACATACAAGCCCTGCAATTCCCGCATTGATATGGACAACAGTACCACCAGCAAAATCAATTGCACCTAAAGTAGCAAGCCAACCATTAGGACTCCAAACCCAATGTGCCACAGGTACATAAACAAATAATGCCCAAAGCACGCAAAAAATGCACATCGCATTATATTTAATCCGTTCTGCAGCAGAACCGATCAGAATAGCCGTTGAAATAATGATAAAAGTCATTTGAAAAAGGACATAAACGCTTTGAGGAATAGTCATGATTACAGGTGATGGACCATCTGCTCCCAAAACAAACCCTTGATCAACTCCATGATGGAACTGATCCATAATTCCATTCAACATGAATTTGGAAAGATCGCCAATCCATGGATATCCCGTTGTAAAAGCGAGACTATAACCAATAACAACCCATAACAGCGAAATTAAACAGCAAATAGAAAAAGACTGCATCATTGTCGCCAGAACATTTTTTTTCCGCACCATACCGGCATAAAATAAGGCAATTCCCGGTACTGTCATTAATAATACCAATGCGGCACTGATCAACATCCATGCTGTATCTCCGGTATCTAACGCATGTTGCTCTGGAACAATTGCATCAGAGGCCTGTGTTGCCATGGCTGAATTTTGTAAAAAAATTACAGTAATAGGTAGCAAAATTGTAATTTTGAAAAAATTAGAGGATTTTGAAAAAGATTGAATAAATGATTGCGTTACCGGTTCCATTAAGAGTCTATTCCTCACGCTATTGATGACCTTAAAATATGATAGTATGCAAAATCTGTACCAATGTAATGAATGTTATAATTTTTTATATTATTTCAAAATAATGTGATCATTTCTAAAAACATACTGAACTTTCTTGAAAAAACTTTCTTATATTCTAAAATAAAGTTCTTTATCTTTTGAATAAGCTTTATTCTTTCACGGTTCCGAGGTTAGAATGAATTATGCAATGTTGCGACACCTCAATAAAATTGTTCCTGAACAAAATGCCTTAAGCGATCCTAAAAACCATTTGGCAAGTGGTCCTGATAGCCATGAAATCAACCTGTCTGCCTTATGGTTACAAATTGTTCAGGAAAGTAAAGTTTGTTGCGATCCACTTTTGGCGAATATGATGGATACTTGCATTCATGATCATGCTGATTTTGGTGTAGCACTTGCGAATATTATCGGACGAAAACTTGGAGATTGTTCAATCCCTGCTCATGCTTTGACGCGCCTTGTTCGGACAGCCTACAAACATAATCCATCGCTTGTATCCATTGCGGCTGCTGATTTAATTGCTGTTATGCTCAGAGATGCAGCTTGTTCCAATCTCGTAACTCCTTTTTTGTTCTTTAAAGGCTTCCATTCAATTCAAGCTTATCGTGTTGCTCACGTTTTATGGAACGAAAATCGACAATTCCTGGCCCTTCATCTGCAAAGTCGTATTTCAGAGAAATTTGGCGTAGATATTCACCCCGCTGCACACATTGGTCAACGTGTTATGATTGATCATGCCACGGCTATTGTCATTGGTGAAACCGCAGTACTGGAAGATGATGTTTCAATGCTTCAAGAAGTTACCTTGGGCGGTACAGGAAAAGTAGAAGGTGACCGCCACCCTAAAGTACGACGTGGTGTTTTAATAGGCGCCGGTGCTAAAATTTTAGGCAATGTCGAAATTGGTGAAGGTGCTAAAGTTGGTGCAGGTTCTATTGTATTAGAATCCATTCCTCCTTATACAACGGTCGTTGGCAATCCCGCCCGTCGAATAGGCATTCGTCATCATGATATGCCTGCTTTTACTATGGATCAGTCTTTACCACCTATAGATTATATTATTTAGGACTTTATTATTATATAAGAATGGTTTCATTTAATAAGAATAAACCAATTCTAGATCATATATTTTATGCCGATATGAAATCATAAAGGATGAATAATTCATTATAATTATTGGAATCGTTACAATAATTATAAAAAAATTTAAAAATGTTTATAATTTAAAAATAAAACATCAATATTTTTTCTTATCTACTTTTATCTAAAAATATATTAAATATTACCGATCAATTCTAATTTTAACAATATATTAATAAAAAATACAATATTATCTGCCATCAACCTAAATTGTTGAATATAAGATAAAGAAATCCCATTTATTCTTAAAATTATTCTATATTCAGAATACTATCTTTTTGGTGAAATTTTTATTATATTATTTTATAGGTTTGAAATATTTTTAAAAAACTTCTTCAAACTTCGTAAAATATTGGCTTTTTACCCACAACAAGACCTTGTTTGCTTCTAAAATTTAAATAACGATACAAAAAACTTACATAAAGGAGATACCTATGAAGCTCAATTTGAATTTTATGGGAATGCTTGGCTTATGCCTTAGCACATTATTACCTTTACAAAATGCCTTTGCACAGTTTGGAAATTCGTCCAATCCTGCCAGCGGGACTGGCGTTCGAGGCGGTTGGGATAACCATCCCACCATGCGTGGACCCAATTATCCATCGTCTTCTTATGGGCAAGATATTCCTCATCAAGGCTGGAATAATCATGTAGGGCCCAAACCTTTTAATCCCCCCACTTCTGTCCCTAATAGTAATCCATTCCCTACACCACCTCACAGAACACAACAAAACGCTTTACCCTACCCTAAAAATGATTTTCAAAACCAGTATATGACTCCGCCCCGCTCGGTTACTAATCCATTGTCCCATACTATTCGTCAACCTCAACCAAGAATTACCGATCCTTATCCTTAGTGGATAATTTTGAATCACATTATATTTCATGGTAAATATATAAAAACGTTTATATTCATATTTATTTAACACATATTTTAAGATTACGAGACAATGCCCAAAAGTTCTTTTTTGCAAGAAGCACAAGCACGAGGATTTGTATTTCAGGTTACCGATATTGAAGCCCTTGATGAGGTTCTAAACAAAGGCCCAATTTCTGCATATATTGGTTTTGATCCAACGGCTGATAGTTTGCATGTTGGATCCATGGTACAATTGATGTTGCTACGCCTATTGCAAAAGCATGGTCACACACCAATCGCACTTTTAGGTGGTGGTACTGCACAGATTGGCGATCCCTCTTTTCGAGAAGAAGCACGTAGCTTAATGATGCAAGAACAGATTGATCGAAATCTGCAAGGTATTGCCAAAAGCATTAATCAAATCATTCATTTTGGATCCGATGCGAAACAAGGTATTATTGCTAATAATGCTGACTGGCTAAATCAACTTTCCTATATCCAACTATTGCGTGATGTTGGCGTTCATTTTTCAGTCAATCGCATGTTGTCTTTTGATTCCGTTCGCACCCGTTTAGAACGTGAACAAGGTCTTTCCTTTTTGGAATTTAATTACTCTATTTTGCAATCTTATGATTTCCGAGAACTTTATCGGCGTTACGGCACCGTATTGCAAATGGGAGGATCTGATCAATGGGGTAACATCGTATCCGGTGTTGATTTAATCCGCAGGACAGAAAGTAAACAAGTATTTGGGCTGACCGCTCCGCTTCTAACAACCAGTTCTGGTGCTAAAATGGGAAAAACAGCCAAGGGAGCGATCTGGCTTTCATCGGAAAAACTACCTGTTTTTGATTTTTGGCAGTTCTGGCGTAATACCGAAGATAACGACGTTGGACGCTTTTTAAAATTATTTACTGAATTACCTATTGAAGAATGTGAACGCCTGGCGGCCTTAGAAGGCGCAGAAATCAATGAAGCCAAGAAAATTCTTGCAACCGAGGTCACTCGAATTTGTCACGGCGATGAAGCTGCTGAGGCTGCACAAAAAACAGCACAAGAAACTTTTGAACAAGGGAAACTCGTAGAAACAGGTCTTCCTGAATGCCAGCTTGATAAATCATTATTAAACGAAGGTATTCCCGTTTTTCGTTTATTTGTCCTTTCAGGAATGAGCGCCAGCAATGCAGAAGCACGTCGGCTTATTCGTGGAGGAGGTGCACGTTTAAATGACCAGAAAATCGAGGATGAAGGTCAAATCATTACGCCTGATCATTTAAATCAAGATTTTCTGAAATTATCGGCAGGCCGTAAAAATCATATGCTGGTGAGATTCTAATACTCTTGCAACCCATTGCCTATAACAATTTCCCTTTAACAGAACAAGGAACATAGATCATGGCAGAATTAAAACATATTGGATTTGTTGGTTATGGGATGCTTGCCTGTCCTATGGGGAAACGTTTACGTAATGCTGGTCACGAAATTTTCTTTTTTACACCTTCAGGAAAAAGCAACGATTCTTTAGCCACCTCTTGCGCTTCACCAGAAGCACTTACCAAAGAATGTTCGGTTATTATTCTATGTGTACCAAATGACAAAGCTATTAAAAAAACCGTTTTAAAAAAGAACGGGTTACTAACGAGTATGTCAAAGGGAAATCTGTTAATCAATATGAGCAGTGTATCCCCCAAAACGAACAAGAAACTCGCCAAAGCTTGTAAGAGAAAACAGATTAATTTCCTTGAATGTCCAGTATCAGGTAGCGTTCCTGAAGCAGAAACAGGACAATTAGTCTGTTTGGCCGGAGGTAAGAAAAAAACATTGGAAGAAGCCAGACCAATTCTTGAAATCATTAGCAAGAAAATATGCCATATTGGTTCAATTGGCACCGCTTCTAGTATCAAACTCATCATCAACAGTATTATGGGCGCTGGTACGACCTGCCTTGCAGAGGGTATTACCTATGGACTTGCTGTAGGTTTAGATCGGGATATTCTATGTAACACATTGCAAGAAGTAGCGGTTATATCGCCACATCATAAACGCAAATTAAATGCAGCCCAGCAAGATAATATCCCATTACAATTTGCAACCAGTTTAATGTGTAAAGATCTTAAATTATTCGTCAAAGAATGTCTTGATTATAGCGTTCCTATACCAACCCTGGCAAATGTGGCGCAAACCTATGAATGGAATAACCGGCTTTTCCCAAAGGAAGATTACTCCATTTTACTTGATAATTTACCCAAAGCGATTATGAAAGCAGCTTCTAAAAAGAAGCAATAGATCCTTTATAAGCAGTATAAATCACGGCAAGACGATCCCCTATACCACGGATAGCAGGCATCTTATCCCAACATCTTGATTTCTTTAGATCACGTTTACAAAAAACTATAGGGAGAATAGCGACAATTGCTTCTTTTGGCAGCGTTGTCGCTAATGTTCCTTGCTTTAAAAAATAATGCACTTCTTGAATCAAAATATCACGTAATGATTGCGTATCTTCCTGTGAAATTCTAATGCCATCTTCTCCACGAATTAAATGATATTTTTCAATAATCGTTTTTGGAAAAGGACATCTACCCGATTGCAAGATGGTTGGAAGATAACGGGCTAATCTTATATTTTCATATGCAACGCCTAATGATGCAACCGCTTGTAACAACATGGGATCCGTTACACCCATTATTTGTGCAGTAAGGCTTTGGACTTTACCACTGGAAGTCATCATTATCTGCCTCCATTGATGCCAATCCTCAATTCCCTCTAATTCCGCTTCTCGAGCATCAATTAAGGATAATAAATCCTGATGTTTTAATTCCTGGCTTGAAATAGCATCTCTAATGGGCTGAGCAATTTCATGATCTCGGTTATTCCGATTTTCAATCACTTCGCGCCACCATTGCAAACGAATAAGCCCAGCCATAGGACCTGCAATAGACCACGAAGTAGACAAAGAAACCGCGCGTGTAATTTCAGCATTGAATGCCAGTAAACGCATTAATGTTTCTCGTTTTGCTTCGGGCGCAAAAAAAGCGCAGAAAAAATGATCCCAATCATAAATTTTAACATGTTGGGCACAGAGTGATAGATTTTTTGTAGTTAAGTTATTACGCATATAACTTTCATATGCCGTTATACATCATGAAATACAAGCTCGCGTGATCTAGTCTTTATAATAAAATTTTAAACTTTATATAGAATAGCGTGTTGTAATAATGTAAACGACAAACCGAAACTAATTATTATGAGAAAATAAAATGACTTTTGAACTTCCCCAACTTCCTTTTCCACCAAACGCTCTTGCGCGCAATGGTATGAACGAGGAAACTATTCAGTATCATTATGGGAAACATCACCAAACCTATGTAAATACCCTTAATGAACTCGTAGAAAAGAATCCAAATCTTCAAGGAAAAACCTTGGAAGAATTGATTGTTATGAGTGCTGATGATGCTTCTTTAACACCAGTAATGAATAATGCTGGTCAACATTATAACCATTCCTTATTTTGGAATTCCATCAGTCCTGATGGTGGTCAAATGTCTCCAAGTTTTGAAGAGTTGATCAATAAAAATTTTGGTTCTGTTCAACAATTCAAAGACGAATTCAAAAAAGCAGCTACGACACAATTCGGTTCTGGTTGGGCATGGCTTGTCTTAACCCCCGATGGCAAGTTGATTATCACCAAGACTCCTAACGCAAGAAACCCATTATCTGAAAAACAAGGTAAAGCTTTGTTAACCATTGATGTATGGGAACACGCTTATTACATTGACTTCCGTAACCGTCGTCCAGATTTTATTGATAACTTCCTCAATAAACTTGCTAATTACGACTTTGCAGAAGCACAAATGAACGGCTAATTTTTCTATACAAAAACCCGACTTTTGTCGGGTTTTTTAACCAATATAGCTTGCAAGCACTTAAGCGCTAATTTCTTCTATAGAAATTATGACTTTTTATTCTCTTTTTTGCTTTCATCAGCTTGCAAGGCTTTACTTTCCAGAACAGTCGTAACTGTGCTCCGTAATACATTTACGCGAATATTTGGAGCAATTTCCACTTCCATTTCTTGCGAATCTTCTTGATTTTTAACGACTTTTCCAATAAGACCACCGGCAGTAATGATCTTATCACCACGCCGCAGCGTCTTTAATTGATTGCGTAATTGCTTTGCTCGTGTTTGTTGTGGTCTTATTAAAAGAAAATAAAAAACCACAAAAATTAAAATAAACGGAGCAAAACTCACTAACTGTGCGACTCCACTGCTACTACCAGCAGCTTGAGCATAAGCAGGAGAAATAAGAAGATTCATAAAACTCGTCATTAAGTTGTTTTCCAATATAGCTTCAATAATTTTGTGATCTATCGACAAAATTATCTGTTTCATATTACATAACGTTTAAAACGCATACTATTTTTATTAGACTCTGTTTATATTGGAAAGAGATAATGGATATTCAACTTCTTCCTTTATTGGAAAGAATTGCTTGTGCTTTGGAAAAACTATCTCCACCAACACCGACTATTTCTCATCTTGATGAAGCAAACGCTTTTATTTGGTCAGCAACAGAAGGACGATTAATTCCCGTTAAAGAAGTCGCTTTTATCGACCTAACCCTATTGAAAGGGGTCGAAGCACAAAAAGATACGCTTTACGAAAATACGCTCCATTTTGCAAAAGGGCTACCAGCTAATAATGCGATGCTATGGGGTACTCGGGGGATGGGGAAATCTTCTTTGGTAAAATCCATTCATCAAAAAGTTCTTGAAGAAATCGGAAAATCTAATGAAAAGCGTCTTATCTTGTTAGAAATTCCCCGTGATGATTTGGGAAGTCTTCCAATTTTATTGAATCTTTTAAAACCTTTGCCACATCGTTTTATCGTCTTCTGTGATGATTTATCATTTGAAAAAGAAGACAAGGATTATAAAGCGTTAAAATCAGTTCTTGATGGCGGTATTGCTGGAAGACCAGAAAATGTATTATTTTATGCGACAAGCAATCGCAGGCATTTAATGCCACGTGATATGATTGAAAATGAATCATCCACCGCTATTAATCCCTCCGAAGCAATTGAAGAAAAAGTCTCCTTATCCGACCGTTTCGGATTATGGATTGGATTTCATCATTGCACGTCCGCCATTTACGAAGAAATGGTTAAAAATTACGCAAAATACCGTAATTTGCCGATTGAAGAAGATCAACTATTGGCCGAAGCAAATGCATGGTCAATTATGCGCGGTTCAAGAAGCGGACGGGTAGCTTGGCAATTTATCGAAGACCTTACCGCCCGCCTTAAATAACTAACCGATTTTTTCTAAACCAGATAAATAAGGACGCAGCACCTTGGGAATAGAGATGCTGCCATCTTTATTTTGGTAATTTTCCATAACGGCAACCAAAGCACGTCCCACCGCGACCCCAGAACCATTCAGAGTATGCACAAATTCGGGTGAAACTTTTTTACCGTTTTCATCTTTTGGACGATAGCGCGCATTCATGCGACGTGCTTGGAACGCATGCGTATTCGAACAAGAAGAGATTTCTCTCCATGCTTGCTGTCCTGGTAACCATGCTTCCAAGTCCCATGTTTTGGCTGCACCGAAACCTGTATCTCCTGCACATAAAAGAATTCGGCGATATGGTATTTCTAACTTTTCCAAAACCGTTTCAGCACAACGCGTCATACGTTCATGTTCTTTGGCACTATCGTCAGGAGTCGTAATTGAAACCAGCTCAACCTTATAAAATTGATGCTGCCGGATCATTCCCCTAGTATCACGACCCGCAGCGCCTGCTTCACTACGGAAACATGCTGAAAGCGCAACACGACGAATAGGCAATTCTTCGTAACCAATTAATTCATCGGCTTGCATTCCTGTTAAAGGTACTTCTGCGGTCGGAATTAACCAACGTTCGTCTTTTGTACAGAAAGACTGATCGCCGAATTTCGGTAATTTATCAGTATTATACATGGTTTTTGCATTAACCATTAATGGCACATTATGTTCCACATAACCATGTTCTTGCGTATGGAGATCAAGCATAAACTGACCCAAAGCGCGTTCCAACCGTGCTAATGCTCCACGCAAAACGACAAATCGAGTCCCAGACAATTTGGATGCCAAAGAAAAATCCATCATACCCAGTTTTTCGCCCAAATCGAAATGCTGTAATGGCGTAAAGTCAAATTGAGGTGGTTCACGCCATTGATGAATAACAATATTCTGGCTTTCATCTTCCCCTTCGGGAACCTCTGGATCCAAACGATTTGGTAAACCAGAAAGAGTTTCTAAAATAACAGCATCGATTTGATCTGCTTTGCTCTGTAGGCTATCCAATTCCTGTCGCAGCGCAATTGCTTCAGCTTCCAAAGCAGAACTATCTTGCTTTTTACTTTTCAGCTGCCCAATTTCTTTAGACAGATTGTTTCGTCTAGCCTGTTTTTGGTGCAATTCATTCAGAATTTCTCGCCGCATAGTATCTTGTTGCAACAATTCTTCGGTTACCGGTGGGAGATGCCTCCGAGCCAGATCCGCATCAAAAGCTTCTGGATTCGCGCGAAGCGCTCGAAAATCATGCATTATATTTCATCCTCTTCCACTTTAGGTTCTACCCAACGGGCAGATATAATTGAAACTTCATATAAAATAATTAAAGGGATCGCGAGTGAGGTTTGTGTGATCACATCCGGCGGGGTTAATATAGCCGCGATAATAAAAGCCACCACATAAGCATAACGCCGTATTCTTTTAAGCTTTGCAGAGGTCACAAGACCAACTTTTGCCAATAAGGTCAACATCACCGGCAATTCAAAAGCAATTCCAAACGCCAAAATCAAACGCGTTACTAAAGCCAGATATTCCGATATTTTTGCCTGTAACTCGATATGCATACCTGAGGTGCTATTGACTTGGAAAGAAAGAAAAAACTTCCACGCAAAAGGAAAAACAAAAAAATAGGCTAAAGCTGCGCCCAACAAAAAAAGAATTGGCGTGGCAATTAGAAACGGTGCAAATATCCGTTTTTCGTTACGATATAAACCAGGAGCAATATAAATCCAGGCCTGTATCGCAATCATTGGAAATGACAAAAATGCTGCACCGAAAAAAGCAAGCTTAATATAAGTAAAAAATGCTTCATATAAGGCGGTATAAATAAGATGCGGTTGCTGCCCCTCTTGTTGCATAGCCTCGGCAAGCGGGTGCGCAAGGAATAAATAGATCTGTTGCGAAAAATAATAACAAATTGCAAAACAGACTAAAAACGTTCCTACACACCAAATCAATCGATATCGCAACTCTGCCAAATGACTCATCAATGGCATAGCTTTATCATTGATATTCTCTTTTTCAGAACTATCCATTACCAGCCCCCATGTTGTTTTTGGCTGACAATATGGGGAGGAATAAAGGCCGGTGCCGGTGGTGCAGCGCGTCTAATCTGTAATTTTTGTGCAATTGATGGTGGAATAATATTTGGCGCAGGATCTGCTTTTTCCAAAGCCTCAAGATCGACATCATCAAGCAGTGTCTGCTCTGTCGCAACGCCCCATTGGGGACGTTCCTCTACAACATGAGATGGAAGATCTTCAATCATTGCTGATGAAGAATTTTCTGATGATAAATTTTTATCCTGATATAAAGGCGGTTTGCTAAATGTCTTTTGTAAAGAACCATCACGATCCAGCGTATTCATTACTGCACTTCGTAAATTTAATTGGCGTAATTGCTGAAACTGTTCATGCGCTTCTTTAAGATCGGCTTCTTTGATCACTTCATCAAACTGACTTTGGAACTCACTAACCATCTTGCGACATTTTTTCAGGATATCCGTTCCCCATCGGATAACTTTAGGTAAATCCTTTGGACCGATCAAAATCATTCCGACCACCCCAATCAGGATGATTTCGGACCAGGAAAAATCAAACATCCTCTGTCACAAACCTCTAAATTCCAAATCACATATTCTTCTTTGTTATACTGTTAAAAGCATTGTAAAACCAGCCTCATAATGGGTTATCTTGATAAGGAATATCCCCCAATAATTCTTCGCGTTTAGGCAAATCACAAAGATCATTAATCCCAAGATATTCAAGAAATGCCGGTGTGGTTCCCCACAAAGTCGGTCTTCCGGGAACTTTCTTATGACCTTTTGGCGTAATTAGTCCCATTTCCAGCAAATGATCGGTTACGGTTTGCGCCAAACTTACGCCTCGGATTTGTTCAATATCGGCTCTGGTACAAGGTTGATGATAAGCAATAATGGCCAAAGTTTCCATTGCCGACCGTGTAAGTCGCTTTGGTCGATTAATGGTCTGTGTAATATAAGAAGCAATGTCTGACGCTGTACGAAATTGCCACCCATCAGCAATTTGACACAAAACAATCCCACGATTTGCATAATGGTTTTGCAATGATGTTAAACAATGATGAATATATAATTGGTTTTCATTATTATCTGCTTCAATCAAATGATGTTGCTGCAATAAAGCGATGAGTACCTTTTCCGTAACCGGTTTTGGCTGAGCAAAAATAAAAGCTTCTATAATAGACAGAACAAGATTTTCTTTCATAAACGACTATTCCGAAGACTGAACTTTTAACATAATCTGCCCAAACTGTTCCGTCTGATTAAGCTGTACTTGCCCGATTTTTGCTAATTCTAATCCCGCTAACAATGTACCACTTAATGCAGCTTTCCATTGCCGGCGTTTTTCTTCTGGGGATAATATTGTTTCCGAAGTAAATATTGGCAGAAAAACTTCAAGAAACTGCCAACCTGGCATATCATCTTTTCCCAATAAGCGTCGCAAACGATTTAATGCATCCTTAACCGTCCAATAAGGTCTTCGCTTGACACTCCATTCTCGTTTTTTTGCCTGTCTGCGCCGCATAGTCAAATAAGCATTAATAAAACGCGGCATATCTAGTAAAATACCCGAAGAATCAATCGCCGTTAAATCTTCGAATTCCCCACGACCAAAAACTTCTTGTCCCCATAAAGGCCTATTTTGCATCCATTGTGCTACACGGTTAATTTGTTGTAACGCTTCTAGACGCTCATGTAATACATCAATAGCCTGCTCTGCTGCTTCAGGATCCGTTGGCTTTTCAGGAAGCAATAAACACGATTTAAGCCACGCCAACCACGCTGCCATGACTAACCAATCGGCAGCCAATTCTAGACGAATACGTTTTGCTGAGTCGATAATTTCAAGATATTGTTTAACTAATTGCAAAATCGATATGCGTACCAAATCGACTTTTTGCGTTTTGGCAAGTTGTAATAACAAGTCAAGAGGACCTTCAAAACCTTCTAGATGAACGACAAAAGAATCCTCTTCTTGATCATGCTCTGCATGATGCTCCGAAACGACATAGTCCATATTGGTATCACTTTCGCATAGCGTATGGACTATTTAGAAATTCGCTAAAGTACAAGCGATTTTCTTAGATGATAATTTCGCGCAAAAACGACTTGCCTGAGCATGTGACGCAAAACCTTTAATCCTTAACCGATAAACCTTTTTCCCTTTAACTTCGGCTTGCTGAATTAAGGGGGTATAGCTTCCCAATAAATCAGGAGCTAAATGACGCATATGTTGCCATTCTGCTTTTGCTGCTTCTCTGGATAATAAAGAAGCCAATTGCACACCATATTTCCCATCAGAAACCGGTTCGGTATCCGCAGTAGATGATTCTTTTTTGATTGTTTTTTCCTGATTGGGTTTTATTTTGTTTTCCTTCGCAACCTTTGGTTTTTCTTCTACCTTAGGTGCTGCGGTATTCATTTCACTCCGATCATTACTATCTTCAACTTGTTCCGTAGCCGAATCTGTTTTGTTCGCAATCTTATTATCCGTTGATGGTAATGGCTGTGCTGGTTTATCATCCGCCGTTGTTGTATTTTCTCCTCCATTACTAGTTCCGGTTGAAGGTGTTGGTGTTTGAGGAGAAAATTGCTGTGCCAATGCATCGGGATTCGCCTGTTCTGGACCTGGAAGCAACGTTGCCTTGCCATTACTATCAACAGGAGCAAGGGTTCCCATACCGATAGTCTGCATACCACCTGGATTAGCTGGCTTTTGTTTCACCACAATTTCTGGAGGAGCAAAAACTGGTATACCTCCGTGTTGTGATCTCAACAACATCCAACCGCCGATCAGTATAACGAGAATAGCCCCAATACCGGCAGCCCCATAAGTAAACAAGGTTGTATAAGAAGTATCTCCGAATAATCTTCCAAAAGAAGGCAATACAAAACGGGAACGCCGTTCATATTCATCCCCTTCTTCTGGGTCTTCTTCATAACGTGATACCATACGTTCACGTGTATAGCTTTGCCGACGTTCTTGGCGTGGATCTCTATATTGGTGATCTTCCTGTGATTGTTCTTCCTCAAAGGAAGGACGTTTTCTAAGAAAATCTTCAGAAGAATTTTTAGAAGAATTATCTGAATCGGGGCCTATCATCGCATTTCCTCAATCGGTTCAACACCCAATACTAGCATTGCTGATCGTATCACACAGGCTACGGTTTCGACCAGTGCTAAACGTGCCAACGTTTCTTGTGGGGCATCTTCTTGGATAAAACGTAAGGTAGTATCATCACGACCAGCATTCCATAAAACATGGAATTCACTTGCCAACTCCATCAAATAATAAGCTATACGATGCGGTTCTTTTGCCAAAGCGGCACTTTCAACCATTCTTGGCCATTGGGCAATGCGACGCATAACGGATAACTCAGCTTCACTATTTAAACAATCAAGCGGAATTTTGGCAAGTTTAGCAGAAGTAATTGCTTCTTTCCCAAACAGCTCAACCGCTGAACGTAGAACTGAACGACAACGTGCATGTGCATATTGCACATAGAAAACCGGATTATCTCTTGTTTGAGCAACAACACGTTCCAGATCAAAATCCATCTGTGCATCTGCTTTCCGGGTTAGCATTGTAAAACGTACTGCATCGCGACCAACTTCGTCAATCAAATCCCGTAAAGTAATAAAGGTACCTGCACGTTTAGACATTTTGACGACTTCACCATTACGAACCACACGCACAATCTGGCAAATAACGGCCTCAAAATCGATAGGTTTTGTTTCACTTAAAGCTTTAACGGCGGCACGCATCCGGGTTACATATCCCCCATGATCGGCTCCTAGCACATCAATCAAAATCTGCGCACCGCGTTTCATTTTATCATAATGATAGCCAATATCATTGGCAAAATAAGTCGGCGAGCCATCCGATTTCTTTAATGGTCGATCAACATCATCGCCAAATTGCGTAGATTTAAACAAAGTTTGTGGTCGCTGTTCCCAATCCTCAGGTAACTTACCTTTTGGAGGCTCCAAAACACCTACGTAAATTAATCCTTTATTTTCTAACTGACTAATGGCCTCTTCAGCCAAACCATCTTTTAGAATCTTTGATTCACTTGAAAAAATTTCATGATGGACACCAAGCGCGTTTAAATCCTCACGAATACCTTGCATCATTTGTTCCAAGGTACATTCGCGGACTTTATCAAACCAGGCAGGAAATGGTTTTTGATCCGTCCCGGTAAGAAGCGTATCTCCGTAACGTTCTACCAATATTTTTCCTACGAGAATTAAATAATCACCTTGATATTGCAAAGTGGTTGGCATGTGTGGACGAACCAAATTTTCAAATTCTTCAGCCGAAAGATTCTGCCCTAATGCCTGCAAATAACGCCAATACGCCGCCCATGTTAAAGCAATAACCTGTGCACCCGCATCATTGATGTAATATTCCTTGGTAACATCATAACCGGCTTTGCTTAATAAGTTAGCTAACGCATCACCGACTACGGCGCCACGACAATGCCCAACATGCATTGGACCCGTTGGATTTGCTGATACATATTCAACGTTAACCTTAATATCCCCGCCGATATGACT
This sequence comes from uncultured Commensalibacter sp., assembly GCA_945266285.1. Classification (GTDB taxonomy): domain Bacteria; phylum Pseudomonadota; class Alphaproteobacteria; order Acetobacterales; family Acetobacteraceae; genus Commensalibacter. The sequence continues at coordinate 116,704 of CALYOP010000004.1, forward strand.
ATCACCGAATTTTTCTCCGGTTTGCAAAACTACAGAAATCAGCTTTTGAAATATGGATGGGGATATTTTTAAATTTACAAACCCTGGACCGGCAGAATAAGCATCATCGATTCCATCAATCTGTTTTAAACGCTCTGCCAATTCTTGAGCAATTTCCTGTGGCCGACGTTTCGCAATTTTAGAGACAACCAAAGCTGCATTCGTTGCCATATCTCCATGCGTCAAATCCCTTGTTGGGGTAAGCTCGACCCGATCCATATCAGAAGCAGATAAAGATGGAATGCTCTGCCGTAATGCTTCCAAAACATGGTGACGGAAGAGGACGTACAGATTTTGGTTGATCATGGAAAAATAGACTCTCTAAAAATGAAATAAATTGAATTGGTAAGTTTAACCCAAAAAAGGATTTTACAAGGCTTCTTTTTACAGATTTACTGATTTTATTCTAGGTTATATTCACATAAAGTGCGAAGCAATTTATAATTAATTACCAAACCAAATTAACCCAATACTGCTAAATTGGTTAGTTTCTCATGCTCTTCCATAGCAAAACGATCGGTCATACCCGCAATATAATCGGCTACTATTCGGTAGGAACCAGCTTTTTGTTTTCTTTGTTCTGCTTCTTTAGCACGAAGTTGCCATTCTGGAGGTAGCAAATCGATATTCTCCGACAAAATCTTAAACAATGAATGAACCAATTTCTGAGCTTTTAATGTCATACGATTAACACGCCAATGTGAATAAAGATGACTGTACAAAAATTCACGAATAGCTTTATTAGCATCATGAATTTCAGGACTAAACTGTACAATTGTGTAACCTGCCTCGCGTATATCATCGACAGTTTTTGGATTTAAGCTTTTCAGATTTTATTCAGTTTGTTGCTTAAGATCACGAATTAATCGATCCAAAACACGACGAATAGCTTCATGACGTAAACGATTTTCCCAATGTTCGGCTTTGGTATATTCTTTCATAATCTTTTGTGCTTCATGTAACGCTTCACCTACCAAAGGTACATCTTTTATATCATCCCAATTAAGCAATTTGGCGCGTAATCCATCATCCAAATCATGACCATGATAAGCAATATCATCAGATATAGAAGCAATTTGTGCTTCAGCTGAAGCATACTGAAGTAAATCGAGAGGATAACGATCATTATACGCTTTTAAATAAGCATCAGGATGTAAAACTGACCCATTATGTTTTGCTAGGCCTTCCAAACTCTCCCAAGTCAGATTCAAACCGTCAAATTGCGCATAACGTTGTTCTAATCGTGTTACCTGACGCAAAGACTGATCATTATGATTAAATCCATGATATGCTTGCATACAGTCCTGCAGTGCCCATTCTCCCGCATGACCAAAAGGAGGATGCCCTAAATCATGAGCCAATGCCAAACATTCCGTTAAATCTTCATTAAGATGCAAGCTTCGAGAAATCGAGCGTGCAATTTACGCAACTTCCAATGAATGCGTTAAACGAGTGCGAAAAAAATCACCTTCATGATTGACAAAAACCTGCGTTTTATACTGTAAAATCCGAAATGCACTGGAATGAATAACGTGATCGCGATCCCTTTGCCAAGCGGTGCGACCTTTGGCTTCCGATTCAAAATATTGCCGGCCTCGTGCCGTTTTTTCTTGTACTGCGTAAGAAGCCAAAGGCATCATAACAATCCTTTCCTAAATTAAGCTTTTTCCTAGTAAAACTTATATTTTATTAAAAAAACAAATAGGTTATTGGATAAGTAACATTTAAAACAATGCCGGTAAAAATCATCTAGGTATTGAACTTTTATTTTAATGATGGAGCAATTATGCCATTTAACATCGCTTTACATATATCATCTAAAGAGAAATTGTACAAATTCATTTCTTTAGCAATAGGTGTGTTAGCTTATGTATTTATCATTAGCCTATACTTATTAATTCTAAATTTTACTCCAGCAACAGAAGAAGGACTTAAAATTAAAAATGCGGTAAATGGTTTTACCTTTTTAGTCTTTGTTTACATAGGCCTGGCTATTATAATCGCCATGATTAGTGTACGAATTATCAAAGCAAAAATGTTCGGTAATTACGTACTCGTTAATGAACAACAATTTCCACATATCTATGAAATCGTCAAAGATAGTTCCAAAAGACTGGGACTTAAGACCGTTCCAGAAGTTTTTATCTATAATTCTCAAGGGATTATGAATGCGTTTGCTATGCGCCTTACCGGTAGCAAAAAATACATTTGTTTGACCTCTGCTATTATTGATGCCGATAACGACAAACAAATTCGATTTGTGATTGGTCATGAATTGGGTCACCATGTTGCTGGACATTTGAATACATGGTTTCGTATTTTAGCATTCCCTAACCTTTTCATCCCTTTTTTACCCTTTGCATTATCCAGAGCCCGAGAAATAACTTGTGATCGAATTGGTCACTATGTCGCTGATGATATTCATGACTCTGCTTCAGCACTGCAAATGCTTGCTTGTGGCAGTGCAAAATTAAACCATTTGATGAATCATGAAGCATTTCATCAACAAGAAAAAATGGTCTCACCTTTGTGGAGATTTTATCATGAATTATTCTCGACCCACCCAAGGTTGACCTTACGTGTGGCTGAACTTAAGAAATGGGCTCAAAGAAATCCTAATTAATTTCTTCTCAAATGATAATTTTTCATGGATGGCATAACGCATAATAGTTTTATATAAGAGGATTACACGCTTAATAATTGGAATATAAAAGAAATGAAGCTTGCCAGTTGGAACGTTAATTCTATCCGTCAACGCCAATCTCATATTCGAGATTGGTTACAAAAGGAACATCCTGACTGGCTCTTTCTTCAAGAAATTAAATGTGAAACCTCAATTTTTCCTCAAGAGATATTTGAGGAATTAGGTTATAAAGCCGCTGTTGTTGGTCAAAAAGCTTATAATGGCGTGGCTATTTTATCGCGCCATCCCTTTGAAATATTGCATAAGGTTTTACCCGGGTTAAAAGATGAACAACCACAAGCGCGCTATATAGAGATTAAAAGCCAAGATATTATTTTAGGGAATCTATACCTACCTAATGGTAATTCTGGTGGAACGGCTGGTTATCAAGCAAAACTAGATTTTATGAACGCTTTAGCTGACCATGTAAAAGATTTACTAGACCAAGAACAAAATTGTCTTTTTGCCGGAGATTATAACGTATGTCCTACGGATAACGATCTATCACCTGGTGTCTTACCTCCTGACGATGCATTAGTTCGTTATTCTACACGCGCTAATTTCCGAAGGCTATTATGGTTAGGTCTTTCCGATGCTTTACGTGTTTTATATCCTGAAGAAAAATTATATACTTTTTGGGACTATACCAAAGGTCGCTGGCAACGTGATCAAGGGCTGCGTATTGACCATGTTCTTCTTTCACCACGGTTAACAGAACAATTAAAAACGGTTCGTATTGACCGTGAAGAAAGAGCACGTGAGCAACCTTCAGATCACGTACCCATTGTTGTTGAATTTTAAGATATTGTCTTAATTTTTATTGTGCCAAAAAATGCTCTGAAGCACCTCAAGTCACTTGCAGAGCACTTTTAATTACACAGACTGCCAATGCGGTGTAGCTGTTTTATAATTGACAGGGAATTCTTCTATAATACTCCAGAATTTCAGGTGATCTAACAAAACACATGCTGGTTTTCTGGTTTCACCCCGTAATGTCCGGTAATAAATTCGATTAAGCGCACGCGCAAAAATACCTGGTCCTGTTTTATAGGCGATAAATAAACCTGTATGTAGATAGGAATTTCGGTATAGACTCAGCATACAATCATTTAAAATCGGACTGTTCGAAATAGATCCAAAAAAATCGTTATGAACGACATTATTTTCGGTTAACAAGAAAACATGTTCATAGCAAGATGGAACGATTGCATTAAACGTTTCGCTAGATTTTATACGGATATCGGCATCTAACCACCAACCACCATAATGATTAATAACATGAACACGTAAAAAATCTGCTGCTTCTGCAGGATGACGCGCAGAAAGAAATACTTGACGCGCTTCAACACCATAATTTTGATAAAGCCACTCCGTAGCTTCAGCTTTATCAAATACTTTGAGGTTAAAATGACGCATATTATGATGGTATTCAAAATTCTCCACAATTTCTGGAGGAGGATTTTGATCCCAATACATAAACAAATTATTCGGAATTATATTAAAATCCGCGACGCCCGATGCACGATTTTTAATTGACAAATTCGGATTGGGATTAAAAATATCCATCATTATTGTCAAATAAACCGTGTCGGCTTCTTCACCTGTATGAAATTCCTCAAAGCAATTAGCCATTAATTGAATGGCTTCTACCGCGTTTTTATCTTCACGGTAATGTCGCCAACCCATAATATAATTATATACAGGAATACAAAGTTCTCTTAGCTGTTCAACTTCTTCTTCCCGTATTGGCAAGTCACCTTTGATCAAACAAACAATACGCGCCATTAATAAAAAATGGGCAAGCGGAAACTGTGTTGGGCTTTTGCTGTGTAAGTCGTAAGCTATCTTATAAAAAAATGAAGCTTCTGCATAAAATCTATTAGTCCCTAGAATATTTGCAATTTCGTAAGCTGCCAATAGATCGTTAGCACCCTTTTTTTGGTAAACCTCAAGTGCCTGGTAACAAACAGACAACATCTCGGCGTAGTCAACAGATGCATCCTGCTGATTTTCTTCTTCTATCATAGACTATCCTAAATAATATTTATTTACCTATACAAATTATGCAAAAGCTATTGCCTGAATTAACCTTTTTCCAAATAAATTATAAGATACATCATACTATTATTACCAAAACAAACAAAAGATTTTTTACGCAGCAGTCCATGTACCAAATTGCTTATAAGAAACAGGATATTGCTGAGTTACTTTATCAAAAACGGCCTGATTGAGTATTTTGGTAAATGGAAAATCTTTAGATATCCCGTCAAGACAACGATAATAAGTACGATTCAGTGCACGCATGAAAACACCGGGTCCTGTCTTATAAGAGATAAATAACCCTTCGTAATTATAACAATTACGATAAATTGAAAGCAAACAATCTTCTAAAATGGTGCTTTGCGCTGCACATCCAAAAAAGTCATTATGGACAAAATATCCATCCGTTAGCATGAAAACTTCACTATAATTCAACGGAATATTCTGATTGAATACTTCTTCAGAAGTGACTTTCAAATCAGCATCAACCCAAAATCCACCATACAGATAAATGACATGTACCCGTAATATATCAGCAGCTTCTGCAGGATGACGTGCCTTCAGAAAGATAGATTGAGCATCACGACCATAATATTGATGCAACCAATCCGCGGCTTTCACCTTATCGAACAGTTCTACTTTAAATGACTTGAATTCCTTATGATGATCAATGTTCTCACTAACATCTTGGGGAATATTCTGATCCCAATAGAAAAACATCTGACGAGGAATTGTTTTCTTTCGGATTTTATTGGGAAACACGCCTTTTTCAAGGCATTCATAGATTAATTTCATATTGATGGCATCAATTTCTTCGCCGGTATGAAATTCTTCGAAACTATTCCCAATAATTTTTAGCGCTTCGATCGCAGTAATATTATTACGATAATATTTCATTACTCCGAGGATATAATTGTAAAGCGGAACAGAAAGTTTTTTTAGAAAATTTAATTCTTCTTCATCAACTTTTTCTTGAGCTTTGATTAAACAAAGTAATTTTACTTGCAACAATAGTTCGGGTCTAGGATGCCCCTCGGGGTCAGCTAATCTAAGAATTAAGGCCCTTTGATAAAAAGCAGCAGCTTCTTTTAGAAATCCATGTAAATGTAAATGATTAGCAATATTAAAAGCGGATAAGACATCATCACATCCATGTGCTTTGTATAAATTATAAGCAACAGGACAGACACTCACCATCGTTTCTAAATCAAAACCAGTATCTCCCATCTTTCCCTATACCTCTGTTCAGATCTAATATTAGCAAAAATTGAACAAAGAAAAAAGTGAATTTTCACAAATTTTTTATTAAATTGTTCTAATATATAGATCGATAATAGATCGATTTTATATATTGGACATTTGAAACAATCAACTTTTTTTTGAAAGAAATTAATATTAACTATTTATTTATTAATTGTTGTTCATTTTTTAATTTCTAGCTTTATTAAATTTTTGGAATTCCACGATTTTATTTAGTATTTATTATATAAAACTGAATAAAACGTCCAGATAATTTTAACATTATATAATTGTCCGATCGGATATAAATTTCTTTTCATTAATATTGGTATCTCGTAGTATGATTTGAACTACTTAAAAGGAATAAAATGCGAAACTTATTTGTGTATATGACTTTGCCGGTAATGATCTTTAGTTTCCAGGCAACCCATGTAATGGCAGCTCCGCAACCTGCATCTATTGTTTCTCCGATCGTAACATCGGCACCAATACCCAATGATTTAGCTGCCAATACACCTTTTCAGTTTCAGTATACCCCTCAATATGAGAACTGGAGTTTGTTTTTGGGAAGAACAATATATAGTTTGGTTTGGACACAAAAACCGCAAGAAAGCGTAATGATGTATATTACGCCTCATGCGCATATGATTACGATTGATGTAATTGGAAAAAAACAAGCTTACAACGGGTTCCGAAAACATTTCATTCAATGGAATATTAAAAACGTCAACGTTACCTTAAACAAAGTCGGCGATAAAAAAGGTTGGGCTAAGTTTTCTACAACGATTTATACACAAAATATTGCTAAATTAATTACAGCCTTGCAAGAAGCTTCCCCTATGAATCTGGTGTTAACACCTTTTGAAACGATTTCTATCGATATGAATGGGGTTCAAACCGCTTTAGCCGATATGACACAACAAATTCGAACGAATAATATTGAGGCACCGCTTCCACTTGCTCAGACGGCTCCACGTGAAGATCCTCCTGCTCCACCCGATGGAATGCTTCCCAATCTTGTTCCACTATATAATCAAGCACAAAGTTATATCACCCAATGTTTAGAAATGGCTGGAGAAAGTAATCAACAAACATCTCGGCAACAGGTCTGTTTGCAACGAAATGAACTAGTTGATCAACTTGAAAAAGCAGGTTGGTGTTGGGGAAGCGGTGATCCCGATGAACATGACAAAGATAAACAATGGCACAAATGTATTTTCACACATAAAGCTGGCATTCCAACAGTTGAAGAAAATGTTCAAAAAGACTTTGAAAAAGCAAAGTCCATGTCAAAATTCAATGATTCCGCTCAGTAAAAGAAATAATTATCCGGTCATTATTTAGTAACTAAGCTACAAGGAACAAAATTCTATGCAATGGTTCAGAAGGCAACGAAAAAAACTGACTTTCTTACTGAATTTAGGAATGATTGGCAGCGCTTTAGTTAGTTTTCCTGCTTTTTCCCAAAGCATAGAAGTTAATCAATCACAGCCCGCTGCCATTACTTACCTAAAATATGGAGAATGGGTAACTTCTCCTCAATGGAATCCACCGTCAATAATGTGGCGAAATAATCGAATGCAGCCTGACGGTCCATCACTTTATATTTGCTTTCTTCCTGACCGCATTTATTTATACAGCATCGCTTATCGTGACATTGATACGCATCACATTGACCCTTCAATCATTTTGTACATAAAAGATAAACATGACAAATTGGCAATAAATTTATCGCTTAAAAATAAAAATGATAAAGAAGCATATTATAATGCCAGTATCTATGGAACGGATCGTGATAATTTTGTTCAGCTTCTTACAACATCACGCAAAGCACGCCTGATTTTACCATCAGCTTATTCACAAACAATATCCTTACATCATGTTTCAGAAGCACTGCGATTTCTTTTCCCTGAAAAATCGATATAATTTTGTTTGTTATTAAGTCTATAGCCATCTAGGTCTATATTGTGTAATGATACAAGATACGTAAGTTTAATAGCGTTTTTCGGGATATTTCTATTTTAATAAAAGCTTATGCTCATATGAAATCTATCAAAATTCTAACGTTTTTCTCAAGAATCCAAACTTAATTTATTAGCCTGATTTTAATATCATCCATTATTAGGGAGTGAAATATAAGTTCAAATGGACAAGAAAAAGGATTCAAATAACATCAACGCTATTATCTCCGAAACAAAAGGCGCTATTACCGAAGTTGTTGTTGCAGATATTGGCGGGACAAATGCACGTTTTGCAATTGCCAATGTACAAGACGGCAAAGTTTTATCCATTAATGATGAATGTGTTTTTAAAACCGCAGACTACGCCACATTACAACTGGCCTGGGATGCTTTTGGTCAGAAGCTCGGTCGTCCCCTTCCAACTGCAGCCTCAATGGCAATTGCTTGTGCGATTCGCGGTGAAATTCTTAAATTTTCAAACAGCCCATGGATTTTACGTCCAGCAGCTATGCCAGCTAAATTAAACTTGGAAAAGTTGGTTCTTGTTAACGATTTTGAAGCTATTGCGCATGCTGTCGCCCATTCCAAACCCGAACATTTTCAACATGTTTGCGGACCGAAACGTCAAGATAAGCTTGAAGGTGTTACATCCATTATCGGGCCTGGTACAGGATTGGGTGTTGCTTTTCTTATGTTCCGTCAAAATGGTTACATTGTTGGACCTACGGAAGGGGGACATATTACCTACGCACCTTCGGATGATATTGAAATCAGCATCTTGCGTTATTTAAAACAAAATTATCGTCGTGTATCTGCTGAACGTATTATCTCTGGTCCAGGATTAGGAAATATCTATGATGCCTTAGCTGCTAATGCTGGTCTGGCTGTAACGCATCGTGATGATGCAGAATTATGGAATTCAGCCTTAAAAGGAACCGATCATTTAGCAACAGCGGCTTTGGAACGGCTCTGCCTTAACTTAGGGACCTATTGTGCTGATATTGCTTTAACACATCTTGCTAATCGTGTCGTCATCAGTGGCGGTATTGGATTAAGAATTGCAGATTATCTTCCACAATCAGGTTTCGGTGAACGTTTTGTTGATAAAGGTCGCTTTGAAAGAATGCTCTCTGAAGTACCTGTAGAAGTACTAATTTATCCTCAACCTGGCCTATTAGGGGCTGCAGCTGCATTTGCTGTAAAATACCCACAAGGCTAAGACGAAGCTATATAAACGTAAAGATAAAAAGAAGCATTTCCCAATGACCTTCTTTTTATCTTTTTTACTTTTTAACATTTATGATGATGAATAAAGATAAAACAAATTCCGATAAACCCGAGATCTCTGAACGTCAACAAAGAGAAGCCTCTGCATTAAGAGCCAATCTTAAAAAGCGTAAAGAACAACAACGCGCACGTGAGATGAAAATTTCTTCACAAGAAACCTATAATAGTGATAATGCATAAAATCTCTGTTCCGACAGACTAGATTTATTTATCATTATCAATTTCACTTTATTAAAATTTTATAGGAGAGACCTGAATGCCAATCATGCCCGATAGCTGGATTAAACGGATGGCAAAAGAAAAGGGAATGATTGAGCCATTTGCCGAAAAACAGAATCGTGAAGGTGTAATTTCTTACGGTGTTTCTTCCTATGGTTATGATGCGCGTGTTGCCAACGAGTTCAAAATTTTCACGGATGTCGATAATGCTATTGTAGATCCTAAAAACTTTAAATCGGAAAGCTTTGTAACCCGCAACACCGATGTTTGTATTATCCCTCCCAATAGTTTTGCATTGGCAAGAACGGTTGAATATTTCAGAATTCCGCGCGACATTTTGGTCATTTGCTTAGGAAAATCAACCTATGCGCGTTGTGGGATCATCGTTAATGTGACCCCGCTTGAACCAGAATGGGAAGGACAAGTGACGATTGAAATTAGCAATACAACACCACTACCCGCCCGTATCTATGCCAATGAAGGTATTTGTCAGCTTTTATTCCTTCAGGGTTCTGAACCTTGCGAAATAAGCTATGCAGATAAGCGTGGAAAATATATGAAACAAATGGGTGTCGCAACACCGCGTTTATAAGAAATGCTTGATTAAGGTTTAAACAATGGATCGTTTTTTAATTCGCGGGGGTAACCCCTTATATGGTGATATTCATATTGGGGGTGCAAAGAATGTTGCCCTGACAGTTATGCCTTGTGCGCTATTAACCTCCGAAACTTTAAGCCTTAAAAATGTACCGGATATTGCCGATATCCGTACAATGTGTGCTTTGTTAGACCAACACGGAATCGATATCTCAACGGACCCAAAAGACAAACATCATCTTTCTTTTAAAGGTGATATTACCAACACTGAAGCTCCTTATAATATCGTATCCAAAATGCGCGCTTCTGTTTTGGTTTTGGGGCCACTTCTTGCACGTTGTGGTAAAGCCAGAGTTTCGCTTCCTGGTGGCTGTGCTATTGGTACACGTCCAGTTAATTTACATCTTGATGCGCTAACCGCATTAGGTGCGAAGATTGAGATTGATGGCGGATATATTAACGCCGTAGCACCCAAAGGGCTTACCGGTAATAAATTTGTCTTCCCCTTTGTTTCTGTCGGCGCTACTGAAAACACAATTATGGCGGCTTGTCTTGCTAAAGGACGAACAGAATTAATTAATGCCGCTCGAGAACCTGAAATTTGCGATCTGATTGATTGCTTAATCGCTATGGGGGCAAAAATTGAAGGCAAAGGTACCGGCCGATTAATCATTGATGGCGTAAAAGCACTTCATGGAGCGGAACATAGTGTTTTATTTGACCGTATCGAATGCGGTACTTACGCATGTGCAGCAGGAATTACTGGTGGTGAATTACGGCTTATTAACGGACAGGCCTCTTATATGGGATCCGTTATTCATGCTCTAGAAGAAGCTGGCGTTGAAGTTTTTCAGGAAGAAAATGCTTTACGCGTTCGCAGAACCGGGACATTACGCGGTATTGATATCATTACCGAACCCTACCCTGGTTTTCCAACCGATATGCAAGCACAATTCATGGCCATGTTATCCATATCGGAAGGGGCAAGTATGATTAGCGAAACTATTTTTGAAAATCGTTTCATGCATGTTCCTGAATTAAATCGTATGGGCGCACGAATTAATGTACATGGATCATCGGCAATTATTCGTGGGGTTCATTCGCTTTCGGGGGCTCCGGTTATGGCGACCGATTTACGCGCTTCTTTTTCACTTATCCTTGCGGGCTTAGCAGCAGCAGGAGAAACGAATTTAAATCGTATCTATCATCTTGATCGTGGTTACGAAGCCGTTGATACCAAGCTTTCAGCATGTGGTGCCAAAATTGAACGAATTAAATCCAACTAAGATTTTACATTAAACAAATTTGGGGAAATATTGTTTTATATCCCCTTTTCAACTATTCTTAATTAATAATTATGTATTAATCGATTATAAACTTTTTATAATAACGCTTTTCTAGTGGGGCAATTTTCTTTTTGATATGAACCAAGAACCTTTGATCTTAGCCCTTCCCAAAGGAAGAATTCTAAAAGCTTGCCTTCCTTTACTCAAAGCCGCTGATATAATTCCAGAACCCGAATTTCATAATGAACACAGTCGATTGCTGCGTTTTAAGACAAATCATCCATTACTTGATATTATTCGGGTAAGGTCTTTTGATGTTGCAACCTTTGTTGCTTTTGGTGCTGCTGCAATCGGGATATGTGGATCAGATGTTCTAATGGAATTTGATTATCCTGATATTTACGCCCCATTAGATCTTGGTATTGGAAATTGTCGTTTATCCGTAGCTAGGCCAGAAAAAACGCAAAATGAAGATTTAAATGATCCTGCACGTTGGTCACAAATTCGAATAGCGACCAAATATCCCAATCTAACCCGACGCTATTTTGCGGCTCGTGGTGTGCAAGCAGATATTGTTAATTTACACGGTGCTATGGAATTAGCTCCGATCATGAATTTGTCCAGTTTGATTGTTGATTTAGTCGATACAGGATCAACCTTGCGTGCCAATGGATTAAAAGAAGTTGAAACGATTGCACAGATTTCCAGTCGTTTAATTATTAATCGCACCGCTTTAAAAACACAATCGACACGGGTTAATCAAATAATCGATCGATTTCGCCAGATTTTACATTCCTCAATACAAGAGGGGAAGTAGTTCCATGAAATACCTATTGAATAAAGCTCCTGATTTTGCTTCTGACTTTTCTAAACTTCTGTCGAATCGTGCGATGGATACATCACAGGTTAAACAACCTGTTTCTGAGATACTAGCACGTGTTAAAGCCGAAGGTGATACTGCGCTTTGTGATTACACAACGCGTTTTGATCGTATGGCTATTACACCTGATCAATTACGAATTACAGAAAATGAAATAGATGCAGCTTGCAAATCTATTCCTAATGAACTTCAAGAAGCCCTTGAAGTTGCTTATCAACGGGTGATTAGCTTTCATAAAAAGCAATTTCCCCCAGATTTGAATTACGAAGATCAGAACGGTTTTACCTTAGGTTACCGTTGGAGACCTATGGATTCAGCGGGATTATACGTTCCTGGTGGAACAGCAGCTTATCCTTCTTCTGTATTAATGAATGCCCTTCCTGCAAAGGTGGCAGGTGTGAAAAGACTTGCTATGTGTGTTCCAACACCCGATAACAAAATCAATCCATTAGTTTTAGCCGCAGCACGCAAAGCAGGTGTAACCGAAATTTATCGTATTGGTGGTGCGCAAGCAATTGGCGCTATGGCTTTTGGTACTCAAACGATTCATGCTGTAGATTATATTGTTGGGCCTGGTAATGCTTATGTTGCTGAAGCTAAACGGCAAGTTTATGGTGTTGTCGGTATTGATAGTGTCGCTGGCCCTTCAGAAGTTGTCGTCGTTGCTGATGCTGATAATAATCCAACATATGTTGCGCTTGACTTGCTTGCACAGGCTGAACATGATAAACTAGCGCAGTCTGTTTTAATTACCAATGACAGTCAATTTGCCAAAAAAGTTATAAAAGCCGTTGAGCAACAACTTGGTAAGCTTTCTCGGCACGAAATTGCACAAGCCAGCTGGAATAATCATGGCGCTGTAATTGTCGTTGAATCTTGGTTGGAAGCCGCAGAATTGATTAATCAAATTGCACCTGAACATTTGGAACTTTTGCTAAAAGATCCAGAAGTTCTTTTCAAACAAGTTCGGCATGCAGGTACTATTTTTGTTGGATCATGGTGTCCAGAAGCGGTTGGTGATTATGTGGGTGGGCCAAATCATGTTCTGCCTACTAGTCGCACAGCACGCTTTTCATCTGGATTATCGGTATTTGATTTTATGAAGCGTACAACACTTCTAAAAGCAGATACGGATGGCCTGAAAAAAGTTGGACCTGCTGCTGTTTCGCTTGCAAATGCTGAAGGGTTAACCGCACATGCCTTAAGTATTTCAGAACGCTTAAAAAGTTTATCCAATTAAGGCTGGACTTTTATTGGGCAATCGTTATGTTAAACCCATTTTACTAAACTTAGCCCTCTATCACAATTATTGCAGGATACAATGCCTAAAGAAGATATGATTGAATTCAACGGAATGGTTACCGAATTATTACCAAATGCCATGTTCCGTGTTAAACTTGATAATGACCACGTTATTTTAGCGCATACTAGCGGTAAAATGCGGAAGAACCGTATTCGTGTTCTCGCAGGAGATCGCGTAAGCGTTGAAATGACTCCTTATGACTTGACCAAAGGTCGTATTACTTTCCGTTTCAAATAAATGGATAAGCTGCCTTCCAAGCCTGTTTCTCCTATAGAATTGCCCCTTTTGCTGGCCTCAGTATCACCAAGACGCCAGATGTTATTAAAACAGCTTGGTATATTACCAGAGGCTGTTTTTGCTAGCGACATTGATGAAACACCAAAGCCAGAAGAATTACCCCGCCTTTATGCAAAGCGTCTTGCAAAAGCAAAGCTTGATGCAGCACAAATCTTCAAGCCAGATTACAAATTTATTCTGGCTGCAGATACGGTTGCAGCAGCGGGTAGGCGGATTCTATCTAAAACCAATGAACGTAACGAAGCAGAAAAACATTTAAGATTACTATCGGGTCGCCGTCATCGTGTTTATACAGCGTTAGCTTTGCTTAATACTCAAACTCAGCGATACGCTTTTCGATTGGTCTGCACGATTGTTACTTTTTCTAGATTATCCGAATATCAGCTGCAATCCTATCTTGATTTACAAGAATGGGTCGGTAAAGCGGGTGCCTATGCTATCCAAGGTTACGCTGCAGGTTTTGTTCGTTCCATCAATGGCAGTTATAGTAATGTCGTTGGGCTTCCTTTATTTGAAACTGCTCAATTATTACGCGGACAAGGATTAATCCCTTAATGACAAGCATATGGATATCCTCCAGCCCTGGAGAACTCCGTATTGCGGTTACTGACGAAATCGATCTTTTTGATTTTGGTTTATGGCGACCAGGTGCCCCTGATGGGTTTGGTGATATTCATTTGGGACGCGTTATTACACACCGTCCGGCTATGGGAGGTGCCTTTATTGAGCTTATTAACGGTAATGGTTTTCTAGCAGATAATGCAGGCGCTAAAAACCTGCATGATGGTGACGCGGTTATTGCGCGTGTTATACGCAGTGCACAAGGTGGAAAAGATGTAAGGTTAGATGCACGACAAGATTTTGGGATTGACAAAAAATCTTTAAAACAAAAAACGCCGCATATTATTGTCAAAGGTCTTTCACCATTAGAAGAAATTCTCAATCGTTGGCATCAATTACCGATTTATCTTGATGATCTTCATTTAACTTCCTTATTTCCTGAACAATATCGAAAACGTATCCAACCAAAAGCCAGAACTTTACCTTTAGAAATCGAATCACTAATTGATCATCTAAAAGAAGACATCGTTGATTTACCTGCTGGTATGCGAGCTAGCATTACACCTACACCAGCATTAATAGCGATTGATGTTGATAGTGCGGCACAGACGAATGAAAATAAAACCAAACTTCGAGCACAATTCGATGCAAACCGGTTAATCATCCCGCCTTTGCTACATCAACTTCGTCTACGTAATTTATCAGGTGCCATTCTATTAGATTTGGCAGGGCTTCCTATACGTAAGCGTCAATTATTACAAAATGATTTCATCACAGCTTTGGTCAATGATCCATTACGTCCTAAATTTTTAGGCTTCACCCAGCTAGGTCTTGCTGAAATGACGCGACCACGTCAAAGACCGCCGCTTTACGAATTATTGACATCATATCACGGTAAGGCATTAGTTATTTTAAGCGATATGGAAAAACAGCTTAAAAATTTAGAAATTTCATCAGTTATTGGCAAAAATATTGTTTTAAATGCTACGATTCCGCTTCGACAAGCCTTGGAAAACGATCCGTGGGCATTAAATGAATTTAAACGACGTAACTTATGTTCGATTACTTTGGAAAGCAAACCAGACCTATCAGAAAATCAATGGAGAATCTGTAATGTCTCGTATGAATAATTTACATTGCCCAATTTGTAATAAACCTTCCCAGTTTGCATTTCGTCCTTTTTGTTCTAAACGATGTGCAGATATTGACCTTGGACAGTGGTTTTCTGGACAATATTGTGTGGGAACACCCCCACAAAATGAAGAGGAAGAAAAAAAATTATGCATTGCCCTTCAAGAAAAGCTTGATCCTGACGGCTAGGTAGGGTAAAGGCTTTGCATACACTGATTTGTCAGTTTAAAACAAACGGTATATTCAGTGCCCAAGTAGCTCAGTTGGTAGAGCAAGCGACTGAAAATCGCTGTGTCGGTGGTTCGATTCCGCCCTTGGGCATATCCTTTCCCTTTATTTCGCTTTAAATCAAAAAATAATTTAGCACGCATTCGATAAAGGGTAATTTGGTATCCATTCTCTATTACCAATAATCAACTTGATTTCTTTTTAAATTGAACAGGCTAGCATTCTTCTATAGAGACTATTTTGCTCTTAATCGTTGCTATTGAATAATTAAATTTTCAAATGTCATAAATTACGCACACTTATTTATAAATAAGATCTTAACTTTTTGAACTTTATTTTCAAATCATCAGTATAAATTCGATAATTTATTAAATATTTTTAATTTTTTAATTTTTTATAAATAATATTCTTAAATTTTTCATGTAAATTAAGAAATTATATATTGATAAAATTTTAAAATTGGAGAAAAATATTTTCTATTAATTTAATTTTTATCAATGGTTACAAGGTTAAAATGTTCTGGGAAAAAGAAAGCAAATTTGAAAAATATCTCGGTTGGGCAGCAACTTTTGGTGCTTATTGTATGTATATTTCTTACATACCCCAAATCGTAAACAATCTGCATGGAGCAAAGGGCAATCCTATACAACCCGCCGTTGCTGCAGTTGGCTGCACATTATGGCTCTGGTACGGTATCAAAGTAAAAGATTGGCCGGTTGCTGCAGCAAATTGTCCAGGTATTATTTTTGGTGTAGTAACCGCGTTAACCGCATTATAAGCTCGAAGAAAACGTTTCGGGAGATTCGTTTAAAAAATTGCAAAACGTAAATAACAAGCAATTTAAAAACTGATAAGCTTAGGAAAAAATGGACTGTTAATCATATTAATCAAAATTATCGATCTCCAGATCGATTTTTGATTAAGCGTTACAATCTAAATATTTTCTTAAAAAACAAACAATAAAATTCCTAGAAAATGCCGTTATCAAACAAATTAAAGGGAATTTTGAATTGTAATATGATTCGAAGATCATAAACAGTTTTTAATCAATTGGAGCGGGCGAAGGGATTCGAACCCTCGACCCTAACCTTGGCAAGGTTATGCTCTACCCCTGAGCTACGCCCGCTTCCGTTCTGATGAACATGCTTCTATCGCTAAATTACGCTTATGGCAAGAGGGCAAATTAAAAAAATTTGCTTTTTTATTTTTGTTTTAAAAAACCATTGTTGATATAACAAAGAAACTGTTGAAAATAAAAATGCAATAACAGAATTTATTGCTCGGTTTGTTTTTGTTCCATATGCCTAGTTAACGGGATGATGTCATCTATGAAGCTTTTTAAACGGCGCGCCAATCAGCCTTCGCAAAATACCAACCCTAGTTCAGTCCTTCTGAACGAAAATGGTGTAGCACAACAAACCACTTCACAACAAAATCAAGCCATGATTATTGACGGGAATCAGCATAATTTTATGCAAGAAGTTCTCGAAAGTAGCAAAGAAATTCCCGTCATGGTGGATTTCTGGGCAAATTGGTGTGCACCTTGCAAACAGTTAACCCCGATATTAGAAAAAATTACGCAATCTGCTCGGGGCCGAATCAAACTTGTTAAACTGGATATTGATGCCAATACAGCCTTGGTTCAACAACTTATGCAGATTGGTTTACCCATTCAGTCCATTCCGCTGGTCGCAGCATTCTGGAAGGGACAAATCATTGATATGTTTCAAGGGTCTCAACCTGAAAGTGCTGTACAACAATTCGTAGATCATATCCTTAAAGCCGCTGGCAGTGCTATGCCTAGTGCAGATTTCATTGAAGAAGGGCAGCAGGCTCTTAATGAAGGACAAGCAGATAAAGCTGTAGCGCTTTTTTCACAAGCGCTGGAAAATGAACCTGAACGTCCCGAAATATGGGGAGGGCTTATTCGCGCTGTTTTAGCACATAGTGGTCCAGAGGATGCACAAAACGTTTTAAACGAAGTTCCTAAAGATTTATTAGAGCATAGTGAAATCACAGGTGCTCAAGCAGCAATTGATTTAGCAAAAGAAGGTGCTAAAGCACAAAGCGAAGCCGATCAGTTAATGGATAAAATCAAAGCAGATCCAAATGATTTTCAGGCACGCTATGACTTAGCAACGGCGTTAAATGCAAGCGGTAAAAAACGTGAAGCTGCTGATGAACTTTTAAAAATTATACAAAGTGATCGTCAATGGAACGACGAAGGTGCCAAAAAACAACTCTTACGTTTTTTTGAAGCCTGGGGCGTTGATGATCCAATTACATTAGAAGCAAGAAGACGCCTTTCCAGCTTGCTATTTTCTTAATTCCCGCTCACTACTTAACTATAGAAGATATTTTACTATGAAAAACGTCCAACCACCTATTGATTCACGCCTATTATCGGTGTTGGTTTGTCCTGTCTGCAAAGGACCATTAATCTATGATCGTGAAGCGAATGAACTCATCAGCGTTCAAGCAGGATTAGCCTATCCAATCAATGACGGCATTCCCATTATGATTCCAGAAGAGGCTCGGCATCTGGATGATGAAGAAATTGCGAGTTTTAATACAAACAGACCATCCATAAATTAGCTATTACGCTTCATTTATTGACTTTTTTTGAGGCGAGAAAATATCCTGGCCTAAAATAAGGTCATGCCCTAAAGCTTTTAAAGTAAATTTAACCGTAGGCGGACAATGGTGTTCTGCCTCCTGTAAAATAGGCATGACCATACGCCGAAGGTTGATTACTTTGCCTTTTAGAGGTTCTGGACGATGTAATTCTGCCTGTTGATAACATTGCGCAATTAAATTAGTAAAAATAATATCAAAAGCTTCCCTTAATTTATCACTGGTATTTGTTGGTAATTTGGCTTTTAGCGTTTCCATAGCTCGAGCAATAAAGATCGTATCACTTTGTAACCGCCTTAATGCAGGATATAATTTGACTAGGATTGGATCATTACGTTCCAAATCATAACCAAAATGTTCTCGGCGTGCTTCTAATACTGCTTCTGCAAGTTTCCTTAATTCTTCTGTAATTCCATCATTCAGTTCCTCAATTTCTTCCCATTCGATCTCTCCTGTAATAGAGCGATCCAAAGACATATGGACTTTATCCAATACAGTACTTGCACTTAGAAAGGCATCTCTTCTGGCTCGAGGTCGTAAAATACAATAACTCGCTAATAAAGAACTAATTACACCGATTATAATCGAAAAAAGTCGATCAAATGGCCTTTCGAAAACGCCTCCAGGTGAAGGAAATAGAAAAACAATGACCAATGTTACAACGCCCAACCGCATAGAAGGTCGCCATGACACCAGCATCACCATGGGAATTAACACAATAGTAAAATCAATTATTGTTGGCCATTTTACATATTCACGTAAAGCAATAGCAATAATTCCAGCAACCCCACCGATTAGATTGCCCACAATCTGATCGCGACTAATAAGAATGGTTTGTATAAGGCGACTTTGCGTAACAATAATTGCCGTAATTAAGGCCCAATAAGGTTCACGCAAATCACACAAATAAGCCATTAAGCTAGATACGATTATAGAGAGCAACAAACGCAGGCTTTGTTGAATATTTGAAACCAAGTTTGTTTTTAAAATCTGGTTAGGCATAATATGATTTAAAAAGCATTACCTCTGTTGGGAAACGAGAATCATTATAGACATATGAAACTTAAGCGAACAAATGTAATGCTCAAGCTCTATTCATCGTCTTTAATTATTTTTCTCTATCTATAAAAAACGACATTCCCAAGATAACGTTGCCAATATCGCCTATTTTAAAACAGATTTTACTTTTTATTGTTAAAAGGCAGCGTAATCCAATATCTTGAATCGGCAACTTGCAAAAGCAATAAGGCCGATGGGCGTTTTGTACGTTTCTCTTCCTGTAAAGCTTTCAATAAATTAGCTACTGAAGTGACATTCCGTTGACGAACACCGATAATTACATCGCCAGGATTTAGACTTCGATTATCAGCAGGACTTCCGGGTTTTATAGCAACGATGACAACCCCGACTTGTTTTTCTGCAAGATTATATTTTTTCCTTAAGGAATCATTGATATCGCAAACCCAAAGGCCAAGCCCTTTAATAGCAATTTTATTAATTTTGCTTGTTGTGTCTTCTGGGATCGGCGTACTCGTATCATTTTCTGGCATATCGCGGATAACAATATTTAAAACCAATGGTTTCCCTTGACGCCAAATACCCAATGCTATTTTTTGATTGGCTGGCATTTGCGCGACTAGAATTGGAAGCGTCCGTGCCTGTATTTTCTTATCATTTAAGGTTAAAATAACATCACCAGCTTTTAGCGAAGCTTCTTCAGCTGGACTACCCGCTTCAACCCCTGTAACCAATGCCCCTTGATTTGATTTCAAACCAAGACTTTCAGCAATATCTGATGTCATTTCTTGGATCTTAACACCAATCCAACTCCGAGATACTCTACCATTGCTCCGTAACTGGTTAATAACCGTTTTAGCTTCATTAGAGGGAATGGCAAAACCAATGCCGATTGATCCCCCTGAGGGTGAAAAAATAGCGGTGTTTACGCCAATAACTTCACCTTTCATATTAAATAATGGTCCCCCAGAATTACCACGATTAATTGGGGCATCCGTTTGGATAAAATCATCATAAGGCCCTTGATCAATATTTCTTCCGCGAGAAGAAATAATTCCGGTTGTCACCGTTCCAGACCAACCATAAGGATTGCCGATTGCTAAAACCCAATCACCAATGCGTTCTTTATCGCTATCTCCAAATTGCGTAACTGGAAGTGGTGATGATGGATTGACTTTTAATAAAGCCAGATCCGTACGATCGTCTTTCCCAATCATTCTAGCTTTTAAGACCGTGTTATCTTGCAAAGTAACCGTAATCTGATCTGCGTTTTTTATAACATGATAATTTGTAACAATGATCCCTGATGGGTCAATGATAAATCCTGACCCCAATGCTTGCTGTTGGCGCAAAGTACTATTTTGATCCTGCTGCATTTCCATATAATCATTATAGAATTTCTTAAAAGGCGGATGCTGCATCCGAGATGAGCCATCGGAATTCGAATCATCTTGGCTATCATTTTCATCATCATCCGTTTGTTCAGTAGGATTTAGACTTTCATTCGTAGAAATATTGACAACCGTTGGAAGCAGTTTTTCTGCCAAATCGGCAAAACTATCGGGAGCATGACCATAGGCTGCAATAGGAGTAATATGTTTTGCTTTTTCCGATAATCCAGCAACAGGTTGTGCCATCAGAAAAGAAAAAGGATAAAAACATAGAATACTAGTCCATAGTGCATGGCCGCATATCTTTTTAACCAATTTTCTATTTCCTTCTTTGCACAATTTCTTCACTCTTTTTTGATAATTTAGGTATCTAACGCTCAGATAAAACACAATTATCGAACAAACAAAAACAGTCAATTAATGTTTTCAAAATCTTACCATAAAAACGATTTCATCCATTTGATTTATTAGTCATTAATTTCTGCTGAACACGTTTCTTATCAATATATAAGGCCAATAAATAAAGCAAATATACGCCTATACAATTTACGCCCGCCTGTAAAAGCCAACCACCACCCCAACTGGCAAACATTAGTCTTCCCCATAAGTCAAAAATAGTACTCAGTGAAAAAACTTCCAATGAATGTCTGCCAAATAATGCGAGAATTCTGCCAAACCTATTTTCTGAAAAGCGTCTTGCCCAATTTGATGATTGAACCAAATAGAAAATCGCCAATACATCCAAAAGACGCAAAGGAGAAAGATAAGATTTTGCAGGTATCGGTAAATTAAACGGCCGCAAGTCTGGAAGGTTCCAATATTGCCACGGAAAAGCTTCTAGAAATGAGAAAAATAGATAAATGACCATTATCCATTTTACACTACGATAAACCGGCAAATTACCCTGATACTGACCTGCTTTGATAGAGGCGTAAATCCCAAGAGTAAAAAGAAATTGCCACGCTAGCGGGTTAAAATACCAGCCATCTGGATCAAGCCAATTTGGAAAATTCAACCAAGGATCAAGATTAATTATACACCATAATAAACCACTTATACCCAAAGCCAATAATGCATGACGTTTCATCAACAGGTAAATCAATGGGAAAAGTAGCAATAAAATAATATAAAGCGGTAAAATATTCAGGTTACTGGGCAACGCATCCAATAATAAGAGCCGCCAAATAATACGCACCACACTATAACCATGGGCAAGCTCTGGTTCTAGAAAATCCGGCGGTAATATCCATATACGGCGCCATTCATAAATACTGATTAAGGTTACAATCACCATACCCATCTGAAAAAGATAAAGTCGCCAACAACGTCGAAGGATTTTTTGACTAACTTTCCACAGACCATCTTTGGGAACACGCCTACCATAGGCTAACCATGATGCGTATCCTGCTAATAGAACAAAAACTTCAGCAGCATCAGCAAAGCCAATATTACGCATCGTAAAACGATTAAGTAGATTTTCAGGAATATGATCAATATACATCATGATCAAAGCCATACCTCGCAGGGCATCAATGCGATGATCACGACCGGGTTTTGTCGATTGTATAGTCAAAACCAAAAATCCTATGTATTAAAACAAAGAAGAATCCTTTGTTTTTTAAATTTGCTTGTCGAATTTGATAGTTCGATCAATAGCGCTTAAGCTATAGAAAGAACAGTTTTATATAATCTGTCGTGCTCGGTTTTTACAGCGTTCTGTTTCGTTTCAGGATACTCATATAATGTCTAACTCTAGTAATATTGATAAAAAAACCATCCTTGAACTTCTTTATTCTGTAGTCCTCCCTTGGAAACCCGATACATTTTTAACGCAGACCGATTTAATCGATCATATATCTGTTCAGGAAGATCAAGTTCATATGGTATTGCGTGTTAAAGATGTTTCCCCATCAGAAATGGAATCATTACGTTCGCATCTTGAACATATAATACAAAAACTTGATGGCGTTACCCGAGCTCGCGTTATATTAGAAGATACGAGTACCGAACAACAAACAACTGGTGTACGTCGCCTGATTTTCCCACCGCGACAGACATCCCAACCAAAAAAACGATCAGTTCCACCGCATATGCATTCGGTCCCAGAGAAAAAGACTACTCCTCAAGAAGCCGTTCAATCCATTGGTTGCATGATTGCTATCGCATCTGGGAAAGGGGGGGTTGGTAAGTCATCTACGACAATTAATCTTGCCGTAGCTCTTGCACGA
This sequence comes from uncultured Commensalibacter sp., assembly GCA_945266285.1. Taxonomy (GTDB): domain Bacteria; phylum Pseudomonadota; class Alphaproteobacteria; order Acetobacterales; family Acetobacteraceae; genus Commensalibacter. Next base: position 139,725 of record CALYOP010000004.1, read on the forward strand.
TTAGGTCTACGCGTAGGGTTGTTGGATGCTGATATTCATGGCCCATCCATACCACATATGTTAGGTCTAGAGGGCCAAGTTGAGGTCGTTAATCATAAATTAATACCCATGACTGCATGGGGCGTTCATGCCATGTCGATCGGCATGTTAGTCCAAAAAGACCAAGCAATGATTTGGCGTGGCCCTATGGTCATGGGTGCTGTGAAACAGCTGATATCGGATGTTTTATGGGGCGAATTAGATATTTTGTTAATTGATACCCCACCTGGTACTGGTGATATACAACTTACTTTAGCACAATCAATCCATTTGGATGGCGCCATTATTGTATCCACTCCACAGGATATCGCACTTCTTGATGCGAGACGTGCAATATCACTTTTTCAAAAAGTTAAAGTTCCTATATTGGGTATTATTGAAAATATGTCCTATTTCCGTTGCCCACATTGTCAGGAAAAAACCTATATTTTTGGTGAAGGCGGAGCAAAACAAGAAGCACAAAAACTTGACCTGCCACTCTTAGGTGAAATCCCTATTTTTCCTTCTATTCGAACAGGTGGTGATAACGGAACGCCAGTTGCTGCAATGGATACTGAAACCGAAGGGATGTCTGTTTATTATGAAATTGCTACTTCATTAATACCTACGATTAATCGTATCAGAAACCTTAAAACGTTTTCAAATACACAGAAAACTGAGTCTACAAATGATACATAAACAGGTTTTTCGTCGTTTCTAGAAACAAGAAATAAAGAGAATAAATCCCTTTATTTCTTTAATATTATTTAGATAAAGAAGGCGGAGTCCCTGCTAAAAACTGGCACGTTTTATTTGCTGGTAAATAGCGACATAACGGCCCTTGAACACCTTTATCTCCTAATAATCCGAACTGAAAAATTGCCCAGCCAATAATGGTAAAAACAGCCATAATAATCCAAGGTATGAGAAACTTTATCCCTGAATTTTCTTCTAAAACATAAGGCTTAAGTTCAGGATCCGTCGATTCAACCCGTGTTTCAGGCGTTGTAAAAAAACGCTGCCCTAATGGTTCGTCATTCGGGCCTAGGGGTGGTAGGTCAATTGGTTCATCTTCAGCTTCTCCAACTGACTTATCATAATATTTACCCATAACAATTTACCAACTTATTCCTTATATTAACGATTATCCTTGTCAAAACAGGAAATATTCGGATTAGTTAGACATCCCTCGTCATTTTGCAAATCATGAGCATAAGGCAAAAACCATATGGCTGCTATAACCAGAACCAATAACAACCCTAACATACCTATAAAAACAGTCTTTTCCATATAGTCTCTCCTGTTTTAACTCAAAGAAACATTGTTAATGGCAAGCAACTCCTAGGCCTATTCTAATGGTTTTCAAGCTGTATACTGATTTAATATTTCCATCATCTCAACCCATTCCCGCTTGCTTAAGCCACTATTGTCCTGTTCTACATTTTCACCTTTAAGCATACGGCCCAGTACCTTCATCATCGTAGCAGAGAAAGTAACAGCTCCCCGTCTATAATCTTCAAATGCTTCACAAGCGATAGGAACCCATGCTTGCACGGTCTTAAGCATTGCTTCAGCATACATTCTTATTTCATATTGAGCATGCGGATCAATACGAAGTTCAAGAAAATGAAACAAATTATGTAGATTTATTTTCCAATACCATTGGCTATAACTATTTAAAGTTAAATTCATCCTAGCCAGCTCACGAGCCAGACCATACCCCCCTTCTGCTTCTGGCCGCAAAAGATTCTCATAATTGTCATAGCATCGTTCAGCATCCTGTCTAAGTAATGATAAGACACCATGCGCTTGTTCAGCAGAAAGCTTATCGCCTCGACCTTGGTGATTGGTAGTACTTTGGGCTGCGATTACTTCAGGCTCTGGTAAATAAAATTCACGATCCATAATAGAATAACGTGCTGAATATTCATTCACACTTGCCGTTCTATGACGAATCCACTGTCGTGCAACAAAAATGGGCAAACGAATATGATATTTGATTTCACACATTTCAAAAGGTGTCGTATGACGATGCCGCATTAAATAGCGGATAAGCCCCCTATCTTCAGATACTTTTTTGGTTCCACGACCATAAGATACCCGTGCAGCCTGAACAATTGCAGAGTCATCTCCCATATAATCAACGACGCGTACAAAACCATGGTCCAATACTTTAATAGGATTAAAAAGCATCGCCTCCAAACCTGGAGAGACTGGACGGTGCGTTGGAGATTGCGTTTGAGTCTGAGCCTTGATGTCGGCTTCCTGTTCTGGGGTAATGATCATAAATAAATACTTTATAATGATTGGAACGAACTTATTATGTATCTTTTTAAAAGATAATAATTTCTTTTAGAATACATAAATCCGATAACGACAGAAACTACTAATTCTATCTATACTAAAAACGTTTAAACTGGTTACGGGTTTTTAGTTTTTATTGTCATATTGATTTGGTTCGCTAATTTAAACAATTCAATAAAATTAAGCGTCGTCAAATCTCTGATTTTTATTGGTGTTGGAGGAGAAACGTTAATCTGTATTGATCGTGACGGTTGCATTAATACCTCTGACAAAGCTGTGTAAAACTGCCTGTCTAAATCAAAATCTTTCCCTTTCGATGATTGTTCAAGCATTGATTGGATAGCTTGTCCTACTTGTTGCTGCGTTTCGCCAGTTTGTTCAGCTCGAGTATGAAAAATATGTTTGTAAAAACCAACATCATGCAAATTGACGTCAATCGAGGTTATTTCTAAATTTTTAAACGAAAACCACTTATTCAATGCAACGACATGATGTTGTATCAACCTGTCAGGAAACTGTCCTTGAATATTCATTCCCAGCTTTAACATGTCCTTTATTTCAATGTCGAACTGATGAACATCAAGCTGTCTAGAATCATTTTTGTAGGTAAAATCAAAAGAAAAATTACCATTTATCTGGGAATAACCAATCTTTTGTAAATATTCTCTAAAGGGAACAATCGAGCTATTGGTATAAGTTAGGATATGATCTCCTTGCACTGTTCCAGCAAAATTTAAATGTTCTGATCTTACGGTTTTGATATCCAGTTTGTCTAATTTAACAATCGGTTGGTAGTTTTGCAGAAAAGAAATATCCTGAACAATAAGATTGTAATCTCGATTAACCGGTGATTTTATTTCATTTAACGGAACAAAAACTGATGCTAGATCGGCACCAAGAATACCCATTTTTGAAATTCGTAATATATTTATTCCCATTAAACTTTGTGGACGAACATATTCAATATGATCAAAAAATTGGTTCGTTTTACTACCAAGTTTGTAATGGTTAATTTGCCAGTTACCCAATCTTAGGATCCCTGCTTCTCCACGGATAAAAGCGCCCTGAATAGTTGCCTTTTTAAAGGATAATCTGGAGATATCCTGTAAAAGAAATCCATCAAATATTTCAGTATCTGAATTAAAAGGAATTTTTAAATTGTCTATCCGTAATGATGCCATGTCCATTGTAAGGGATAAATAGTCAATATGTACGGCATTAGCCGTTAAAATGGCCATTTTTTTCTGGTCAATCGGCATAATTTTTATTCGTTTTGCCGTAATGATTGTCCCATTAGGCATCGCAAATCGAACATTATGTAAAATAACGGATTGTGTAAAAAGGCTGACATGTGAATCCGTATAAAACAACTTACCTTTCATACCGACAAAGGCTTGAAGATTTTTTTGCACCAGATTCATTGCTGTTTCGGCACGATAATGTGCAATACGATAACCCTTGTCGACCGCAAGACCAATCAAGAAAATAACTACAGCCCATATTGCTATTTTCTTTTTCATGATTTCTTAGGTTTGCCTGTCTCAAGTATAATAATTAGCATCTTTTTAATTATAGAAATATTCATCACAACCGACAAAAACGTGCCATAAAAAAACCATCCATTCCTCCTTGATCCAGCCAAAAATAAGGTAACGTTCTTATATAACCTTCCTTTGTCAAAGCTTGTGGTAAAAAAGAAATTTCTTCTTTTTCAAAAGGCATTCCTTTGACCCCAGGAAGACTTTCTATCCATTTTGCTTGTTCCTCAGCTTCTTCACGTTGTAATGAACAAACACTATAGATGAATCGGCCACCCGGTTTCAAATATAACAATACAGAGTGAATAAGATTTCTCTGCATTTTAACCAAGGTCATAATATTTTTTGGCTTTTTCAAATATAATACATCAGGATGACGCCTGAGAATACCGGTTGCTGAACAAGGCGCGTCCAACAAGATGGCGTCAAAATAATCTCGATATTCTAACTTGGTTGCATCAGCATGCACTATATCTGCACTTAAATGCAAACGATCCAAATTATTGTTCAATACACGAAGACGCTTTTCTTCTTTTTCTACAGCCGTTACTTTCCCACCGGTTTGAATAAGTTGTGCCGTTTTCCCACCGGGTGCCGCGCATAAATCAGCTATCTTTTCATTAGGCTGGCCATTTAATAATAACGCAGGAAGTGTTGCTGCAAAATCCTGAACCCAGAACTGACCTTCGTTAAAACCCTGTAAAGTTGTAACTTTAGTACTCGCTGGATAACGCCAACTCCCATTAGGAAGTTTTACTCCACCTTCTGGAGCCATAGATCCCAATCGAAGCGTCAAATCAAGAGGAGCTTCAACATCAAAGCATGCTGCTATTTTACGGGGTTCAAAACTTGCTTTGCTCCAGCTCTGCCATAACCAGTTTGGCAGATTAAGTCGTGCACGATCAATTCCTTCGAGAATTTGTGGCTGTTGTCGGATTATTTTGTGCAAAACAGCATTTACGACCCCTGTAAATCGCGCAAGATTATTATTCCGTGCCAAATTGACCGATGTATCTACAGCCGCATGATGCGGCGTATCCAGAAATAAAATCTGTGCACTGCCTAACAATAAAATCCATTTTAATTGTAGCGGTGGCGATTTCTGAAGAAAAGGTTCGATAACAGCATCCAAAGAACCTTTATTCCGTAAAACACAATTCGCCAAACGATAAGCAGCAGATCGATCTCTTATATTTGCTTGCCGTGCCAACGGTGTTTCGAAAGCAATATCCAAAGAACGTGATGATTCCATAACCTGACAAATCGCTTCAAATGCGATTTGCCGTGTATCATCTTTATTGCCTGTCTTTTGATGATTATTATTTCTATTGGAAGAGAAAGTTTTTCTAAACGTATCTCTCTCTTTTGATTTTCTTAAGGAATTCGTCATCTAACTCTATTATTGTGAAAAATCATTATCCATGTCATTGTTACAGTTTACTGGTTAGCGTTACAAACTATTCTAAGAAAAACTATAAATAAACAATGAAAAATTGGTCTATTCTCCTTCCTTATTTTAATGAATCTCAATATTTGCCGGCCACCATAGAATCAATCTGCAGACAAAATTATGACCAATTTACATTAATTCTGATCAATAATGCTTCTACGGATGATTCGGAAAGTGTTGCAAGGGATATTCTATCCTTTTATCCGCATATTGATGTTTTATTTCTCAATGAAAAAAAACCTGGAAAAACCAACGCATTAAAGACAGGGCTCAAAGCCGTAAAAACTCCTTTCGTTGCAACCTGCGATGCCGATACTTATTACCCCCCCGATTACCTCTTTTTTTGTAATGAGATTATGAAAAATAATCCGCATTATGTTGGGATCATGGCATGTGATATTTATCACCCCTATTACAGCTATAAAAGTCTGTATCGGCGATGGAAGATTTTTATCAAGTCCAAATTATTTCAAGGTCAATGCCATGCAGGTGGCTATGCACAAGCTTTCCGTACCGATAGCCTTCGGCAGGTTAAAGGTTTTGATCCTACCATATGGCCTTATGTCATGGTTGATCATGAAATTGTTCACCGTTTATTAAAAATCGGAAAAATTTATTATTCAACGAACCATTGGTGCCTTCCTTCTCCACGACGTACAGATCGAAGCAAAATTCGATGGTCCAAACTAGAGAAATTTCTTTATCAATTTCTTCCTTATCGCTGTAAGGATTGGTTCTTTTACACATTTTTAAGAAAAAGAATGAAAAAAAGAAATGCTTCCATTCTTCAACTTCGAGAACATAATTGGAATAAAAGCACTCACTAAATCAAAAAGAACCCCTTGAATTTTCCAAGGGGTTCTTTGTTAAAGATAAAGGTAAAAATGCCTATTTCAATGAATAACTAAGCTAAAGCGTGAAGTTTTTCTTCAGAATGTTTTTGACGTCTTGCTTCAACTTCGCTTTTCATAGCTTTTTGCAATTTTTCAAAAGCCCGAACTTCGATCTGGCGTACCCGTTCACGAGAAATATTATATTTCTTCGAAAGCTCCTCAAGGGTTACAGGTTCTTCGTTCAGACGCCGTTCGGTTAAAATATAACGCTCACGATCATTCAAATCTTTCATAGCGTTCCGTAAAAGAGTCTGACGATCAGAAAATTCTTCAGCTTTTGCATAATTGGCTTCCTGATTTTCTGTTTCATCGACCAACATGTTTTGCCATTCGCCACCATCCTGATCATCACCGATTGTCGAATTCAGACTGTGATCGACGGAACTCAACCGTCTATCCATCTGTAACACTTCGTCTTCGGTAACGCCCAATGTTGTAGCAATTTTTTGAAGCTGTTCTGGTTCGATATCACCTTCGTTAAAAGCCTGTATCTGACCTTTTATACGACGAAGATTAAAAAAGAGTTTTTTCTGAGCTGCTGTGGTGCCCATTTTAACCAAAGACCAGCTATGTAAAATATATTCCTGAATTGCTGCCCTAATCCACCATATAGCATAAGTAGTAAGCCGAAAACCACGATCAGGATCAAAGCGGCGTACGGCTTGCAACATACCGACATTGCCTTCACTGATCAATTCATTCAATGGTAAACCATAACCACGATAACCCATGGCAATTTTTGCCACTAACCGCAAATGAGAAGTAACTAGATGATGCGCTGCTTCGACATCCCCATTTTCCTTCCACTTTTTGGAAAAATTGATTTCTTCCTCTGGAGTTAATAAGGGGAATTTACGAATTTCCTGAAGGTATTTATTTAGATCGTTTTCTGGTGTTACATTCAAGATTGAAGAGGCCATTTTAGCTTCCTTTCACGATTCTTGCCTGTTAACCCGGCAAAAATCCATTTTATTGGATCTCTTAAAATTTTGTTTTTTTTATGACACAATTCTTTTCTATGTCATTGTTTCTTATGAAGAATTGCTTTATGGATTTCGTGATATTTTATATCAGACTAATTTAGTCCTGTCAAAATAAATTCACATTATTTTTAAAATTTATTTCGAATTTTTATCATGTTTCCAATAACCATTTTAAACGCTGAATATCTTCAGGAAACGGGACTTCAAACCGCATTTTCTCCTTGGTTCTGGGATGTGTAAAACCCAGTAATGTTGCATGAAGCGCCTGACGGGGAAAATCCAAAGCCATATTTTTCTTTTCAATGGATAAGCTTTTCACAATAGCAGGGATTCGTTTTAAATATATTGGGTCACCCAATAAAGGATGACCATTTTTGGATAAATGCACCCTTATTTGATGTGTCCGTCCTGTTTCAAGTTTACACTGAATAAAACTAATCGCATTACTTAGAATACCTAATGTTTTATAATGTGTTCGGGCTGGTTTTCCACCACGATTCACAATCGTCATTCGTTTCCGATCATAGGGATCACGCCCAATGGCTCCTTCAATCATTCCCTGAGCCGGTACGATTAATCCCCAACATAAAGCATGATAAAGTCGCTCGATTCGCCGGGCTGCAAAATCAGCTGAAAGTGCTGCTAGCGCTTGTTCGGTTTTTGCAATTACCATAACACCCGACGTATCTTTATCTAGACGATGGATGATGCCGGGCCGCTTTTCCCCACCAATTCCTAAAAGGCTTTCCTTACAATGTGCTAAAAGCGCATTAACCAACGTACCATCTTCATTCCCTGGTGCAGGATGAACGACCAAACCAGCCTGTTTATTAATCACAATTAAATCTTCATCTTCATGGAGAATATCAAGCTGAATCGGTTGCGCCTCTAATGCATAATCCTTGACAATTGGCATCGTATATTCAAAAACGTCTCCAGCTTTGACGGTTGTTGAAGGATCCCGTATAAGCTGACCATTGCGTAGACAAAATCCTTGCTCAATCAATGTTTTGATCCGTGTCCGGGATAGATCCGCATGTTGTGCCAAAAAACGATCCGCTCGCAGACGTTCTTCTTCTAAGGAAACCGTCAACTGAAAAGTGGGTTGGTCTTCAGTTAAAGAATCAGACATGGAGAAAAAACCTTAATGTCATCCGATATAACCCCAAATAATCAAGAACCTTTGCCAAATAAATCCAAGGGATTGCTCGCATTAGTTATATTCCTTGGTGTGTTGATTATTATTGCTACCACTATTCTTATTGGCACGATTATCAGCCGCATAACCCATAGAAATACTTCCACCAATCCGACGGTTTATACACCTATTCCCGTTACGCGGCTTGTTAGTGTATTGCAAGAACCTAAGGATACACAGATTGTGCAAATTATGCGTCAATCGGATAACTTATTGGTTATTTCTCTCAAGGGTGGTGGAACAGATCGATTAGTTGTTTGGGACATTATACAGCAGAAAAAAATTAGTGAAATACAACTTTCGAATTAGTTGATAAATTATAATTATTAATACAAGACAAAAATTATTAGCCAGTCGGATAAGTTCGCTTGCTTTCTTACAAAACCTAGCCTAGTAAGAAGGCTATAGGTTTCTGTCCCGTTCGTCTAGAGGCCTAGGACGCTGCCCTCTCACGGCGGTAACACGGGTTCGAATCCCGTACGGGACGCCAAGAAATGGGGGGTTTCCTAGCTTTTCCTGATTCATAAATAACGTAAAATTGATCTAAAATGATTAAAATAATGCAAAACAAACCTAAGTTTGCACCATTTTAAATAACGTTTTTTATCATTCCCAATTGGTCTGATCTAACTCCTTCAGACAAAGCATTTTATAACGCATCATTATCGTAATGGTGTAAATTAACCAATCTTTTCTCAAGAACAAATCGTTAGAATTAGAAATCCTTGATGGTTTTTGACGTACACTGCTTATCACAACTCCAAAGCGCATTATATTCGACTCTGCCACACTGGGAAATTCCCAAAACCGCAGAAATTACTTTGTTATCAATATCAGAAAATGCGTTATGGCTTGTAAGTGATTCCCTATCAAAACGGAAATGGATTATCCGCCTCCATCGCCCTAATTATCATAATGATACGGAAATTCTTTCTGAACTTGCCTGGATCGAAGCATTACAAAAAGAAACTATTATCCGTGTTCCTCGGCCGATCCGATGTCGTGATAGTTCTTTTTTACAATCAGTTCATGTTCAAAACGGAACATCTTATAGAGCGGTCGTTTTTGATTATCTACATGGAAAAGAACCGCTTATAGGATCAAATTTAACAAGCTGGTTCAAAGAGCTGGGCAATATCAGCGCAATTTTACACCAACAAAGTCGAAAATGGAAAAAGCCTGATTTTTTTACGCGAAAACGATGGGATTTTAATAACTTGATTGGTCCCAATGCCTATTGGGGCAATTGGCGTAATGCTTTTAATCTTGATAAAATTAGCGAAAATATTCTGAATCAAGCATGTAAATTACTACACCGACAAACGGAATCTTATAGTTACTCAGCTGATCGTTTTGGTCTAATTCATTGTGATATGCGTCTGGCTAATTTATTGGTGCATCATCAAAAATTAGCGCTTATCGATTTTGATGATTGTGGTTTTTGCTGGTTTACCTATGACTTTGCTGCGTCGGTTAGTTTTATGGAACATGAACCTTTCATAGATGACCTAAAAGAATCATGGATAAAAGGATATCAACAGCAAACGACTCTTTCAAAAGATGAAATAGAAAGCTTGCCCATATTTATTTTATTACGGCGCATCCAATTGACGGCATGGATTGCTACCCATGCCGAAACTAAAACTGCACAATATCTAAAGGATCATTTTACTGAAGGCACGGTCTTTCTTGCCAAATCCTATCTCAAACGTTATGGAGCAAAGACATAATGCTAGTCTTCTAGCAAAGCCCGATTACGCACAGCACCTTTATCCGCACTCGTTGCCATATAAGCATAGGTTTTTAAAGCCATACTAACTTTTCGAGGTCTTGCCTCGGCCGGCTTCCACCCTTTGCTATCTTGTTGCTTTCTGCGTGTTTGTAAAACTTCTTCTGAAACCTGTAACAGTATCGAACGTTGCGGAATATCAATACGGATCTTGTCACCATCTTGTACAAGACCAATAGTTCCACCCGAAGCAGCTTCGGGCGAGACATGTCCAATTGATAAACCAGAAGTCCCTCCAGAAAACCGACCATCGGTTAATAATGCACAAAATTTTCCTAAATCCTTCGATTTCAAATAGCTCGTTGGATAAAGCATTTCCTGCATGCCTGGGCCACCTTTGGGACCTTCATAACGGATAACCACGATGTCACCGGGTTTAATTTGATCACCAAGAATCGCATCAACAGCACCTTCCTGACTTTCGAAAATCCGTGCATTTCCTTCGAAAACCAGAATAGATTTATCCACACCTGCCGTTTTAACAACACAGCCATTTTCAGCCAAATTACCGTAAAGCACTGCGAGCCCACCATCCGATGAATAAGCATGCTGAACATCGCGAATACATCCTTCAACGCGATCAGTATCCAAATCAGGCCACCGTTGATCTTGGCTAAAAGCTTGCTGGCTAATAACACCACCCGGAGCAGCCTTATAAAATTGTTTAACGTTTGCATCGGATGTTGTCATGATATCCCAATGCGCAATTGCTTCTTTCATTGTCGGAGTATGAACCGTTATCACATTGGTATTTAACAAATTTGCACGCGCTAATTCGCCTAAAATAGCAAATACACCCCCTGCCCGGTGGACATCTTCAATATGATATTTTTGTGTATTGGGTGCAACTTTACATAACTGAGGAATTTTCCGAGATAATTGATCAATATCTTTTAAAGTAAAAGGAATCCCTCCCTCCTGAGCAACGGCTAGTAAATGCAAAATCGTATTGGTAGATCCTCCCATTGCAATATCCAATGACATTGCATTCCGAAACGCATCTATATTCGCAATATTTCGAGGAAGAATACGATCATCATTCAATGCATAATATTGGTGACATAACTCAACAATACGCCGCCCGGCCATCTTAAAAAGATTTTCACGATCTTTATGAGTAGCCAGTAATGTACCATTTCCAGGTAAGGACAAACCCAATGCTTCGGTCAAGCAGTTCATTGAATTCGCCGTAAACATCCCCGAACATGAACCACAAGTAGGACAGGCGCTTCGTTCATATTCTGCAACCTGATCATTCGGAATTTTATCATTTCCCGCCACGATCATAGCATCAATTAAATCCAGCTTATGATTTGCAACCGGTGCCTTCCCTGCTTCCATAGGGCCGCCTGATACAAAAATAGCAGGGATATTTAACCGCATCGCAGCCATTAACATGCCGGGCGTAATCTTGTCACAATTGGAGATACAAACAATGGCATCAGCACAATGCGCATTAACCATATATTCTACAGAATCAGCAATGATTTCACGACTAGGCAAAGAATAAAGCATGCCATCATGCCCCATAGCAATCCCGTCATCGACAGCAATCGTGTTAAATTCCTTTGCAACACCACCCGCTTTTTCTATTTCACGTGCAACTAATTGTCCCAAATCCTTAAGATGAACATGCCCCGGCACAAATTGCGTAAAAGAATTTACAACTGCAATAATCGGTTTGTGAAAGTCGTCATCTTTCATGCCAGTAGCTCGCCAAAGTGCACGGGCTCCTGCCATATTGCGACCTTGTGTAGAAGTTCTGGAACGATAGCTGGGCATAAAAATCCCCTTATGAAAATATGAACTAAAGCAAAGATAAATATCGCTTATCAAAAATAAACTCTATTGCCTATCCTTGAACGGCTGACTTCCCACCATAGGAACGATCAAAAAGCCATAAAGCAATGATCCCCCCAAAAGCAAGAACAAATCCTGGAACAGTAATATAATTATAGGCAGATCCTAAATCGATTACATGCCCTCCCAAATAAGCCCCTAACGCATTGCCAACATTAAAAGCAACCTGTACTCCCGCAGCACCCAGCAATTCACCACCTTTTGAATTTTGTAAAAGTAAGGTCTGTAAAGGCGCGGAAACCCCGAAAAGGCCTGCAGCACAAAAGAAACCTGCAATTAATGCAATCAAAGGGTTCTGACTAAAGATAAACAAAATAAATAAGGAAAGGCATATGCCTACTTCTACGACCAGAGCAATACGCGAGGGTGAATAAGCATCCGATAATTTCCCACTAATATAATTACCCATAACCATCCCAAAGCCCGCAAACATCATAATCCAGCTCATTGATGATGGACTATAGCCAGCCATATGCCCCATAAATGGTCTAATATAACTTAACCAAGCAAAAACACCCCCGTTACCTAATAACGTAGCTATCAAAATTAACCACGGCGCCGGAGATTTTAAAAAGTTAAATTGCTTCAGTAATCCGACATTCGGCATTGCAGGCACTGCAGGAACCCAATGATAAATCGAACCAAAAATACCAAAACCAAATAAGGTTATAAATGCATAGGTATAACGCCACCCCAATTCATGACTTAAAAAGGTTCCAAAAGGAACACCAATTAAATTAGCAACGGTCATACCAGAAACCATTCCCGCTACTGCTGATGTTACTTTGCCTTTATCAGCAAGTTTTGAAGCGACAACCGAACCGGCGCCAAAAAATGCACCATGTGGAAAACCTGATATAAATCTTCCTAAAATCAAAAAACCATAAGACTGGGAAATCGTAAAAATCAGATTTCCAATAATGTAAATTGCTGCCAAAATAAGCAATAGTGTCTTCAACGGTACTTTTCTAGCGATCATCGCAATAAGTGGCGCACCAACCGCAACGCCAAGTGCATAAGTAGACACCATATGACCGACGACTGGAATGGAAAGATGAATATCTTTAGCAACATCGGTCAAAACGCCCATCATGCCGAATTCAGACATGCCAAGGCCGAAAGTACCCATTGCGAGGGCTAAAATTGATTTTTTCATAATATTTTAAAATTCAGTTTTAACGAATGAAACATCATTATGACAAAGTATTCAGCGATTAAATTTTCTCCATACGCTTAAAAACTAAAATTAATTTTCAATCCAATTTAAAGTATTTAAGGTCTGGCTTTAGAAACCAAAAATTAGCAAAGTCACATAAAAATTAGTTCGTGAATAAATTATTAATTAAAGTTTTCAGAATAAATTATTTAACCTTTTATGTCGATATCTCAACATCGTTAATTCTTATTATTGTTAGATAAATTTTAAGCAAACTTACGAAGCAATAGCGCATTAAATACGCATAAAATGCTCGTTATCCAGCACATAATTTCTATAAAAATGAAAATCCTGAATCTTAAAATAAAAAAAGAAGGCATCACTGCCTTCTTTTTAAAACGCCAATAATTCTAAAAAAGAATTATTTGTTAAAAGGATCCAAAGACATAATCGTATCTTCCCGCTCAGGACTGGTAGATAAAACGTCGACAGGTAATCCAGTTAAAATTTCAATCCGTTTAATATAATTTACTGCTTCTGCAGAAAGATCTTGCATTGAACGCATTCCATAGGTTGGTTTATTCCATCCTGGAAGCACTTCATAAATCGGTTCCAAACGTTTCTGTGCGCCTAAAGTAAGCGGAAAACGTTCGCATTTCTGTCCATCCAACTGGTAACCAACACAGATTTTTACTTCTTTCAAACCATCCAACACGTCAAGCTTCATCAATGCGAGCCCTTTTAAGCCACCAATTTTAGCAGCACGTCTGACCAATACCGCGTCAAACCATCCACAACGACGGGGTCTACCCGTTACGGTACCAAATTCACGACCCTTTTCACGAATTCGATCACCCATTTCGTCATGTAATTCACTGGGGAAAGGTCCTTCGCCAACGCGTGTTGTATAAGCTTTGGCAATACCCAAAACATAATTATTCGCACACAATCCCGATCCACTACCAATCGCCGCTTGGGCAGGAACTGTATTAGAACTGGTTACAAAAGGATAGGTTCCATGATCAACATCCAACATGATCGCTTGAGCACCTTCAAACAAAATAGATTTATTCTGTTCTTGGTAATCACTCATCAGTTCCCACACTGGAGCCATAAAAGGTAAAACCTTTGGCGCGATTTCCGTTAAATAAGCAAGAACCGCTTCCTTCGTGAAGGTTTTTTCTCCCAGTGCTTTCAACAAGGTATTATGGTGGGACAAAATTTCATCTATCCGCCAATTTAATGTTTCTGGTTCCGATAGATCACAAAGACGAATTGCTCGACGGGCAACTTTATCTTCATAAGCAGGACCAATACCCCGACCCGTAGTACCAATCTTTCGTTCACCGCGTGCTTTTTCACGTGCCTGATCCAATGCCGCATGGGAAGGCAAAATTAAAGGGACATTTTCTGCGATTTTAAGATTAGCAGGCGTTACATTAATCCCCTGTTCAGCAAAACGTGCAATTTCGTTCAGCAAAGCCTGAGGATCGACAACCACGCCATTCCCGATAATGCTGATCTTATTACGGATTACCCCTGAAGGAAGCAAAGAAAGTTTATAGCTTTTGCCATTGATGACCAATGTATGCCCAGCATTGTGACCACCTTGGAATCGTACGACAACATCCGCACGACTCGCTAACCAATCAACAATTTTACCTTTTCCTTCATCGCCCCATTGAGCACCGATGACTGTAACACTGGACATAAATGGCCCCTTTATCAATTAAATACAGACACATGATTGATATGCATGGTCTTTACCAGAAAATCTTATAATGAACGTAATTGTCCATCCTCAAAAACAAAACGACATTTTAAACGCCGCGCTTCAACTTCGATATCCTTTATTGGACCTAAAGCCAAAATGGTCGCATAGCCTTTTTCCTGTAATGCCTTAATCGCATTTATATCCTGGCCAAATGCTACAAATACCCGAGCGCGCGGTTTAAAAAATTTTGCTGCTTGTAAAAGAATATCAGGACGCAAAGTCAAGCCACAGGCCGATTCGTTATTATTGGATAAATAACGTCCCCCATATCCTACTTCACCTCTTAAACCCGTAACATATACCGATACGCATAAACCGGTATGATAACTCCAGCCTCTAAATTCAACTGGATCAATCGTTAGCTGCAAATTGGGATTTTGTTTTTGGATTGCCTCTACCGAAGTTAAAAACCGTTCCCGTATCTGGGATGCTTCTTCAGACAATGAAAGACTTCGTAAAACCTCAATTGCGCGATCCGCAGGACCAGCTGCATGCAGCATTGTGGTCAGTATAGAGGCCAATTCACCGCCAATTTGTCCCACTGCTGCCGCATCTTTACGATCCAATGCGCGCATTAATTTCTTGTTTTGGTCTTCATCTAGCTGTGCTTGCCGAATGATAGCCTGTGCCATTTGAGGCATCATTAGATCAAAAGAAAATTCGTCAATTCCAAGTGCTGTCAAGGCTTCTGCGGCAATGGCGATAACTTCTGCATCTGCTTGAGAAGTATCAACACCAATAAGCTCAATACCTGCTTGAGTGATCTGACGTGTTGTGCTGGATTTCGTCCCGCTTACCCAAACACAGGCTCCGGCATAGCTCAACCGCAGAGGGCGCGGTGTATTAATCAACCTTGTTGAAGCGATTCTGGCAATTTGGGGCGTAATATCAGGTCTAAGTCCCATCATATAATGGGTTGTTGGATCCATTAAACGAAATGTTTGTTCAGCAATCGCAGCTCCAGAATGGCTTAACAAACTTTGTTCGAATTCCAGTAATGGTGGAGAAACCCGCTCATAACCATAAGCAGAAAATACATCCATTAACCTTTGCAGTCCCTGCGCTTCTACTTCTGCTTCGGGAGGAAGCAAGTCACAGAAACCTGCTGGCAATAAGGCATTATTCAAAGGGATATCGTCAATCATAGAGTTTGCTTACCAGTTTATAAAACTTTTCTCCACGATTTTACGCAGATTTTACCTGAGCATAAGCCCAATCTAACCAAGGTAACAAATCTCTGATCGAATCGCTCTCTACTGTTGCACCACCCCAAATCCGTAAACCAGGAGGTGCTTCACGGTAACTAGCGATATCATAAGCAGCATTTTCTTTTTCCAGAATAGCTGCCATCTGTGCAATAATTTGACGCTGTTTATCTACGGGATATTGTTGGAACCATGGATCCGTTATTTTTAGACAAATAGCTGTATTCGAACGATTAGCTTCTTCTTTGCAAAGAAACTCTAGCCACGTGGTTTTTTCAACCCACTCCGTCACCACTTTTAGATTTTCTTGACTACGCGCAATCAAAGCAGGCAAACCACCAATTGTTTCAGCCCATTGCAAACCATCTAACGCATCTTCAACGCATAGCATCGAAGGAGTGTTAATGGTATCTCCACGAAAGATTTTTTCATCCAACTTACCATTTTTAGTCAATCGGAAAATCTTTGGTAAAGGTCGGGGTTGACATTCCCCTTCTAAACGAGCAATCGCTTTAGGAGAAAGGGCAATCATACCATGAGCGGCTTCTCCACCCAATACTTTCTGCCAAGACCAGGTTACGACATCTAATTTTTCCCACGGCATTTCCATGGCAAAAACCGCCGATGTCGCATCGCAAATCACCAACCCTTTGCGATCTTCTGGAATAAAATCACCATTGGGGATTTTTACCCCCGATGTCGTACCATTCCATACGATAACAACATCCCGATCCCACTGAATAGCTTGTAATTGAGGAAACTCGCCGTAATCAGCAGCAATTACACGCGTTTGCGCCAATTCTAATTGTTGCGTAACATCTTTGACCCATTCTGCCGAAAAACTATCAAAAGACAGAATATCTACTGGTCTACTTCCCAACAAAGACCATAAGGCCAATTCAACCGCACCCGTATCTGATGCTGGTATAATACCAACTTTCCAACCTTCGGGAATCCCTAAAATAGCAGCAGAACGGTCAATGACTTCGGCTAATTTTTTACGGCCTGCACCCGAACGATGCGAACGGCCAACTAATGCATCTTGCAGATGACTTAGATTCCAGCCTGGACGTTTCGCACAAGGACCAGAAGAAAAACACGGATTATTAGGAAGTTTATCGGGTTTTGAAAAAGATACGGACATAAATACACCAACAAAAGCACGACTTAAGCGGCGCAGATTGCGTGCATTCTGGTGCGAGAGGGGGGATTTGAACCCCCACGCCTTGCGGCGGTCGATTTTGAGTCGACTACGTCTACCGTTCCGTCACTCTCGCTTTCTGCTCCTCCTCATATCAGAGAATAATATAAAAAGACAATCCGGTAATTAAAAAAAATCTTAAATTTTTAATCTTCACTTCATCAGAATATGAAATTTTTTTAAAAATTTAATTTGTTTGCTAACAAATCATAATAAAATTGCATAAACAATCAAAACATGTGTTTTATTATGATAGAATAAATCCGATGTCATAACAAAATAAAGGAATGATCCATTATGGGGTTCATACGCTTTATAATTCAGCTTCCTTTTCAAATAATTTGTCTGATTTTAAAAGCAACAGGATGGATATTAAAACCCCTATTCGGTCAATGGAAATGGACACCCCCTTTTTGGATAACCTTATGTAAAAAACATACTAAAACAACCACTTACGGCTTGCTTGGTTTGTTTATTATCATTCTTGGAAGCGGTTATGGCATTTATTGGTACAAACATCGCCCCCAGCCAATTATTCCAAATTTAGTAAAATTTTATTACGCTGCTCCACAAGCCACAATATTTCCAGATGATCCTAACGAACATCCGATCATACATCCTTTAAAAATTAATTTTTCAGGATCAGCAGCCCCCTTGAATCAACTAGGTAAGGATATAGCAAATGCCTTTCCCATATCACCAAATATTAAAGGAATATGGCGTTGGGAAAGCGATCATTCTTTGGAATTTCAACCCGATAAAGATTGGGCAATTGGTCAAAAATACACCGTTAATTTCAGTAACAAAGCTCTTTTTAACCCTCATATTGTTCTTAGAAGTGCTTATGAGCTTTCTAACCGTTATCCAACAATCCGATTTGAAACAACACCTTTTCAGGGCAAAATTATAAACACCAATTTCTATGAAGATCCAAAAGATCCCACCATAAAAAAAGGCACTTTTGAACTTCAATTTAATTATCCCGTAAATCCAGTAAGTTTGGAAAAAAATATTGAACTCAGGCTATATAAAAGCAAACGGGCCGGTGCAAATTATGAAACGATTTCTTATGACGTTTCTTATGATAAAACCAAACTACATGCGAGCATTATCAGCAAAAATCTTTCTATTCCTACAGATGATGGAAAATTAACGCTGATTATTAATCAAAATGTAAAAAGCGCTTTGGGATCAAATGTTTTAGAAAAAAAATTATCGGATTCGCTCTCAGTGCCGGGTTTATATACATTCCAGGCTGAAAAAATAGAAGCAAATACGATTACCAACCCCAACGGCACATCCGATCATGTCTTGCAAATAACCTTTAATCGTCCTGTTGAAGATGGTGTGCTCTCACATAATATCTCAGCATGGATATTACCGAACGATTCTTCATTAAATAGAAATAAACAAATCGACACAAATTATCTAAGTCACTGCCAATCGCTACCGCTTGAATTAATTCCTTCTGAAGAAAGTGTGCAAAGTGTGCAAAATGCGCAAACATTCAAATTTAAGGCCATACCCCAAAGCAAAATTTACATTCTAATTGCAGCAGGTTTAAAATCAGCCGGTGGTTACATTACACCAAAGCCTTATGGCGAAAAAATTACAGTCCCCGATTATCCCAAACATCTAAATTTCTTATCGGATGGGGCTTTATTATCATTAAATAGCGACAAACACATTTCCGTATTTTCGCAAAATATACCAGGAATTAGGCTGATTATTGGACAATTGCGCCCCCAACAATTACAGCATCTTGTTAGTTTCAGCGACCCGAATGCTTCTTTCAGCAAACCTAATTTTATCGATCCTTTTAACGAAGACCATATTCTTCAACGCTACGAACAAACCTTAAGTTTTAATGATCGTAAAGCCGAGCAAAAACCCCATTATAGTGGCTTTGATCTTTCTGCTTATTTAAAACCAGAAAGGCACGGTATCTTTATCATTCATCTTACCGAATATGATGCTCAAAACGAGAAAAAAGAAAAAGACCGCATCATAGAAAGGAAATTAAAAGACGAAAAAAAACGCTATGCTATTGGGAATACCCCAATTTACGAAGAGAATAAAGAATTACCCCCGATTCAAGATACGCGTCTCATCGTTATTACCGATATGGGTATACTGGTTAAAAAGAATCTTGATGAAACGCAGGATGTCTTTATCCAATCCATTAGCACAGGAAAACCAATTGTAGATGCCAATGTAACGGTAATGGGCATGAATGGAGAAAAGCTCCTTTCACAGACTTCTGATGCGGATGGTATGGTGCATTTTCCCTCATTAACGGATTTTAAAAAAGAAAAAGAACCTGTTATGTATGTCGCCACTAAAGATGATGACCTTTCTTTCTTACCCATTAAAGGAAAAGGAAGAGAATTAGATTTTTCTCGTTTTGATATTGGCGGCGATTCGAACACAAGTCATAAAAACGAACTTCAGGCATATCTATTCTCTGACCGCGACATTTATCGTCCAGGGGATACCGTTCACATCGGTATGATTGTCAAAGCCGTGGACTGGCAACAAAATGCTGCTGGTTTACCCTTATCAGTCGATATATTTAGCCCTGCAGGCAAACATTATGAATATCCTTTCAAACTCGATAAAAGTGGATTTGGTGAAGTCACTGCTCCACTTGATGAGAATGCACCAAATGGGCGTTGGTCTGTTGATCTGAACATCCCAGGGAATGAAAAGGATGAAGGTTATACTGGTCTACAAACAATCGGTCATACAACCATTCAGGTTAAAGAATTTTTGCCAGAACAAACGCGTGTTCAAACGCATTTCACGGAACAATCCGCTTTGGGTTGGGTTAAACCTGATCAATTAAAAGCCATTGTAGAAGCAAGAAATCTTTTTGGAACCCCTGCTGCTGATCGTCGTGTTGAAGCAAGCTTTCGCCTACTTCCTTTTGTACCGAATTTTAGTAACTGGAAAGATTATCAATTTAGCAATTCCAATAATATTCAGAATAGCTTTGAACAAACACTACAAGACTTAAATACAGACCAGAATGGTCAGGCAATTTTTAATCTCAATCTTGAGAAATATGCTAGTTCTAGCTACGCTTTATATTTTCTAGCCAAGGTTTATGAACCTGATTCTGGACGAAATGTTTCCGATAGCAATCATATCATCGTTTCTTCTAATGACTGGATGATTGGTTATAAGTCCATTGACGATTTATCCAATATCAAACTCGATGCAAAACCCAATCCAATACGGTTTATCGCTATTAATCCGCAGAGCCAATCAATTGAGGTCAAAGGATTAAAACTACGTCTTTTGGAAAGAAGATATGTATCCGTTCTGGTTAAACAATATTCTGGGCTTTACAAATATGAATCCAAAGAACGCGAAACAATTCTTAAAGACGAACCCTTTACTATTAATAAAGATGGAACCGATTATACTATCGACAGTCATAAGGCTGGAGATTTTTCATTAATTGTTCTTTCTGACGATAATAAAGAATTAAATCGGATAAATTATTCGATTCTTGGTGAACAAAATCTCTCTCGCTCTCTGGATCGCAATGCAGAGTTAAAAATTCAGCTGGATAAAAAAAGCTACAAACCTGGCGAATCAATCGAAGTCGCCATCCGTGCCCCTTATACAGGCAGTGGAATTATCACTATCGAACGTGACAAAGTTTATGCACATACATGGTTTCATACGGATACCACCAGTACTATTCAACATATTACATTACCGGATAATCTCGAAGGAAATGGTTATGTTAACGTGCAATTCATCCGTGATCCGTCATCAAATGAAATTTTTACAAGCCCGCTAAGCTATGGATTATCTCCTTTTGCTATTGATCTAGAAAATCGCCGCAATAATTTACAGCTCGAAGCTCCAGAAATGAGCAAATCGGGTCAAACAATTCATTTTACTTTGAAAAGCGCTCATCCAACACAAGCTGTAATATGGGCTGTAGATCAAGGAATATTACAAGTTGCCAATTATAAATTTACCGATCCGCTTGATTTCTTTTTCAGTAAAAAAAGCTTGGATGTAAAAACATTTCAAATTTTAGATCAGATTCTTCCTGAATTTAGCAAAATGATGTTATCATATGCTGCCTCGGGTGGTGACGCGGAAAAAGACCGTTTATTATATGCAGCACAGGTTAATCCCTTTAAACGTAAAAACGAAAAACCTGTTGTTTTCTGGTCTGGAATTATAAATGTCGATCAAGAAACTCAGGTAACTTATACACCACCGGAATCTTATAATGGCACACTCAAAGTAATGGCCCTATCTGTTTCCGATGATCAGATTGGTCACGCCAGTCAAGAAATGATCATAAGAGATGATTTCACGCTGAAACCAAATGCACCAACGACACTTGCACCTGGTGATGAAAGTGAGGTCAGTCTTTTGGTTTCTAATAATCTGCTTCATTTAGATGGTGCTCAAATCCCTATTACAGTAACTTTGAAAACGTCACCTCAATTTCAAATTATTGGCGACCCTCAAAAAACTTTGTCACTAGGAGAATTAAAACAGGGTGTTGTAAAATTCCGTATTAAGGCACTTAAAGCTCCCTTAGGATCCGGTAATTTATTCTTCGAAGCTGGTTACAAACAAAGTTCGGTTAAAAATACTATGTCGATATTGTTGCGTCCAGCTTCACCCTATCAAACACAAATTACAATTGGACATGTTAAAAAAGGCGATACCGCCTCATTTTCTGACTTTCGTAATCTCTATCAAGAATCAGCAACACGTTATGCCAATTTATCCAACCTACCCACCGTCATTTCACAAGGCTTGAATATCTATCTGCTGGATTATCCGCATCTTTGTACGGAACAACTTCTTAGTAAAGCGCTGCCATTACTTATGATCGAGAAAAATCCTGATTTAAAAAAATCCTTTTATCAAACGCGTATAGCCAGCAATTCAACAGTTGAGCAGACATTAACCTCAATTATTAATATTATTCATGATCGACAAAATAATCAGGGTGGTTTTGGCTTATGGAATGCTGCACCTATAGCCGATGATTTACTTACGGTTTATGCAACGCTCTTTATGCAAGAGGCTACTGAACACGGTATTGTTCTGCCAGACGATATGATGCAAAAAGCATTAAATTATCTTAAGGACTATGCTGTTAGTGGTAGCAATGACAGCCTTCCGATACTCCGAAACAAGGCTTTTGCAATTTATATGTTAACCCGACAAGGCCAGGTTACCAGCAATATTATTGCTACCCTAAGCGAGCATTTAAATACGCAATATAAAGGTAAATGGGAACAGGACGCTACTGCGGCTTGGCTCGCAGCTTCTTATAAATTGTTAAAGCAAGATGAAATTGCCGATAACATGATTAAGAAGCCACTAAGTTATCTTCGCAAAGAAAACACTTCATCATCCGAAGATAATTTGTATGATGCTGATTCATTTTTTAATAATAATTTGGATCAAGATGCATCGATTTTCTTTATTGTAAGCCGTCATTTCCCCACGTTACTACCGCAACTTTCAGGTAAGGCAATAGATCATATTACCACGGCTGTTGAAGAAAATGATTATAACACTTTTTCGGCTTCTATGATCTTATTGGCGCTGGATGCTTATTCTGACCAAACGACTTCTGAAACCAATAAACTCTCCATTATCTTGGAAAAAGGGAAAAACCAACCTGTTGTTACAAGTACTCAGAATGGAAATCAGCAACAAATTAATTGGACTGAAATTCCTTCAGCTTTACAATTTAAAAATTCGTCCAATTATAAAGCATGGTATACCATCGTCCAAAAAGGATACGATCAAAACGTACCAAATACGGCTATCAGTAAAAAGCTGGAAATCCTAAGAGAATATACGAATAAGAACGGCAAGCCTATTGAGCAAATCAAAGTTGGTCAAATGGTTTATGTCCATATAAAAATCCGTTCCACAGATGGTAAGAACCATTCCAATATTGCGATTACCGACCTGTTGCCCGGTGGTTTTGATGCCGTTACCAATAATGCAAGACCTGATGATAATGATGAACCAGATAGCAAAACAACAAAATGGCAACCGGATTTCGTTAATATTCAAGAAGATAAAGCCATGATCTACGGTACAATTAATTCCAATATTGGCGAATATATTTACCGCATTAAAGCAACGAATATCGGTAAATATATTATCCCACCTGCTTATGGAGAAGGTATGTATGATCAAACCATCCGAGCACGCAGTGCTTCAGGCGGTTACTTAACAATTACCGCACCTTAATGAGCCCGGATTCATTTCGTTTTATTAAAAATTGGCTACGGCGCTGGCAGAACTGGATTTGTGCAATTGGGCTTTTTTCCCTTATTGTAATCGGCTGCCGGTTATGGCCTCATCCACCACTAATAAACAGCTTACCACAATCCAGCATCTTTTATGATCGCCATGGCCAGTTATTACGCTTAACCTTGGCAAAGGATGACCGTTATCGGCTTTGGGTTCCTTTAGAAAACATCGCTCCTACCGTGATTGAAGCTGTTTTGTTGCATGAAGATCAGTGGTTTTACTGGCATCCAGGTGTTAATCCTTATGGATTAATACGCGGTGCTTGGATGACCTATATCGTTCATGGTAATCGACAAGGTGGCTCTACCATTACCATGCAATTAGCCCGATTATTATATCAACAGGATACGCGAACGCCTTGGCGAAAATTGTGTCAGATTGCATATGCTATTCAACTTGAACTTTTTTATTCTAAAAAAGATATTCTTGAAGCTTATTTAAATTTTGCACCTTATGGGGACAATATTGAAGGCATACAAACTGCTAGTCTGATTTATTTCAATAAAAAATCGGCCGATTTAAATCTACCTGAAGCGTTGACCCTCGCGGTTATTCCTCAAGAGCCCAATTTACGTTTAAAACACCAGAAAAATGGAAGTTTCTGGATTACCAATAACCATTTACTAAAAACAAAAGCACAGCTTTATCAAATATGGCAAAACGATCACCCACAAAGCGAACAGCAAAAAGTTCTTTTCAATTTGCCCTTATCTTTTCGACCCGTATCTCATTTACCTTTTGAAGCTCCTCATTTTACCAATCAATTATTGGTATCTAATAAAAAACCAAATAATTTCTACACGGTGTTGGATTTAAATATCCAGCATCTGTTAGAACAACAAATACACGAATTTATCCGTCAGTATAATTATCGAGGTTATGATAATGCTGCTGCGCTATTGATAGATACCAACAATATGGCCGTCACAGCGATGGTAGGATCGGCTAATTTTTTCCAAAATACAATTCAGGGACAAATAAATGGCACGAATGTCCCGCGCTCACCTGGATCATCGTTAAAACCTTTTGTTTACGCCATAGGATTAGATCAGGGAATATTGCATCCTCAGACCATACTACACGATGTCCCCATGACCTTTCAGGGTTACACACCAGAAAATTTTGATAGCCATTTCCTCGGCCCTCTTACCGCAACTCAAGCCTTAAATAAAAGTCGGAATATTCCCGCAGTATGGATTAGTTCAAAATTACATAACCCAGATTTCTACCAATTTCTAAAAGACGCAGATATTGGTTACTTAAGGAAAGCAAGACATTATGGTTTAACGTTAGTACTTGGTGGTGGAGAAATCACTATGCAAGATATGGCACGACTTTATGCTATGCTTGCTTATCATGGAAAAATAAGACCGCTTCGATTTTTACAATCGGATCCACAACCTGAAGGTAAAACGCTGCTGAGTGATGCGGCAAGTTTTATCACAATGGATATGCTCTCCCAGAATTACAGACCTGATAATATTGGTGGTGGAATCTATCAACCTTTTCCAATAGCTTGGAAAACAGGTACTTCATCTGGTTTTCATGACGCTTGGACTGCTGGAATCTTTGAGCATTACGTACTCATTGTTTGGATTGGAAATTTTGATAATAAGACAAATAACAACCTTATTGGTGTTCAAGCAGCGGCCCCACTTTTCTTCAATATCATTGACGCGCTGAAAGCTACTCAGAATCTTCAAAAATTGACAAGCTGGATTCCGCCTAAAAGCATTAAAAAAATAGAAATCTGTTTAGCTAGTGGTGATTTGCCAAATCATTGGTGTCCTGAATTAGGTTATACTTGGTTTATTCCAGGAGTTTCCCCAATTCGCGTCAGTACATTACACCAACCGGTATTGATTAATGATGCTACTGGAAAGGCGGTTTGTCCGCACCTTGAAGGGAAAAAATTTCATACAGAGATTTTTGAATTCTGGCCTTCAGATCTTCGATCAATTTTTAATCAGGCCGGATTATATCACCGTCTTCCTCCCAGCAATTATAATTGCCAGAAGGGGTGGAATAACCTATCTTCGCCGCACATTATCTCGCCTCAAAGAGCATCATCCTATACGCTACGGCTTTCAATTAAAGATCAAAGCCATCTTGCCTTAATGGCAAATAGTAATGGATCAGTCCAAACCTTATATTGGTTCGCTGATAATAATTATTTAGGAAGCAATAACCCAACACAACCTTTGTTCTGGCAGCCTAAAACAACAGGAAAATATCATTTGCGCGTTGTTGATGATCATGGGAAAAGTTCGCAAAGAATAATGAATATTCGCATTATCCCCTAACATATCTTACAAATTGAGCATAAGTCGAATATTCTGAATTGCAGATCCCGATGCACCTTTTCCTAAATTATCCAACATAGCGGTCAGAACAACTTGATCTTCTTGCTGGTTTTGGTGAATGCGTAAGATCATCTTGTCAGTTAAAGCCAGCTCCTCAGCAGATAAACGACTTGTTTCTTCAGTAACAACTTTTACGTTTGCACTATTACGATAATGATCCATCAAGCATGTAAGTAAGTTACTTGCCTTAATAGAATGTGGCAACATCGACAAATGTATAGGAATGGAAACAATCATGCCTTGGGGGAAATTTCCCACCGACGGAACAAATATTGGTGCACGCGACAAACCACTATACTTTGTTATTTCTGGAAGGTGTTTATGATTTAGCGTTAGACCATAAAGTTCAAAAGCAGGTGCTTCTTGCTTTTCATAAGCAGCGATCATTTGTTTGCCACCGCCTGTATAACCACTAATCGCGTTGATACTCAGCAAAAAATCCGAAGGAATTAAACCAGATTTGACCAAAGGATGAAGCAAAGCAATCGCGCCGCTTGCATAACACCCGGGGTTAGCAACATAACGTGCTGAAGCAATCTTTTGTGTTTGATCCGCTTCAAGTTCAGGAAAACCATAAACCCATTGATCATTTACCCGAAAAGCAGTACTGGCATCCAAAACCTTAGGTGTTTGCTGATCCAGCGCTTGTATCATCGCAACTGCTTCCTTAGAAGCCGTATCCGGCAAACATAAGACAACTAAATCGACCGCTTGCATCATTGCCAAACGTGCAGCCTTGTCATGGCGCTGCTCTACTGGAATAGACTGTAAAGTAATGGGTAGTTTTTCTAAACGTTGACGAATTCCTAAACCCGTAGTTCCATATTCGCCATCAATAAAAATACTTGGCTGTGTCATAATCTTTTTCTCTAAATACTATTTTATTCATTATGGCAAAAATTAAGACGAAGAAAAGTCTGAAACTTCCCTTCGCCTTGGAAAAACGGATATAAATCTTTGCGATTAACGTTTGCTGAATTGGAAAGAACGACGTGCTTTTGCTTTACCGTATTTCTTACGTTCAACAACACGAGCATCACGTGTAAGGAAGCCAGCTACCTTAAGGGCTTTCCGCAATCCAGGTTCATAATTACACAAAGCACGACTGATACCATGACGTACAGCACCTGCCTGACCTGACAACCCACCGCCGCTAACAGTGCAATAAACATCAAATTGATTATAGCGATCTGCAACCAAGAAAGGTTGGGTAATCAACATGCGTAATACAGGACGTGCAAAATAAATGTTTACTGGGCGACCATTTACGGTGATTTCACCTTTACCTGGTTTAACCCAAACGCGAGCAACGGCATCTTTACGACGACCTGTTGCATAGGAACGACCTTGTGCATCGCGTTTAACTTCATAAACCGGTGCTTCCTGAGCCAAAGGAGTATCAGCAACAACACCTTTCAGATCAGCCAGGGTACCGGTAAGTTCTTGTGTCTCTGACATAATCCTTAGGCTCCGACTGTTTTATTTTGAATAGGGCTGTTTTTACGGTTTAATGCTGCAACATCCAGTTTCTGTGGTTGTTGTGCTTCCAGATTATGGTTGGGTCCAGCAAAAACACGCAAATTCTTCATTTGTTGACGTTGCAAAGGACCACGGCTAATCATACGTTCGACCGCTTTGATTACCAAATGTTCAGGATTCTTACCTGTCAGACGTTGCGTAATAGTACGTTCTTTAATACCACCAGGGTAACCGGTATGGTAATAGAACTTTTTCTGCTGTACTTTTCTGCCCGTTAAACAGACTTTTTCAGCATTGATAATAATAATATTGTCACCACAATCGACATGAGGTGTATATTGTGGCTTATGCTTGCCACGCAAGCGTTGAGCGACGATAGCAGCCAACCGGCCCAAAACGATGCCTTCTGCATCGATAAGAACCCAGTTCTTGTTTACCTCCGCTGGTTTTAGCGAGATAGTCGTTTTCATTAACCTTAATTCCGTTAATTAAGCAGTATTTCAATTACGCTGTTTATCGTTGCAAGAAAGGATTTCGTCAAGATATTTTTTGCTATCTATAAAAAAGATTATATTTTTTCGATATTTTTCGTGCGGTATCCTGTTACCACAACCTTTGTTTCGAATTGAATTTATTCATGAAAACTGATTTTTCTCTACCTAAAACTGTTCATGTTATTGGTTCATCTGGACGTTCAGGAAAATTATTATGTCGTGCTTTACAAGACCAAGACGTAAATGTAGTCGCTATCGTTCGAAACCCCGATAAATGGCTAAAAAGTGAATTAAACGGAACCTTCATTCAAGCTGATTTAACTGGAGATTATCAGAATCTTATCAATGCTTTAAAAGGGGCAACACATATCGTTAACACAGCCCATGCCAGGCATATTCCCATTATTCTTAAAACAGCTCCAGATAATGCCAATTTTGTTTTTCTAGGAAGCACACGTAAATTTACACAATGGCCCGATTCGCATGGAAAAGGTGTCCTAATGGGCGAAAAAGCTTTTTTGGATTCTGACAGAAACGGCGTCATATTACACCCCACCATGATTTATGGGGCTGAAGGGGAAAACAATGTGCAGCGTCTTGCGGCCTTGTTGCGTTATTTACCGATTATTCCATTACCTAATGGTGGGAAATCCTTAGTGCAGCCCATTCATCAGAATGATGTTACACGCAGTATTCTATCGGCATTATCTTTATCATGGAAAGGTTCGCACAGCATGGTTATCGCAGGAGCATCCGCCATAACTTATAGAAAATTTATAGAACTTATCCTGCAGGCTGCCCATATGAAGAAAAAATGCTTTATTCCATTACCAGTTAGCGGTTTACGTTTTGCAGCATATTTAACGCGATTAATACCTTTTCTTCCGACCATACAACCTGATGAAATTCGACGACTAACCGAAGATAAGAATTTCAATACGGACATCATGCGCGAAAAACTACGCTTTGATCCAATTGATTTTGCCACTGGGATAAAAAAAATAAATTTATAAACAGCAATAAACAAATAATTATTCAATAAATGTTGATGCCGTTTTTATTTCTAAACAAAACAAATTTTCTTTTGAATTGATGGGGCGAATGACGGGGATCGAACCCGCGACAACCGGTACCACAAACCGGCGCTCTACCAACTGAGCTACATCCGCCACCCTAAAGGTCGGTTTACTGAATGTTGAAACATACGTCAATTCCTTTAAAGGAAAAAAAATAAAATTTTTAAAAATTTTTAAACAAGATAAATTTAAAAACCCTTTGGATATAATCCAAAGGGTTCAAGTTCAGATAAATATTTTGAATATTTATCAATGTTAAACAATTTTTATCCATGCCCAATAACAACAACCCGGCCGGTATTACCTCCTGTCCACGTACCAATAGGAACTCTAATTATAATAGGCTTACTATTGTGGTGATGACCGCCACTAACATCTTTAATTTCCACTTCTGTTAGTAGACGCATTGTTTTTGTTTCTACTTTTTGTTCACAAATTTGATTTTTCATTTTTACCTCACTTTAGATATCAGTTACCAATGCTATATTATTATTAATTTCTATATCAAAATGAAAGCAAAATATTATCACTATTTATTACTTAATTTATTAAAATTTAGTTAAATAAAAATAAATAACGCCTATACCCTTTATTATTTAGCTTTTTTATTTATCTTTTTTAATAATTGATTTGAAATACCAATATTCCATATTTTCTCTGAATAATGTCCAATTAACCAAAAACCTAAACCTGCTAGAAAAAAGAAAATAATTTTATTCATACTATTCCAGTAATATTCAAAAAAACGTGTATATAAATTAATCACCAGAAAAGTAATACCAAAGCCACGCCATATATTATTATCCTGCCATAAACCAATTCCAATAGCACCCAAAGCAACTATACCAAACAGAATGCACCAGCAAAGCAGATCTATCTGTGAAGCTTTAGTCCAAAGCTCAGGATCATAATTACCAAAAATCGATAACATCCATAATGCCACAAACAGATAAAGCAAACCCATCACCTGCGTGACTTTATAAAGGTTTCTTTGCGCTAAAATAGGACGGATAAGAAAAATTGCTGCAATTAATACGGAACCAAAAATAACAAAACGCAACGGATAGTTCATTCCAAACCAGTAACATTTCCAACCAGAACGATAACCGGTCTCTGCTCCGAAATAAATTCCGAGAAAACTTAAAAAAAGAAACCACAACAAACCTGATCGGAACCAAAAACCCAGAGCCCCATAAATAATGCAATTTAGCAAAAATAAAAAAGGCGAATCATCCTGATTTAACTGGAGCAGATCCCCCAATATCGCTATCGCTACCGTGGTAAAAATTGCGCCCAAAGCCAAAATAGCTTCATTACTATAAATTTTAGATGGGAAATGACGATATCGATAAAATCCCCAACTATAAAAACCTATCGCTATCAATATAGCATAAGCCAAACAGAATGAGGGTCTGAACAACTGCCATTTTATTAATAAACGAATTAATTTACCATCATTGAAAAGGTTTATTAGTGCTAAAGTAAAACAGAATAACGCAGCAAAAAAGCAATATTTTCCCAATCGGCGCCAATCAAAACGCCTTATTTCATAAGCATGCTGCAGACGGTCATATTCCTCTTCTGAAAGAATTTGATCTTTATGCCATTGGGTTAGAACTTTTTGAACGAGTTTGGCTTTTCGTTTACTTAATTGCATGAGACATTTCCGATTTTATTATCATGATGCTAATTGTTCATTAACATAGCTATACGAAACAGCGATTTCCTATTATTTAAAATAACGTAATAAAAATATTATTGTTTTTAGGCTTTAGCTTGGATATTCAAACTTCTTATGTTAACGTATTATTTTGGAATTTTCTTTAACTGATATTTTGTTTCTTCAATGAACTTGATGCTTGAACAGACTTTGCAAAATAATCTGTCTCTTATTCGCCATAGAATAGAGAAAGCTGCCATACAATCTGGACGATTGCCAGAAACCATCAAATTAGTTGCTGTTTCAAAATTCCATCCAATTGAATCCATTCAAGTCGCTTTAAAGGCCGGACAACGCATTTTTGGCGAAAATCGTGTTCAAGAAGCCAAAGAAAAATTTTCTATTCTGCGCGAAGCTTGGCCAGATTTAAAATTACATATCATAGGCACTTTACAGACCAACAAAGTAATTGATGCTGTTAAAATTGCCGATACCATTGAAACGCTTGATCGCCCAAAATTAATAGATGCTTTGAATCATGCCGCCGATAAAGTTGGTTATCTTCCCGATTTGCTTGTTCAGGTCAATACTGGTAATGAACCACAAAAATCAGGAATTTCTACCAAAGAGGCCGATGCTTTTATAGACCTTTGTTGTCAACGATTTGGAAGTAATATAAAAGGCGTTATGGGTATTCCACCGGCTAATGAAGACCCAATACCTCATTTTCAATTTCTATCTGACCTAGGGAAACGCCATGGTCTTCCAGAAATATCGATGGGGATGTCTGCTGATTTTGAGCAAGCTATTGCATCAGGAGCAACTTTGGTTCGTGTTGGATCGGCCATTTTTGGGCCACGTCCTATATCCAAACCAATTTCTTGAAATATAGATTAATTGATTTTTTATAAATTTGCTTTTTGTTAAAACTAGCCCTGTAAAATGGGTCTCATATTTATGTCCTTGTTATGAGAAGCATTATGGAGTTACTGCAACATGACATCTTCTGATGAAGATATTGCCAAGAAAGATTCTCCTGATAAGGAAGATAAATTACAGCCTCTTCCGGGCTATCTATCTGGACAAACAGAAGATGATATGGTCGCTTTATTGCCCAATCTGGATGAAGATAGCGAAATTACCGAATTTGGTACGGATCAACCCGAACATAAAATAAAACCTTTAAGCGCTGCGGTGTTATTAACGGTTTTAGGCGTAGTTTACGGTGATATCGGAACCAGCCCAATTTACGCCCTTCGTTCTACGATAATGGTCGTTTCCAATCATCACGCGGTGATCAAACAATGGGAAGTTATGGGTGTCCTAAGTCTGATTTTTTGGGCGCTTATTCTGATTGTGACTATCAAATACGTCGTAATTGTTATGCGTGCAGATCATAACGGTGAAGGCGGGATTCTTGCTATAACTTCACTGACTCAACGTGTTGTCAGTGATAACAAGATAAAAATGATACTGGGCATGATTGGTATTGGAGGTGCATGCTTATTTTTTGGCGATGGCATGATTACGCCTGCTATTTCAGTTCTTTCTGCAATTGAAGGTCTTGAGGTTACTCTACCTCAAACTGCAGAATTGATCATTCCTGTTGCTGTTATCATCTTAATTGGTTTGTTTAGTATCCAAAGCAAGGGTACTGAACTGATTGGCAAGATTTTTGGCCCAATCATGTTATTATGGTTTTCAACGATTGGCTTTCTTGGATTATTGGAAGTAAGCAAATACCCATATATTTTATGGGCACTTTCTCCACACCATGCATTTTTGTTTGTTTTTCATCATGGATGGATGGCATTTATTGCACTCGGTTCAGTAGTTCTAGCAGTCACAGGGGCCGAAGCTCTTTATACGGATATGGGGCATTTTGGACGCACTCCTATTCGTTATGCGTGGATATGTTTTGTACTTCCGTGCCTGGTTCTAAATTATCTGGGGCAAGGTGCTTTGATTCTCTCCAATCCGAAAGCACTCGCTAACCCATTCTTTTACCTAGCGCCTCATTGGTTTAACGTGCCTTTGGTTGTTCTTTCTACATTCGCAACCGTAATTGCTAGCCAAGCAGGAATTTCTGGTGGATTTTCTTTAGCCCGACAACTCATTCAACTTGGTTATTTTCCTCGACTGCGCATTTGGCATACGAATGCTCATGAAGAAGGTCAGATCTATATTCCTGAAATTAATCATGCATTAATGATGGGTTCATTACTTTTGATCTTGGCTTTTAGATCTTCTGAAGCATTAGCTGCCGCCTATGGTATTGCCGTTACTGGTACGTTTGCATGCACCTCAATGTTATCGTCCGTAGTTTTCGCCAAACATTTTAAATGGCCAATTTGGAAGGTTGCCTCTATCTTCGGTGGTTTCTTATTAATTGATCTTATTTTCTTTAGCGCAAATGCCTTAAAAATCCCTCAAGGTGGTTGGGTACCCCTATTGCTCGGTCTTGTTCTGACAACCATGATGATCACCTGGAAAAAAGGACGTAGCTTGCTTGTTGCCAGACGGTCTCAGGATTCATTACCAATTGCTTCTTTTTTGGCCCGTTTGCCACAATCGCGGATCATTCGTGTGCCGGGTATTGCGATCTTTATGACGCCCAACCCGCTGGAAGTACCAAGCTCTTTACTTCACAATTTACGGCATAATAAAGTACTCCATAACTATGTATTATTTGTAACCATTGAAAACCTTAACCAACCTGAAGCAGAACGCGGTCACCGTATTGCGATGCGGCAACTGGCACCCCATATTTTTCAAGTTATTATTCGTTATGGCTTTATGGAGATGCCAAATCTAACCCGTTCGTTGGAACTTTTAAAATCGCAAAAGCAAATGGCTTTTTTTGATCCGCTTCAAGCTTCTTATTTCACTACTCAAGAACGCGTTGTTCGTGCTCCGATTACTCGCATGCGCAAATGGCGTCTGTCATTATTTACATTTATGTTGCGCAATGCTGCACCAACAACAGATTTTTTGCGTATTCCTCCCGATCGTGTGGTAGAATTTGCTGTACGAATCTCCATCTAACCGTCTTCCCTCTTCGCAAAATGAAGAGGGTATAGCCCTTTATATTCATTGGCCTTTTTGCCTATCAAAATGTCCCTATTGCGACTTTAACAGCTTCGTTGCCAAGAATATTCCTCAAGAACGTTTTGCCCAAGCACTTATCAACGAACTTCGTCATAGTGCTGAACAGCAAGCTGCTGTACCGCTTAACTCAATTTATTTTGGTGGTGGCACGCCTTCTTTAATGTCCCCATCAACAGTTGAAGCATTAATTGATCAAGCTACACAACTTTTTAGACCAAAAGATTCTCTTGAAATAACGCTAGAAGCTAATCCAACAAGCGTA
This sequence comes from uncultured Commensalibacter sp., assembly GCA_945266285.1. Taxonomy (GTDB): domain Bacteria; phylum Pseudomonadota; class Alphaproteobacteria; order Acetobacterales; family Acetobacteraceae; genus Commensalibacter. The sequence continues at coordinate 173,854 of CALYOP010000004.1, forward strand.
GAAATCGACCGCCTAACGACTTTTAGAAAAGCAGGGGTTAATCGTGTTTCTCTAGGTATCCAAAGTCTTGACCCTGTTTCCTTGAAAGCTTTAGGACGACAACATAGTGTCGCACAAGCAATTGACGCATTAACACTAGCACGGAAAACTTTCCCTCGCGTATCCTTTGATTTAATTTATGCACGCGAAGGACAAACGCTTAGTCAATGGGAAAAAGAACTTCATCAGGCACTAACTTTAGTGAACGACCATCTTTCTCTATATCAATTAACTATTGAGGAAGGTACTGTTTTTGCCCGTCAATATGAAAAAGGCCAAATTACGCTACCCGATGAAAGCTTAAGTGCAGACATGCTTGTTGCAACTCAAACGATTACCAATGCGCATGGTTTATTGAATTATGAGGTTTCTAATTATGCTCAAGCTGGTGCAGAAAGTAAGCATAATCTAGCTTATTGGCGCTATCAAGATTATATAGGCATCGGCCCAGGAGCTCATGGACGGATAAGGTTTAATCAGCAACTTTATGCCACAGAACGTATTAGAAATCCTACAACGTGGTTAAAAGCTACAGAAAAACAAGGACATGGTTTATCCGTTATGGAACCTTTATCACCAGCTGATAAAGCAAGGGAAATGCTATTAATGGGGTTACGTTTAAGCGAAGGGGTTAATGCCACTAATTTTGCTAAACGTTGCGGCATATCATTGATCGAAGCTGTTAATGAACCTATCTTAAAAGCAGCAATCGAAGAAGATTATCTCCATTGGGATCAAAAAATATTGCGTACAACTTCTTCTGGGCGCCTTCGGCTCAATACCTTATTAGAAGCTTTATTAAATTAAAGAACGGAGTCATTGATTATGCTGCATATGATGAAGATCGCCTTTGGGATAGATAATATTCGTCATTTGCAGGAATCATACAAAATTCTTGCAGCTAGCAATAATGGGTTTCCTTATACGTTAACACGATTTGCTCCAAAACAGATGGATGAGATCCTACAGGGTGGTTCTTTATATAGGGTTATTGCCGGATCAATGTGTTGCCGACAAGTTATTCGTGAATTCATTCCCGCAACACGCGAAAACGGTGATCCTTGTATTCGTATTGTACTAGATCCTGAAATTATTAGAGTAGCTGCGGTGCCTTTCCGACCATTCCAAGGATGGCGTTATTTAAAACCACAAGACGCCCCCTCTGATATTACACAGCAGCAAGCTGATGAACTATCATCATTACCCCCAAAAATGCGCCATGACCTTCAATTACTAGGACTATTATAAACTTGTTAAAATCAGAGATCAGCAATCAAATAATGGAAAAGGAATTTCTTTCCATCTTCAATAAATGCATTGCCGATAGCCATAACTTTTTTCCTCTGGATATCCGTATAGAATTCATCAAATATACAAGATATTTTATCTTCTAGCGTCATCATAATCAGATGTTGATCACGTTCAATTAGACGATGTTCATTGGGGTGACCATAATTCTGCACCAGAAGCGCTTTATTAAAACGCATATGACCATAAGGCAATTTTTGAGAAAGTTCGCCAAATCGCCATTCACGTTCGCGTAGAAGTCTTTTTACAGTACAAAAAGCTGCATCTGTTTCATACAAATGATCATTAAAAACAGTTTTATATCCGTTTAGCTGCAGCCATTTTTTTGTACTGGATGTTAATTGCGTTGCATGATGTAGAATACAATCATTTTCTGGAAATTTTTTCAGTTTACTAATCCAGAACCGCTCAGTTAAAAAACCGATTTTAAGACCAAGATTTTGTAAGTAATATTTATCAGAAATAAGTGCATTTACCGCATCTTGATCACTTTGTCCCGTATCTGCAATCTGCTTATATACATCCTGCCAAAAACGAACGACGATATCGGATGGGTAAAACGCAACGACACCTAAATTGGCTTTTTTAATTTCGCCATTACTTTCCAATTGAAAAACAACATCATAATTTTCAAGAGCTTCTTTAAACGATGAAGCCATAGGACGATAAACAGCGATATCAATATCAGCAAAAACGATAATCTGATTGTGATTTTCAAAAGTTTTATTGGCACTTTCGATCATTGTGCTCATGCGTTTAAGCCACAATGACATACCCCCTCTATTGCCTCCGACTTCGTTCATATCCAATTCATGACAATAAAGATCAATGTTATCTCGTATGCCAGACAGAAAACGAATCAATAAAGGTTCGAAATTAGGTGTATAAAAGCAATAAAGTGAAAAATCTTTAACTTCTTCCATGTAATCAGCACCTAACATTTCAGATAATTAATCATTTACTATGTTATTATGTCTTTGACATTATAACATAAATAAAATCATAATTTACGCTTTTATTAGACTTATCCTGATTTATAATGGTATTAGCTTAATTTAGGCTAATGAAATTTTAACAAATTTCTAAGAAATGAAGTTCGATTTATTGCTTGCTTCTTTTTTTAATTAATTTTTGAAAAGCAAAGTTATGGTAGCGGCGGGCGGATTTGAACCACCGACCAAGGGATTATGATTCCCCTGCTCTACCACTGAGCTACGCCGCCTTAAATCATAAAAGACGGAACCACATATCCTTAATGATGGATGAATGTCAAGTCCCTTTAACACGCTTTTATGATCATTTTAAAGAAAATCTATTCTTTTTCTGAAATCTCAACCGAAATACGTGCTGGTCTGCCTCTTCTTCCAGGTCTAGAAACTGGTTTCGGCTCTTCTTCGATCGTGATGGTTTCTTGCCTGTTGGAATTTTCTGTTTCAGCTTCATCCGCAACGCGTTCTTCGGCAACAACAGGTTCTGACGTATTATCAAGTGTTGTTTCTTCTACAGGCGCAACAGGTTGGTTACGATGACGCGCTTGATTAGCCTGATTCATTAAATTCAGAATTCGTGAATAGTGATCCGCATATTGAAAAAAGCTCTCGGCAGAAATCCGATCACCAGAGCTTACAGCGTCACGACCATGTTGAAGATATTTTTCAAAAAGCTGTTGTGCGGTTCCACGGATACGCACATCTGGTCCATTACTGTCAAAAACATGATTCCGGTTTAAAGGAACCTGGCCGTTTTGATGACGAGAACTGCTATTGCCAGACCGATGGAAACGGCTTCGCATGCGTTTTGTATTCATAAGTTGTCGCAGTACTTTCCTGTTCACAATAATCTATCGAACCCAAATGAAGATAACCATTCTGATTCTGGGGAAATTTGAAATATTTTTATCAAACCAGTCTTAGTGTTAATATCTAACTGAATAATAGACCCGTTTTTACATGTTCCAACATTACTAATTCTTTTTTAGTAACTAAGGCAGTTATTTTATCAAGCTTCTTATAAACTACCAAGGTCTTTTTATAATTTTGATGACGATAACGCAATAGCGCGAATGCAACCATTTAAATCCTGTTGCCGATGAACCACAAAAAGACCGTTACTTTCTGCAATGGCCTCAACCATTTTATCTTGATGGATACCGATTTCAAAAATCAAAATACCATCTTTCCTTAATAAATGGCATGCTTGGGCACAAATATAGCGATAAGCATCCATTCCATCTTCACCACCATCTAATGCTGATAAAGGTTCATAAGCGCGAACTTCTGGCATTAAATTTGGTATATCCTTGGCACAAATATAAGGGGGATTGGAAAAAATAATATCAAATTTTCCTATTAAAGCATCACCCCAATGACCTACTATAAAAGATAATCGTTGCGAAAGCTGAGATTCACGCCCATTAATAACAGCAATTTTGACCGCTTCTGGGACAATATCAATACCAATACCAAATGCTTGCGTATATTCTGTCAAAGCGGCTAATAATAGACATCCTGTTCCAGTACCTAAATCCAATATTTGATAATTCGACTGACGCTTTGGGCGCAAGAATAACAAAGTTTCAATTAATGCTTCGCTATCGGCCCTTGGGATTAATGTAGCCGAAGATACTTTTATGTCTAATGACCAAAAACCCTGTTCGCCTGTTATGTATGCATAAGGTTCACGTTGAGCTCTTCTTTGGAAAAAGGAACGGCATAACTGAGGATCAACCAGAACGCTTCGATCCATCATCAATAATTCACCCATTGATTTTCTCAAAGCCGACGAAATTAATAATAAAGCTTCACGCCTAGGTGCCTCTATCCCTCTGGATTTTAACGTATTTTCACCTTCCTTAATCAATTCTGCTAAAGAAACTACTTTCTCTTCCATAAGATTCCTTTTATTATTTTGGAAAATCTATAGCGCTTATACGGAACCATGATTAATTCATTTAAAAAATTACTAATCGCTTGCTGCTTTATCAGTGCATTAGGCACAAGCTATTCTGCTTTTTCACAACCAATTCAGTTTCGTATTTACAATATTAAACATAATCGAGAAATATCTGAGACATCACGCATTTATATCAATGAAAAACTGATTGCGACATTTACCCTTGATGAGAAACATCCTCGCATTCTTTTACCCATTGTAATTGACTCAGAACAAAAAAATTATCGCTACGATTTCTGTGGAGAAATCAAAATTCGAAATGATAATGACAAAATAGAAACCCACGAAATAAATAGTACCGGATGGTTACACAATCCAAAAGGTCGAATTTATTACGCATTAGCAGAAGATAATTTTACCTATTTTTACCTCGGTGATTTACTTGATCCCTCAGCTGCCAATCATACCAATCAACGAAGCGCATTGTGTTCTATCCCAGCTTCGTAATTTTAATTACTTTCCTCTGCAGCTAATAAACGTGCTTGCTCTTCTTGAGTCAAAGCATTGATAATATCATCAAATTCACCCAGCATAATGCGATCGATTTTATGCAATGTCAGATTAATCCGATGGTCGGTCACCCGACCTTGTGGGAAGTTATAAGTTCGAATACGTTCGGAACGATCACCTGTTCCCACCTGTGAACGACGATCCGCAGCACGACTTTCATGAGCAGCAGCACGTTGTTGTTCATATAACCGGGATCGTAAAATTTTCATTGCCTTAGCACGGTTTTTATGCTGGCTTTTTTCTTCCTGCATAGCCACCACAATCCCAGAAGGAATGTGGGTAATTCTTACTGCACTTTCGGTTTTGTTAACATGCTGCCCACCAGCACCCGAAGCACGATAAACATCAATTCGTAAATCGCTTTCATCAACGACAACATCGACTTCTTCAGCTTCTGGAAGAACGGCCACGGTAACAGTTGAAGTATGAACCCGTCCTTGACTTTCGGTAGCTGGAACCCGTTGAACACGATGAACACCGGATTCATATTTAAGATGCGCAAACACCCCAACACCTGTAATCGATGCTATGCCTTCTTTAAGGCCACCTAATTCGGTATCGTTATATCCAAGAATTTCAAAACGCCAACCACGTGCTTCAGAATAGCGCTGATAAGCAGAAAATAATTCTGCTGCAAACAAAGCCGCTTCATCGCCACCAGCAGCAGGCCGCAATTCCAGAATAGCGCTACGTTCATCTGCTTTATCACGTGGTAACATCGCCAAACGAATTTGTTGTTTTAATTCAGGAATACGTTCATGTAAGCTTTGTAACTCAGCTTCAGCCAATTCTCGCATTTCTGGGTCTTGCGCCATTTCTTGCGCTGCCTGTTCATCTTCTTCGGCTTTGCGCAGTGCGTTTACCAATTCTACAATTGGCGATAATTCCGCATATTCCCGCGAAATTTCGGCGAACTCATCGCCTCCTATATCTGTTGATAATAAATGTTGCAGTTCTTCTGACCTAGCAACAATTTTATCCAAGCGATCATTTAGGCTGGCAGAAAATTCAACTAAACTCATTCTATTATTTCGCCGTCATCATTTTAATCTGTGAAACAATTTGTTCCAAAGCAACTGCTTTTTGATCTCCGAGATGGAGATTTTTCAATTGCACCTGTTGCTGCTGCACTTCTTCTTCTCCAATAATAATCGCAATCGGTGCTCCAAGCTTGTTTGCTTTTTCCATCTGTTTACGCGGATTTCCCTTATAGATTATCTCGCTATGTATATTGTGATGGCGCAAATTCTGTAAAACTTCAAATGCCATTGGTTGCGCTATAGCAGATAAAGCAATAACCACCACAGGTTTGCTTACTTCTGGCACTTTTTCAAGTAAAAGCGACAACCGTTCAACACCCGAAGCCCAACCGATTGCTGGCACAGCAGGTCCACCCATTTCTGCTACTAACCCATCATATCGCCCACCAGCCAATACGGTTCCCTGAGCACCAAGTTTTGTTGTCACAAACTCAAAGACTGTATGGTTATAGTAATCAAGACCTCGGACAATAAATGGGTTAGTCTTAAAAGGAATCTTGAAATGGTCCAAAGCTTTACGCAACTGATCCCAGAATGTTCTGGCTTCTTCTGTCATAAAATTTTCTAAAGAAGGTGCGTCAGCCAATAATGCTCGATCTTCTGGCGATTTACTATCCAAAATGCGTAAGGGATTGCGTTCTAAACGGTTTTGACTATCTGAAGAAAGTTTGTCTTTAACGGCTTTAAAGTAAGCAATTAAAGCTTCACGCCATGCCTGACGACTCTTTGCATCCCCAAGCGTATTTAGTTCTAATACAACATCATCAGCTAAACCCAATGCTTTTAAAATATCATAACCCATAGCAATGATTTCAGCATCTGCAAAAGGAACATCAACGCCTAAAAGTTCAGCTCCAATCTGATAAAACTGCCGATAACGCCCCTTTTGTGGCCGTTCATAGCGAAACATCGGCCCTGCATAAAATGCTTTTTGTGGTAGGCTTTGGGTTAAGCTATTCGTTACTAAGGCACGGCAAATACCAGCTGTTCCTTCAGGTCTCAAAGTTAAGGAATCACCGCCTCGATCTTCAAAGCTATACATTTCCTTTGAAACAATATCAGATGTATCCCCTAATGAACGTGCAAAAACCCGCGTTTCTTCAAAAACAGGGGTCACCCATTCTTCAAAGCCATATAAAGATGTAATATGTCTCGCGGTTTGAATAATATGATTATGTCGACGTTGATCTTCCCCTATAAGATCATGGGTTCCACGAACAGCTTTTACATCACTCACTGATTATAATCCCGATTTATCAATTATTTCGATTTATCTTTTTTAGCTGCTTCAATTTCAGCAGCCTTTTTTTCAACCAAAGACACAACATGATCAATCATTTCTTCAGCGGGAACGGTATGATCCTGCTTACCTGCGACATAAACCATATGACGCCCCGAACCACCACCGGTAACACCAACGTCAGTCATTAAGGCTTCACCAGGGCCATTAACCACGCAACCAATAATCGAAAGCGTTAACGGCGTTTCTATATGTGCCAGACGTTCTTCTAATGCAGCTACGGTTGGAATCACTTTAAAACCCTGACGTGCACAAGACGGACAAGATACGACTTTAACCCCGCGATGCCGAATTCCGAGTGTTTTTAAAATATCCCAACCAACCGATACTTCTTCTTCTGGCTCTGCTGAAAGCGAAACGCGCATCGTATCACCGACACCACTCCATAACAAAGAACCTAAACCTACAGAAGATTTCACCGTTCCAGCGCGTTTACCACCTGCTTCGGTAATACCAATATGAAGTGGATAATCACAAGCTTCAGAAAGTTTACGATATGCTTCTACAGCCAAGAAAACGTCTGAAGCTTTGACGCTGATCTTAAATTCCCTAAAATCATTATCTTCTAATATTTTGGCATGTTCCATAGCACTTTCAACAAGTGCTTCTGGATTTGGTTCACCATATTTTTCCAACAAATGTTTTTCTAATGATCCTGCATTCACACCAATACGTATCGAGCAATCATGATCTTTTGCTGCCTTAACGACCTCACGCACACGATCCGCATTCCCAATATTACCAGGATTAATACGCAGACAGGCTGCACCCGCTTCAGCAGCTTCAATAGCGCGTTTATAATGAAAGTGAATATCGGCAACAATTGGAACCTTAACATTCTGAACAATTTCTTTTAACGCAGCCGTGCTTTCTTCATCAGGACAAGAAACACGAACAATATCAACCCCTGCCCGTTCGGCACGTCGAATTTGTTCAATTGTCGCTTTGGCGTCACTAGTTAGCGTATTGGTCATGGTTTGCACAGTTATTGGAGCATCCCCACCTACCAGCACGGGTCCCACATGTATCTGACGTGTTTTGCGGCGTTTGATTTGCTGATACGGGCGTAAATTCATTATTGATTCTCCAATAGAAAATATTGTCAGCACATTATATCTTCGAAAATTGCACAAGCTGACTATAGCGCTTTATTTAGCGATTCATAAGAAAAAGCGCAAACAGTATTACAAGCTTACTTTAACCTAAGGGTTATCTGATGCAGGTATTTTATCTTTATTAACATTGGGAAGTATAGCGTTATTATTCAAAGGACGCCGATTAGAACCTGCGGGCGTCGCAATAGAATTATTATTTGTTACGGCATTATCAGAAGCAGAAGGAGGATTTTGATCTGAAAATAATTTTCCCACGTTATCTTTGGACATTACAAATTTACGGATAACCGTTCCTTGTTTTCCAAGAGGTGATGAAAGTTTTCCTTGCCATTCAATCACAATCCCACCGGCATTCCCCACCGTCATCAACGCACCTTCTTCACCTATAGGTAAAGTCCAACTTTCGCCAGTTTGTAAGGTATGTTCATAAAGAACCTTCCCATTAGGTTTCTGTATCCGCATCCAACTTGGCGCTGTTGCTTTAACGATGATCTGACCCTGCGCATCAGAAGGAACAAGATTAGAATCATTTTTTCCATCTGATGAAACTTTGTTCGCTTCTGTTGAAGTTACCGTTGTTGTTGGCTGCAAATTAGTTTGTGTTGACTGTCCTGATAATGAAGAAAAATTATCATCTGATGATGGTAAAGATTCGTCTTTTCCAGTTTTCGTATTTTCTGGCTCATTTTCCGAACGAACCCCTTGAGAAATATCTTTTCCATCATCCTGTTGTTCTTGTGGCAACGGGGTTGGACGATCGGTAGGCATTACTGATGCAATTTGTGGGGATGTTTTAATTTTATTAATGTTTTTCCCTGATTCTATAACGACAGGTGGTATCGTTTCCGAAAGCGTTTTTTCATGATTCGTCATCTTGTACCAACCAATATAGGCGATCACAATAATGATCGCACTAATCAGGATGATCACACCAAGCGATATCCCTCTTTGTGCTACTGGCATAGGGAATAGTAGATCAGGTTTCTGATCAACTCGCTGATTTTCGCTTTTGAACCGTTGTAAAATTTCATCGGTGTTCAAATTCAATAATTCAGCATAAGCCCGTAAAAACCCAGAAGCATAAACAATACCAGGAAGTTTATCGATCTTCCCTTCTTCAAGTGCACTTAGAAATTCCTGACGGATCCGTAGCCTTTTAGATACTTCATCCAAACTCCATCCTAACTGTTCACGTCGAGCACGTAATACCGTACCAACCGTTGTTAATTGCTCACCAGAAAAAAAGGAGTTTGGATTGCCCATAATTATACAATTTCCTTGGTAAATTATACACCAATTCGTCTTTGTAGATCTGCTAAGGCGGTTACAGCTTGATGAACCAATGTTTCAATAATCATATTCACTGGTTGAATCTGCTTCACCATTCCTACAGATTGCCCCGCCATTACGGAACCTTGTTCAACATCACCTTCAATAACAGCACGTCTTAAAGCCCCAGCCCAGAAATGTTCAATTTCTAACTGAGCAATATCCTTAGTCAAAACACCGTTTTTATATTTCGTCAAAATATCAGCTTGATGACGCATAAAACGCCGCGTGCCCTCATTAGACAATGCTCTTACTGGAATAACGGGAAAACTTTCATCGAGTTGTGCGGTAATGATTGCATCCCTTGCTGCTGCCCGTAAAAAAGCCTGCTTAAATTTTTCATGAGCAATACTTTCAGTAGAAGCAGCAAATAAAGTACCTAGCTGAGCGCCAGAAGCACCCATCTCTAAATAAGAAAGAATGGCATCACCACGAGCCAGACCACCCGCAACAAACACAGGAACTTCACGGATATAAGGAAGAATTTCTTGTGCCAGAACCGTTAAAGAGACAGGCCCTACATGTCCACCAGCTTCTGAACCTTCAATGACTAATGCATCCACACCCATCTTGATCAGACGTTTTGCAAGAACCAGAGCCGGTGCAAAACCCATTACTTTTGCACCGCCATCTTTAATCGTTTTAATTGAATTTGCTGATGGAATACCACCGGCTAAAACAATGTGCTGTACTTGAAGTCTTAAACAGACCTTAATTAGCTCGTCTAACCGCGGGTGCATTGTGATCAAATTAACCCCGAAAGGTTTATTCGTCATTGATTGCGTTGCTATAATTTCAGCTTCTAGCATCGAAGGTTCCATAGCGCCACAAGCAATGACACCAAATCCACCTGCATTTGAAATCGCCGAAACAAGATGCCGTTCACTAACCCAGGACATGGCACCGCCTAAAATAGCGACTTGGCTTCCAAGGAAATCCAGACCACGTTTCCATAACGCATCCAATTCCTGTCGTGCCACTTTATACTGATCGGCGTTTTCGTTAGACTGATAGCTCATTATTTTGCATCCAATCCATAAGCAGTATGAAGTGCACGCATCGCAAGTTCTTTATATTCCGCAGCAACCAAAACGGAGACTTTAATTTCACTGGTCGAAATGACCTGTACATTAATTGAACGTTCAGCTAGCGTACGGAACATCGTATTTGCAACACCTGTATGCGACTTCATCCCAATCCCGACAACGCTGATTTTAACAACATCACTATCGGTAGACATTTCTTTAAAACGAATATTAGGACGTTCATTTTCAAGAATTTGAACGGCCTGTGCCAATTCAGTTTTCGGAACCGTAAACGTCATATCCGTTGTATTATCCGATCCACTACTTTGCACAATCATATCAACATTTACATTTCCTGATGCTAAGGGTCCAAAAATAGCGGAAGCAACTCCAGGTTGATCTGGAATATTTTTTACAACTACCTTAGCTTCATTTAAAGAATAAGCAATACCTGTTACCTGTTCTTTTTCCACAATTTCATCCTCACTTACGACCAAAGAACCTGGGAGAAAATCTTCCATAGCAGCTGGACTGTCTTCAAAACTTGACAGAACCTGAACCCGGACTTTTTCCTTCATAGCCAATTCAACACTTCTGGTTTGCAAAACCTTTGCACCAACCGAAGCAAGTTCTAACATTTCTTCATAGGCAATAGCTTTAATACGACGTGCTTTTTCTACAATTCGTGGGTCAGTCGTATAAATGCCGTCTACATCTGTATAAATATCGCAACGATCAGCTTTTAAGGCCGCTGCTAATGCCACAGCAGAAGTGTCGGATCCTCCACGACCCAAAGTAGCAATACGTCCCGTTCCATCAACGCCTTGGAACCCTGCAACTACCGGTACTACTCCTGATTTCATACATTCAATCAAAGCTTCAGAATCAACCGATTCAATACGTGCTTTACTATGGGCATCATCCGTCTTTAAAGGAATTTGCCACCCCTGCCAAGAACGCGCCTTAATTCCAATCGTTTGCAATGCGATAGCTAATAAGCCACTGGTGACCTGTTCACCTGTAGCAACCACCGCATCATATTCATAAGGATCAAATAATGGGGAAAGTGATTGACAATAGTCAACAAGCTGATTGGTTACGCCAGACATAGCAGAAACCACGACAGAAACTTCACAGCCCGCTTCGACCTGTTTTTTTACAGTTTTAGCTACAGCACGAATGCGATCTAAATCAGCCACTGAAGTCCCACCAAACTTCATCACGATTCGGGGAATTTTAAGAGGCATATAATTTATTCTCCATAATCAACTAAAATAATATTGATATCGAATAGCTAGTACATAATTACTTCTTGATAACCATTACATATAAAGGCTTAATTAGGTTAGATAGCTATTGCAATCAAATATTTACCGTCACATACATATTCTTATATAATTTCGCTCAGCTTTGATTTCTTTATGAAAGGTGCTTTGATGGCCATATCCGAACCCTTTACTTCTGAAACCTCATCACCCCATTCGGTTATTCAAGATGAAGTTAATCATTTTAATGCATTAGCCGACCAATGGTGGGATCGTAAAGGCCCAATGAGCGCCTTGCATGAAATTAATTCCCTACGCATAGAATGGATTGAACGCATAATCAAAGATTTTTCATGGTCTGACCCTTCTTCACAGATCCTAGATGTCGGTTGTGGAGCAGGATTGGTTAGCGAAGGTCTGGCTAAGAAAGGTTACCATGTTCTTGGGATTGATGCCGCCTCTGAAGTCATCCGTGCAGCACAGGCCCATTTAAAACAATCACCGCTCTATCCTGGAAAAGGAAGTTTGAATTATCGCATCGGTAATGTCGAAGAACTTTTAAAAGAAAAACAATCCTTTGAAATTATTACGGCTCTTGAATTAATTGAACATGTTCATAACCCCGAACAATTTATTAAAAATTTGGCAGACTTATTACAACCTAAGGGAATGATTTTCATCTCGACACTTAATCGAAATATTCAATCTTTTCTCTTTGCCAAAGTTGCAGCAGAATATTTGACACGAAAACTTCCTATTGGCACACACCAATGGAAGAAATTCATTACGCCGTCCGAACTTGGTTTCATGGCAAGTAAAGCTGGATTAAGGGTTGCTCATATTCGTGGTATTACTTGGCAACCCAATGGGTGGAAATTAGATAGCAATGTAAAGATTAATTACATTGCTTGTTTAACAAATTGATTATAACGATTCTGTTCTTAAGGTGCGTTATTTTTGATAACGTACCTTAAGTAAACATCATTCTTATATTTATTCCCTAAAACCAGGAATTTTCCGAATAGTATTGATTACATGCTGATGAGAAATCGCGCGTGTACATTCAAACTGTTTTGGCGTATCGCGATGGCGAGGACAATAAAAAAAGTTATTATGTTGAAACTGGTGACGGATATCATTCCAACAGCTGTTACAAACATGCGTACTGAAAACACGATACGGCGTATTAAATTCAGTAGATGGATGCGTAAAGCCCGAAATAATAACAACGGGAATTCCTGCCCCCCATGCCAACCATGCTAAACCCGATGACAAACCTACAAAGAATTCTGCATGTTTCAACCACCGAGCACGCTCTGTTAAAGGACGTGCCCCTGTTTCATCTTCTACACCATTTGGAAGGGCATTCCATGTTAAGTTAGAACCGTATACGGCCTCTTTATCAATACAAATAACACGGTAACCTTTTGATTTAAGAAATTGAATTACATTTCTCCAACCATAAGGATTATTCCAATATTTACATTGCGTCGATGCCTGTGTTGCAATCACAACATAAGGTTCAGGAATAGGTCTGGTATCATCTTCAACGGTTAAAACTGGAGGTTCTTCTGTCGGATCTACTCCTAAAATATATCCAGCAGTCCGATGCAAACCAACTTGCCGGAAATCATGAGGCTGCCAATGATTTTCTTCATCGGTAAAAAATAATCCAACATAGTAACAAGCATAATAATCATCAGGAATGCCTGTTTCCTTTAGCTTTTCAGCAGAAAGAATTTCCATTCCTGGATAAGATTTTGCAAAAAGCCCATGCAACGTATTTGCAAGTGCCAAAGACAAGTGACAACACCATACTTTTTGAAAACGTGCGGCGTAGGGAATCCATCCCAAAGAATCACCTAAAGAACCTGCGGGGAAAAGAATCAAAACCTTTTTATCAGTTGCATTATATTGATGATCAAAAACAACCGTTTCATTGCCATCTTTATCGATTTTTGCAACCAATATTCGGATATGCATAAAATGATGCTTGGCTGTATTGGCAACGGCTTGATCGCCAACCCGCTGATCAAGTAAAACAACTTCTGCTTCAGTATCAAAAAGTTGTATATGCCATTGTTCTCCCTTTTTAGGAACAGGAACATATACTCTTGCTCCCAGTATGAAATCATAGAGAATACCCTCTGGACCTTTTTGAGTCGGTTTTGGAGGAGGAACAAGGGTTTTATCTTCTGGTTGAGCATTTTGAGGTGGATTGGATTGTTTTTCCTGTGCAGAAGAGACTTCACTTTCAGAAGTTGTATCTGAAACCAATGCTGATTGAACTTGCTGATTTTCATTTACAGAAGTAGCACTTACCGCAGAAGAAACATCTCCACCTGAAACGCTTTCTTCTTCAGATTTACGAACCTTTAATTTGATACGTTCTGGTTTAGCTTTTGCTCCAGATTTATCATTACCGCTCACGACCTTCACCTTTCCATAAACAAAGCACGTTGTATTTGAATCACTGATTGCTATCGCTTGATCGGACACTAATCTGAGTAGCCAACAAATTACATAAATCGTCCCATGTTTGGCACGCGGTCACATATTCAGATGGATCAATCAAGACAAAAAAGTGTTTTTCAAAATCACGACGCATTTTTAAAAGTTGTTCAGAATCAATTTCACCGTTCATCAAGCGTTCACGTGTTAACATCCTTACGTTCACGTCCCAATCTTTGGTGTATTCTGTTAACCATTTTTCTACTTTTACACATGCCTCCTCTTTGGTTAGTGGTGGAGGAAGTTCCGGAACATCATAAACAAACCGTTGCAAAATCGGCAAAGCGTTATCTTTTAATGCAGAACGCGTCTTAGCGATTTGAATTTTTCCGCTAGGCGTTTTTAAAATACCGCCACGACGCAATAAAATAATACTTTTCGGCCAGATTTCATAAACAGTCGTCACCACCTTATAAATAAAAGCAGCAATTTCTTCATGGGATTGCTTTGGATTATTAACAACCTCAACAAGAATCGTAATTGTGCTTAAATCATTTTGATCTTCTAAGAAAATAGCTGTTGCATTAACGCGAATATCGGAACAGCCACTTACCAAACTATCGCTAATATCATCGGGATCGTACGCTTTCCCGCGCAAAATAATGACATTACTGATACGGCCACTAAAGAATAACTGTTCACCTAATTTGAATCCCAAATCACCCGTTCGCAAAAAAGGTCCCATCCCATCAGCCGTTTTCGCATGGAAAATTTCTTCAGTTTCTTCAGGACGATTAAAATAACCTTTGGCGACACTACTCCCAGATATCCAGATCTCGCCTACACGCCCATCTCGTAAAACTTCACAACTTTGTGGATCAACAATAATAATCTTTTGTTCTTCCAATCCGGTTCCACAAGAAATTAAAACCCGCCGGTCTAGTTCATTCGTACTTGGCCAAGCAAAACCATTCATTAACGCACTTCTTGAAAAGCTTCTTAATTTTGGAGATATCCCGCGTTTCCCACGTGTTACCACCAAGGTTGCTTCTGCCAGGCCATATCCAAATAAAAATTTACGTGCCTGGAAACCGACTTTTTCAAATTTCTTACTAAATCGACGCATCATATCGGCACTGGCTGTATCAGCGCCGTTAAAAGCAATATCTAAAGCAGAAAGATCGAGATGTTTCATTTCCTCATCGGTAATATTACGCTCACATAATTCATAAGCGAAACTAGGGCCACCGGTCAGATCAATCTTGTACCGACCAATAGCCTCCAACCAACGGATAGGTTTTTCTGCGAAATATTTCGGTGGTAATAGGATACAAGCGCCACCACTTGCAATTGTCATTAATGCACCACCAATTAAACCCATATCATGAGAAAAAGGAAGCCAAGTTAACCCTACGTCACCCTTACGGAATTCATAAAGTCTGGCCTGATGACGCAAATTATATAATAAATTACGATGAGTTAATAATACTCCGCGTGTAGCACGCGTTGAACCTGAAGTATATTGAATAAATGCAACATCTTCATTATTTCCCCGTATTGCAATCTTTTCTTTGCTAGTAAAAATTACTTCTAAAGGAACCCATATAATATTGCGATCAACATTTTTATTATTTTTTTGATACTCAACCAATATTTTTCTGGGGCCAATAATCATATGAGGTTTTGAGTCTTGAGCAAGCATCTCAAAACGCTCATCACTATGTAGCACATCTACATGCACCCCAGATGCTGGGATCATCCCAGCATAAATGCATCCAAAGAAAGCAATGATATAATTTAAATCATTCTCGCAAAGCAATAAAACGCGATCGCCGATTTTACCAAACCGATGAAGACCTGCCGCAATCGTTGAAGCGCGTTCATGCAATTCTTCAGTTGTTATACTATCTGTTTCATGGATTCCGTCTCCTAGTAACCGGTAAACAACATGAAACGGATCAACCCGAGCACGATGTTGTAGCATTTCTGTTAAAGTCGAAGTATGCCAATCAACAACATTGTAATAATAAGCCGCCCAATCTTCCCGATCTGAGTCCTTAGGGATAATAAGAGCCATACCTAATTTAATTCCATATCGTCTTTATTAATTGTGTCCTGTTTTGTTTCTTTTGAATGTTCAATCATTTTATCATTATCATCTGAATCCAATGTTAAAGATTCCGTACTTTCAAATGGCACTTTTAATTTGCGCAACAATACTTTTGCAACATCCTGTAAATTCTCTTCTTTCATTAATTGCAGCAAAGAGATTTCACAACCCAAAGTGTTACTAATCGCAATTTGCAACTCAACACCAACCAATGAATCGATACCTAATTCTGTCAGCTTAGAATTTCCATCAAGACTGTCTTCAGATATCTGCAATGTCTTTGAAAGAATTTTAATAAGATTTGTAACAACAAACGGAAGACGCTCTTCCACAGGCAAGACACTTAATTGTCTTAGAACTTCTGTTTGCTCATAAGAAGCTTCGCCCATCGATATCAATTCTTCATATCGTCCAAATGAACGGCCAGCACTATAAATGGAAAACCATTTTGACCAATCAATATCCAAAACCCCAATACATGCCTGGTTTGTTTTCCATAACAAAGGAATAGTCGCTAATGCTTCATAAATCGGAATAACCTTCACACCTGTTTTTTCAAAATGTTTGGCAGCATTACTATCCTTTTGAAGCATTTGGCCACCTTCAATTGCTCCCCATTGAATGGAAAGCGCTGGCAAACCTTCTTGCTTACGATATTTTGCTAATGCGTCTAGAAAATAATTTGCAGCAACATAAGCAGATTGCCCAAAATTTCCTAATAAAGTTGTCGCTGAAGAAAATAGAACAAAATGATCTAATGGAATATTTTTAGTCAACGCATGTAAATTCCATGCTCCCATTGCCTTAGGAAGGATCACCTGTGCTAAACGTTCTTCATTCAAATTGCTAATGATTGCATCATCAATTGCTGCTGCACAGTGAAAGATTCCTTTTAAAGGAGGCATCTTCGCTCTTACTTCTGATAAAGCGTTACTAAGCGCTTGATAATCTGTAACATCAGCTTTGATTTCTAAAATCTCAACCCCATGATTTTTAACTTGAGTGAGTGTTGCTTGAATGGACTCATCATTTTCTTTTAATGACCGTCCAACGAAAACCATATGCCTTGCCCCTTGACTGACAAGCCATTGAGCAAGTTGCAGACCCATCCCACCATATGCACCAGTTATCAAATATGTTGCATCTTCATGAATTGAAGATGAATCATCTGCCACCGGTTTAACAAGCACACCCGTTTTATTTCTGAAATCAACAAGGATTTTGCCAATATGTTGAGCTGATGCCATCAACCGGAATGCATCGACTATTTTCTCAAGTGGGAATAACGTACAGGGTGGTGTCTTGATTTCTTTTTCAACCAATAACGTGTTTAAATCACGCATTACCTGTCGGACCGTTTCTGGCTTCTCCAAAAGCATACGATCCAGATCCATTGAGAAAAATGATATATTTTTATTAAATGGCAACATAGGTAACCATTTTTCTTCAGCAATATCGCGTTTCCCAACTTCAATAAATCTTCCTGATGGTGCCAATAAAGCCAGACTGTGATGCAATGCCTCTCCAGACAAGGAGTTCACAATGACATCGACACCTCTACCATTCGTAACTTTTTGCACACCATCGGCAAATTCGAGTGTCCGTGAATTCCAAACATGCTCACAACCAATCTGTCGTAAATAATTTCGCTTTTCTTCGTTACCAGCCGTTGCAAATATTCTAGCACCACGCACTTTAGCAATTTCGATACAAGCAATACCCAAACCGCCAGCGGCTGAATGAATAAGAATTGTCTCACCTTTCTGTAAATTCGCTAAAAGGCATAACGTATAATACGCAGTACAATAAACAGTCGGGAGTGTTGCTATGGCTTCTTCAAATTCAGGCGGTTCGTTTTCAAAAAAACTTTCCACAAGTTTCTTATCAAAATTATAGCGACGGTGTTCTCTTATCAATGCATCTCTACTCATATGCACTGCAAAAATATCATTAACATCAACTACTTTATAGGAAGTCAGACAGCCAGGAAACGAAGCAACCAATCGATCACCAACGCCGTAACCAGCTTTTTCAGCCCCTTCACCTACAGCTACAACTCTGACTGTTGCTTCCATACCCAAAAAGTTCTTATGGAAAGTATCGTCAATAACAACCTTTGGAATAATTCCCATAACTTTCAAAAGGTCTTTAAAATTCAACGATGCAACAAGAACTTCAACGGCTATATGCCCAGGAGGGGGAGCTTCTCGGACAAAAGCTTCATAATGCAATTTATCCAACATACCCAGATGGCCTGCAACCAATCTGAACCCTATATTATCTCCAGCCTCTTCAAGCGGAACCAGTTTGATCTCTTCCTGACGTGTATAGGGCAATAAGCGAGTAACAAATCGCTTGTCCTGACGTAAAGCAACATCATCTTCGCTATCTACAATCAAGATTTCAGAAGCAAGTGGACGGGTATCTGTTTCTAATAAACTCGTCTCTAGATCAATCAACTTGACCTTTAGCTCTGGATTTTCCAATATAAGAACACGTGCAAATCCTCTTACAGAAGATTGCGACAAATTCGTTAATTTATCCTGATCGCTAATTTTTTCTGCATTTTTTGTCAGAATAATAAATCGGAAATTTTCGTCCTTTTGTTCTTCTTGAAAGGGAGGAATCCCTTGAACAGCTTTTAATAAGGCTTCTACCTGAGATAAACCTACAATGTCTTCACCATCGGTTTTTTGCAAACCTTGTGCATAAACAATGGCACGACATTTATTGATATCAACATCATCAAAAAACTGTCTGTAATCCTCAGATTGATTAGCTCTGACATAATAAAGGGTTTCGGATTCTTTGCGGAATTCATTTCCAATTACGGCCTGATAGACAGAAACCCCTTGCATGCTTAATTCATTAATTAACGGAGCAGTCGTTTCCTCATTATCCGTAATAACGATAACCCTAGCAATTTCAGCTAAGAAAGGTTGGACTTCGACTTCTTTCCATTCATAATGATAAAGCCACCGAGCGCGACGGTTTTCTTTTTGTTTCTGGGTAACGATTTCTTTTAACGTTAAACCAATAACCTGAGCAACCGGTTCTCCGCTTTCTGTATAAAGATAAATATCGCCTTCAATTGAATCATTATCCCGAATCACGTTACATGCGTGCGCATACAAAGTCGTTTCATGTTGTCCGTAATAGATAACACGTTTGATACCAATCGGCACAAAAGTCATTTCACCGATTTGTTCGGTAGCACATACTAATCCGAAAAGTTGAAAAGCACCATCAAGCAGCGTTGGATGAATATAATATTGTTGAATGCTTTCTTTTTCTGATTCAACAACCGATAAATGTGCAAGCGCTTCACCATCACCACGATAAAGTTCTTGAATAGTCTGGAAATATGGACCGTATTCCAATCCATGTTCCTTAAGCGCTTGATAATAAAACGGAACATCAATGCGTTCATTAATCTGCGCTTTCAAAGTATCAAGCGCTTTAAATTGTTCTTTACCCCAAGGAGCCGAACGCCTTAAAAAAACACTGCCACAGAATTCCCAATTATAAGAATCGTTTTCGGTTCGACCATATGCCATCAGACGATTTGTTAATTCGTCCACGCTCCATGACATAAAGGGAAAGAAACGATTTTCAATCAGCAAAGCCTTTTTAATCTGTAAATTCTCAATAACTGCAGGTTCCTGAAGCTCTTTCGCTGCGTTTACTGCTATTAAAGCATGAGCTGCAAGCGCTGCATCAACATAAGCTGCCGCAGGTAGTACAACAGTACCTTCAATTTTATGATCGGATAACCAAGGCATAAAATTGAAATTCATTTCCCCAAGCCATCCACGCGTAGCAGACCAATCATGCTTTCCTAGAACTGGATGAACGGGAACACCATGCAATGTAGCTATTACTTGATTACTAAGCGTGATGTGTTTTTCTCTGACCCATTGATAAAATGGTAAGTCAATTCTTCTACCACTAATCAATTTATTCCAGTTCAAAGCTAAACCAGCAACAGAAAGACTGCTTAGTATTTTAGCAAGTGCCTTTTCTTCGGGTTCTTTACGATTAAGTGAATAAACTTGCCCAATAGGCGCATTTAAAGCAGCCGCACATTCTTTTACAGAGGTTGATAAAACCGGATGGGGGCCAATTTCAGCAAATAAAGTATAGGAATCATGTATCATTGTTGAAATAGCTTCAGCAAATAATACCGTTTGGCGTAAATTCCGATACCAATAATTTGCATCATGGAAGAAAACATCGTCGCATAAACGACCTGTGACCGAGGAATATAAAGGAATTTTAGGGAAGGTCGGTTGTAAGTCCTCTAATGCCGCTTCAAATTCTTCCTTTATCTGGGACATTACTGGATTATGATAAGGTATTTCTACCTTAAGAAAACGATGGAACTCATCTTTTTCTTGAAGCTTGGCTGCAATTTTATCCAGACTTTCTTTGGAACCCGATAAAGTAAAAGCACGCGGACTATTAATAGCAGCGACCGCAACATCTTTTTCATAACCTTTGATTAAATCAATCGCTGTCGAAGGTGGCATACCAACGGCCAGCATCGTCCCTTGACCGGCAAAACGCTGTTGTAAATGGCTTCTATAGTAAATGACCTTAACAGCATCACGAAGTGTCAATGCGCCTGCCACATAAGCAGCAGCAATTTCGCCTACACTATGACCCACAATTGCTGCAGGTTCGACA
Organism: uncultured Commensalibacter sp.; assembly: GCA_945266285.1. GTDB lineage: Bacteria > Pseudomonadota > Alphaproteobacteria > Acetobacterales > Acetobacteraceae > Commensalibacter. The sequence continues at coordinate 194,984 of CALYOP010000004.1, forward strand.
CCATAGCGTTTTAAAACCTCTGCTAAAGCGACCTGGACAACGAATATAGCAGGCTGTGCAATAGCGGTTTCATTGATTCGAGAATCTCGCTCTTCTTTCCGCATTTCTTCCAGGATTGACCATCCTGAAAATTCTTTAAAATATGTATCAATTTCCTGAGCCGTTTTTAGGAATTCAGCTGGCCCATGCGCTAATAACCATTGCCCCATTCCCCACCATTGAGGGCCCATACCAGAAAAGACGTAAACAGGTTTGTTAACCGATTTAATAACCTGTTGTCCGGTAATAATATCAGGATTAGGACGATCATTAACATAATCTTCAAGTTTCTGGGCAATTTCCTCTTTATTTTTCCCAAAAACAGCTAAACGCCTTTGGAAGGAAGAACGATATTTACCTACGGAGTAACATATATCTTCTAAGTCAGACCCATTTTCTTTCCGCAATAAATTTATATACTGCTCCGCCATTGGCTTAAGCGAAGGCTGTTGCCGTGTTGATAAAACCAACAAATAATTATCGGATGGAAGATTAGTATTTGGTGTTAAAATGTCGACAACTTTTTCATCATTCCGCGTTGCGCGCAATATAACATTCGCATTTGATCCACCATAACCAAATGAATTCACCGCAGCATAAAGGTCTTTTGCCTCGGTAACCAAAGGAACCATTTCAGTTTTTGGTACATAAATATTCCATTCATTAAATGGAATATTCGGATTTAATTCTTTAAGATTAGCTTGAGCAGGAACAGCCTTATGTTCTAGACATAAACAGGCTTTAATCAAACCTGCAATTCCTGCTGCTGCTTCTAAATGACCGATATTCGCTTTAACCGAACCGACAACAACCGGTTTTCCCTCAGGACGATGGGCACCAATTGTATTAAAAATTGCTTGCGCTTCTAATGGATCACCTACTGGCGTACCTGTTCCATGTGCTTCGACATAAGCAATATCGCCAAGATTGATTTTCCCTTGATTAGCAACTTCGCGAATTAAACGTTCCTGTGCTTTTGAATTCGGTACGGTAATCCCTTCATTCCGGCCATCTTGGTTAACGCCTATTCCACTAATCACGGCATGAATTTTGTTGCCATCCCGTAAAGCATCTTCCAGACGCTTTAACACAACAACACCGCATCCTTCTCCGCGACCATAACCATCGGCCGCCGCATCAAAACTTTTACTCCGACCATCTTCAGCCGTAAAGTGTGCCTTAGCAATCATAGCCCCCGAATGTGGAATAAGCATCACATTCACACCGGCTACTAATGCCATATCGCTTTCACCATTTTTCAAGCTTTGGCAGGCTAAATGTGCAGCTGTTAATGATGAAGAACATGCGGTATCCAAGACCATAGAAGGTCCACAGAAATCGAACACATATGATAATCGAGCAGACAGCATTGTTGAAGACGCTGCTGTCGCTAGGCAATTGGCATTAAGATCATATTCATTCGAATAAGGACTGGCCATTAATAACTGCCAATCCTGCGTAAAGAACCCAACAAAAACACCCACTTTTTGGCCGGCATATTGACCAGGGATAATTCCCCCTTCTTCCATTGCTTGCCAAGCAACTTCCAATAACAACCGCTGTTGTGGATCACTGTGAGAGGCATCTTTTGGTGTCATACCAAAAAATAAAGGCTCAAATTCGTCTATAGGCTGTGTTAGAAAACTTCCATTCATGAAAAAACTTTTATTGATCCGATCATTATCGTGATCATAAAAAGATTTCCAATTCCAGCGGCTGGGTAAGATTTTACTTACCGCTTCTTTCCTGTCGCACATAAAATCCCAGAAACTGGGCAAATCAACAATACCACCAGGAAATCGACACCCCATACCAACAATAGCAATTTCCCCAGAATAACCCTGTGTATTGTTATGTATCTTCATAGCCTATCGACACCTTGCACTTTATGAAGTTTAAGAATTTATTAATCTTATTCAATTGAAATTATTATATCATAAAAAAGTAAATCTTTATTACTTTCTTAAACCAAATCCTTTTTTCTGGGTTTGTAATTTTTAAACTGTTTGTAAACAATGTCGCTTAATACCGAGTAATAAACTTGGTCTTGATCATTACGCGGAATGCGGTCTATCCATAAAGCCATTACATTTGGTAAATTGGGGAAATTTTCTTCTATTGCACGACTTACCTTATCGTTATCATAACCTTCCCCTTGGACAATCGCTAACCAAGGTTCTGCAAGCCCATTAATATTGTCTACGCTAAAAAGTGCAGCATCGATTACCCCAGGGACAGCCTTGATTACAGAACTGACGCGTGCTGAATCAAATTTATCCCCTCCAAAATTGAATAACCCATCGATCCGCCCTCTTAACCTTAACAGACCAGAAGCATCAAGAATCCCTAAATCACCAGTATAAAACCAACCATTTTTAAATTGTGCTTTCGTTGCTGCTTCATTTTTATAGAAACCACTAACTTGTTCAGCACTTTTGACACGAATTTCGCCTATGGTGTTAAATGGTAATACCTGATCATGTTCATCTACAATTTGAATATCTGCCCACGGCAAAACCCAACCCGCCATATCATCATGATCATGTTGCGTAACAGGTATAGCGGCCAGAATACCACTTTCACTTGTCGTATAATTAACACGAATAAAAGGCGTCAATCGTGCAGCAACATCTTCACGCAATGCTTTTGGAAATATACCAGCAGAAACAATTAATCTTAAATTTTCTGAAGGTTGAAATTCTTTCGGCATCCGGCTCATTATTTCTTGTAATTGAATAGGAGAAACGATCATTACGGTTGGACGCAGCATTATCAAAGCTGCAGGGTATTGTTCACGATCGGCAATAACGATTGAACCCCGAACAAGCCAGATTACAAGTATAGACAAAAAACCATGAATCGACCCAAACCCTAAGGTCGGCAATATACGGGGAACAACTCTAGCCGGTGACAAATCAATCCAGCTTACACTTTCTAATTGAACCCCTCTTAGAAGGTTGCTTTCAATTAAACGGCATGAAAAATCAATTCTATGCTTTTCTGCCGAAGTACCCGAAGAAATTGCTACACGTGCCAAACGATCTGGATCTTCTGGTGGACGAATAGGATCAACAGCAGGACCCTTTAAAACATTCCTTACCCAATCTGAATCAAGAACTAAAATTTTTGGCCCATCAACAATATCAAACATTTCATCGCTGATAACCAAATCAGGCTGAAGTATCTTTATTTCAGATTCAGCAACAAACGCATCATCAGAAACAGAAGCCGATGCAACTCCAATCCGACACAAAGCTAATATAAACAGCCAATGCGGATGTAATTGCTGATAAGAAATGGCAACGACTTTAGGTAGCGGGTCAAATTCCTTTAATAACGCAGCAGCAACGCGATTTATATCGGCATCCAGACGGCTATAAGAAATTTCACCATCAAAAGAAATCATCGCCGTCGATTGTGGACTTATCCTAGCAGTATGGGTAATAAACCGATCAAACATCACATATCCTCAACAAAAAACCTTTTCCTTTCACTTTGCAGCAAAAGGAAAAGAATTACTAGAACACAAGCATTAATTGTTTGATATGTTCGTTTGAATTAAGCGGTTTTCGCCCAATCTCCTTCTTCATCAAGAAGGTATATTGAACTATCCGTTAGTTCAACCTTTAACAAGCGTACTTTATTGCTTATTTCAGAAATCTCCTGAGGTAGAATTGCCAAACCTTTAGTCCAGCGGTCACTACGCCCTTTCTCTGCAGGATACCATCCAGATACTTCTGACATTTCGGATGGTAATACCGTAACAGCCTCATCACCAAGCACAGTGAATTTAGAAACTAAAACACCAAGCATACGGCGGTCATCGCAGAATGGACCAACAGCTTCCGCAGGTTGTGCTGCACGAGACCGCAAACCAATGACACGAACATTAGCAGGTAAATAGAAACTATAAACTTTACCTTGTATATCAACAGGTTTTATAACATCACCTTTTTGCGTCGTGAGACACAGAGCTGGATCACGTGTTGTTTTAGCTCTTTCAACTGTTGCAAAACCTAATTGGGTCGCACGACGATCCAAACGTTGCCATATTGGTTCGACCTTTTCACGGGCCACAACTAACGGTGCCGCAGCATCTTCTTCCCAACTCTTGTGACCTGCATTTTCGTTGAACTCTAAACGAAGATTAACAGCCTCACCGTTGAACATATCTTTATTATCCGTGTTCAAATAACTTTCAGTCAGTAGATTTTCTGACAAGATAATTGAATGTTCAATAGTTTCAATATGATGAACGGTATATTTCTTAATAGATTTGTCAACGATGATCGAACGACCGTTCACCAACATTCTTGCAGGTGTTAACCCACCATCAACATAAATCGTATGTTCAGGTGTTACCAACAAATCACGATGCGGTTGATTTAATCCAAAAGCATGCGCCTTAATCCGGATTGGATAAAGTGTTTCTTTGTTGGAATAATTATTTACATCAACATCCATGCTTCCAACCCAGACAATCGTCTGTAGAACTTCCTTACCATCTTTGAACGTAACGATTTGATCACCAACAGCAATATCTTCAACAACACGTTCTCCATTTTCGGTCATGATATGTGTACCGCTAAGGAAACATTTAGTAATAGTCATTTGATATGACCCATCAGATTGTTGTACGACCAAAATATTCGCGGCATTAGTGGCAGAACTTCCCCCTGCAGGTCCTCCAGTCCATGCACCTGATGTTAATGTAGTTGGCATAGAAAAAGATGCAACATTTACCCATTCACCAGTTTCTACAGTCATATATTCAACAATTAAAACACCATCAACATATCTAGTTCTAAAACGATTCTGATCAGTGTACTTGGTATCTTTGCCAAGATTAAAAATTAACTTAGTATTATCGGTTATTGCAGCAAGACCACGAAGTGTTAACTTGCCTTTTGTATCCTGAATATCACCATCATATTCAAATATTGCCGGATTGGCTGCAAGACCGCTAAAATTAACTTCCAATGCATTCGCACTAGTAGCATTACTAACCGTATCGAAAAATCCCGAATGAATGATAACATTACCACCTGCACTAGCACGAATAAAGACTTTATTCGTCGGGGAAAGACCAATACCGGTCATATTATCGACTATTAATGTCGCACCACTTTGAAGCAATATATTAGCAAGCGTAGTAGCATTTGCTGCAGTAGACCCTATAGCACTAAAAATAAGATTATTAACTGACCAATATGCCCCTGACCCTAATGTTAAGGTATTGCGTACGCCTACACCCATAGTCATGTTATTAGCACCATAACTTCCACTGCCGACAACTATCGAATTCGTTGGTCTGTTTGCCACCCCTTCACTTCCCATCAACACGACATTACCAAAACTGGCATTAGCACCGTTGCCGATACTCATCAATTGGCTTGCTGCATTAAAAACGATATCACCCGTATTAATAGATGCATTGCTACCAATTACCAATCTGTCAGCATTAGCACCAAGAGTTATATTACCTGTATTCAGGGTAGCGCCATTTCCAATGCTTGTATATGCACCCGTGCCCTGCATATTTAGGTCGGCCATACTGATAATCGCATTATTACTAATCGTTATACCAGCACTAGCACCCGCAAGATTTGTGTTACCTAGAATACTTACACTTGCATTATCGCCAATACCTACTTTACCGTTACTCAAAATAGATAAAGTATCCATATTAAGGGTTGCACCACTACCAACTGTTAATTCATCGGATCCACTATTCAGGGTTACATTACCCATACTAAGATTTGCATCGTTACCAATCGATAATACATCTTCTGATCCACTCATAATAACGTTACCCAAGTTACCATAAGCTTGATCGGCTATAGCTACACTTTGAGTCGAACCGCCATATTGTATTCCACCAATATTAATACTGGCATTAGATCCGATCACAATATTATTAGTCTTTGCCCCAGCAGACACTGAACCCATACTAATAATACCACCATCTGTATTCAAAATGGCGTTATTTCCAATATTAAACGAAGTAGCACCACTATCTAGAGTAATGCCATTACCATGAGTACTAATAATAAGATCATTACCAGCAGAGAATATTGCACCCGCACCATTAATAGTTATGTCACCTAGGGTATCCAAGATTCCGTTATCACCCTGAACATATCGACCATTTGCTACATTGACCAGTAACCCACCATTACTAATTGTAACGATGTTATTTGCACCTACAACAAAACTTTCATTAGCAATTGCAGATCCTTTTGAATCAGGTCCACCAAGCACGGAAATACCTGACGCATTTAAGGTACCTCCTTCACCTTTTGACCAAACCCCGGCATCTCCCTTCAAGATGATGCTTCCGCCAACAGATATTGTATTAGAGATGTCTGCATTAAAATGTATATTCGATCCGCAAATTGACATGTTGCTGCCAATACTAAGATCAGTATACGAACCATATTGATAGCCAGCAGAAGAAACAACGGCAGAGTAATCCTCTAGCACACTTACATTGCCACCAACCACCATAGATGTATAAGCACCAAAAATTGCAGCAGCACTAGAACCAACCACGATAAAATTGCTTGTAATATTAAAAATACCACTACTGCCAACCGAAAGTGGTTCATTACCAGAGTTACCACTACCGGGATTCAAATATTGGAAATTGCCGTTAATATCAAAGTTAGCACTGTTTCCAACAGTCATCGATGCACCAGTTGACCCACTGTTTACAAAGGTAAAGCCGCTGCCACCAGCCTTTATGCTTATATTATCTTGAGCTAAGAATGCACCAGAGGCACCACTATTCACAAAACCAAAGCCATTATCAGCTATAATTGTAGTACTGGCTCCAATATTTATGGAGCCAGCTGACCCACTATTTACAAAGCCAAAACTACCAACATCAATATGCCCTCTACTACCAATACTTAAGTTACCGTTAGCTCCACCATTACTGAAGTTAAAACCACTACCAGTAGATAGAACAAGATCATTACCAAAAATTACGCTACCAGCAGAACCACCATTACTGAAATCAAAGCCACTATTCATCATGATGTTCGCATTATTGCCGATAAGCACAGCACCATTCGCATCAAGATTGTTGAATAGGAAACCACTAGCAATGGATAGATTCCCCGAATCACCCATGGACATATACATAGCGTTAGCACTATTCATAATAAAGCCACCGCTAAGCATAATATTGGCATTATTACCAAATGTTATGGAAACACCAGTTGGGGTAGCAGTATAATCAGTTCCACTATAAGTGTGGCTAAATTGACCTAAATATATAGAATTGGCATTTAAATGCAGATTATTGCCAAAACTGTAAACATCCCGCGACCCATCTGCCGTTAAATTACCGGTAGCACCTGTAGCAGCATTTTGCTGAAGATCAATATTGAAATCATCACCAAATGTAATGGAATTATTTCCAGTATTTCCATACGTAACAAGCGTTGAAACACCATTACTATCCGTAAAAACTTTGAAGGAGCTCCCCATAGAGATCCAACCCGCAGAAATCGTATTAGAAATCGCTGAGGTAAGACCATTACTATCAACTATATTAATAGTTCCACCACTGAATACTATACTATCACTAGTACCATTAACTTCTATACCGCCACCATTAAGGTTTACGGAAGCACCCGCACCAAAAGTAAGTTTATTATTAGCAGCAGCATTACCCCAAATAAATGTTTTACCTGCATTCGACCCAAAACGTGCTGGATCATTAGGAATGGCATATTTTTTTACAAGATCACCTACAGAAATACCACTTCCTAGCAGGTTCGCATGACTTCCAAAAGTCAACATTGTCATTTGAGCTGCTTTATTATCAAGAACAATATATCCCTTTTCTGCAACCTGGAATTCTGTAGGATCGTCAAATAACGCTTCGGTCATCAGGTCAACCGTTGCATTATTACCTATCTGCATAGAAGCAGCACCACCTCCACTAATAAAAGATCCATTGTTCGGATTTTGCGTATAACCTACCGAGAGCATAGCCGCGTCAATTGTAGCGCCATCCCCAATAGTGACAACGGCACCCGCTTCAGCCGCGAAAACACCAGCGGCCTGGTGATCCAACGTTATGCTTGCGCCACTACCAATACTAACAACGGCTGAACTATACTTTCCTGAATAACCCGCTCCAAAACCACCACGAGCATAAATACTTGCATCGTTCCCAACCAACATTTTTGCGCCAGAACCAACAAATATACCACTACCATTTTGACCCGTCTGCGACATATGAACCCGGTCACCTATTCTAAGCACGGTATTCATAAAAACACCGATATTACCCCCTATGGTAATTTCATCGTCATTGCCAAAAACGGTATCGGCACCTACATTACTTACATCCCCAATAACAGCCCAGTCACCATCAACCTTTACTTTTACCTTATTTCCAGCAGAAATTGCACCCGTTCTAGATGCCTGTAACGCCCCAGATGATTGTGCTTGATTTGATCCCCAAGTTTGTGCAGCACCTTTATCAGCTATACCGCCAAGATATCCACCCCCACTCAGCATAGCTCCATCGTCAAGAAATAACGAAGCCGAAGAAGCAGCTGCTCCTGAAACATCCCCATTATAAGCAATACTAATATCGCCCCTTGCACCTACAGAAGCGCTAGAGTTTTGAGAGTTTTGCATTGTTGCAGAAACAAAAAGTGTATCATTCTTCCCGACATGAACTTGAGCGCCAGCGGATATCGCCATCCCCATCATACGCACTTTGCCCGGGAAACTAGAATCAACAGTGTTTGGTGTTGAGTACACACTACCGCAACTTTGTACAAAAGCAGCAGTTCCAGAACCAGCACCTGCTCCAATAGAAAGGATGGCACCACTTCGGACCTCAAAAGTGTCCTTCATATCATTTACGACGTATACGATTTCGTCACCAGCAGCAGCAGCATTGGCCAGATCTAATCTGCTATATGACTTTATACCACTTTGATATATTGTACTGGTTGTCTGTACCATCTTTCTTCCCTCATCACCCGTCGAATTTTAGTTAGGCGCAAATTTAATCTTATTATTGTTCTTCTTCGTTTAACACACGGGTGATCGTACTTGCGTACTCAGGGACAGTTAAACCTTTTCCCCCTATATTAACCACCTCAAAATATTCATTCCATTCACTATCTCTTAGATGAGATATAAGTGCTTTGGTCGCCTCATCTCCTGGAATTGACCAGTTAATAAAGTATTTCTCTGCAACAGCTCTTGGCATATTTTCATCAATCTCACCCATAGCAATAAGTTGAACACGATTCTCTCCAGCCAATCCAGAAAGATTAATAATCATCCGCTGAAGAACCTGTTCCTTAAGAAGACGGTTAAGCTTCAACCATTTATCTTTGGGCGTAAAAACCTGAGTAACGAAATAAGCCATCGCTTTAACTTTTTACCTTACATGTTGTTTGCAAAACCAAAACAATGATTTTGAAAAATGCCAATATTCCTAAACCGAAATCTCATAAAATATTTCTTAAACCAAACAAATATTAATAACCAGATTTAAAAAATGTTTATAAATCGATTCAATACTATAAAAAATCAATGAAAAAAACAAGACGAAATAACTAATTTTTTAGTAGAATTCTTTTAATTATTTTAATGAAAACAATGCCACGCCAAATCATATTTTAACTTGATATCAAGCTATCTTATCTTCGGTTATTATTTTCTCTTAACGAAGGAAGGCGGCAATTCGGGCCTATAGCACCGTTAAATCGATGCCATACATGAGTTTCTCCCAATAAAGAAATGCCTAAATAACCTCTTACTTTGAGCTCATTTGGTTTCTTAGACCATATTTTGGCATCGTAACTTTTTTCATCTCTTGGATCGATAATCTTTCCTCTCCAGTAATCATCTCCTTTTTTCTTGGTAAAGTTCATTAACATTGAAAAATTACATTGTGTATGCCCTTTGGAAGACTGCGGAGGAAGCGGTGTATTATATTGAATCCCAATTAAACGCCCGCATAAATTCTGACCACAACTATAAATTTGGAAAACGCCATCCTCCTCTTTAGTCGCCCAGATGCCGATTTCCGTAATGCTTTCTGTTACAGACGGCTTATTATCATTTTGAACGAGAGATGATGCTTGGGCTACATGCGCACCGTATAAAAATGAAAAGGCAACACCATAAAGTGTTGTTTGTTTTATAAATTGTAAAAATCGTTTACCACTTTTCGACATATAGCCTCTTTATCCTCTCAAACAATTAATTAATCAAACCCGTAAAATGATTCACATTCTAATTAATTACTCAGCCAAAAGACGATCAAGTTCACCAGATTTATCCAGCTTAACCAAATCATCACAACCGCCAATAGCTTTCCCGTTAATGAATATTTGTGGTACGCTCGTTTTACCACCTGATCTTTGAATCGATTCTTCACGTTCAGGCGTACCTTTTGGAGCGCTAATCTCCTGTATTGGTATATTTTTGGTATTCAAAATCAACATTGCTCGATGACAATATGGGCATCCAGGTTGTGTATATATTTCAACTTTTGTCATTTCTTGCTCCTATTTTAACTTATTCAGATAATAAATTATAACGAATTGATATTATTCTCTTTATCATCTTTCATGTAAATGATTCTATCCGAATTAATAAAGGTTATTTAAGAATCGAGGTCGTTATATTGGTGTTTATGACTTACTAAGCCTGCAACTAAAATATTGATCTTTATCCCTTTAATACCGAGCAAAGCGCTACAACATTCTTCAAGGGTAGATCCGGTTGTCATAACATCATCGATTAACAGGATGTTTTTATCCATTAAAATATCTTTATATTTGTCTCGAACAATAATTGCATTTTTGAGAATATTTTTACGTTCTGGTTTGGTCAGATGCCCTAAAGGTTGTGTTTGGCAATGTCGGATAAGCGCATCAGCGATTACCCTCTTTTTTGCTTTTTTCCCTAATTTCCAAGCTATCAATGCTGATTGATTGTATTTTCTTTCTTGCAATCTTTTTTTATGTAAAGGAACAGGAATAATAATATCCGTCTTATCCAACAACGGACCCGATATACGACTCATGAAATATGCTAAAAACGGTATGCTTTCCTGACGATCTGCGTATTTAAGCGGTAATATAAGACGCTTGAATTTTCATTGTATAGAAATGCAGCTCTTGCCTGTTCCCAAAGCGGTGGTTTATTAAGGCAGTCAGCACAAATATGATCAGAACCTGCCATTTCATAAGATTCAAAAGGTTGACCACAACGAACACAAAAAGGTTCTGAAATAAAATCTAAGCCTTTGAAACAAGAACTGCAAAGCCACCCAGCATTTTGAACAAGGCTATGACAAATAATGCAATGCGGTGGCAATATAAAATCGAGAATATTAGTGAAACAAGCTTTTAAAAAAGCCATTCTTTTTTAGGAAGCTTCTCCAATAATATGCAAAGCAAGTTTTCTTTGATGCGGTTGCTTCCGGTGCTCAAACAGATAAATCCCTTGCCATTCCCCCAAAGCCATTTTTCGATCAATAACCGGAATTGATAATTGCGTTTGTGTTAAAACAGACTTGAGATGCGCAGGCATATCATCAAGTCCTTCACTATTATGACGATAGCGATGTGGATCTTCTGGAACTATCGTATTAAAATAATTGAGAATATCCTCTTTAACCGCTGGATCAAAATTTTCCTGAACGATTAATGAAGCTGAAGTATGACAGCACCATATTGTTAATAAGCCATTGATGATGCCTGTTTTTAAAATCCAGCTTGCTAATTCGAAATTAATCATGGTTAACCCTTGTCCATGTGTTTGAACAAGATGAATAGCGCTATTCTGTTTCATTTTATTTCAAAAACCCAACAATATATTCAGCTTCAGAGACAATCGGCTCGGCAATAGCAGAAGCTTTTTCAGCTCCCTGTTTTAAAACCTTTTTTAGATGTCCAGGATCTGCAACTAGCTTTTTCGTCTCTTCACGAATAGGTCGAATTATTTCAACCAGAACATCCGCTAATGCAGTTTTAAATGTGCTGAAACCTTGACCGCCATATTGTTGCAAAACACTTTCTATCGATTTATCGGTTACCGCTGCATAAATCGTTATCAGGTTTGTTGCCTCTGGTCTATTTTGCAACCCTTCTATTTCTGAGGGTAAAGGTTCAGAATCGCTTTTAGCCCTTTTGATTTTGCTGGCAATTTCATCATCAGTATCCAACATTTCAATCCGGCCTTGTGCTGATGGATCCGATTTAGACATTTTCTTTGTGCCATCACGCAAGTTCATAATTTTGGCACTAGTTTTAGGAATAAATTCATCCACTTTAGGAAAGAAATCGATTTGATAATCATGATTAAATTTCTGTGCAATATCATTCGTCAGTTCAATATGCTGGCGTTGATCTTCCCCTACCGGAACGCAATTTGCTTTATAAGCTAAAATATCAGCGGCCATTAAATTAGGATAAACATAAAGACCAGCAGAATGCGCCTCTCTATTCTTTCCAGCTTTGTCCTTAAACTGGGTCATCCGATTCATCCAGCCAATACGTGCAACACAGTTGAAAATCCACGCCAATCTTGCATGCGCAGTAACTGCTGATTGATTAAACAAAATATGTTTATTGGTATCAATACCAGCAGCAATCAATATCGCTGCTTGTTCTAGCGTTTGTTGACGTAAAGTCTGTGGATCTTGCCACACCGTCAGAGCATGCATATCAACCAAACAGTAAATACACTGATTGCTCTTCTGAATATCAACCCACTGACGCGCCGCACCTAGATAATTGCCAAGATGCGGGATACCCGTAGGCTGAATACCGGAAAAAACAACTTTCCCCGACGGTATAGACAACATAAAATCAACCCTTTTTAATACTAGTTAGATTTCGTTACACCCAATAAGTGTATCCGGAAAACAAGCGCACTATTTGCTGGAATAAGTCCCATAGACTTTTCTCCATACGCTAATTGTGATGGGATATAAACCTGCCAGATATCACCCGAATGCATTTTTGGCAGAATTTCCATCCAACCAGGAATCAACCCGTCTAATGGCATTTGTACGAGACCACCATGATGTTCTGATGAATCGAAAATATAACCGTCTGGTAAACGTCCTTCATATTCCAACATCATGTTATCCCCTTTTGCAGGGGTTGGTCCCTTATCTTCACCAGATTTGATAACACGATAGGCCAACCCACTAGGCAAAGTTTTAATGCCAGGTTCTGCCTGAACCTTTTGCATAAATTGTTCAGAGGTTAGCTCGACTTCCTTATGTCCACCACAGGCTACTAATGACATAGCAAATAAAGGTGCAAATAAATAGGCTACCTTTTTCATGGGTTTTCCTTTGTTTTTTAATTGTTAATCTATTATAAGGCGCCGCCACGACGCCCAATTTTGGCTCCTAAACGAAGACGTAAAGCATTTAATCGAATAAATCCTTGAGCATCACTCTGATTATAGGCGCCTTCATCGTCTTCAAAGGTTACTACCCGAGTATCATAAAGGCTATTAGGACTTTCACGGCCCATCATGATGATATTACCTTTATAAAGCTTCAGCTTTACTCTTCCTGTAACCGAATGCTGACTTTCATCAATGAGTGCTTGCAACATACGACGTTCTGGCGAGAACCAAAAACCATTATAAATCAATTCTGCATAACGGGGCATGATGCTGTCTTTTAAATGTCCAGCTTCACGATCTAAGGTAATTGATTCCATATTCCGATGTGCAAATAACAATATGGTACCACCTGGTGTTTCATAAACTCCCCGTGATTTCATGCCAACAAACCGGTTTTCTACTAAATCCAGCCGTCCAATTCCATTCGCTTTACCCAATTCATTTAGCTTGGTCAGCAATGTTGCCGGAGACATGGCTTCACCGTTAATTGCTACGGGGTCACCGTGAGCAAAATCAATGCTAATTTCAGTTGCTTTATCAGGAGCATTTTCAGGAGAAATAGTACGTTGATAAACAATTTCATCCGGTGCCATTGCCGGATCTTCCAGAATTTTTCCTTCTGAAGAAGAATGCAATAAATTAGCATCAACAGAAAAAGGTGCTTCACCGCGTTTGTCATGTGAAATCGGAATTTGATGTTCTTCAGCGAAAGTCAGCAATCGTGTCCGCGAAGTTAAATCCCATTCCCGCCATGGTGAGATCACAGTTACATCTGGTTTCAGAGCATAATAGGATAATTCAAAACGAACCTGATCATTTCCCTTACCTGTTGCACCATGGGCTACAGCATCAGCACCAACTTGTTCAGCGATTTCAATCTGTCTTTGTGCAATCAATGGACGCGCAATCGATGTTCCTAACAGATATTGCCCTTCATATAAGGTATTGGCACGAAACATAGGAAAAACAAAATCACGTACAAACGGCTCACGCAAATCTTCGATAAAAATTTCCTTTATCCCGAACATTTCCGCTTTTTTACGTGCTGCCTCAAGTTCATCACCTTGTCCTAAATCTGCGGTAAAAGTAACGACTTCACATTCATAGGTTTTCTGTAACCACCGTAAAATAACAGAAGTATCTAACCCACCTGAATAGGCAAGAACGACTTTTTTCACCCTTTTCGCTGCCATAATTTAATCTTTCTTCCTAAAAATATGCACCCATTAAACAGGATTTTACTAGCATCTGTTGATTAAAAAAACCAGTCACAAGTCATCTTTACTATTGGATTCTTTGGGGTTTGATGCAAGCTTATTCTTAGCAAACGCGTCTTCCAAAGATATCGAAAACTGTCCTGGTTTTAACGGCTGTGCTTGCGATGAATCCGGCGCCCATCCTGTTAATATAGCAAAGGTAAATGGTATTTCTAAAGGCTCTATCGCCTTTAATCGTTCAAAGCAAGCGCCAAACAAAATGCGCGGAGGAATATATTTTGCTCTTTCAACCAAAGCATTGCCTTCCCCAGCGGCACGTAAATCTTCGATCAATGCCATAGGCGATCGATAAGAAATCATAATTTCTTCTTTATCGACAACAGGCAAAGCAAATCCTGCACGTTGCATTAAAGTAGCACAAGCCCGTAAATCTGGGAAAGGTGAAATACGCGGTGATAATTTCCCGGTTAATTCGACCTCTACCTCAGCAAGAATATTCCGCAAAACAGATAAGGTTGGCACAATAGGAATACTCGCCAAAAACAGCCCATCTGGTTTTAAAATCTTTCTCAGTTGTATTAATGCCCCAGGCAAATCATTTACCCAATGCAATGTAAAATTAGCAATAATCAGGTCAAAGCTATTTTCTTTAAATGGCAAGGATTCTTCATCAATACATATACAAGAACCTGTATTCAGCGCTGCCATATATGATGACAAATCGCCAGAAATCATTGGAATATTGTGCTGCTGGAGATATTTTGAAACGATCCCTCTTCCACCTATTTCAAGTGCGTTATTAAAGGTTCGGTTGATATCATCCAAGCGATCAAGCAAACGACAAGTCGTTGCCTGCACAATTTCTGCAACATTATTAGTTTTTCTTACTGCCATATCGCGATGCAGGCGAACAAGTCTACGATTAAATAAAATAGGAACGGTCATCTCATTGCTTATAAAAATTAAGCCAGATGTTTGTCAAAACCAAAACGTCCCCTTTTTAGGGGACGTTTGATAATTTTTAATTACCTGAATGATAAAACAAGTAACACGTTTGATCTATCAAACTTAGAAAGGTGGATGATCAACACCAGAAGCCTTTAATTGTTCTGATAAAGCGGCTTTAAGCTTTTGCAATCCTTCTTCCGTTTTGCTTTCTGCACGTGCAACTAACGCAGCCTGCGTATTTGATGCCCTTAACAACCACCAACCATCAGGCGTATTTACTCGAACACCGTCAATGGTAATGACATCTGCATTTGCTTCTTTCAAACGCTCAGCAACTTCTTTTACCACACTGAATTTGCGCGTATCTGCACATTCAAAACGAATTTCCGGAGTCGAAACAGCTTTTGGTAATGCTTCTGTAATATCAGAAAGTGGACCTTTGAGATTACTAACAATATTAAGGGTACGAATAGCTACATATAAAGCATCATCAAAGCCAAACCATTTATCAGCGAAGAAAATATGGCCAGACATTTCACCGCCAAGAATGGCATGTGTTTCTGCCATTTTTGCTTTGATCAAAGAATGCCCAGTACACCACATTAAAGGGCTACCGCCTGCTTTCTTAATCTCATCAAACAAAATCTGACTTGCTTTAACATCAGCGATTACAATACCGCCGGGTTTGTCTTTTAGAATATCCCGACCGTAGATAATCAATAACTGATCACCCCAAAGGATATTTCCTTTATTATCAATAACACCGATACGGTCCGCATCTCCATCAAAGGCAATCCCAAGATCAGCTTTACGTTCGGCAACTTCTTTTTGAAGTTGTTCCAAATTCTTCGGAACTGTAGGGTCAGGACTATGTACTGGGAAATTACCATCAATTGTCCCATTGAGGATAATATGCTCACCACTCAATTGTTGTACTAAACGCGTTAGTACCTCTCCTGCAGATCCATTACTATTATCCCAGACAACACGTAATTTGCGATCACCAGGATTATAATCCTTCAGAACTCTATTGATATAGTCCTCTGAAACATCAATCTTACGAACACTACCAACGCCTTCAGGTATCACATCACCCTTGGCAATCTGATCTCCTAAATCTTGTATTTGTTGCCCAAAGAATGGTTTTCCACTCAGCATGAATTTCATACCATTATATTCTTTGGGATTATGGCTTGCAGTCACCATAATAGCCCCATCTGCTTCCAAAGTTACAGAGGCAAAATATAACATAGGTGTTGGGCCGCGGCCGATACGGATAACTTCAAGACCACATTTCTTCAGGCCGTCAACTAATGCCGTTTCTAAATCTGGGGAAGAAACACGACCATCATAACAAACGACGACCTTTTTTCCTTCACGTCTTGCAACGATACTTCCAAAAGCCCGGCCAATGGCAAAGGCGTCTTCGATGAAAAAGGTCTTATCGTATACGCCACGAATATCATATTCGCGAAGAATAGTACGATCTAAATTCCGTTTACAATCCATTCAATTAGCCTTTTTGTGCATATTTGTTAATAATTTTCTGCATAGCAGGTGCTAAATCTGGACGCTGTAAGGCATAAGCAATCTGTGCTTCCAAGAAACCAGCCTTACTACCACAATCATAACGATGCCCTTCATAACGCACGCCATGAAAAGGTACCTGGCCAATTAATTTAGCCATCGAATCCGTTAACTGAACTTCATTACCAGCGCCACGTTCCATCTTGGCCAGATATTTCATGATTTCTGGAGAAAGAATATAACGTCCAATAATCGATAAATTAGAAGGAGCTTCTTCGGGTTCAGGTTTTTCAACCACACCACGTATCTCTACTAACTTACCATCATCTGAGGCTACATCAATAATCCCATAACTTGAAGTCTTTTCTTTTGGAACCTCGGTAACAGCAACGACACACCCGCCTTTTTCATTATAAACATCAGCAAGTTGCTGTAAACAAGAACGTCCCCCACTTTGAACTAAATCATCAGGCAATAATACAGCAAAAGGATCATCCCCTACAAAAGTCCGTGCACACCAGATCGCATGACCTAATCCCAACGGAATCTGTTGACGGACGGCTGTTAAACATCCTGCTTGAATGCTTGCCGGCGCCAAAGCTTCCAAAGAAGTATTCTTTCCACGACTTTTTAATACGTCTTCTAATTCATAGGCCACATCAAAATAATCGATCAAAGAATCTTTACCACGCCCTGTAATCAAGCAGAATTCTTCTATTCCAGCTTCTCGTGCTTCATCCAATGCATATTGGATCAACGGCCGATCAACAACAGGTAACATTTCTTTTGGCATTGACTTAGTAGCCGGTAAAAAACGAGTACCAAATCCAGCAACAGGAAGCACAGCTTTACGTAGAGGTTTAATCACAAAAATTCACCTTGTATAGTTTAGAAAACAATCAAAGTATTTAAATGCACAACCATTCTAATATCGCAATTAAACACTAAGAAATCAAAACATAAAACTTTGATAATTATATTTTATACAATATAATAACACATTTTCTTCGTTCGCAAAAGAAACAATAGTTTCTTTTTATTACTTTTCCATTTCAATTGATTGTTTTGCGGCAATTGCTGTTAAATTCAGTATCCCTCTGGCTGTTGTACTTTCAGTAATAATATGTAATGGTTTCGTCGCTCCCATTGTAATAGGACCGATTTGTAGTGCATTACTAGCTGCACGCACTAAAGAAAGACCAATACTTGCCGAATTAATATCAGGCATAATCAACAAATTGGCAGACCCCTTTAAAGGAGAATTATCAACAAGTTGTGCACGCAGCGTAGGACTTAAAGCAACATCTCCGCGCATTTCGCCATCAATCTCAAGTGTTGGATTCTTTTCGTGAATGATTGACAAAGCTTTACGCATTTTCAGTGGAGTTTCTGTCTTTCCTGCACCAAAAGATGAATAAGACAATAAAGCCACCCTTGGATTCATGCCAAATAACGAAATCATTTCAACGCTTAACAATGTTAATTCTGCAATTTGTTCAGCCGTTGGATTTAAATGAAGATAAGCATCCCCTATAAAAAACATGGCATTAGATTGAATAAGACTGGTCAAAGTATATAATTGGCTAACATCGGGACGCTTTGGAATAATACCGTCAACGGCCTTAAAAACGCTATACCATTCACTATATCCACCAATCAAAGCAGCATCAACAAGGCCTTCCCGCAACATCATCGCAGCTGTAACACCTCGACGACGATATACTTGTTGTCTGGCAGAAGAAGGAGGTATTCCTTCTCGTTCAACCAATCTTTGATAAGGTTTCTCTAAAGAAGCATAAAGCTCTTTATCAAATTCAGGGTCAATAACTCTGACATCTTCATCAATCTTTAATTTTAATCCAAGCGCTTTGATCTTTGCTTGAATTTTTTCGCGTTTACCAACCAAAATTGGCTCTGCCAAATGTTCATCTACGACGGTTTGTACAGCACGCAAAACTCGGTCATGTTCCCCTTCCGAATAAACGATTTTCTGAGGTCGATGCTGTTTTACGGCTTCAAATACCGGATGCATCACATGACCAGAACGGAAAACAAAATCAGATAATTTTCTTAAATATTTCGGAAAATCTTCAATTGGTCGTGTTGCAACACCACTTTCCATTGCAGATTTGGCTACAGCCGGTGCAATTTGCAAGATTAATCTTGGATCAAAAGGTTTTGGAAGGATATAATCTCTACCAAATGAAGGTGCATCCCCACCATAAGCAGACAAAACAACCTCACTTGCTTCTGCCATCGCCAGTTTTGCCAAGGCATGAACTGCTGCATGCTGCATTTGTAAATTGATCTGACTAGCGCCAACATCTAATGCACCGCGAAAAATAAAAGGAAAGCACAAGACATTATTGACTTGGTTAGGATAATCAGAACGTCCTGTAGCAACAATTGCATCAGGGCGGACTTGTTTAACGATATCGGGAATGATTTCTGGTTCTGGGTTAGCCAAAGCAAATATAATTGGCTTATCCGCCATTAAAGGAAGCCATTCTGATTTTAAAACACCTGCAGCAGATAAGCCAAGGAATACATCTGTACCTTTAATAACTTCTTCCAAAGTCCGAGCATTGGTTTCTTTTGCATAACGGGCCATATTTTCTGGCATATTTGGATTCCGACCTTTCCAAACCACGCCTTCAATATCGGTTAAGGTTACATTTTCTGGTTTCAATCCCATCGTAACCATCAAATCAACACAGGCCATAGCGGCGGCACCTGCACCCGAAGTTACCAATTTAACTTCTTCGATTTTCTTTCCCTGCAATAACAAACCATTGACTAAGGCCGCAGCAACAACGATTGCTGTTCCATGTTGATCGTCATGAAATACAGGAATATTCATGCGCGACTGCAATGTTTTTTCAATAATAAAACATTCGGGAGCTTTAATATCTTCCAGATTAATCGCACCAAAAGTTGGTTCTAATGCTTGTACGACATTACAAAATTGTTCTGGATCACTCGCATCTACTTCGATATCAAAAACATCGATATCAGCAAATTTTTTGAAAAGAACTGCCTTTCCTTCCATAACCGGTTTACTAGCAAGGGGGCCTATATTTCCAAGCCCTAAAACGGCCGTACCATTTGATATAACCGCAACCAGATTCCCTCGGGCAGTATACTGACTTACGGTCGCGGGATTTGCTTTAATTTCTAGACAAGGAGCCGCTACCCCAGGCGAATAGGCTAAAGATAAATCATGCTGGGTAGTCATGCGCTTTGTTGGCATGATTGCAAGCTTACCAGCAGATGGACATGTATGATAATCTAAAGCAGCCTGTCGAAACTCTTTATCCATTTTTCCCTCTTAGTTATTTCATGTTAAGAAATACCTTAGCTTAAATCACGAAAAACTTCAAAACACGAGGAATTAATTTGTAGGGAAATTGATATACTTCGTACTTAAGGAAATTGGTGCGGCCGAGAAGACTCGAACTTCCACGGGGTTTACCCCCACAAGCACCTCAAGCTTGCGCGTCTACCATTCCGCCACGGCCGCAACGTGACAAAGTATTGTTTAGATGATAACTAAACTCTGGTCGTCTTCTATATCCGATGAAAAGCTTTCAGGCAATGACCTTTCCAACAATATTTTGGCAAAAAAGTAATTATTTAATTCCGTATCCCCAATCAACGGCCTGGATGAAAGCATATGTTAAACAAATTTATGCTGAAAAGGCACCAGAATGCCTATGGTTTTTAGAACATCCCCGCTTATATACGGCTGGCACTTCTGCAAAAGAGGAAGATCTACTCAATTCTGAAAACATTCCAATTTATCGAAGTAATCGTGGAGGGCAGTGGACTTATCATGGGCCAGGACAGCGAATTCTTTATGTCATGATGGATTTACGCAAGAATCATCCTCATATTCCAGCCCGTGACATTCATGCTTTTGTTTATGCTCTGGAAGAATGGGTAGCGAAAAGCCTTGAGAAACTTGGCATTCAAACAGAAAAACGTTCTGATCGTATAGGATTATGGGTCATTGACCCAAAAACTGGCAAAGAAGAAAAAATTGCAGCTTTGGGAATCAAGCTCTCCCATTGGATTAGCTGGCATGGTATTGCTTTAAATGTTCAGCCAAACCTTGAAGATTATCAAGGGATTATACCATGCGGCTTACAAAGCTATGGTGTTACCAGTCTACAAAAACTGGGTGTGAATATCTCAATGGATGAAATCGACCGGATTCTAATACAAGAATGGGAAAACTTTTTCGGAAGCCCTCTGCAACCAATGCCTCGTAATCCGGACTTCACGAATCTGGATATGTAAACAGATTTTCTGACACAACCCCTGCCGGTTTAATATCATAAAGATGCATCTGACTGTGATTATTACGGGCATCAACGGCCTGTAATTCATATAAAGCAAGCTTGCCTTGCACATCATAAAAAGACAAGGTTAACAACCCTTGCGATGGATTATCCGCACTTGCCAAGGAAATTTGTATGCTATTCGTATTCCGTTGGATGGCAGTTATAATAATTGGCTCTTTTAAAAGAACAGGACGATGAAGCATTAACCCCAATGGATTACGTGCAAGCCCAATATGTGTGACGGATTGATTACCAAAATCTTTCGCAACCATACGTTTTCCTTTGGCAACCACCACCATACGCGAAGGTTGATCATAATCCAATCGTAATTGCCCCGGTAAATAGGTTAGATGTCCCGTTGATTGTTTTCCATCTGGCCATACCTGCATAAAATTACCTTGAATACCCGCATTATCATTTAAATAGGTTTCAATACGGCTTATATCCTTCAGATCTGTCATAGAACGCGATGGGTTACGTCCTGTCTGACATGCTGCTAATAGCGTTGTCGGTAACAAAAAAACAAAATTTCTCCGGGTTACTCCAACCATAAACTACCCCCTTCAGATAAATAAAAAACGCATATTCGGTTATCATTATCAATTTTTATTCTAACCCTTGAAGAATAGAAACAAAGGTTTATTTTTGAATAGAAAGCTTTCTCATTCATAATCTTTTTTCTTAAAAAAAAGATGGTTTTTCCTGTTTTATCTATTCTATGAACAATTTATTTGTCGTTTTGTCTTATCTTTCATAAAAAGCTATAATTATTTTTTATTTATTCATCAGCCTTTGTCTGCAATTTTATAATGTGTGCAAGATATTCTCATTTTCGTGCTTTTGATCCCGATCCCGATGCGCCAGATCAAATATGCGATATGCCCGGATGCATGAATGCAGCGGGATATCGTGCGCCACGTTCTCCAAAAGCCCTTAATCAATATTATTGGTTTTGCCTCAACCATATTAAAATCTATAATAAAAATTGGGATTATTATCGAGGTATGAGCCCCGCCCAAATTGAAGCTCATCTACGATCGGCAACCGTCTGGGATAAACCCTCGTGGAAACTTGGACATTTAGGAGGCGCATCTTTGTTTGATAAGGAAAATATGCATGATCCTTTCGACATTTTTGCTGATACGCCCAAATATCATAAAAAATTTAATAAAGAAAAACAGCAGCACTACGCCCCTCCTCCTAATTTACGTGAACCTTTAGATACACTGGGATTATCATGGCCTGTTTCATTGGACGAATTACGTAAACGTTATACAGCACTTGCACGTCAACATCATCCTGATACCAATGGTGGCGATCCAGTATCGGAAGAACATTTCAAGGTAATTAGTTCTGCTTATGCATTATTACGTGATCATCTTAGAAATTTACCTTCATCCTAAATCCAGCTAAGCTATAGATTAATGTAGTGATATAAAAACTTTTAAGGAAACCTAATGGCCGAAGATTCTCTAACTGCAACGCAATCCAGTGAATTACCGTCAATTTCGGTTCTTTCCGAACCTGACAAGAAGTTTAATGTTCGGGAAACTTTTAATATTGATCTCGATATGGAGGTTGATGGGTTTTCAATACGTACATCTTTGGTTCCTGAAGAAGATCCAAGCTACTGCTTTGATAAAGAAACCACACATGCGATTTTAGCAGGATTTAAATATAACCGCCGTGTCATGGTTCAAGGCTTTCATGGCACAGGGAAATCGTCGCATATTGAACAAATTGCATCTCGCCTAAACTGGCCTTGTATTCGAATCAATTTGGATAGTCATATTTCTCGGATTGACCTCATTGGTAAAGATGCCATTGTCCTCAAAGATGGCAAACAAATTACCCAATTCCAAGAAGGATTACTGCCTTGGGCTTTAGAACACCCTTGTGCATTGGTTTTTGATGAATATGATGCCGGACGTCCTGATGTTATGTTTGTTATCCAACGTGTTCTGGAAACCGAAGGTAAGTTAACCCTTCTTGATCAGAACCGAGTTATCTATCCCAACCCATTTTTTCGCCTTTTTGCCACCGCGAACACAATTGGTTTAGGTGATACAACAGGCATGTATCATGGCACTCAACAAATTAACCAAGGCCAGATGGATCGTTGGAATATTGTATCTACGCTCAATTATCTTCCCCATAAGCAAGAAACAGATATTGTTATGGCAAAAATGGGTATAGATGCTTCGGACAGCAAAAATAAAAAAATGATTGAATCAATGGTTGCGCTGGCTGACCTTACACGAAATGGTTTCGCTTCTGGAGAAATTTCAACCGTTATGTCGCCTCGTACCGTTATCACATGGGCTGAAAACTATAATATTTTCAAAGACTTATCTTTTGCTTTTCGCCTGACCTTTCTCAATAAATGTGATGAAACTGAACGAAGAACAATCGCAGAATATTATCAACGTTGTTTTAATATCGACCCATTGATTACAGAAAAGGCGAAATAAAGAATGAAGGAGAAAACTTTAAAAGACGGTCACACCACCACTTCTTCCCCGTCTTCTTCTCCTAATGAAACGCATTACGATCCTGAACAGTTTAAACGGGCAACAATTGGTGTTGTTCACGCCCTAAGTGGGCGGCAGGATATGGATATTAATTTTTATTCTGGAACAACACGGCAGAATGCTACCTTTTCTACAGCCGTTTCAAAACAAGTCTATTTGCCACAACCGCCTCAGCAAATAGAAAAAAAAGCTTTATCTCAATTACGAGGTGTCGCCGATGCCGCTGCTTTGCGTTTGAAATATCACAACGTCCGTTTACATGAACAATTTCAGCCTGATCCAGGCGATGCCCGAACCAGCTTTGATGCGCTTGAACAAGTACGCGTTGAAGCTTTAGGTAGCCGTTACATGAAAGGCGTTGCGGCGAACCTACATTCAATCGTCGAACAAGCCAGCAAGGATGAAGGTCATGCCCATATGACCAAGGCTGAACAAATGCCGGCTTCGGTTGCATTATCATTGTTGGTTAGAGAAAAATTAACTGGAGAACCGCCTCCTAGAGATTCGCGAAAAATATTAAATTTGTGGCGAGATCGTTTGGATGAAGCCGGCAAAGAAGCATTAAATCATATGGCGGAACATTTAGAAGACCAAGCCGCCTTCGCCAAAGATAGCCGACAGCTTCTCGCAGCTTATCACCTTATTGAAGAAGACGTTCCTACGGAATCTGAAGAAAACGAGGATAACCAAACGGGTGAACAACCAGATTCTGACGAACCTTCTAATGAAGAAGAAACTACCCAAGAAACCCCTCAAGAGCAGGATAGCACAGTACAACTCGCTCAAAGTCATGAACGCACCGAAGAATTAGGTGTAAATCAAGGCCAAGGATTTGAAGCTCAGGATCAACCTGCTGGCCCTAAAGAAGAAAAACAACCGCTTTCTGATTCGCTCGAAGACGATTCCTATCATATTTATACAAAGCAATATGATGAAATCGTTTCTGCCAATGATCTATGCGACCCTGAAGAATTGGATTACCTGCGTCAACAGCTTGATCAACAATTGCTTTATGTCCAAAATGTTGTTTCCCGACTTGCCAACCGTCTGCAACGCAAATTAATGGCGCAGCAAACTCGTGGCTGGAATTTCAATCAGGAAGAAGGATTGTTAGATGCAAGCCGCTTAACACGTGTTATTACCAATCCCGGTCAGCCTTTATCTTATAAACAAGAAAAGGAAATGGAATTTCGTGATACCGTTGTCACGCTTTTAATTGATAATTCGGGATCAATGCGTGGCAAACCGATTTCAATTGCAGCAATGTGTGGCGATATCCTTGCCCGCACCTTGGAACGTTGTTCAGTTAAGGTAGAGATCCTCGGTTTTACTACCCGTGCATGGAAAGGTGGGCATAGTCGTGAAAAATGGCTAAGCGATGGTAAACCAAACGATCCAGGAAGACTAAACGATTTACGACATATTATCTATAAATCCGCAGATCAGCCTTGGCGTCATTCCCGTCGAAATTTGGGATTAATGTTACAGGAAGGGTTACTTAAAGAAAATATTGATGGTGAAGCACTCTATTGGGCATGGCAAAGACTACGTTTTCGTCCTGAACGTCGAAAAATCTTAATGGTTATTTCGGATGGAGCGCCCGTAGACGATAGTACACTATCAGCCAATAACCCTGAATATCTGGAACAACATCTTCGTCGCATGATTATGCAAATAGAAGCACAGAAAAACATTGAATTGACCGCAATTGGTATAGGTCATGATGTTACGCGCTATTACCGTCGTGCTGTTACGATCACAGATTCTGAACAGCTGGGAGGAACGATGATTAAAGAACTTGCTACTTTATTTGACACTGATCGAAGATTGGTAATCAACTAGATTCTTAAAAAAGAATCAATAAATATCTATTCTTGAAATCATCAATATTATAATTGCTTATAGCCTATTCTTTTTATTAATTAGGCTATAAGAACTTAATCATGCAAATGATCGACAAATTTTGCGATCCGATGACAGGCTTCATCTAAAACCGCATCATCTGCGGCATAAGAAATACGTAAATAAGGACTAAGCCCAAAGGCACTTCCTGGAACAACAGCAACATATTGTTCTTCAAGAAGCCCTTCGGAAAAATCATAATCACTTTCGATACGCCGGCCACCAGCCGTAATTTTTCCAATACATGCTTGAATACCAGGATATACATAAAATGCACCCTGTGGCACATTGCAGCTTATCCCTTTTAGCGTAGAAAGCATTTTAACCATTGTGATCCGTCTACGATCATATGCCGTTTTCATCGAAGCGACTTCGGATGAAGCATGTTCCAAAGCGGCTACTGCTGCGGTTTGGCTAATACTACAAACGCCGGATGTCGAATTGCTTTGAATCTTCAGCATCGCATTCATCAACCTTTTAGGACCACCCGCATAGCCAACACGCCATCCAGGCATTGCATAAGTCTTCGACGCACCATTAGCCGTTAAAATACGATCTTTTAAATCCGGGGCTAATGCTGCCAAAGAATAATGCTGTGCTCCATCAAAAATCAGATGTTCGTAAATCTCATCTGAAAAAATCCAAATATGCGGATGGGCTCGCAAAATTTCTGCTAATGCCAACAAATCTTCTTTAGGCCAGACCACACCTGTAGGGTTACTAGGCGAATTAAGAATAATCCATTTGGTTCGCGATGTAATCGCCTTTTGCACATCGCTTGCATTAAGACGAAACCCCTTTTCTTCGGGACAAACGACAAATCGGGGAATACCGCCCAGGAATTGCACCATAATCGGATAGCTTGTCCAATAAGGTACAGGAATAATGACCTCATCATCTTTATTCAAGGTAGCCATTAAGGCATTAAACAAAATTTGCTTGGCACCATTGGCGATCACAATTTCGTCTAATGAATAATCCAGATGATTTTCCTGAGCGAATTTTTTCTTTACCGCCTGTTTCAAAGTTAACATTCCATCAATCGGCGGATATTTTGTATTTCCATCCAATGCCGATTGATATGCAGCGTCTATTGCAACTTTGGGGGTTGGAAAATCCGGTTGTCCCAAAGCCAAAGAAATAACCGGTTTTCCTTCTGCTTTCAAAGCTCT
Source organism: uncultured Commensalibacter sp. (assembly GCA_945266285.1). GTDB lineage: Bacteria > Pseudomonadota > Alphaproteobacteria > Acetobacterales > Acetobacteraceae > Commensalibacter. Next base: position 222,076 of record CALYOP010000004.1, read on the forward strand.
GGCTTTCATTGCCATCGCAATTGTAGCCGGAGCTTCAAACCCATCCATTCTTGATGAAAGACAAGGAAGATAACGATCTTTAGATTCAGGCATAACTTTTCTTTTAGCTAAGATTCATACAGAAATGTTGAATACGCGTACAAGCTTCTTTGACGGTTTCCGTAGCAGTCGCATAAGAGACTCTAAAGAATCCTTCCATCATAAAAGCTGCACCATGCACGGCGGCCACACCTGTTTCTTCAAGAAGTGCCGTTACAAAAGCTTCATCATTAACAATTTTGGCTCCAGCTTTTGTGGTTTTTCCAAGACAACCCTTAATTGAAGGAAATGCATAAAAGGCCCCTTGCGGTGTAATACATTCCAATCCTGGAGCTTGATTTAACATGGAAACGACGATATCACGCCGCTTTTGATAAATGGCAACCATTTGCTTAATCGAATCTTGAGGGCCTGCAACGGCTTCCAAAGCAGCAGCCTGACTGATTGAACAAGGATTTGAAGTCGATTGTCCCTGCAATTTGCTCATTGCTTTGGTCAATTCAACAGGTGCGGCAGAATAACCAATACGCCAACCCGTCATTGCATAAGCTTTTGAAACACCATTCATGGTCACCGTACGGTCGCGTAAACCGGGTTCAACCTGAACGATAGTTTGACAAATAAAATCATTATAAACAAGTTTATTGTAAATATCGTCCGTCAAAATCCAGACATTTGGATGATCCAATAGCACATCACATAAAGCACGCAATTCTTCGGGAGAATAAGCAACTCCTGTTGGATTACAAGGTGAATTAAGGATTAACCATTTTGTTTTTGGCGTAATCGCTGCCTTTAATTTCGTTGCTGTTAATTTAAATCCACTTTCTACACCACAAGGAACAATTACCGAATTGCCACCAGCTAAGGTTACAATATCGGGATAGGAAACCCAACAAGGAGCCGGAATAATAACTTCATCGCCTGGGTTTAAACTGGCCATCATTGCATTATAGATAACCTGCTTTCCACCATTTGAGACAATAATTTCTTCTGCTTTATAATCCGTTCCTGAATCCTGATTGATGCGGTTGGCAACAGCTTGACGTAACTCCATAGTCCCACCGACATCGGTATATTTCGTTTGACCCGCTTGAATAGCATTAATGCCAGCACGACCGATATTTTCAGGCGTATTAAAATCAGGTTCACCAGCAGATAAGCTAATAACATCTTTGCCCTGTGCTTTTAATGCCCGTGCCTTGGCTGAAATTACCAAAGTTTGACTAGGATTTACTGCTTTCAAACGATCAGAAATAATACTCATTGTAATTGTTCCAATAAAGAGAATAATGACGGTTTAGTTTAGGTTACTTTAATAGAGATTAAATCTTATTCTCGATTTGGATTTTTCACAATATTACAGCAATCATTTATTCTTAATTATGAATAATAATTCGTTATTTGTGCCTTAATTTCCTTTAAGGTTAACCCGTTATCTCTTAAGGAACGCAGTGTTTGGGATTGGTGACGTTTCGAAAATTTTTGGCCTGTTTCATCTTTAAGCAAAATATGATGTGCATAAACAGGTTCTGGCCATTTCATTAAACATTGTAAAACCCGATGAACCGAGGTTACAGATCGCAAATCTTCGCCACGTGTGATCCAGTCTACTGCGCTAAATGCATCATCATAGGTTACACAAAGATGATAAGAAGCCAATACATCTTTGCGTGCTAAAATCACATCTCCAAAAGCTTCGGGATAACATAATTGTCTGCCCTGTCCTTCTTCCATCCATGTCAAAGGGGTTTTCGGATGATTGATTTGTTCCAAAGCCGCTTTCATATCAAGCCGCCATACATGAGAATAACCAGCCGCCAATCGTTCTTGTTGTTCGGAAACGGTCATATTTTTACATGTGCCGGGATAAATTACAGAACCATCGGGAGCATGATGCGATGCTTGTAAACTATCACACCATTCCGCTTCAATTTGTTTCCGTGAACAGAAACAAGGGTAAAGTAAGCCTCGTTCCTTTAAGACAGTCAATAAATTTTCATATTCTAGAAAATGGTGCGATTGAAAACGTATCGGTGTTTCCCATTCAACTCCTAACCATCTTAAATCTTCTTGAATTGCCTCATAAAACTCGGGGCGACAACGTTCCTGATCAATATCCTCAAAACGTAATAGATACCGACCCGAAGTCCTTTGTACATGATACCAACCGTTTAATATCGAAAAGGCATGCCCAAGATGAAGATAGCCCGTTGGACTGGGAGCAAAACGCGTAATCATGCCTCCTCCAAATTGCCAGAATATAAAATAACTCGCGTAAATTTGTATTCCAAAAATTACGACATGTTATCAAACTTTCTAAATATACCCATATACAAGGATACAGAACATGAATTTTACAAAAAAAACCGTTATTGTGACCGGTGGTGCAAGTGGCATCGGAATGGCTACCGTTCAAAAGTTCTGTAATCACAAAGCGCAGGTCATGATTGCTGATCTTGACGAAAAAGGTGAAAAACTTTCCAAAGATCTTAACCGAAAAGGGCATAAAACCGCTTTTTTCCAATTGGATGTTTCGAAAAAGAATTCGATTAAAACTTTAATTCAAACCACAATCGAACAATTTGGTGGTTTAGATATCGCCTTTGCCAATGCGGGGATCGCCGATGATGATTGCATCGACAAACTTTCTTTAAAAAAATGGCAAAGAACAATTGATGTTAATTTGTCTTCCGTCTTCTTAACTAATAAATATGCTATTCAATACTGGTTAAAACATAAAAAACCAGGGGTCATTGTTAATTGTGGTTCTATACATAGTTGGGTTGGTAAAGAAGGCCTTACTGCATATGCAGCAGCTAAGGGAGGTGTCAAACTGTTAACCCAAACTTTAGCCATTGATTACGCGTCTAAAAATATTCGTGTGAATGCTGTATGCCCTGGTTACATTGAAACTCCTTTGATTGAAAAAATGGACAAAGCGCAACTAATTAAACTACATCCTCTTGGTCGCTTAGGAAAACCAGAAGAAATCGCGAATGTTGTTCTATTTTTAGCAAGTGATGAAGCATCTTTTGTGCACGGAACGACGATTTTAGCAGATGGTGGTTATACAGCCAGATAAAGCGTTTTAACTGTGATGGAAAATTAATGTTTCAAACAAAATAACATTATTTTCCATTGTAAGAAAACTTCATTCTTGAATGTAAATATTAATCAATTTGTGTTTTTTATCGTTCCAAAGGAAAACAGATCTAACGATTCATCATTCTGATTTCTGTTTCCTTCCAATTTTGAAAGCGTTACCCCTAATAAACGCACAGGTTTACGATATGGAAATAACGTTTTTAGAAGATCAATGATTGTTTCATTCAAAATTGTACGCTCTTGAATGGTATGCTCAAAAGAACGGCTACGGGTCATAATCTGAAAATCAATATATTTAACCTTCAACGTGACCGTTCTTGCTAGAAAAGATGAATTTTCATAAGCCACCCATAACTTATTGGCAATCGGTTCAATCGTTTGCAGCGTTCGCTCCCAGGATATTAAATCCTGATCAAATGTCGCTTCAGTACCAAGCGATTTGCGTAGGCGGTTTGCTTCAACAGGACGATGGTCTTCTGCCCTAGCTATCTCATAAAAATATAATCCTGCTTTACCAAAATGATGAACCAAAAAAGCCTGGGTTTGTTGGCGTAAATCTAATCCTGTATAAATACCCAGATCACGCATTTTCTGGGCGGTTACCCGACCAATACCGTGAAATTGTTCAATTAAAAGTTTTTCAACAAAAGCAACACCCTGGGAAGGTGGAATAACATAAATACCATTTGGCTTATGATGGTCAGATGCAAGTTTAGCCAAGAATTTATTATAAGAAATTCCTGCCGATGCGGTCAGACCCGTTTCATTGTAAATACAGGCTCGAATCTGTTGCGCTATTTCTGTAGCACTACCCCATTGGCGCCAATAATGCGTTACATCCAGATAAGCTTCATCCAATGCCAAAGGTTGAATATCAGGAGTATAATATTCAAAAATTGCTCTGATCTGAGAAGAAACCGCTCGGTAAACATCAATCCTAGGTTTTACGACAACTAAATTAGGGCATTTCCGATGCGCGGTTACCATAGGCATCGCCGAACGAATACCAAATTTTCTTGCTTCATAACTTGCAGCCGCAACTACACCGCGATTTCGATTTCCTCCAACGACAACAGGAAGGCCTTTTAAATGTGGTTGATCCCTTTGTTCTACAGAAGCATAAAAAGCATCCATATCAATATGGATAATACGCCTCAGTAATGTTTTCATTTGATGTTGATCGACCATTTGTAAAATAATAAAATTTATTGTTAACTATTCCATTACCAAACTATTAAATTCCATTATCCAATAAATGGGAGCACATTTTGACCGACATTCCTGAAATTCTGTCTGAAATCACCACAGCTTTCCAGAATGAAGAAAATCTAAACTATCATCCATTCTGGGAAAATGACTACAAAAAAGAATTACAATCGATTTTTTCCAGCTTAACCCAATCTCAACATTTTCCACAACACTTGGAACGTGCGGCCAAACTGTGTGCTTTATGCGGGCTTTATGAACCTGCTGAACAACTTTTAGAAGAAGCAACCCGGAAATTTTCTACTCAAAATCGTTTTCCCTATTTTCTTTCATTGGTTCAATTTAAAAATGACAAAATCGATAAAGCACTTGAATCACTTCATGTTGCTTTGAAGCGTACTCACATTGCAGAAAGTATGATCAATCATATTTTTGGTAATTTGGACGTTGAAAAAAACGGCGCTTATTCATTTTATCTTATCATGTCTACTTTTAATCGATTTAGTATTGATCCATTACCCAATGATTTTAACGGTATTCTTTTACCTTATCCTGTGCAGGATCAAGCCGATAATATCCTCTATGGTTATGGCCTTATTTTTAATAATATTTGTAATTCGCTGGCTTGGGAAAGAAACGGGCCTATGCAGCGATTATTTGAAAAAGAATTTCAAATAAATGGAGATAGCTATTGGTACCACTTAAACGCCGGCAAACTTAGTTGGATATTAGAAGATCGCGAAAAAGCCGATTACCATTTCCAAAAGACAAAGGATATTTCCATTCAACAAGATGTTCCTTCATTACATTTTGACTGCGGCATATATACCTGGCTTAGTGAAAAGGAAATGAAGTCTTTTCTAGACGATTCAGATGATCTACCTGATCCTTTTAGACTTAGTTCTTGGAACTGGTCTTATGCAGATTTAAAGGATGGCAATCCTGAACTTTCAATTATTTTAGGTTGTGAATCCAATTATTTCCGTTTTTTCCCTAAACTGCTTCTTTCTTTGCTTAGAGCACATCAAGCCAATCAATATAAAACCAAAACCGTTTTAAGTTTAGCATTGGATAACCCACTTCCTGCGCAAATCCGTTTTCTTAAACAGATTGCTGCGCATATACATGATCATATCCCTAATTTTTATTTAACTTATGGCTATGGTTTATGCCGTTATCGGGATGGCGCCTATTTTGCAAGCATTCGTTATTTATTTGCCCCCGAACTTATGGAGCATTATCCTGTAAAAACCTTAATTATTGATATTGATGCTATTTTCCCGCTGAATTTCTATTCACGTTTTACAGACCTTATGCAAAATTACGATTTTGGTTTGCGTTTATTTGCCTTTGATGAAAACGGAAAACAAAAATGGGGAGAACCCTGGTGTTTAGGTGCTGGTGTTTTATATCTAGGAAATCGAGAAATCAGCACAAAAATAGTCAATTTCTTGAAAATTTATTTATGTCACGCCTATCAACCCAAAAACCCGACGAATTGGTGTATTGATCAATGTGCTTTAGTTCAAGCTTTTGCCAAATATATTCGCCCTCAATGGGCTAATCTGAAAATAAAGCCTATGGATGAAGGAGAACCATTTCTAATTCTGTCGCAACATATTGGTGGAAAAGACGAACTTTACCAACAGAAAGGGATCATAAATATAGATAATTTTATGAATCACCTTAATCTTTTTAAATAATTCTCAACATTGAATGGCTATATTTTCATTCATTTTATTTAGTAAAGAAACGTGACCAATCTTGTCACGTTTCTTTACATTCTAATTATTCGCTTTTTATAAAAACGGGTTTTAATTTTATTAGAAAATCCATAGCCATAACAACAGCACCAAAAGCAAAAATAACATCGCCTATTATCCGCAACCATTGCCAATGAGTCATCGTATCGTAAAAATTTAAACTCCGTGCATAGGTAAGGCCATGCTCATAAACAGCTGCTAATTGTGCCCAACCAACAGGGAAAAACGTAAATACTGTCCATAAGACTAGTGCAAGGTTATAACAAAAGAACGCAATGTATCCCCATTTTTCAACAAAAATGTAACGATCACCAGCGACATAACGAAGGCAGCAATAAATCATTCCCAAACCAAGCAAACCAAAAGCACCGAACATTGCCGTATGTGCATGATTCAAGGTTAAAAACGTCCCATGTTCATAGTAATTAACCAATGGTGCATTTAAAACTCCGCCTCCAAATACACCAGCGCCCAGGAAATTCCAAACAGCTGCACCAATAATAAAAGTATAACCTAAATTATATTTAAATTCTTTATGATTATGGATAACTTTGTATTGGTCAATTGATTCAATTACTAACAAGATCAATGGTAATATTTCAATAAAGGAAAACATACTTCCCATTGGAATCCAAATTGCTGGTTCACCTGCCCAATACATATGATGGCCCGTGCCGATTACCCCTCCAAGAAAAATAAGAATGAGCTGAAAATAAACATTCCGTTCAGCTAATCTCCGAGACACTAAACCAATTCCCATTAACAAGTAAGCGGTGGCGCAAGATACGAAAAATTCAAATGCTTCTTCCACCCATAGATGCACAACCCACCAGCGCCAAAAATCATCAATGGTATAGGATTTCCCTACTTCAAAGAATGGAATCATCCCAAAAACATATAAGAGCGCAATATCTAATGTCGAAAACCAAAAAAGATGTTCCAAACGGATATTTCCAGTCAAAAAAGACCGAAAAGTTTGCGTCATAAGATGACGACTTGGCCAAAAGGAACGACAAATTAACCAGCTCCACATTAATAAAGCCACAAAGAAAATATATTGCCATGCCCGTCCCATCTCCAGGTAGGAATTGCCCTGGTTACCAAACCAGAACCACAAATTCGGCATATATCCTATAATCCCTAGATAGTTACCAATAACTACACCAGCTACCAGCACAACCGAGGCATAAAATAGTAAATCAACCAAAACCCCTTGAAACTTCGCTTCTTTCCCACTGATAATAGGACCGAGAAATAATCCGCTTCCAATCCAGGAAAAAGCAATCCAAACAATAGGAGCCTGCAAATGAATACTTCGTAAAAAGTTAAAAGGTAAAAATTTACCAACAGGAATACCGTAAAAACTGGAACGCTCTGAATAATAATGCGCCATGATACTCCCGACTAAAATCTGTATAAGAAACATTACTACGACAAAAAGAAAATATTTCCAGAGCTTTTTCTGACTCGTTGTTAAGGAAGAAAATCCAACCATCACACGGTCCATAGGTCCGTTATCGGCATCCGAAAGCCATAAACGATTAATAACAATCACCAAACCAAATCCAACAAAAGCCAAGCAATAACCTGCCCATGTCCAGATAAAAGTCAAATTCGTTGGTGCATTGCCCGCTATAGGTTCATAAGGCCAATTTTGTGTCCATGAAATATCACTTCCAGGCCTGTGTCCAACCGTTGTAAAAGCCGTATAGATGATAAAGGCTGCAGTATTTTTTGCTTTATCTCCAATCTGTAATGCTTTTGCTTGACTATAACCCGCAACAAAATTGTCTGTAGTTAATTCCTTCATAAGGTTAGCCTGCACCGTTATTACGGCTTGTGACAAAGCAGGAGCAAGAATAATCTCAGATTTGGTTAAATCTATTGCATGAAGCATCGTCTGCATCTGTTGACGAATACGTGCTTGTTGATCCGCGGGAAGTTGATCGAATTCTTTATTCGTTGCTTCTTTTGCCAGATTGTTTTCTGTTTCTTTAGCCAAAGCCACAAGATTAGCGGCCGTATAATCGGGACCAAACATCGATCCCATACCATATAAACCACCCCAATCAATTAAATCTGCTTCCTGAAATCCTTTTTTCCCTTTGAAAATAGCATCACCTGTAAACAGTACTTTTCCATTTGCGGCGATAACTTGATCTGGAATTGGGGGGATATGCTTATATGTATGACTTGTCGCCCAAAACATTACAATAAAACAAGCCATAACAACAAAAAGAAGAATCCATTTTAATGTACGACTAACGGGATCTTTTCTTAATTCCGTATAGACTGCTTCTTCAAGATTAGTCCTTATTCCACCAGGAACATTCTTGGTCATAACGCTATTTTTCCATCAAAGATATTTAAAAGATGTATTTTTAATACATCTTTTAAATATCAAAAGCTAATCAAAAAAAGAATTGTCCCAGTCTGCTAATTTCTTAAATTGAAAATAAAGATTATCAATGGTTATTAGATAATCCTTTTATGATTTTCCTATAATAAAATGGAAAGATTTATCGGTATTAATGATTATTATTTTCCGATTTCTTAATAAGTAAGAAAACATTACCTAATTCTATATTGAGCATATTCAGAGTATATAAAAATAATACTCGTAAAGAAATCACCTTTCCCACAATAAGGAAAAAAATTCATAACTTATTGGAAATTAAACTTTATTTCGTTACGTAAGTGTCATATTGTGAAAAGGATAATCATTGCTTCCGATAAAGAAAGACATTATGAAAAAGGCACTAACGTTGGCTCTTGTTACTTCATTGGTTTCTACACCCGTAAATGCAAAAACATTTCTACTAACCAGTACCGATCAAAATATCGAAGTGGGCAATTGGAAGATAACCAGTCAACAACTCAACATAAAATCGACACCTTTTACAATCGAACAAAAAATTTTACATGGTGGTAAACAAGAAGGATCAAAGATCCTAACAATCACAGACCCTAATGGACTTACCATCACTTTAAGCCCTACTAGAGGGATGGACTTACTTCGTGTAAATGGGTTTGGCGTAAAACTCGGTTGGGATTCGCCTGTCAAAGAAGTTATTAATCCAGCCTATATCAATCTTGAAAGTCGTAATGGTGCTGGTTGGCTCGAGGGTTTCAATGAAATGATTGTTCGTTGTGGATTTGAATGGACAGGTCATCCCAGTCAAGCAGATGGCCAACTTTACACTTTGCATGGTAAAGCTGGAAACACACCAGCTTCAGAAGTCGAAGTTGAGATTAGCGATCATGCTCCTTATGAAATCCGTATACGAGGATTATTAAAAGAAAGCACTTTTAAGAAAGCAGATATCCAAACCTTAACCGAATTACGTTATATACCCGGAAGCAGTGCTTTTATTATCCATGATGTCTTAACTAATCATGCTGATTATCCGCACGATTATCAAATTATTTATCATAGCAATTTCAGCAAACCCATTCTGGAAAAAGACGCCTATTTCATCGCTCCCATTCAAAATATTAGTCCATTCAATGAATATGCTAAAAAAGGTATATCAAACTGGTCTACCTATCTAGGTCCTACAAAAGAATTCGACGAAATGGTTTTCAATATTGTTCCTTACGCAAATACAAAAGGCGATACCTTAGCAGCAGTCATTAACAAAGAAGAAAATAAAGGCGTAAGTATCGCTTTTAATGTAAATCAGCTTCCATTTTTAACATTGTGGAAAAATACAGATACAGAAAAACAAGGATACGTCACGGGTATTGAGCCGGGCACTAATTATGCCTACCCTGTTTCTATTGAACGGGCTCAAAAAAGGATAAAACAAATTCAACCAGGGCAAAATATTGCCTTTGATCTAACTTATACCTTATTACACAATAAAGAACAGATTGATCAAACAAAGAAAGCGATTCAAGCGATTCAAGAAAATCACAAAATAATCGTTAATGATACTCCAATTGCTAAAGAGTGATTATCTTTATTAATTTATCATCAATCGTTGTAACTAAGGTGTGCTATTTTGTATAGTATATTTATACCATGCAAAAACCAATCACAGTTCTCAAACTTTAAACAAATAATAACATATGAAATTAAGTATCAAAATTTAGGAAATCATATTTTTCTTTTGATTATCAATTGCCATTAAAACAATTTCCAGAATTTTCAAATATTAAAACTGTTTCTACTATTTTCTATTCAACAAAACAATTTAATATATTTAATCTCATTTATAACAATCT
>CALYOP010000005.1 GCA_945266285.1 uncultured Commensalibacter sp.
CCAGAACCTGCTCCTCAACCAAAAGAGCCAGAACCTGCTCCTCAACCAAAAGAGCCAGAACCTGTCGCTCAGCCAACAGAACCAAAACCTGTCGTTAAACCGGTTGACTTTACACCGATAGCTGAGGTTAAATCAGACACACATACAGGATCATCTGTAACTATAAATCGACATGAAGAAGGACAACGAAACGTGGACAATGAATTACCGGGTACGTCAGCCGATCTATTCAAAATGCTAAGTCAAGCGACTGAAAATTATCCTATGTTGGTCTATATGAATATCACTTCAAATGATATTCCAAGTTCTTATAAATTGTCTGATATTTATTCTAATCGTCAGTTTATCAGCAGATTACAATATTATTTAGGTAAGAATAACTTCAAAGAACAAGCTACTGATTTGTTTGGTCGTGAAGTTAATCATGTATTGACTTCAAACTTTTCTGCTAATAATCATCTTGCTAAAAATACAAAATTCTTAATTTCTGAAGATGGTCTCGCGATAAACTATGACATTGAAAAGAGAAGCTTCGTTTTAATCGATACTTTCCTTCCACAAAACAATAGAATAGTCGTCAATGTCGAAGAAAACACAAATCTTCTCTACATGAACTATTGTGGTCAAGTGTTTTACTTTAAGTATCAAGATGGAAAATTACTTCCATTAAATCAAAAACAAGATGAAGCATCACTTTTCAAATGCGAAATGCGTGGTCAAACCGTTGCCATTAAATCAAATCAAGGTTTTATAATGGTCGGCAACGAAAATCAGATTGCTATTATTCCTGAAAGTGGTCAAGCAACTCAATTCTGTATTTGCGTTATTTAAAATTATAATTAAGAGGAAATATCCTTTTCCTCTTTAATAAAAAAACCTCTGTGGAAAATAATTCCACAGAGGTTTTTTTAGTTTAAACGATAAGGTTATCTAAGCTTACCACCTGTTTTTTGGCAAACTTCTTGTATAATCTTTTGTGAGATAGCCTCTATCTCTTCATCTTTTAAACTCCGTTCCTGAGGCTGAAGCGTAATCTGAATGGCTACAGATTTACACCCTTCTGGAACTTTATCTCCCTCATAAATGTCAAATAACTCAACATTTGTAAGAAGTTGCCGCTCAGCTTGTTGAGCAGCCTTTAGCAAAGTTTCTACAGCAATATTACTTTTAACAACAAAAGCAAAATCACGCTTTACCGGTTGAAAAGGTGACAAAACTAAGTGCTTCTTTTTTTGTCCTTTTTTGGGTTCAATTAAATTATCCAAAAAGACTTCAAAAATCATTGGTGCTTGATCAAATCCAAACTGTTTTACCAATGAAGGATGCAATTCACCAAAATATGCCAATATATTTTTGGGTCCTAAACTAAGTCGCCCTGACCGTCCAGGATGATAATGAATCGGTGTATCTGACGTTAATTGCAAAGAAGCAACCGGAACATCAACACTGTTTAATAAATTTAGAACATCAGCTTTAACATCCCATAAAGTTACTTGATGTGCTTTGCCATCTAACTGACGTGGCATATCTCCATAACGGATACCCGCCGCTATCAGATTTTCTTTATTATTATTAAATGCAGGCCCAACTTCAAACAATGCGACATCATTCCAACCACGGGAAATATTTTTTAACGCCGCTTGTAATAACGACACCAAAGGTGTTGGTCTTAATTGGTCCATATCGCTTGAAATGGGATTTAATAACCGGAGTGTTTCAGGCACTTCCCCCATACGCGCAGCAATTTCATGATCGACAAAAGAAAAACCAACGGTTTCCAACATATTTCGTGACGCCAATACACGACGCGCAAGTAATTGTCGCTTTTGTTGGGTATCTAATGCTGCTTCTGGTACTGCTTTTAATGGTGGTAAGGAAACTTCTGGCACATGATCCAAACCAATGATCCGCAAAACCTCTTCTATCAGATCAGCTTCAGCTTCAATTTCCGGTACTGATTTTTTGACTTTTTCGGCGATATCTTCTTTTAAACCTGAAAATTGCGCCATATAAAGCGGCATCGCAATATCATTCCGCCAAGATGGGACTGCTACTGTTAAAGATTCAGGCGTCTCATTTTTAATGACAAATCCCAAAGAAGACAAAATCGTTTTCACTTGATCTTTGGGAACAGATTTACCTCCAAAACTTTCCAATCGCTTATAATGCAAAGTTGCATCTCTTTGCCATTGCGGTTCTGAACCAGCCGATACAACTTCACTCGCTTCACCACCACACAAATCCAGAATCATCTGTGTTGCTGATTCAATCGCATCCGGTAAAAAGGCTTGATCAATACCCCGTTCAAAACGTTGTCTTGCATCACTGATTAATCCATGTTGACGACCACTAAGAGCAATATGATTAGAATCAAACAAAGCACATTCAAGGAATATTTCGGTTGTATTTTCATCAACACTGCTATTCTCACCCCCCATAATTCCGCCTATGGACTGAACACCAGATTGATCAACAAATACGCAATCCTGTGAAGTGACTTTATAGTCCTTACCATCTAAAGCCTTAAATGTTTCACCGCGACCAGGACATATAGTCAATACCGAACCCGTTAGCTTTTTTACATCAAATACATGCAAAGGACGTCCAAGATCGTAAGTAAAATAATTGGTAATATCAACTAATACTGAAATCGGACGCAGTCCTACAGCACGTAATTTATTTTGCAACCATTCAGGACTAGGACCATTTTTTACATTACGGATCGTTCGACCCAAAATCCATTGGCAGGATCCAGGATATTGATTGTTGATTTGAATAGTAGATGCAAATTGACCAGCAACTTTAGCAGTTTTCCAAAGTTTTAATTGACCTATTCCTGCTGCAGCCAAGTCACGAGCAATATTTCGAATGGATAAAGCATCCCCACGATTTGGTGTAATTGCAATCTCAATAATAGGATCTTGCAGATTTATATATTCCGCATAAGGCATACCAATCGGTGTATCATTAGGTAATTCAATAATACCGTCATGTTCATCTCCCAATTTAAGTTCACGGATAGAACACATCATTCCATTGCTTTCTTCGCCGCGGATTTTCCCTGCTTTAAGCGTGATATCACTACCAGGGATATAACTTCCAATAGGAGCAAAAACTCCAATTAATCCTTCGCGTGCATTTGGAGCACCACAAACAACTTGAACATTTTCAAAACCTTTACCCGCATACACTTGGCAAAGTCTTAATTTATCTGCATTAGGATGTTTAATCGCTGATATTATTCGTGCTGTTCGAAAAGGTGCCAGCAGCTTTCCTGGATCTTCCACCGATTCAACTTCCAGCCCAATCTTATTAAGTGTTTCGCAAATCGTTTCTAGAGAAGCTTCTGTCTCAAGATGATCTTTTAACCAAGATAAAGAAAATTTCACGGCTTATAATCCTTCATGCATCGAAGCTGGTTTCAATGGTGAAAACCCATAATGTCTTAACCAACGCACGTCACTTTCAAAAAAGGCGCGTAAATCAGCAATACCATATTTAAGCATTGTTAAACGTTCCAAACCAACGCCAAATGCAAAGGCTTGCCATTCTTTAGGATCAACCCCACAATTCGCAAGAACGCGGGCGTGCATCATTCCTGAGCCAAGGATTTCTAACCAATCCGATTTTCCACCCAATTCGCCGGTTTTACGATTCCAACCAATATCAATTTCAATAGAGGGTTCAGTAAAAGGAAAATAAGAAGAACGAAAACGGATTGGTAAGTGAGGAATACCAAAAAAGGCACGCAAAAAGTCAACCAAACAACCTTTGAGATGACCCAAAGTAATACCTTTATCTACGACCATGCCTTCACATTGATGAAACATAGGTGAATGTGTTGCATCGTGATCCGCGCGATAAGTCCGTCCAGGAGCAATAATCCGGATAGGAGGTTCTTCTTTTAACAAAGTCCGAATTTGTACTGTTGAGGTTTGCGTTCTTAATAAACGTTGTTGATGATTCAATGGATCTGAAGGCAGATAAAACGTATCATGATCCGCACGTGCAGGATGATATTCGCTAATATTTAAAGCAGAAAAATTATACCAATCCGAATCAATATTGGGTCCCTCTGCAACGGTAAAACCCATAGCTCCAAAAATAGCCGTAATTTCTTCAATTGTACGACTTAAGGGATGAATCAAACCATTTTGAATAGAAACAGGTAAACTGATATCAACGGCTTCGGCACTTAGTTTTTTCTGAAGTGCAACTTCTTCAAGAATGAGTTTTTTCGTTTCAATCGCCGCAGTCAATTCTTGTCGCAGGTTGTTTAAAATTGCTCCTCTTTCTTTACGTTCATCAGGAGCAAGTTTCCCTAATTCCTTTAATTTTTGTGTAAGTGGTGCCGACTTTCCCAAGGCAGCAACACGAACCGCATCCCATTCCCGCAAATCTTGAGCTTTGTCTAGAGCAGAAAGTGTTTCTTGCTTTAAAATCTCCAGATCATTATCCATTGATATCTCCAATTAAAAAATAAAAAAGGGCTGTCAAAAGACAACCCTCTTTCTCCGTTCATCTTAAGAACAGACCAACCCTCTAGTATTAGGAGAGAGCCGCTTGTGCCTTTTTTACGATTTCGGCAAAAGATGCGGCATCATCATAAGCAATTGCTGCCAGAACCTTACGATCCAGTTCAATACCGGCCTTATTCAAACCATCGATAAAGCGGCTATAAGTCAAACCGTGTTCCCGTACTGCTGCATTGATACGTTGAATCCACAATGCGCGAAAATTACGCTTTTTCGTACGACGATCACGATAGGCATATTGAAGTGATTTTTCCAACCGTTCCAAAGCAATACGGTAATTTGTCGAAGAACGACCGCGAAAACCTTTGGATTGACTTAAAACTTTTTTATGACGGGCGTGCGTCGTAACGCCCCGTTTTACACGTGCCATTGTTTATAATGCTCCTTATCGTGGCAACCCGTATGGGGCCCATTGTTTAACCGTACGACCGTCTTGTGCTTCCAGAACCTGCGTTCCGCGGTTGCTACGTTTTGCTTTTTGGGTACGATTAATCAGACCATGGCGTTTATTGCCTGGGCCTGCCAACACTTTACCAGTGGCAGTGATTTTGAAACGTTTTTTGACCGAAGATTTGGTCTTCATCTTGGGCATTTCATACTCCCTAAAATAAAAATAAAAACCCTTAAAATGGGAAACCGTCACGGACAGGCATGCCCTACCAGCCTTGGCGCGCAAACGGATGATGCCTTTATATGCTTTATTCACGTCAATCTCAAGTCAAATTGATTAAAATATTATTTCTTATTTTCCTTTTACAAAGCTAATTTGTTGAGAATATGTAATTGCCCTGATTTTAAAGAAGAGTTTAAACCATGTCAGTTTTGACAAGCATACATAATTCCATTCTATCCAAGGAAAATCCTCAATTTGAAGAACGCAAAGGAATCATTTTTATTATCCTAGCTGGATGTATTTGGGGTTTAAATGGTGTTTGTGGACAATATATTTTACAGGACAAAGGCGTTGATCCACAATGGATGATTACCGTTCGACAGATTGTCGCAGGTATTGTTTTGCTCTTCTTTGCCTATCGTAAAATTGGCAATGCTATTTTTGATCTGTGGAAACGGAAAAAAGATGCTTTTCGTTTATGCATCTTTTCAGTTTTAGGCATTATGGGATCTCAATTATGCTATTTTTGCGCCATTAAATATTCGAATGCAGCAACAGCAACCGTTTTACAGTATCTTTTCCCTATATTTGTTGCAATTGCGATAACCATTCACTTCAGAAAACTCCCTTCAATACACTTGATTTTTTCCATATTCCTGGCGCTGTTTGGTGTTTTCTTATTGGTTACCAATGGAAGGATTGATAAACTCAGTCTTTCTGTAACGGCACTTGTATGGGGTTTAATTAGTGCTGTTGCCTCAACACTTTATACGCTTTTACCCATTCCTCTTCTACAAAAATACCAGACAACAACGGTTGTCGGTTGGGGCATGTTTGTAGGTGGTATCGCACTCAATTTTTCTCATCCATTTTGGCAGCCTGTTGGAATTTTTGATTTTTCAACTTTTGTATGTCTGATCTTTATTATTTTGTTTGGCGGATTAATTGGTTTTTTCCTCTACTTAACTGGTGTTAAACTTATCGGTGGTGGAAAAGGAAGCGTTCTTGCAACCATTGAACCTTTATCTGCAGCTGTTTTTTCCGTGCTGATACTCAATGTTCCATTTAGTCTGATTGACTGGATTGGAAGCGCATGTATTCTGATAACCATTGTTATTCTTGCACCAAAGAAAATATAATTTTCGCGATATTTTATAAAAAGGTTTTTTTAAATGCTTAAAGCAATATTTTTCGATATGGATGGCACGATTGGTGACAGCTTACCTCTTTGTCTTAAAGCATTCAAAAAAACGGTAGAGCCGATTCTAAAAAGAAAAATTACGGATGATGAAATCTTTGCAGCCTTTGGTGCTACAGAAGAAGGAACGCTTAAGGTCTTAGTTCCAGGATATGAAAAAGAAGCAAAAAAAACCTATTTAACCTATTATGAATCTATGCATGATTTATGCCCTGCTCCTTTTCCTGGTATCATTGGAATCTTGCAATGGTTAAAAAGTAAAAACATTCTTTTGGCTGTAATTACAGGGAAAGGTCAGGAAACTTGCGCTATTGATTTACGATATTATCAAATTGAACATCTGATTGATTGCGTAGAAACCGGTTCACCTTTGGGTTTAAGAAAAACGGAAGCAATTTTAGGGATTCTAGAAAATCATCATTTAAACCCCGAAGAAACCCTTTATATTGGTGATACTCCGTCCGATATTATCCATGCAAGAGCCGCCGGAGTTCGTACAATTGCTGCATTATGGGGCACGATTATCGAAGAAGATGCCGTTAAAAAACAAAATCCATTTAAAATTTGTTACACCGTAAAAGCACTGGATGAATATTTAAAAGATCTTATTTAAGAATATTCTTATTATCCGCAATTATTTTAAAATTTGTTTAAAATATATGATGCTATTTTTATAGTATTATTAACCGCTTCAATAAATCATTTAAGTAATTTAAATAGATATAAATTCGACTATGAGAACGCTTTAAAATAGGTTATTTTCTAGACTATATTATTTTATTATAAACGTACGCTTTTACATTTTAATCATGGGTTTGAGCATGGATTCACTTTATTCTGTCACATTGGTTGCTAATCGCGAATTACAGCCAATCAATAAAGAGATAATTGAAATTACTCAAACACTTTGTCAGACAAATGAATATAAATGGCTTTCCGACCACGAAGCTATTGATGTACCGTGCCTTCTTGCATCATCAACAGACAACGAAACGAATACAGCACAACAGGTCCATCAAAGTATCAAAAAAGCGTTGGAAGATTACCCCATTGATGTGTTTTTTGTTTCATTAAAATCCAGAAGAAAATCTTTACTGATTGCTGATATGGATAGCACTATTGTTAGAAGTGAAACATTGGACGATTTGGCAGCAGAAGCCGGAATTGGTGAGCATATAGCAGCAATTACACGACGTGCCATGAATGGTGAATTGGTGTTTGAAGATGCGCTTAAAGAACGTATTTCCCTTCTAAAAGGATTATCCGTCAGTGTACTAGAAAAAGCATGGAAGAAAACCAAACTGAATGCTGGCGCAAAAACTTTAATTGCCACAATGCGTAAACACCATGCATATACAGCGCTCGTTTCAGGGGGATTCACCTTTTTTACAGAACGCGTTTCGGCACTATGTAATTTTGATGAAAATATTGCTAATCGTTTTAGTATTACCGACGATCATCTTGATGGATCGGTCATCCCCCCTATTCTTGGGAAAGAAGCAAAATTATTCCATTTGGAACGCTTACAGAAAAAATTAAATATTGATCGGATGGCTACTATTACCATTGGCGATGGCGCAAATGATATTCCTATGCTCAGTCGTGCAGGGTTGGGAATTGCCTATCATCCGAAACCTGTTGTCGCAAAACAAATTCTAAACCAAATTTTTCATAGTGATTTACGAGCGGCCTTATTTGCTCAAGGTTATCCGGCTTCCGAATTCGTACAAGTAAAACGATAGCCAATCCTTAGATGAACAAAGGTGTCATCTCATATGAAATGGAATAATCGCAGCCATTCTGCGCATTTGACCAAAAATTTTTTATTTAGTCAGCTTATCCCCTATATTGGGAATAAGCGTAAACTTTTAGATCTTATTCAAACAGCAATTAATAAGACCGAAACGCAACCTTCAAAAAGTATATTTATCGATTGTTTCGCTGGAACAGGTGTTGTTAGTCGTTTAGCAAAATTATTGGGTTATCAGGTCATCTGCAATGATTGGGAACATTATAGTTACATGCTTAATCTTGCAGCGATTAAAATACAAAAGCCGCCTTTGTTTTTTAATCAAAAATCCTATCAAGAAATTATCGAACAATTAAACGTTCTTCCGGATAAAGAAGATTGGATTAGCAAGCATTTATGCCCAGATGACGATGAAAATTTTGATTTATCCCGTGATCGTATGTTTTATATGCGAAAAAACGGTCTGCGACTTGATGCAATAAGAGAACAAATCGCACAATGGGAAAGAAATAATATCCTTGATTCTGAACAAAAAGCCTGTTTGATTGCTCCATTGCTTTACAGTGCCTGTTATCATGCCAATACAAGTGGCATTTTCAAAGGATTCCATAAAGGATGGGGTGGACAAACTGCAACGGCGCTTTATCGGATTGCCGCCAATTTAAAAATCCACCCCTTACAATTTTACGATAATAAACAAGCAAATGAAGTATTCTGTATGGATGCTCAAAAATTTACAGCTTTATTATGCAAACGCACAATGAATCAACCCAGCGTTGCTTACCTTGATCCTCCATATAATCAACACCCCTATGCTTCGAATTATCATGTTTTAAACAGTATTTCCTTGTGGGATAAACCTGTTTTATCACCAAAAATAACCAAACAAGAAAAAGCAGCCATTCGAAGTGATTGGCGAGAAAATCGTCGAAGTGCGTATAATTCACGAAAACAAGCTATTCATGCTTATGCACAACTGATTAATACCTTACCTACGGATTGGATTGCGACAAGCTATAGCACCGATGGTTTTATTACCTTGGAAGACATGATCCATTGTAATTGTAATCGTGGCAAAGTTTACGTTTTTGCACGCGCATATAAACGTTATCGTGTTAGTAGCCAACGTTATTCGCATAAACCGCGCAATATTGAATTTGTAATTTTAACACAGACCCGTCAATCGGCTTCTCAATCTGCACGTAACATTGCTCAAGCTATTTTAGATTGCGAAGCCTATTCTTTATCATCTTCATATAAAAATGAAGATACAATCGTTGAAATCAATCTTTAAACAGGTAAATGATGAAGTTGTTCTAAACTGCGTTTATCGGTCAGGATAGCCATTTTTTCTGCCCCTGTTAAATGATTTATCAATTCGTTTTGATCATGGGCTTCTTGTAGCTTAATCTGTCCAACCAAAAGGTTATGATTAATAAGATCCCCTTTTTTCCGTGGTGGTGGCAACATGGCAATATGTGCTTTCCACAATTCCGGTTCATTTAACAACGTACGGAACGCTTCTTGCACCCTAAAATCCATAATACGGCGTTTTTCAATCCGATCTCTACGCAGAATATCGGGGCGTGCTGTTTCTTCTGGTATAATCAATAATCCAACAGCTAGGCAAAATCTTCCAAAACGTTGACTTGATGTTACCCATACCAATGGTATTGCCACAAGTAACCCCAACAAAACAGGCGTCATCCAGAAAAATAATGACGATGAAACTGCCCATGTTCCTACGCTCATAAGAATACCAAATAAGGTATGTCGCCAATAATCGCGGATGACATCTTTCATAGGGATATAACCCAAATTACGCCGCTGTGCATTCCATCCTGAATCATAGCCAAATAAAATTGACATAACCCCTTCGGTTTGAATCAACATGGCAATTGGTGCCAGCAATCCTCCAATAAGGGTTTCCAGAAAGATAGAAAAAAATGCTTTAACAGCTCCGCCACAACCTTTACGCGTAATAGGGTCAAATAATAACGCAATCCACGCCAAAAATTTAGGCGCTAACAGAACGGTCATTGTCAGGATAAACACATATTTAGCCTGTATCGGGTCAACTTGCGGCCAATTTGGAAAAAGAACTTTCGTATTTCCACTAAAATATTCAGGTTTAATAAATAAGGATTGAAAAGAAACCAAAATACCTGTCAGCAAAAATAACAACCATAAAGGTGACATTACATAGGCACCAATACCCGTTAACATATGTAGACGGCTAATCCAGCTTAATTTTTTCGTTGGAAGAATCATCGCATGCTGCAAATTCCCCTGACACCAACGCCTATCACGAACCGCAATATCGGTTAAAGAAGGTGGACTTTCTTCATAAGACCCTCCCAAAGCTGGCACCATATGAACGGCCCATCTTCCTCGACGGATAAGCGCAGCTTCAACAAAGTCATGGCTCATAATTGTGCCACCAAAAGGTTTTCTAATGTCAGGCAAATGGGGTAACCCTGCTTGTTCAGCAAAAGCTTTGACCCTTATAACTGCATTATGTCCCCAATAATTGCTTTCTGATCCATGCCACCATGCCAAACCATAAGCAATGGTCGGACCATATACGCGACCAGCAAATTGCTGCAATCTTGCAAATAGCGTCGTTCCATTTACAATCACGGGTAAGGTTTGAATCAATCCGACCGTTGGATTATTTTCCATTGCTGCACAAATCCGAACGATCGTATCACCTTCCATCAAACTATCCGCATCAAGCGTTAACATATGATCATAAGCACCACCAAAACGGCGAACCCATTCGGCTAAATTACCGGCTTTGCGATCTGTATTTTGATGCCGTCTACGATAAAAAATTTGAGCATCATTATTGGTTTGATTACGCATTCTTAAAAATGCGGCTTCTTCTGCAACCCAAATATCTGGATTAGTCGTATCGGAAAGAATGAAGAAATCAAAATGCTCGCCCTTACCTGTTGCTTGGATGCTATCGTAAATAGCATTCAGACCAGCAATCACGCGATAAGGATCTTCATTATAGGTCGGCATTAAAACAGCCGTACGTTTATGAATATCGGGTAAAGGCCCCTCTTTTTTAATACCCAGTGATAGGCCGCCTCTCTTAAGTTGTTCTAAAAACCCCCCCAGACAAGAAGCAAATGAGAAAGCAATCCAAAAGAATAGAATAATGAACAATACTAATAACGTAGCCCCTAAAGACGTCATTTCGGCACTGTTGAAAACAAGATTCATCTCATAAGACGCATAACTGGTTAATAAAGCAGCTACAAAAAATACCAAAAAACGTCGTAGAAATATCCAAGGTGCTTCGGTTACAGGTCTACGGGGCCTTCCATGAAAATCTGGATTAGCACGAAAGGATTGTATGGGCATTTCTAAAGGAGATTCAGGCGGTAAGGCAGAGAATTGTTGATCTTTATTTACCAAATTCCCAACCATTTTACGATCAGAAACGCTTTGTGATTCTGTCATAAATTTTCACCTTTTCCCTTAATTTTAATATATTCTTCATAATTGGAAGCTAATTTATGAAAGGTTACGCGATAAAACAAGTTTATATTCATTAGAATGCCCGAAGTCTTTCCATGAAAAAATTTTCATTGATCATGATTCTTGATCATATTTAGAACATATTATTATGTTTTTTGAACACGTTATTCATTAAATTCTCAAATCTAAAACCCCGCGCCGCAAATGTTCTTGAGCGAAAAACTCATCTGCGATGCGACAATAGCGAGGCTTTAAATGCTACAAAAACTATTTTCTTTTCAATTGCCACAATTCGCAGCGGGTATACGGGACGCTTGGCGTAAAGGTTACAAAATCGCCGATTTCCGCAATGACGCTTTGGCTGGATTAACAATCGGTACCGTTGCTGTTCCCTTGTCAATGGCATTAGCAATTGCAACCGGTGTACCACCCGAACATGGACTTTACACCGCAATCATTGCGGGTGCAATCATTGCATTAACCGGTGGATCACGTTTTAATATTTCAGGCCCAACGGCTGCATTTGTCGTTATTTTATTTCCAATCGTTCAAGATTACGGCATTGGTGGGCTATTAATTGCAACCATGATGGCAGGTGTTATCTTGCTTATTCTTGGTTTCAG
Organism: uncultured Commensalibacter sp.; assembly: GCA_945266285.1. Taxonomy (GTDB): domain Bacteria; phylum Pseudomonadota; class Alphaproteobacteria; order Acetobacterales; family Acetobacteraceae; genus Commensalibacter. The sequence continues at coordinate 12,209 of CALYOP010000005.1, forward strand.
TAAAATGGGACAACTCATTAAATTTGTTCCCCATCCTGTTGTATTGGGATTTACCGCCGGAATTGCCATTATCATCGCTGTTTTGCAAATTCCTGATTTTCTTGGACTTAAAACAGGACGACTTGGTGATGATTTTATTGAAAATATTGGTATTATTTTTTCTTCATTTTCAACAATAAATCCTTATGAAATGGGTGTTGGGATCTTTACACTTTTGGTTTTGATCTTATGGCCAAAAACCCGATTGCCCATACCCGGTCCATTGGTTGGATTAATTGCAGGTGCTCTTGCTGCCTATGCAATCAATCATTGGGTGAACGGTATCGATATTCAAACGATTGCTTCAAGATTCACCTGGAAAGCGGATGGGATGGAGGGACATGGTATCCCCCCTATTCCACCAAGTTTCTCCATGCCATGGTCTTTACCTGGCCCTAATGGACAACCTTTAGAAATTAGCTTTAGATTAATTCACACTTTATTAGGCCCCGCATTTGCAATTGCTGTTTTGGGCGCCATTGAATCTTTATTATGTGCGGTCATAGCAGATGAATTAACACAGACTAAGCACGATCCTAATTCCGAATTGATCGGTCAAGGTCTTGGCAATCTCATTGCTCCCCTTTTTGGCGGCATCACAGCAACGGCTGCCATTGCGAGAACCGCTACAAGCGTACGTAGTGGTGCACGCTCTCCAATAGCTGCCGTTATCCATTCACTTTTTGTGTTATTATCGGTTATTATTTTTGCTGGTTTATTAGGTTTAGTACCGATGGCATCCCTTGGTGCTTTGCTCTTCATAGTTGCTTGGAATATGAGTGAAGCAAAACATTTTGTTCGTACGGTTCGTACAGCACCAATAAACGATGTCGCCATTTTACTTACCTGTTTTGGCTTAACTGTCATCTTTGATATGGTCATTGCAGTAGCGGTAGGTGTTGGATTGGCGGGGGCTTTATTTATTCGAAACATGGCTGCTGCTACGCGGACAACCCGAGTTGAGCCTAGAAATCACCCAACTATCAATAACCTGCCACCGGAAATTGTTCTTTATGATATTGATGGCCCATTATTCTTCGGTGCAGCGGAGAAAGCTTTGTCTATAATACGTTTATACGATAAAAACGTAAAAACGATTATCATCGACATGCATGATGTCATCAATATTGATGGTACAGCAATTTCATGTCTTCAATCTTTGGTTAAAGACCTGCATCGTTCACATATTTCAATCATTTTTGCAGAATTAAGCGCAAAAAATATCATTGTTTTACGCCGTGCAGGAATTCATACCTCGCGTGGAATGCTTAATTATAGTAAAAATCTTATACAAGCCAAAAATGTCGCTTTTCGTTGGTTAAATCAGGAAGCAATAAAATCTGATTCTTCCAGTAAATAAAATTATTCCATTATCTCTGGAGCATGCTTTTATCAGCATGCTCCAGAGATAATCCCCACCGAACTTACGGTGTCCAACGATAAAGCCAAAGTTCAGAAATTGGATTGTCCCCATCCAATAACGCACATTTAAGTTCTGCCATTTTAGCACCTCCAGGTACAAACTCGAATGTGGCACGCCATCCATGTGTAACCGGATTAGACATAATAGCGATATTCTGAATTTGGCCCGCAGAAGTTACTGGATTAACTTTTAATATTTTATCCAACGGAAAATTGTTTAACGGCCCATCAAAAAAATCAATGCAAATTAAACGGGTATCAGGCTGGTCAACAACGGAACCAATTCGTGTTGCAGCAATTCTTGCTAATGGCGTTTTCCATGGATTATCCCATCCCCAATACATCCGATAAATGAAATTATATTCGCTGCCTGCTTTTAAAGGGTTTTTTGGACGCCAAAAAGCAACAATATTATCATTCACTTCGCTAGGTGTTGGAATCTCGACCAAATTGACACTACCTGTTTTCCATTCTCCAACAGGTTCAATCCACAAAGAAGGTCTTAAATCATAACGTAATGCAAGGTCTTCATATTGGTCAAAAGCATGTTTACGTTGTATAAGCCCGAAACCTTTTGGAGCCTCATCAACAAAAACAGAATATTGCAAATCTACAGGATTATTTAATGGTCTCCAGAGCTGTTGTCCTGTTCCAGTCCACATCAACAAACCTTCACTATCATGTGCAGCAGGACGCCAATCATCGACGTGATTACGGTTGTTACTATCGAAATAAAACATGCCCGTAAGCGGTGCGATACCACCATTAGCAATTAATTTACGTGGATAGATAAAACTTTCAACATCAAAAATTGTGGTCGTTCCAGGACGAATAGTAAAGCGATAAGCACCCGTTAAAGAAGGTGTATCCAACAAAGCATAAACAACAATTGATTGAACATCCGCTTTGGGTTTTTCCAGCCAAAATGCACGAAACAATGGGAATTCTTCACCTTGTGGATCCGCAGTACCTTTTGAAAATCCCCGAGCAGAAAGACCGTAATTCTGTCCTTTTGCTACAGCTCGGAAATAAGATGCTCCCAAAAAGACGGCACATTCTTCTTTAATATTCGGTTGATTGATCGGGGCCATTAATTTCAGACCCGAAAACCCCAAATTATCATCAACTCGATATTTAGGATTCGAATAATTAAATAAATCAGGATTATACGAAACAGGTTTTGATGTCCCATCAATGACTTCGTATATGTCTATTTTAGGACGATATAAAAAACCACGAGGGAAAAATTCTGCTTCAAAAAATAATCCATCGGCATGCCATAATGCTTGATCTGTTTTGAATTCAATGCTTCTAAACCCATCAAAATCAAGATTATTAATCACATCGGGCAATTTATCGCTAGGTGCTTGATAAGGTTTCCCAGCCAGATCACGTGCTATGTCTTTGACTGTGTTTCGATCAAAATGGGTTCCTTCACTATTTGAATCTTCTGCTGCTTTTGCATGATTACTTGTAGAAAACGTTGATATCTCTCCTACGATACTAGCCAGAGAAATACCCGCTGCAGAACGCAAAAGATCTCGACGAAACACCACTTTATCAATCCTTATACAATTACAAACGCATCTTATTTCATTCATCTGATAATTCAGATTTTCGTTATTCACAACAGCTTTAAAAAAGAAATCAAGATAGCGCTGTGTCAGTTATAAATAGATACAACATGTATCTCAACTGGAATTAATTTATTCACAAAGATTTATTTTTCGAAATCATATGCTGTAATAAAAGCACCGTTTTTGCATCTGTTATTTTTCCATTCAACACATTATTCCATGCGGTTTGTAAAGACATTTCGACAACTTCAATATCTTCACCTTCTTCAATCACGCCACCACCTTCGTTAATTTTTTCATCGACTTCGGCTGTAAAATAATAAAGACGCTCTGTAGAAATACCTGGTGAGGAAAATAACGCATAAAGAAAATCAGTTTTTTTAACTAGCCATCCGGTTTCTTCTTCTGCTTCGCGTTTAGCGGCACGAATGGCAGCTTTCAAGTGATCTTGGTTTTCAATATCAAGATCTTTTTTATCAATATTGCCTGCACAAGCTTCAATTAATGGTTCATTTATTTCCTGAAAAAGCAAAGGTGCACGCCATTGTTTCGTCAATATAAGATTATGATTATCCGAACGATATAATAAAATAACAATACTATCAGGAGCCTTTAAAATCTCTCTTTTTATACCGACTTTTTGACCATTGTCATATTCATAATGCAATGTCGCCAAATCTAATTTCAAATGACCTTTCCAAATTGATTGATTATTCTCAATAACTAATTTTGACATAAACGTCCTTCTTTTTATTTAATCCACCATTTAACTGGCTCTTGACCTTCTTCATCAGGAATAAATATTTCATCTTCATTATATTCTGATTGAGATCGCATTTTCTTTTGATTATTACGCCAGTTATTTTTGTCTTTCTGCAATTCTTCTAATTGCCGCGTTAGTATTTTAACTTTTCCTTCTGTTTTAACAAGTTTTTCTTCAAGTTCATGTATATATTGTTCAAAATTGGAAAAGCGGCTATTCAATTCTTTTAAATTTTGAATTAAATCGTTAATTTTTTGATCGTTACCATTAGAAAAATGCGCATGGTTTGTAGCAGGCAACCGGCGATTCATCGTATTTTTTTCTGTATTATCACCAAGATTTCTGGCTACATGTGATGGTCTCAGCGTTTGTTTTTCAACAATAACATCTCCATCTTGAACAAAGCGACGACGAAATTGTGGATTATTTTCCTTAGAATAAGATGAAGCACGTGTATGATCATGCGTATTCTTAGTAGGTCCTAAACGTTCCAATGCTTTTAATAGCGCTTGTTCGTCGGCGATTTCATGAGATGTTTTATCTAAATTCATAGAAATAGCGTGTGGTTTTTCTTCCTTATTGGGAGACATTTTATAATACTTTCATAAATAACGGTTTAAAATAAGATTGAATTAGATAATGATACTTGCTCGGCTAGCGTTATATTTGATCTTCTAATGTTAAACAATTTATATCGTAATAAAATAATCGAGAACTAAATTTCTGTTCGAATTCAATATAGTTACCAAAAATGACATATAAAGAAGGATATTTGAAAAAGAATTACCGAACCTCATTCATTAAGTTTACTTAGCATTTTTTTACTTAATCTAAAATATCCAGATTAATTTTATTGAATATTAGTAAGTTATACATCTTCTCTAGATGACAACACGCGTTTGAAACTTCCTGATTTAAAGGTAACAAAATAGATAAAGTTCCATCAATCTTGATGTCTTAGACCAATAAATTTAATGCCTTATACATATGACGTTACATTTTCATGTAACAAAATATAATCTACTAAAATAATTAGTCAATCGTTTATAGCTAATTAATTTGTAACATACTATGGAATAAATATTGTTGAATACATTTAAAGAAAATAGCTTTTTCAAAATATAAATAATTTCATAATTTTTGATTAATCAATCTTATATTTTTATAAGCTATTTGTAGGAAACTCATAACATTTTATAGGTTTCCTATATGACAATCAATCTTTTAATAAAGATTTTTGATAATTCCATATCAAGATTTTGTTTGTCTTAATAGTTCAATTTATTCAAATATAAATTGTTGAATAAATAGGAACGATAATAATCAAAAGTAATAAAAAATCGTATATGAAATAGGTTGCATAAGCAATTTTTCAAGATAGCTTTGCTTTTGTTATCTGTTCTAATATTTCAGCCATTATCATATAGCATTAAAAAACATGGGATTGGCTATTTTTATTGAGCATAAACGCAAAACTTTCAAAAAAATCATTATGACCTTATGAGTATATGAAGATACGATATAAGAAACATTTTTATGTTTTGTTAACGACATGTTTTTTTACTTTATCAAATTAAATTATTTTATCTCATTGTAAAATTTGATTTTTTTCTTCTATTGAATCCTCAGCCGATTAAATTATTATTACTAAATGCTTAATATCATAAGTGTTAGGAAGCAAAATGTTTAATGAACCTCTTTCACGACAAGCTATAATTAATTCAATCAATAATGATGCTAGTAAATTTTTTAACAATCTTCGTCTTTTTTCAGATTGGTCATTAATATCCGATACATTTATTTCCAATTTAAATCGGGCGGTTTTGTTCATGATGGTTAAGAATGAAGGCGATATTATATTTTATAACCTTAAACATCACTATCGTCTAGGATTCCGCCGCTTCTTTGTTCTGAACAATCTAAGCAAAGATCATACGGAAAACGAATTAAAACGATTTTCTGATTTATATCCTGATATTCAATTTTTTTGTAAAAATGATCTCCAATGTGGTGTTTCTCCCGCCAAGAAAATGCTGGATTTACAAGAAATATTCCTTAAAAAATTTTATGATGTACCGGGGTTTCCTGAACCAGAATGGGCTTTTTTTATCGATGCCGATGAATTTCTGACTTGTGCAGTAAAACAGCATGATGATGCAATTCAACAATTCAACCAACAACTTGCAAATCCTGATATTAAATTATTAGCCACCCATCAAATTTGCTGCGCCAGCAAAAGAATTAACGAATTTTCCGAAACTGGAAACCCGTTTAAACTTTACCCGCACGTTTCTACACATTTAAACCCATTAAATTTTAAGTCAGCATACCGTCTTCAACATAATTTCGAAATCCAAAATGGGAATCAATTTGTCAAAGATTTTCCTTATCAAATCGACAATATCGGGGTTATGGCAGAAACAGGTTTTTTCCTTTTCCACTTCCCTCTAAGATCACTTGAACAATATCGCCGAAAACTGATTCATAATTATTACGCACATCGAAGAATACATCTTAAAAATGATTTTATGACCTTTTGGCAACAACTCTATAACAATTTTGAAAAGAATGGTGACCGTTTTCTTGTTGAACTCTTTGAAAAATATATAAATGATTGTCGATAATTCATCCTAATCTCATCGTATTAAATTACTTCACAATCATTTAGGAATGTCATGTTTGATTCTCACCCCATAACCTTTTCTTCGCGTGTTTGCTTCGCTTTTGGAGCACTTTTTGGCATGTTCGCCGTTATTTTTTCTGCGCTAACTTCGCATTTACCTGATTCTTATTTTAGTGCTGGCGGACGGGAAATGGCACGAATTGCAGATAATATTATGGGTTGGCAAGCCGTAGCCCTTATTGTAATTGCCATTCTCTCAAGAATCTGGCGCCCCAGTATTCACTTGGACATAATTGGTGGTTTTCTGCTCATTGGCTTAGCGTTATTTGGCGGCGCGGTTTATTATACAGCATTTACAGGACAACATCCTCCTTTCCTTCCAATTGCGCCAATTGGTGGAACGATGATGATTTTTGGGTGGTTTTACTTATTTTTATTTGCGGTTTTTGCAAGAAAATAATTCCCAATTAAAGACGTAACATTAATGCTGGGCATTGCTTTTACTTTTTTTATCTTCATGTTCTAATTTTTTTAATTGAGAAAAAGCAAGATTATAGGTTATCTGATCAGCCGATGGCGACATTGCTTGATTCAACCAAAGTCTTGCTTGATATTTATCTTTTAATAACGCTGCACTTTGTCCAGCCTGCAAATAATAAGCTGCGGCAGCACGATTATTCCCTAATGCTTGTTCTGCCTGTGCTTTAAGAGCGATAACTCTGGCCATACTGCGATATTCGATTTCATTTCGTCGTATGTTTTCAGCTTTATCCGCATTTACTAATGTCTGTGCAAATTGACCTGATTGGAATGCCAAGCGTGCTTGTAATTCTGCTTGATCGGCTTTCCACGTATCCGAAGCATCATGCTTGCTTTTTTGAATTAAAGCGTCCAACTTTTGCAAATAAATTTGTAATTGATCCGTATTTCGCATTCGGTCTGCAATTAAACCTGATAAAAAATACGCACGTTCCTGGATATCTTCCTGATCGCTTTGTTGGGCATTCATAGCAAGCGTTGCGGAGCGGGATAAATGATTTTGGCGAAAAAATAACCCTGCTTCAACTAAATCAAGTTGATAACTATTTGCTTGATTACGCACATAAAGTTCGTTGCGCGTTTGTTGAATCGTTGCTTGTGTTTTAGATAATTGATCTAATCCTAATTGAACAACAGCAAGATTATAACCGGCATCATCAATTTCTGAAGCATCATTACGTCTCAAAGCATAATCAAAAGCCAATTTATATTGCGTTTCTGCTTGCTGAAGACGATGATAGTAAACGGCCTCTTTCCCTACATCCATAGTCCGTTCAAGAGGATCGTCCAGCGGTAGATCTTTTTGACCTCCACCACCACAAGCAACCAGACCAAAGGCTATTACAGAACCAAGAATTGATGAAAAACAAATATTCCTAATCATGGCTGCACCTCACGAGCGGGCAGTCTATGGCTTTTGTGTTTTGTCTTGTGTCCGCTTCCGCCTAAATACCATAAACCTCTTACTTGAACCAAAAGACGTTGTAAATCGGCAATGGTTGATTGCAATTGTGTCATCATTGCAGGTAATTGCTCCGAAGTATCCTTAAGATTTTTGGATAATGGTACAAGATTTGGACTGGCTTTGGTGACATCTTTGGATACTTTTCGGAAATTGACCATCACTTGATCAGAATGCCGGATGACCTGATTAATATTTGATTCAATCGGTTTAAGATCATTTACAATATTATTTAAAGTCGCAATCATATTTTCGGTACGACGAATAAGTTCGTCATTATTAACCAGCCGCCCTATTGTTCCTTTTCCTTGTTGAATGCTTTCAACCGTCATTTCCAAAGCGCGCATGGTACGTTGGGCACTATCCATAGCAGGGACAATACGCGCATGAATCTGTGAAACCATCTGTGTGATCTGATCTGCAGGATTAGGTTCAGCTTCTGCACCTAATACGGCATAGTGCCAATCCAAAGGCAAACTAAAACCGCGGCTAATTGAAATATAAGAAGCCCCCGCCACGGCAAAACGTCTACGAATTGTTGCTTTGCTGTCATGGCGAATAAACGTTGTTACTTGCGGATCAATCGTAGCCACTGCATATATCCCACCGTCAGGATTCACCATAATCCGCTTAATCGTGCCAGCATGAATACCAAATACTTCGACATCATCCCCTACGGATAGGTTATCAACACCCGTTTGTGGTAAAACAATATTTAATTGTGCTGCAGGGGTCATCCAATTCCGCAAAACACCGGCTTCGATAACAGCACCAATAAAAAGAACGACGCATAGCAATACTAATCCACCAATCCATTCATTGGTATAACGAAGTTGAAATAATTGCTGTGTTTTTAAATATTGTTTGCCATTAAACATCTACATTATAAGAACCGCTTACGGTTAATCCTCTTTCCTGTAAATTCATCCACTGCGTAACATTTTGTCGGTAATTAGACCAAATCGATAATTGTCGGGTAAAACATATTATACCTGCCCCTCGATTTTGAGCATTATTCAGCATCGTCATAAAAGGAACGCTTAATTCAGCCGCGTAGTTTTCAAGCGGATATTCAAATAACAATAAATCTGGTTGTCCCAAAAACGCACGAACACAAGCTGCACGTGCTAGATCAATACTACTAAGATGTCGCGGTGAATCAATAGGAATTCCTGGCAGATCAAAATCATAACAAAGTTCCATTGCTTCTGAAGTAATATCTTTTAAATCGAGCTTGGTATGATGAAGCAAAGGTAAAAGAATATTGATCGACATTGGATACATATCGATCCAGCTTCCTTTTTGGGTTATCCGTCCTATTCTTCCTCTTAACGCTGAAAGTCGTGGTTCTTTAAGCTTTCCCCAATCCAAATTGTTAAAATAAACGGCCCCAGTTTCTAATGGGATCATTCCGCTACACAAATCAGCAAAAGCGCTACTGGTAACAGTATCTCGACATTCAATGATGATGCAATCACCTGGCATGACTTTAAGATTGAAAGTACAAGGTGGTAAATTACTTTCTTCGAATAAAGGCATAGCATCCTGAATTTCTAGCAAGGTTGTACGTTCAATCATGAATTAGAAATCCAATGTAAACAGAACATTAACCACCATAATTAGCATAATTCCGCGCGTAAATCCTTTGGGAAGTAAAGTCGATGGATCATCATATTCTTTAGCATTCATTCCGGTAATACAAGATCCAATACCGATTAAAAAACCACTAATTAAAAATTTTAACGGGATTGTAACATAATCCCATGCAGCCATAGAAAAGAGGATATCACTATAAAATGACCATATCGAAGTTTTAATAGAACCCAAAATAAAGGTAACAAGATAACCCGTAAACAAGGAAACCGTACCAAAAATCATCCCCAACGCAAAACTACTAACCGTAAATGCCCATGCCCGTGGAAGCACAATTGTTACAAAAGGATCAATGCCGATTGAATTATATGTTCGTAATTGTCCTCCCGTAGCTAACAAACTGCATTCAGCAACGCTTAAAATCCCATTGCGTCCTAATAAAATCATACCGACAAAAATCGGTGATAATTCCCGAAGTATAACGGTCACCAAAATAGGTGCCGTCATTTTTGAAAGTCCAGTTAACCCAAGCCAATATACAGCTTGAGAAACCACCGCAAGGCCGGTAAGTGATGCCGTAAAAACAGTGCTAAATAATCCCCCACCCAAAGATTGTCCCAATATACGGACAAATTCATATCTTGTTGTTCGACGCCAATTATAAAGGAAAAAACTTTCGATAATTACACCGTATGATGCGCCTAATACATCGAGTAAAAACCCACAATAACTTCGGACGGATTTCCCTATAAAATGGATAAAAGATAGAAAACTCCAAACAACAATAATTTCCATTTTTTTAAAAAAAGGAAATGATGCTTTATCGGCCTGTTTTAAACGCCATGAAAGATAATTCTGATTTAGCTCAGCCTCTTGTCTATTAACCAACTCCACGAATTTATCGGGATTTTTAACCGCTTCTTGCACCTGTGTAGAAGATATAACATTTTGATCGTTCAATTCGGTCTTATTGAACGTTTTATCATTTCGATCAGATGTTAGATTTTTATTATTGCTTGAATTAATCATCGACGACCAGCAAGAATAAAGGTTCGAGAGACCCCCACTTTGGGAACAAAAAAACTACCCCGTGGTCTGAAAAGGAAATCTTTACGCAAAAAGGCATAAGCACTTTCTGTAACTTGAATGGTTCCCCCTTCTCTTGCCATCCCCGCCATTAACGAAGCCCGCATAACGGTTGGCCCCCACAAATTAAATACCTGCGGATCTTTTCCTAACCACGTTCCCATTGCTGGCCCAACAGCAATACCAATACCAAATGATGAATCAGATTGTGTCGTTGCAATAAGTTCTATGCAAGCTGATCGAATATCCAACGCTGCATGCGCCAATCGGACGGGTGCTGTAGGATCAAAAGTTTTACTACATCCAGCAACGGCTACTATATGTCCGCCCATAACCTTCAAGTAAAACAAACCATATTTATTCGCAATTTCCTGAAGGTTTACTGCAAGCTTTTCGACATTTTCCACTTGCTGTTCAGACAAATCTGCCTGAGGATCCATATTTCCGCTAAAGATTAAATTCATTACCGAAACATGTGGGAATATTTTATCAGGAAGTGGTTTATCCGGATCAAAATCTTTTAATCCTTCATGTTCAACATGCGGTGCAATTAAATAATTATCTTTATTACCCTTTTCATGTTTTAAAATATCTTCATGCATGGTTTGGGTAAGCCATGAAATGCCAGGTTCCCCGCTGTCCTTTCCACTCGTAGAAGAACCCATTTCCTGTTCATCATGATAATCTTCATTAATTTCAAATCGCATACTGATCAAACTTGCAAAAATCTTGATCATATGCATCGTTTGATGAACAAATGGAGAATCTTCAAGCAGGATTACCCCAATAACCCCCTTTTTCCCTTGGATTGGAACAACCAATAATTTGCTGCTTTTAATGGATTGCATAAAGAGTAAATAAAACTGTTGTACCCTTTGATCCTTATCGGCTTGATCAATCTGAATAATCTCGCTTTGATCAAGCAATTTAAAGAAATCAGGGATTTCAATATTGGAATATTCAACACCACCCGAATGCGTTCCATTTTCACGATCAAAAACATCTTCACTAAGCAAAGCCTGTCCATGATGAATTAGCCGCCATATGCTAACTCGTCGTGCCAATGTTAAACGACTTAGCTCTTCAGAAAAAATTAATGCTTCATGATCGGAAGCAAAAACTTCTGGCTTGACCGAGATATTTTCTAATGCATGAACCTCACGACGTCCCAATTCTTGAATGAAACGGAAACTTCTTCCTAAAGCTTCCATTTTTCTTCCTTGCCAAACCAATAATCCTGCCATAATCGCCGCTAATGCGACAACTAAAAGCGAAAATAATAGGTTTTGCTTACCATCAGCTACGGCAAATTCAGAAAAATCTCGCTCGGGCATAACAATCATTACAACCCAATTCTGTGCAGATTTAGGTAATTGCGCTGCAATGCTAATATAATTAGTTTTATTAATTTTAATATTATGCACCCCGTAGCCATTCACTCGGAATACATCATAAGCCCTGGCCAAAACAGGATTAACCTTAGGATCAATTTTGTTGTCAGCAGGATCCCATCCCGGTTGTTCAACTTTTAGCAACATATCACGAGAAGCTACAATATTGCCCTTACGATCCATAATAAGTGCAACAGAATTTTTACTTATATGAAGTGAAGATAAAAAAGAGGTCAACTGATTAAGCGATATATTAACCGCAAATACGTTTTTCAATCCATTTTGATCAGTAAAAGGGATCGAAGCCGTTATCACCAATTGTTTTAATGATGGCACAACATAAGGGGCTGACCATGTTAATTCACCAGCTGCCACCGCATTTTTATACCATTCGCGTTTACGAGGATCATAAGCATTTGCCGGTGACAATCCTTGATCCAATTTTTTTCCTTGGGTGGTACGGCTTTCGCGTAAGAACTGTCCACCTTTATTATCGGGTTGCAAGGTTATAATCTCAACCCTGTCTTTCTGCATATTGGAGCGATCGACTAATGCGAATTCTCCATTATCATTAGCTATGTGAAAAGACTGTATCTGCTTTACCTGCCGCAGACTGCTCATGGCGTAGGAATAAAACATACCCCGCTTATATTCGATTGGAATATGGCTCAGCATATCAATTGCTAAAATGCTGTCACTCGTAGCAGGCCTTAAATAATTTGCTACTTCTTGAGAAATGCGGGATTGTTCACTATTCAAAATCACTTGTGTTAAACGAAGAATACCATTACGGGTTGCGTTATAAGACCGTATGCTGATCCCAACGACAACGATAACAACCAAAATCACAGCAAGAACGGGTACGCCAACACGCAAAAATAGACGTCTTAAACGATGGTCAGGTTCTTGGGTTGGATTGATGATTTCTCCTGCAAGCACAAGAAATTCCCTTAAGTTATCTTCAAAATTGCGGTATTAATGACGAATAAGGATAAACGTTTAATCCATATGTGTAAATTCCTATTTTGTTTTACATTAATTATGATCACTTTATCAATGTGAATAATTATAAGGTTTCTATGGAGTTTGTTTTTCGTTATTTGAATATAATGAAAATGATTAACCGTCTTATCCGCTTATTTTAGATAGTTTTTCTAATGAAAGTATTTTTATGACCCCTTCATGTGCTGTATTATTTGTTTGTTTAGGCAATATTTGTCGATCCCCTTTGGCAGAAGCTGCATTTCGACAAGAAGCTAAAAAAAGAGGATGGGATATAAAAATCGATTCAGCAGGATTAGGTGGCTGGCATATTGGTGATCCACCGGATGTGCGGGCTATTCGTGAAGCAAAAAAACAGAATATCGACATTACTCATTATCGTGGAAGAAAAGTTTCTACACAGGATTTTACGCAATTCACCCATATTGTCGCCATGGACAATGAGAACCTTTCTCGGCTTCGTGCGTTATCACCACAGAATAGTACCGCTCATATTGCCTTGCTTATGGATTATGTTCCGAACAAAGCTGGTCAAGAAATCGCCGATCCTTATTATGGAAATGAAAAAGATTTCGACAGAACTTGGGAGCAAGTACATGAAGGCGCTATTGCTTTAGCCGATCATTTAGAAAAACAATCCTGAGTTTTTAATTATGAACCCGTATGACAATGATGCCTTAATTAAAGCCGCCAGTAATTTATTGAAAAAACCAATTCATTCTGTTCAGGTGATGGCACAAGGTGATCTTTCACGTACAATGCGGGTTACACTTGAAAATAATACATCTTATATTATCAAAAATGGTCCTGACCCTTTAACAGAAGGAAATATGCTCAGGACTTTTACAGATCATGACATTCCAGCACCCCATGTCATTGCTGCTGATAAGCAAATTTTAATCATTGAATGTCTTGATGAAAAAGGAAGTTTTTCCAAAGAGACATGGAAACAACTTGGTATCATTTTAACAAAAATGCATTGTGTTCATGGCCCCCAATATGGTTGGGAAAAAAATTATGCTTTTGGAAAAGTAACTATAATCAATGATTATAAAAATGATTGGGTTGATTTTTGGGGTCAAAATCGATTGGCATGTTTTTTGAAACATGTCCCGATCGATATTGCTAATCCATTAGAAAAACTCATTAAGTCACTTGGAAACTATATCCCCAACCACCCATCTGCATCCCTTTTGCATGGTGATTTATGGACTGGAAATTTGCTAATCAGCAAAGATCAACCTTATCTTATTGACCCAGCTTGCTATTATGGACATGGAGAGGTCGATATCGCGATGTTGAATGTTTTTGGTTCGCCAGATTCGACTTTTTATCAAAATTACGACCTTTTGGAAAAAGGATGGCAGGAAAGAATGCCCATTTATCAATTATTCCCTGCTTTGGTTCACTATCGCCTTTTCGGTGGTCAATATTTATCGATGGTATCGGGTTTACTTCAGAAAATAGGAATTTAATTAAGTATTATTCCCAATTATTCTAATTAAATAATCGGGAATTTTACAAAATTACGAATTATTTTCTATAATTCTCATAGAATAATCAATAGCTTTGACGTCTTTGGTTAAACTACCAATTGAAATTCGATCAACACCCGTTTTTGCAATTATTTGCACAGTTTCCTCATTCACACCGCCAGATGCCTCAAGCACCGCACGACCATTAGTTTGTTGTACAGCTTGTTGCATCATACTTACTGTGAAATTATCCAATAATATTGATTTGGCACCTGCCTGAATTGCTTCTTCTAACTGTTCTAGTGTTTCAACTTCAATTTGGATCGGCACATTTGTTTTTAAAGCAAGTGCTTTCTGCATAACCTGTCGAACACCACCAGCGGCAGCGATATGATTTTCTTTGATTAAAATACCATCATAAAGCGCAAAACGTTGATTTTCCCCTCCACCGATCCGAACAGCATATTTCTCCGCCATTCTAAGACCCGGCAAAGTCTTACGTGTATCAAGAATTTTTGCCGAAGAACCATGAATTAGATCGACATAACGACGCGTATAGGTTGCCACACCCGATAAAAGTTGCAAGAAATTCAATGCACTCCGTTCTGCTGTTAATAATGCGCGTGCGGACCCCGTAAGGGTACAGACTTTGGTATTTGAACCCATTCTATCCCCTTCAGCATAATGCCAAACAACATTCAATTTGGGATCAACCTCTTCTAATACAGCATTAAACCATGGTATGCCGCATAAAATACTCTCTTCCCGAACGATGACTTCTGCTTTTACTTGCAGATTTTCAGGAACGAGTAAGCCGGTAACATCGCCACTTCCCACATCTTCAGTAATGGCATCATTTACATTTCTTTTAATCGCATTGCGTAAAATTTCATTCATTGAATCGGAAAATTTATCTTTAATCGATTTCATATTCATATCTTTACAAATTTAAAGGTTTTGAGCAGCAAAAGCCAACATTCGATTAACCCCAACCACAGCCCGTTGACTAATGGCAGGATCAAGATGAATCTGATTTTCTTCTGTGTTCAAAACATTCAATAAATTTTTTAGATTATTCATCGCCATCCATGGACAATAAGCACAGCTTTGACAGCTAACACTTTGCCCCGTCGTCGGTGCTTCAAAGAATGTTTTATTTGGTTCGGACTTACGCATTTGATGCAAGATACCTTGCTCTGTTGCCACAATAAATTCTTGCGCTGTGCTGGTCTGAACCACTTTTAAAAGCTGTGCCGTTGAACCAACGACATCTGCTTGTTTTACAATCCCTTCAGGAGATTCTGGATGAACTAAAACCAGTGCATTTGGATGCGTTCTTTTAAGCAATTCTAATTCAATGGTTTTAAATTCGTCATGTACTACACAAGAACCCCGCCATAAAAGCATATCTGCACCGGTTTGTTTTTGAATATAGCTCCCTAAATGCTTATCGGGCGCCCAAATCATTTTTTTACCTTGTTGGTGCAAGGATTGAACGATTTTTAAACCAACCGAAGACGTAACAACCCAATCAGCCCGTGCTTTTACAGCGGCGCTGGTATTCGCATAAACAACGACCGTTCGATCAGGATGTTGATTGCAGAATTCATTAAATTCATCTGCTGGACAACCTAAATCCAATGAACAATTTGCATCTAAATCAGGCATAATTACGCGTTTATTTGGACTGAGCATTTTTGCCGTTTCACCCATAAAGCGAACCCCAGCAACCACTAAGGTATCAGCATCATGATCACGGCCAAATCTTGCCATTTCCAAAGAATCCGCAACACATCCCCCTGTTTCTTGGGCGATATCTTGAATTATGCCATCAACGTAATAATGTGCGACGAGAACGGCTTTTTTCCGCTTCAGAACCTCAATAATCTGTTTTTTGAGTTTTTCACTTTCCTCTTGATTAATTGTTTCTGAAACACGTGCCCACGCTTCATTTAAAGAAACGCGACCTCGGGTCATATCGGGTTTTTCAATATTAATAGTCTTAAAGGATTTTTCTTGCATGACAGTGGAGCAACACCGTTAAAAAATTGAAAATAAAAGGATTCATTATCCTGTATGAAATAATAATGCGATAATAATGACAGTTTCCGATCTGACCTTATGCTTGTCAAGGAAAACCTGATTTTATAACTTCAAAATTATATTAAGATTAATTTTTCATGATTACGAAAATTAAAACAATATCAATAGCAACGATATTCAAAATATAACCTCAAAAACCTGCCAAAATATAGCATTTAAAATGAAAAATTTTACAACTTAAGAACCTTATCTTAACCGATGCTGTAAAATATTTTTGGATTATAAATCATGGTGTTAATTTAATCAGAGACTAAATTTATAATAAGAATTTAAATACGTTGGGGGTATATTTACAAACCCACAACGAAGTCATATCTTCGACAAGAAATTCCTTTAAATAAATCGCTTCCGAAACTATTATTTTTGTAACGAAATTTTTACGTAGGCATCCCTTTTGAAAAATTTATTCAATTTTCCAGCTGTCCCTCCGATTTCTCAAAATAAAATTCCAATATGGATGATGGTTATCCTTGGCTTGGCCACGGCTATTGGCCCTTTGGCAACCGATATGTATTTACCTGCCTTTCCTAAGATCAATCATGATCTGGTTGGTTATGGAGATGGATCGGCGCAAATGACTCTGGCTATCTGGTTTATCGGATTAGCCATAGGACAATTTTCAATAGGGCCGCTTTCTGATCGTTATGGAAGACGTGTACCCCTTTTCTTAGGGATGCTTATTTTTACCCTAGCGTCAATTGGCTGCGCAATCGTCACTAATTTCTATTTATTTTGTCTTTATCGGTTTTTTGCATCTTTGGGTGGATCTGCTGGCATGGTAATAGCACGTGCCATGGTAAGAGATGTCTCTTCTGGTTCATCAGGAATAAGAATGATGGCACAACTTGCGCTTATGGGTTGTATCGTTCCTATTGCAGCACCAACATTAGGGAGTTTTATCGTCGCATCGGTAGATTGGAGATGGCTTTTCTGGATCATGACCCTTTATGGGACTATTGAATCATTGGTCATCCTATTTTATCTTCCTGATACTTTACCGAAAAAATATCGTATTCAATCTTCATTTAGAAATATTTTATGGCAATATGTCCGTATTGGAAGTGAACCTATTTTTGCTTCCAATACCTTGATTACCAGTTTTGCCAATTTCATTATTTTTGCCTACCTTAGCGGAACACCTATGGTTTTAAGTTTTGCAATGCATTTTACCCCTTTGCAACTTGGTATTTGGTTTGGAATAAATTCCATCGCTATTGCAGGTTGTAATCAAATTAATAGCTTTTTAATTCGCCATCGTCGCCCTGCAACGCTTTTAAATTTTGGCGTTTGCGTTGCTTCTGTTGCAGGAATAAGCTTTATTATTATTGCTTTGCTTCCCTTGGAAATGAACTTTTGGAAAATTTTCCTATCCTGTTGCCCGATTGTAATTATTATGGGTTCTTTGGGGTTTATTTTTCCAAACTGCACAATTTTTGCTTTTACCTTACATGGTCGTCGTACAGGCAGCGCATCAGCACTTTTGGGAACGGTTCAGTTTCTTCTTGGTTCAATAAGCAGCACTTTGATGAGTTTTATGCCTAATCATTCGATGTTACCAACGGCATCCGTTATTTGTTTTGGAGTTATTGGAATGTTACTCTGCAATTTATGGAGAAAGAAAAGTACGGCTGCTATTTTAACAAAAGTTAGAGGAAAACCGCAGAACCGGCCTTTTGGCTTTGGACACTTGTTAAAAGATCTTGATTAAACGCATTTCTTCAACAAGATGCATCGCTATCGAATACAATTTTATTTGTATGTTCATGAAAATATAGCCCGCATCATAATCGAGAATAATTGACAATAGACATCCCAATTCAGTTTGAATTTTTAATATAATGGTTATCATTGTAGCTAATTTGTAAAATTGATTAAAAATCCTGACACACTAAAATTGGCGTGTTGTTTGCTTTTTCATAAAGATTTTATAATCAATAAAAACCGTTCATGATAGGATATTTCCGGCTATGTTTTTTAAACATATACGTCCTGCTTCTTCTTTGTCCCCTGTTCAGAAACAATTTCTAGCTTCATTAACTAAAATTGTAGGGACACATAACATTATTACTAACCCTAAGCAGATGGGATTTTTTTGCAAAGGGTTTCGTTATGGATCAGGAAAAGCCATTGCCGTTGTTCAACCTAAAACCTTATTAGAGCAATGGCAAGTTGTAAAAGCTTGTGTTGAAGCAGATGTCATCATTATTATGCAGGCAGCGAATACTGGCCTGACAGGAGGATCAACCCCTGACGGTAATGATTACGATCGTGACATTGTATTAATCAATACAATGAAAATGAAAAAAATATATCTTCTTAACGATGCCAAACAGGTTGTTTGTTTGCCAGGCGCAACATTAAATGAGCTTGAAAAGAAATTAAAACCCTATCACCGTGAACCGCATTCGGTCATTGGTTCTTCTTGTATTGGGGCTTCTGTTCTCGGGGGGATTTGTAATAATTCAGGCGGTGCTTTAGTTCAACGCGGACCCGCTTATACAGAAATGGCGCTATATGCCCAATATACAAAAGAAGGTAAATTAGAACTGGTTAATCATTTAGGAATTGATTTAGGAAAAACACCTGAGGAAATCCTAACGCGACTGGAAAACGGTATTTTTGATGCCGCACATGTCCCAGAAACCGAAAAACATTGTTCAGATCATCATTATATTGATCATGTTTGTCAGGTCGATGCACCGACGCCTGCACGTTATAATGCCAACCCATCTCATTTGCATGAAGCTTCTGGATGTGCAGGAAAACTGGCTATTTTTGCGGTAAGATTAGATAGTTTTCCACAAGAACAAAATACAAAGGTCTTTTATATTGGTACAAATCAGGCCGATGATTTAACGCAAATCCGTTATGATCTTCTTTCTCAACATATTGTTCCAATTTCTGGAGAATATATCCATAAAGATGCTTATGATATCGCCGCGATTTACGGTAAAGATACATTCTTATTTATTCATTTTTTTGGTACCGATCATATACCTTTACTTTTTAGCTTAAAAAATCGCTTTGATTATTTTGCTCAAAAATTCAAATTTCTCCCTGAACATTTAAGCGATAAGGTAATGCAATGGGCCAGTAAAATATTTCCTCAACATCTACCGAAACGCATGAACGAATATGCAAAAAATTACCAACATCATTTGCTATTAAAAGTTGGCAATACCGACACATCAAAAATCAGATCTTATCTAACACAATTCATCAAAGATCACCCTTCGTTTCATTTTTTTGAATGTAATACTAGCGAAGGTCGTAAGGCCTTTTTACAGCGCTTTGCTGTAGCCGGTGCAGCAGTCCGATATCGTGCTATTCATCATAAAACTATTGAAAATATATTGGCGTTGGACATCGCTTTGCGTCGTAATGATAGAAATTGGGTCGAAAACCTCCCCGAAGAAATCGAACGCAAATGTCTACATAAACTTTACTATGGTCATTTCTTTTGCCATGTTTTTCACCAAGACTATATTATCCGCAAAGGATGTGACATTTTCAAATTAGAAGAAGAAATGTTGAAAATTCTTGACCAAAGGGGTGCAGAATATCCTGCGGAACATAATGTCGGACATCTATATCATGCAAAAGATAACTTAAAGAATTTTTATCAGGAGTTGGATCCTAATAATACCTTTAATCCTGGTATCGGAAAAACAAGTAAATTAAAAAATTGGAAACAATAAATTAAAAAATTAATTGAATTACTCTTTTTAAATATAAAAAATTGTTAACAATCAATGATTATATACTATTTTATATGGATGTTTATATATAGTATATAATTATTGATTTAATAATTATATTTCTGCTTTTTATTATCAAAAAAAAGAAAAGTTAATATAGGAGTTAATTTAAAATGATATCTTGAAAACTATTTATTAATTACGTTTCTTGATTCGTTTTTAGATATCAATTCCTTTTTACATAAAAAATCATTTTTGAACGTTATCTCGCATTCAATGATTTTTTGAATAAAGTCTTTCTTCCTTTCTAATGAGAAAGTTAAGTTAATTTTATTTAATCTAATCAAAGTTTAATGCAGATATTCCGTAACTCGGTATAAAAATCCAGCAAATGAATGCCACCTTCACGACCAATTCTAGATTCCTTACTACCGCCAAAAGGTGTCCGAAAATCACGTAAAAACCAAGAGTTAACCCATATCATACCTGCATTAATCTGCGTTGAAACACGATGCGCTTTTTGTAGGTCTTTTGTCCAAAGGGAACAAGCCAAACCATATTTTGTATCATTCGCACGATTAATAACTTCTTCTTCGGTATCAAAAGGTTGAATTAATGCACAAGGACCAAATATTTCTTCGCGTGCAATAACTGAATGATCATCTAATCCAGTCCAAAGCGTTGGTTCGATCCATGCCCCATCCGCTAGTTTACCAGGCATTTGAGGAATACCACCTCCTGTTACCACAGTTGCTCCTAAGTCTTTGGCTTTTTGATAATAAGAAAGAACTTTTTGTTGATGTTCAAGCGATACTAATGGTCCCATATCTGTAATATCATTTTCCGGCACACCAATTTTTAAAGCCTCTGTTTTTTCTTTCATAGCTTTTACAAATTGATCATAAATAGGACGCTCAACATAAATTCGTTCAGTACATAGACAGACCTGACCACAATTAATGTAAATTGAACGCATTGTACCTTCGATGGCAGCAAGAAAATCACAATCTGAAAATATAATCGAGGGATTTTTGCCACCCATTTCCATAGAAACCGATTTAACACCGTTAGCAGCCGCTTTCATAATGGTAGAACCCGTCTGCGGACCGCCAACAAAAGTAATAGCATCAATATCGGGATGGTTCGTTACGAATTCACCCGCCGAATTACAACCAGAACCATGAACCACATTATAAACACCTTTCGGCATTCCTACTTCATTCATAATTTCACCAAGTAAGGTTGCGGTTTGTGGCGTTATTTCAGATGGCTTTACGATTACAGTATTCCCACAAGCAAGCGCAGGCCCTACTTTCCAACTTAATAATAACAATGGTAGATTCCAAGGACAAACCACCCCAATAACACCAACAGGTCTACGAATGGAATAATTGATTGCCCCTCTTCCATCAGGTGTAGGCGTTTCAAAACATTCAGTTGGCGTAATTTTAACAATATCTGCAAAAGTTTTAAAATTAGCTGCACTATATGGAATATCGAACGTGCTGGCTAATTGATATGGTTTTCCTGTATCTGCACATTCGGCATGAAGAAACTCATCAAATCGCTTAATTATTTTATCGGCTACTGCATATAATAATTCAATTCGTTTTGATATCGTAAAATTAGCCCAAATCCCTTTCATCGCAGATTTGGCGGCCTCTACAGCAGCGTCAACTTCTTCTTTTCCTGCGGCATGAACTTTGGCAATAATAGAATTATTAATAGGCGAATATTTATTAAATGTTACTCCAGTTGATATAAATTCTCCATTTATAAAGTTTAAAATCTCTTTCATTCAGTATTGTTCCTTTATTTCAACATCGACAATTAAACAAATTTAATCTTTTATTAGTCATATGAAATATTCAACTTTATATTTCCATGACATTTATGTCTAACATCAACATATTGAAAAGAAACAATTATATTGGTGAAATGTCAAACTGTAATATAAAAGCTTAGCAATTTTTATAACACTAAAAACTTTGTAATTATTAATAACAAAGATTAACTAAATCAAATAGTGTTTTGAAATAGCTATAGATTATATTTAATTATCTACGAAAATAAAATGTACTTTGTAAATACAACAAAGTAACGATATAGTGATTGAAATATTACGAAAATACTACGCATGATTTAATCAATATTTTTATATTTTTAATTAAAAAAATTAATATACTGATTAATAAATATTCTTAATTATATTATTACGTTTTTCTTAATTTTAAAAACAATAAACTATAAAATAATGATTTATTGTTAGATTTTATAATGTTAATAAGAATTCATTCTGATTAATATATTCATAAATAATCAGTAAGCTATTGGGTATATAAATTCATAATAATTAATCGGAAAGAAGCATATTTCATACTTCTTTCAGACTTATTAATTTGCTTACGATTATCGATTGTTTTGTGATATATTTGTATCTAACCGTGTAAGCTGATTACCATCAGCATCAAAATTATTTGGGTTTAACCATGTTTCATAAGTTTTTTTAATTTGAGGCCACTCATCTTCAATCATGGAAAACCATAAGGTATCTCTGGAACGTTGCTTGCGCACCATATCCTTACGAAATAACCCCTCATAATGAAAACCAAAACGCTTTGCAGCATCATGTGATCGAGAATTTAATGAATCGGTTTTCCATTCACAACGACGATACCCAAGATCATCAAAAGCATATTTTAACATTAAAAAAACTGCTTCGGTTGCGGCTGTATGTTTGGATAAACGTGGAGAAAAATTGACAAAACCGATCTCTAATACGCCATATTCCGGTTGTATCCGCATGAAAGCAAGCGTTCCTACGGCTTGACCTGATTTTATATCAATGACGGCATAATGATGAAAATCTGTGCTTTCTTCCATTTCCTTAACAAGATGCGCATATTCGTCTTTACTTTGTGGTCGATCCTTTGACAAATATGTCCAATCCCGTGCATCAGGAACATTTGTATAATAAGCTTGATAGAGATCTTCAGTATGCTTTTTTGAATTAATGGGCTCTAATCGGCAATATTGTCCGTTTATAACAATTTTTGGTGGTATAGGACGTGTTGTCCATTCTGGTAATGCTTGACCAAGCGGCTGATTGTACGAATTTACTGGGTGTTGCATAATATTCATTTCTGGAATAAAATTTCTAATAGGTTTTTCATGCTATCAAATTATTTTATCAATACAACCGTTTGATTTTGACAATTTTTTTAAATGAAATGGCGGTTAATCTTCTAATATTTTGAAAAATAAGATGGAATATCGAAATTCCATGCTCGAATGATCATTTGAACAAATATGATAGCAATTTCACAACAAAAACGTTCTATTGAAACTTTAGGAAAAATTCTCCGTTATTAAATTTAAATATTCAAGATTTTTATGATTGAACATTATGCTTCAATCGATAAACTTGCTTGACTTTGATTAAATCTGACCTAATAGTGTGTTGTAATTATAGAGAATTTGGTGGAAATCCAAACCGGCCGCGCCACTGTAATCATTATATATCCCAATGAAAAGGCAGACCTCTATTTTCAATCCACAAAAGGACGCGTGATCCAAAGGAGCTTTAAATGTCTCAGACTCTTGCCACTTCTAATAAATCAAATATCGTTAAACCCGTTGCCATTCCTCTCAAAGATTTAGTTCCATGGGCCATTTTTGGCGTGGTTATTAGTCTGATCCTTATTTATTTTGTTGGTGCTGAACAAGGGGCAACCGCTCTTATTTCCGGGCATTACGTCCATGAATTTGTTCATGATGGTCGGCACCTTCTGGGATTTCCCTGTCATTAATATTTTTAAAATTCATATCAATTAATTTTCACGGAAGTCTTATTCAATATGGCTGGACATTTATTGGTTCGGGGCATGATCGCGGGTATGCTCGCCGCTTGTCTTGCTTTTTTACTTGCAAAAATTTACGGAGAAACATCCGTTGATCTTGCAATCAACTTTGAAGCTGCAGCCGATGCTGCAGCGGGGCAAGCTCCTGAAGTGGAACTTGTCAGTCGTGCAGTACAAAGTACATGGGGATTGGCTACAGCCATATTGATGTATGGCATAGCCTATGGTGGAATTTTTTCACTGGTATTCGGTTTCGCTTATGGTCGTGTTAACACGATGTCTGCTCGTAACCTATCCATGTTCATCGCATTGGCTGGATTTGTTGTGTTTTATTTTATGCCAATTTTAAAATATCCACCTAATCCGCCTGCAGTAGGAATTGGTGATACAATCGGAATCAGGACTCAACTCTATTTTGAAGCAATGGTTTTATCTATTGTTTGCGCCATATTGGGGTTGATCATTTACAATCAATTGCGGAAATATTTAGATGTATGGGATGCAGCTATTATAGGTTTACTAACCTATTTAGTCGTATTTGGCCTCACACAAACGGTACTTCAGGATATAAATGAAGTTCCTGTTAATTTTCCTGCTACGATTTTATGGCACTTCCGTGAAGCAGCAATCGGTATACAGATTGTTTTATGGGGAAGTATGGGGTTAATATTTGGAAAAATGGTTCAACCTTTATTTGTTACCCGTCAAATTTAATCTATTATAGGGTTCAGTAATAAACTTGGTATCTGAACCCTTTCCTGATTTTATTTTTTCCTTTATCTTGCAGACGACGCATTTCATCCTTGATTTGCTTTAAATAGCCCAAAAGGAAAAATCTATGTCGGATGCTTTACCTTCTCAAGTCAAAGAACCGGTTATTGAACTTCGCCCTGAAAGCTTTGGTCGTAATATTGTTCTGGCTTTGAAGGATATTTTTAATGGTTTCAAACTTTGGCGCTTGGGATGGAATCTTGGTTGGCTAGATATTAAATTACGTTATCGAGGTTCCATTCTGGGACCTTTCTGGATTACTGCATCTACTGCCGTCATGATTGCTGCAATGGGTGTGCTTTATGCATTTCTATTCCATACGAATTTACGAGAATATCTCCCCTTTCTTACGCTATCGCTCGTTTTATGGGGATATCTTAATGGGATATTAAGCGACGGATGTAACAGCTTTACCCAGGCAGAAAATTTAATCCTCTCAATACGACTTCCATATAGCGTTTATATTTGGCGAATAGTTGTGCGCAATTTTTTAATTTTGTTGCATAATTTGCTGGTCGTAATCGTGGTGTTTTTAATATTTCGTATTGTCCCACAACAAATCTATCTCTTAATTCCGGTAACTTTTATCTGGTTTTTAAACAGCATTGCCCTTTGCATTTTACTCGGTAGCTTAGGTACAAGGTTCAGAGACATCCCGCCTGTAATTAACAGCCTGACACAAATTTTCTTTTTCATTACACCAATTATTTGGAAACCGACGCTTATTTTTGTCAATCGGCAATATATGTTGTTAAACCCATTTTATCCCTTGCTGGAAATATTTCGAGGCCCCATACTGGGTGAGACTTTACGGCCTAGTATCTGGATATTTGCATTGGGATACAGCCTTTTATTATGGCTGATTGCACTTTTGATTTTTAGTAAAACCCGTTTTCGTATTGCGTACTGGATGTAATTTTATGCCTCACATTCAGGTTGATCATCTATCAATTTCTTTCCCACTTTATCATGGTAGCGCACGCAGCTTAAAAAAGACTGCAGGAAGGCTATTATCTGGCCGTTTAGCAGAAGATAGGAACCATCGTATTATTGTTCAGGCCGTACGCGATGTTAGTTTCACCATAAAACCAGGTGATCGTGTAGGTTTACTAGGACATAATGGTGCTGGAAAAACAACTTTGCTGCGTGCATTGGCTGGAATTTACGAACCCATTCAAGGAAATATTCGTATCCAAGGCACGTTAAGTTCTCTGCTTGAAACAACATTAGGAATGAATGGCGAACTTACAGGACGTGAAAATATTCGTTTGCGTTGTTTGTTTAATGGTTTTTCTGCAAAACGTACTGCTGAAATCGAAGAAAATGTCCAGGAATTTTCTGAACTTGATTCCTATTTAGATATGCCATTACGCACCTATAGTTCCGGTATGACCTTACGGCTCGGTTTTGGGTTAGCAACCGCTATTAATCCTCAAATTCTAATGATGGATGAATGGTTTATGACTGGCGATGCTGGCTTTATTTTAAAAGCTACGGCTCGTTTAGAAAAACTCATTCAAACAGCTCAGATATTAATTATCTCGACCCATTTACCTTCTGTTATTGCCACATGGTGCAATCGTGTATTTTGGATGGATCAAGGTTATCTTAAAATGCAAGGAACACCCCAAGAAATTCTTCCTATTTATCTTGGCAAAGATTGTTCTGATTTGTTTGCATCCGATAAAACATAAAAAAGAGGCTCATATGAGCCTCTTTTTTCTTAAAAATATGAAAAATAAATTAGATCATATTTAATGATGTGCGTGGTGGACGGGAATTCGCTGTCTGAACACGTTTACCCCAAACAACCAAATCAGGTGAACAATCTTGAGGATCAATTGCCACTTCAATTAAGGTTGGTCCTTCTTTGTTGGCAAGTGCCTTTTTCATGGCTTCAGCTAATTCACCACCGTTCTTCGCTTTTAATCCCAAACCTTTTCCGTCTTCCGCATTAAAGACATTGATTAAACCTGCATAATCCCAGTTCTTAATCCGGTTATATGGACCATCATGAATTTTGACTTCAATCGTATAGCCACGATTATTAATCAAAATAATAATGACCGGCAATTTCTGCCGAATCATCTGACAGACTTCTTGTGCTGTTAATTGGAAAGAACCATCTCCAACCATCATAATGTTACGACGATCAGGTTCTGAAACCGCATAACCAAACATAGAAGGTACTGACCAGCCAATATGACCCCATTGCATTTCTGATTCAACTCTTGCCCCATTAGGAAGGTTAAAATGCATCCCATGGAACCAAGAATCACCGGTTTCAAGGAATAAGGTCGTTTTATTGTCAATAATACCTTGGATCTGACGGCATAATTCGACAACGGTTAATTCTGCTTCTGCAGGTGCCGCAGGGATCTGAGTTGGTTTAATGCCTTTTGCGCGATATTGTTCTAAAGAAGTCGGATTTTTCTGAACCATTGGCGCAAAAATCGCAAGGAAATCATCCAGATAAATACCGCTAAACTCGTTTTTACCTACGCGAACATGATGCGGCGAGATGAATAGATCATTTTCTCCGGTAACCTGACACGTCCAACCAACCGTTGAATAATCATTAAATACAGCACCGATATAAATACGGCAATCCGACTGTGCCACAAGATTTTCAACACCAGGCGCACTGATTTCTCCCCAATAGGTTCCAACATATTGAGCATGTTCTTCTGGAAAGAAACCTTTAGCCTGAGCCATAGTCGTCACAGCGCAACCAAGTTTATCGGCTAATTCAACAATCTGTTTTTCACCACCGGCAGAACGTGCCTTACCCCCGATAACAATAACGGGGTTTTTGCTTTTGTTTAATGCTTTAAGACAAGCTTCAGCAGCAACCTTTAAAGTACCTGCATCGCTAACCAAACTTTTGGTAATCGCTGTGATTGGCCCTGGTGGTGGGCACGGTGCTGAAGCAATATTACATGAAATCTCAATATAAGCAGGTTTACGATTACGCAAAGCATGACGAATAGCATGATCAATTAAACAAGGTGCTTCCGAAGCATGTGCAATCGATACAGCAACACAGGTTACCTGTTTCGCCATTTCTATTTGATAGCGGTAATCCGAATAACCCATTGTATGATGCAAAATGTGACCACTACCATAATCGTTGTTATTAGGAGCACCCGATATCAACAGCATTGGCAAATTTTCAGCAAAAGCACCACCCGCAGCATTAAAAGCGCTAAAAGCACCGACACTGAAGGTTACAACAGATGCGCCCATAATACGTGAACGGGCATAACCTTCTGCTGCAAAACCACAATTTAACTCATTACAGCAATAGACCTGTTCCAAATTACTATCTTTTGCCATTTCATCCAGCAAAGACAGGTTATAATCACCTGCAACCGCAAAAACGTGGTTTAACCCAAGTTGTGTTAAACGGATAGCAAGGTAATGACCAACGGTATATTCCAATGAAACTCTCCTCTTAAGAGTTATTTAAAACAATAAGAAAATGAAATGAATCAAGCGATTCTAATCAATTCAATAATGATGATCAAAATTGACAGCCTCATGACAAACGGCCACAAGCTTAGATAACAGACAAGTTGTCTAAACCAATAATCGTTATGAAAAAGGCTTCGTTTCGTTTATAAGCAAATTTCACTTGAAAAAAAATAAGTAACTACTTTTTATCAGAAATAATTTTTAACTATTTTAAATTTTTTGTGAAAAAGAAAAACTTACCAATCTTAAGCGATAAAGTTATAATTTGAACCTTATACGTTACTAATTATGGAGTTATGTCTTAATTTGTTAGAATTTTCAGGAGATAAATATATACGGTAAGTAAGCGCAATTTACGTTAATCAGCATTAAAAATGATAAAAAACAAAGCTGATTATTTTTTATTCTACACCACTACCATCAAGGGAAAGTGGTGAGCCGGGTGGGAATCGAACCCACGACCATTCGATTAAAAGTCGAATGCTCTACCATCTGAGCTACCGGCTCTTTTAAGAACCCCTCCATTGCATCGGAGAGGTCTTCCAAATAAAGTTTCTGACGCCAGATGTCAAATACTTTTTGGCAATTTTCTGAAAAAAATTGAAAATTATTTTTCGGCTGGCGCTACAGTCATTTTTATAATACGGTCGGGGTTTTTTACCATTCCATTGGCACCACTACCCCGCTGGATTTTATCGACCAAATCCATACCTTCAATCACTTCACCTACGATAGTATATTGCCCATTTAAATGAGGGGCATCGTCAAACATAATAAAAAACTGACTATTGGCACTATTGGGATCCATGGTTCTGGCCATACCAATCATCCCACGCCGAAAGCTTTCTTCACGGGTAAATTCTGCTTTTAGATCTGGCAAATCGCTGCCACCCGTTCCTGTGCCGCTAGGATCGCCACCCTGAGCCATAAATCCTTCGATAACACGATGGAAAGGCGTATTGTCATAAAAACCCTTTGCTGCCAAAGTACGAAGCCGTTCAGCAGCCAAAGGAGCCAGATCAGGCCGTAATTTAATAACAACCCGACCATTTTTTAATTCCATATGAAGCAGATTTTGTTCTGCTTGTGTTTCATTACTCATGTTTTTCCTACCTATTGTTTTAAGAAAGAACTTTTTTTGCCAATAAGGTCTTAAAATGTTTCAAGGTCGATGGTGGCACAAAAGAAGATATATCACCACCCAACATCGCAACTTCTTTAACAAGGCTGGAGGCAATACTACGATGCTGTTCCGTTGCCACCAGGAATATCGTTTCAATATCTGGTGCCAATTGCTGATTCATAATACACATTTGAAATTCGTAATTGAAATCGGTTGCTTGTCGTAGACCACGGATTAACACCGTTGCGTGATTTTCCTTCACGCAATTAACCAACAGATTATTAAAACCGACGACCTTAATTGGACAATCATCGCTTTCGAAATCAATACGTTGCTTGCCAAAAAGACGAACCATTTCTTCGTGTAGGCATGCCACCCGTTCTTCTAGTGATAATAAAGGTTGTTTTCCAGGATTCAATGCAACCCCAATGACCAAGCGATCAACCAATTTGACCGCACGTTTGATAATATCCAAATGGCCATTTGTAACGGGATCAAAAGTCCCTGGATATAACCCAATTCGTAAATTCGATTCTTTAGGCATCGTGATCTTTAATACCATCATCTGTTACGGATGAAATTTCATCATCGGTATCCAATGGTTCATCAGAATCGTTTTCAGAACCGTCATCAGAAACAGGGAAAACACTACTGACCTCTTCGCCGGGATCGATTCTAAACAGGGTAACGCCCATTCCGGATCGCGCTGTGATGCGAATTTGATGAACAGGCACACGGATCAATCGCCCTTTATCGGTTACCAACATCACGTCGGTATTATCCCAAACGGGGAAAGTCGCAACGACTTTGTTTCCATTCTTACCCGTCAGATTAATATTGGCGATACCCAATCCACCACGACCACTGACACGATATTCATAGGCTGATGAACGCTTACCAAAACCACCATTCGTTACCGTCAGCAAAATTTCTTCATTTTGCTGTAGCGTGCTTAAACGATCGGTTGTTAGCTCTTCAATTCCATCATTTTCAGATTCCATTTCAAAGCTATCATCGGTTTCGCTGTTGTTTTCATCATCATTCGCTTCTGCATTTTCTGCTCTACGACGGGCATTACTATAACGTATATAAGAAGACCGTTCTGCAACGCTGGCATCAACATGGTTCAGAATACAAAGTGAATTGACTTCATCCTGATCGGATAATTTGATCCCTCTTACACCTGTACTTCCACGACCGGCAAAGACACGTAACGTATCATCGGTAATTTGGAAACGAATACAACGTCCATTTCGTGTCGCTAAAAAGACATCCTGCCCTTCGCGGCAAGTAGCAACACCAATCAGCCGATCATTTTCTTCAAGCTTCATTGCGATCAGCCCAGAAGAACGGATATTACCAAAATCACTTAACCGGTTCCGTCTGACATTTCCTTTTGCTGTAGCAAATACCAAATGCAGATTGGGCCACAACTCTTCGTCCTGAGGTAATGGTAATACGGCGGTGATTTCATCACTACCTAAATCGGGCAATAAATTAACCAAAGCACGTCCTTTTGCCGTTGGGCTAGCTTCTGGAAGATGCCAAACTTTGCAACGATAAGCTTTCCCCCCTGAGGAGAAGAATAACACCCATTGATGGGTATGCGCGTTAAAAGAACGGGTAATGAGATCATCACCTCTTCTCCCTGCTCCTGTACGACCTCGTCCACCACGATTTTGTGCACGGAAAGTTTCCAAAGGTGTGCGTTTAATAAAACCATCACGGGTAATGGTCACAACCATCTGTCCCGGTTCAATCAAACTTTCATCCGTCTGGTCACCTTCGTAGTCCATAATCTCTGTCATACGAGGACTAGTCATTTCGGCACGAACACGTTGTAATTCGTCCCTCATGATTTCCATACGCCGAACGTGACTTGCTATGATTTCAAGCAATTCTTTGATCCGCGCAGCAACATCACTAAGTTCTTGTTGAATCTTTTCTTGTTCCAGACCGGTCAAACGTTGCAAACGCAGTTCCAATATTCCTCTTGCTTGTGCTTCGGTAAGATGAACTTTGTCTTCAATCAGCACATTACCTTTATCTTGGATAAGATCGAGTAAAGGTGCGATATCATGCACTGGCCATGCTTTTTCCATTAATTGCATCCGTGCTGTCGCTGCATCAGGGGCCGCACGAATCAAAGCAATAACTTCATCAATATTCGCAACCGCGATCACCAAACCTAATAAAAGATGGGCCCGATCACGATCCTTATTCAATTCAAAACGCGAACGGCGCAGGATGACTTCTTCACGGAAAGCAATGAAGGCAGATAATGCCTCTTTCAATCCCAATAACTGAGGTTTACCATTATTTAGCGCCAACATATTAACGCCAAAAGAGGTCTGTAGCTGTGTAAAACGATAAAGCTGGTTTAACACCACTTCAGGCGTTGCATCGCGTTTGACTTCAATAACAACACGCATACCCGAACGATCGCTTTCGTCTCGAATATCAGCAACACCTTCCAATTGTTTGTTTCGCACCAATTCGGCAATACGTTCTTGAAGGGTTGCTTTATTTACCTGATAGGGGATTTCTGTAATGATAATAGCTTGACGATCTTTACGAATTTCTTCGATTTCAGCACGGCCACGGATTAGAACTGATCCTCTACCCGTTTCAAAAGCGCTACGTATTCCAGAACGTCCTAAAATAATACCGCCAGTTGGAAAATCTGGGCCGGGAACGATCTGAAGCAAATCACTTAATTCCAAATCAGGATTTTCAATCAGCGCAAGGGTAGCATCAATAATTTCACGAGGATTATGCGGGGGTATATTCGTTGCCATCCCCACCGCGATACCCGACGCACCGTTAATCAATAAATTAGGATAACTCGCCGGTAAAATGACCGGTTCTTGTTCACTTTCATCATAATTTGGTTGAAAATCAACCGTATCTTGATCAATATTTTCTAACAGAAAAGAAGCAGATTTGGCCAACCGCGCTTCGGTATAACGCATTGCCGCGGGGGAATCTCCGTCTATGGAACCAAAATTACCCTGACCATCAACCAAACAAACACGCATTGACCATGATTGGGCCATACGAACCATTGCGTCGTAAATAGAGGAGTCACCATGCGGGTGATATTTACCCATGACCTCCCCAACTGCACGAGCGGATTTACGATATGCTTTGTCAGCCGTAAAACCACTTTCATACATTGAATATAAAATACGACGATGAACGGGTTTTAATCCATCACGAACATCAGGTAATGCACGGCTAACGATAACGGACATCGCATAAGCCAAATAAGAAGAGCGCATTTCTTCTTCAACAGTTACCGGTACAATATCGTTAGAAGAAGATAAGGGATTTTCTGGTAAATCGTTCAAGTTCGTTCCATCACTTCAATTATAGTTTAACCCACAAATCACTAAGGACTGACAACTTACATTACAAAAATAGAAGTTGCGGTATTCTATAGAGATACTAATTATTGGTTTAACAAAGTTTCAAAAATGAAATTTATGTTTGAAAATCAATTAATTAACGAGAAACCTTTTGTATATTTTTCAACCACAACATTCACTATATAATTATAGGTTTTTTATATGAAAAAAACAAGCAAAGCATTGGAAAACAAAAAACAAGCGCTTTAAATCATTCCATAAAAAAATCAATCAATATATGATAGCAAATAAAATTGGAGGTATCTTCTTGTATCGCGTTTTCACCTTTGTTTTTATCGCCATTATCATCAGTTGCCAGCCATCAATAGCATTTGCAATCTCATTCCAACTAAAACAAATTATGAGTGGTGCTTTAAACAATAACCCACAAGCGCAAGATGCTCTCGCAAAAGCCTATTATGATGGCAAGGAACTTCCCAAGGATTATACCAAAGCCGCTTTGTGGTATGGCAAAGCTGCCAGTAGAGGTTATGGCCCTGCTCAGATTGCTTTGGGTGATATGTATTATCAAGGTTTGGGTATCCCACAAAATTACACGAAAGCAGCCTTGTGGTATGCAAAAGCATCTAATCAGGACAATATCGAAGGCATCAATAAATTGGCCAAAATGTATTGTGACGGTTTAGGTATTCCGCAAAATTATATCAAAGCTGTGCAATATTTTTCTAAAGCAGCACAAAAAAATGATCCATTGGCACAATTTAATCTTGGAATGATGTATTTACAGGGTCAAGGTGTACCAAAAGATATTACAAAAGCGATAAACTGGCATGAACAGGCCGCTAAACAGAATTTTAACCCATCAGAACTGACGCTGGCACAAATCTATCAAAACAAACAAAACGGCGTTCTGAATTACACCAAATCGATAAATTGGTATGAAAAAGCAATTCGTGACGGAAATATTGAAGCGCTATATCAGTTAGGATTACTTTATGAAGAACAACGTTATTTAATCCAGGATTCTGGAAAATCGGTTGCTTTATTTGAAAAAGCCGCATTGCAAAACTATGCGAAGGCCCAGTACCATCTTGGTTTACTTTATTATACCGGCCAACAGGTCACAAAAAACATTCCTTTAGCCATTTCCTGGTTTGAGAAAGCGGCCAAACAGGGTTTGGCCGTAGCGCAATATGATATGGGAATGATTTATGCAAAAGGCGAAGGAAAACCAAAAAATTTACAACAGGCTAAATATTGGCTTTATAAAAGTTGCGAAAAGAAATTTATCAATGCTTGCAACGCTTATAAAATATTAAACCAAAATAAATAAAATCCTTTTTGCGTTATATGATGCCTAGAAAGGTATTTCATCATCCAGATCGCTATTTCCGGGCATTGCATCCCATCCACTTTTCGTCTCTTGACGATTTGCAGAAGATGGTGCTGGTAAAGAACGATTATCATAATTGTCAAAATTATTCATATCATCACCGCTACCACTACGATTGCTATCAATTAATACCAATTCGCCACGGAAACGATCAATAACAACTTCGGTAGTATAACGTTCCATCCCTTGTTGATCGGTCCATTTGCGGGTTTGAAGCATTCCTTCGATGAAGACTTTGCGTCCTTTACGCAGATATTTTTCGGCAACATCGGCCAAACGTTCATTAAATATAACCACACGATGCCATTCCGTCCGTTCACGACGTTCACCAGTTTGACGATCATTCCAAGTATCACTTGTCGCCAATGTTAAAGAAACAATCTTGCTGCCTGCTTGTGTGCTGCGAACTTCTGGATCTTTACCAAGATTACCGACTAAAATTACCTTATTAACACTACCTGCCATTATTACATTCCCCCATAATCATTTCTAATTGTACGTTTGTTTTAATAATTTATCATTATTTCCTAAAACATCTTGTATTTAACAGAGTTTTGCTTACCTTCAAGATATCTTTTTGTTTTCTTTCGGCCTAGTTTAGCAGAAATATCTTCTTCTTAAAGTTCAAGTATAAAGTCATATCATGGATAGTACACTTCCTCCGTCTATTCCTTCTATTCGTGTTCGCGGTGCACGCGTGCATAATCTACAAAATATTGATGTTGATATTCCCAGAAACCAGATCACAGTCATTACTGGACTTTCAGGTTCAGGGAAATCCTCCTTGGCTTTTGATACCATTTACGCAGAAGGACAGCGACGCTATGTCGAAAGTCTATCGGCATATGCACGCCAATTCCTTGAACTCATGGGAAAACCCGATGTCGATTCTATTGAAGGGCTGTCACCTTCTATTTCTATAGAACAGAAAACAACTTCGCGTAACCCACGTTCAACCGTCGGAACAATTACCGAAATTCATGATTATATGCGCTTATTATGGGCAAGAGCTGGTACACCTTATTCCCCGGTCACAGGTTTACCCATCGAAGCACAAACTGTCAGCCAAATGGTTGATCGGGTTATGGAACTTCCCGAAGGAACACGGCTCATATTATTATCCCCTGTTATTCGTGATCGTAAAGGTGAATATCGCAAGGAACTGGCTGAACTACAGCGTAAAGGTTATACACGTGTCAAAATTGACGACACACTTTATGAAATTGCGGATGCTCCGGCTTTAAATCGTAAACTTAAACACACTATTGAAGTGGTCATTGATCGTATCATTATCAAAGAGGGAATTGAAAGCCGATTAGCCGATAGTTTTGAAATAGCTTTATCGCTTTCGGATGGATTGGCTAAAGTTGAAGAACTACCGAAAAAAAATGATCCAAAAGAACCGGTAACAATCAATTTCTCCGCACGCTATTCCTGTCCAGAAAGCGGTTTTACTCTAGAAGAAATCGAACCGCGTTTATTTTCCTTTAACGCACCCCAAGGTGCTTGCCCCGTTTGTGATGGCATTGGAACAGAAAGCTTTTTTGATCCCCATTTAATTGTGCCGAATGATCAACTTTCTTTATCCAAAGGGGCAATCGCTGCATGGCAAAACAGTTCCCTTCCCTATTATCAACAAACGCTTAAAAGTCTTGCAAAACATTTTAAAATCAGCATGGACACTCCTTGGGCGGAATTACCAGAAGATGTAAGGCACGCCATATTGCATGGCACCCAAGAAAGCATCGCCATACACTATCAGGATGAAAAGCACGATTATACCGTCAATAAACCATTTAACGGAGTAATTGGTAATCTTGAACGGCGTTATCGTGAATCGGAAAATGCTTGGGCGCGTGAAGACCTTAATCGCTATCGTGCTGAATATCCATGTCATGCTTGTCACGGTACACGTTTAAAACCAGAAGCTTTATGCGTAAAAGTTGCAGAAAAAACGATTGCTGAAGCTTCAGATATGCCTATTCATCATGCTTTAGAATGGTTTTCCACCGTTGAAGAACATTTGCCCCCTCAAAAAGCAGAAATTGCCCGTCGTATTCTACGCGAAATCATTGAACGACTACGTTTTCTGGATGATGTAGGATTGGATTATTTAACGCTTTCTCGTGGCTCTGCAACACTTTCCGGTGGCGAAAGTCAGCGTATCCGGCTTGCAAGTCAAATCGGTTCAGGTTTGACAGGTGTTCTTTATGTATTGGATGAACCTTCTATAGGATTACATCAACGCGATAATGAACGACTTTTAGGAACGTTGGATCGTTTGAAACAATTGGGCAATACGCTTATCGTTGTTGAGCATGACGAAGATACGATCCGTGCTTCGGATTATCTTATTGATATGGGTCCCAAAGCAGGCATCTATGGCGGTCAAGTAGTTGCATGTGGAACTCCGCTTCAAGTACAGGAAAACAAAAATAGCTTAACGGGCGATTATCTATCTGGACGGAAGAAGATTGAAGTTCCGAAAAAGAGACGGAAAATAAATAAAAAACAAATTCTTACGCTAAGCGGTGCCACAGGTAATAATTTAAAGAATTTAACGGCTGAATTTCCTTTAGGAACATTTATTTGTGTAACCGGTGTGTCTGGTGGCGGTAAATCGACACTGGTTATCGATACGCTCTATCGTGCACTCTCACGACAATTAATGGGATCAAATACCGTACCGGCTCCTTATCAAAAAATTAAAGGAATCGAACATCTGGATAAGATTATTGACATTGATCAATCGCCAATCGGCAGAACACCGCGTTCAAACCCTGCAACCTATACGGATCTTTTTACACCGATCAGAGATTGGTTCGCCGAATTGCCTGAAAGTCGTGCACGTGGTTATAAACCGGGTCGTTTTTCATTCAATGTAAAGGGTGGACGATGCGAAGCATGCCAAGGTGACGGTGTTATCAAAATTGAAATGCATTTCCTACCCGATGTGTTTGTAACCTGTGATACATGCAAAGGTGCACGTTATAATCGAGAAACATTAGAAATTAAATTTCATGGTCATTCGATTGCGGATGTATTGAATATGTCCGTTGATGAAGCAGTACCTTTCTTTTCTGTTGTGCCGCGCATTCGCGATCGCCTGACAATTTTACAACAAGTTGGCTTGGGTTATATTCGTTTGGGACAACAGGCAACAACGCTTTCCGGTGGTGAAGCACAACGTATTAAATTATCAAAGGAATTGGCACGACGTGCGACAGGACGCACACTTTATATTTTAGACGAACCAACCACAGGGCTACATACCGAAGATGTAAGGAAATTGCTTGAAGTTCTGCATGCTTTGGTTGATCAAGGCAACACCATTATTGTCATTGAGCACAATCTGGAAGTCATTAAAACGGCCGATTGGATCATTGATCTTGGCCCCGAAGGCGGTGACGGTGGTGGCGAAATCATTGCTTGTGGAACACCTGAAAAAATTGCGGCTACGCTAAACAGCTATACGGGGAAATTTCTTAAACCACTTTTGAAATAATAGGATTTTTTACCTTTTTATGCATATCTTTTAATCATTTTCAGAAAAAACATGCTTATTTTTTGAGCATTTATTTTTGCTCCTTCAAATATAATCTTTTGCTAGACAACCGCGTTTAAAAAAGCGTTTAATAACGGATCAAAAGTCGATATGTTAGCAACCATCTTATTGATCGGAAGGGTTTCCCTTACGCTTTCACGAGGTTAATTGAATGATTAAAAAGATCGAAGCGATTATCAAGCCTTTTAAACTGGACGAAGTTAAAGAAGCTTTGCAAGAAATTGGACTTCAAGGCATCACGGTTACCGAGGTTAAAGGGTTTGGTCGTCAAAAAGGACATACTGAACTTTACCGAGGTGCTGAATACGTTGTCGACTTTTTGCCCAAGGTCAAAATTGAATTGGTCTGTGATGCAGAACTGGTTGAACGGGCTGTTGACATTATTATCCAAACGGCTCGGACTGGTCGGATTGGTGATGGCAAGATTTTTGTTCTGCCTGTTGAAAATGCAATCCGTATCAGAACGGGTGAAAGCGGTCTAGAAGCACTTTGATATGCCTTGGCCTTCAAAACGGTTGGAAGGAAATCTGTATCATTTATTTTTAGAAAAATAAAAATTTGGCACAGATTTTGCATATATTATTAATGATATTAAAATTTCGTAAGCTAATAAGACAGGAAAGTTTAGATGGCTACTAAAAAATCAACATCTACCCCCGCTTCCAAAGATCAGGCCATTGCCGATGTTATGCAGAAAATCCAAGAAAATTCTGTTGAATTTGTGGATTTACGCTTTACAGACCCACGGGGTAAATGGCACCACACAACACAATATGTCACCACGATCAATGAAGATGTATTCCAAGACGGAATTATGTTCGATGGTTCTTCGATTGCAGGATGGAAGGCTATTAACGAAAGTGACATGATTTTAATGCCAGATCCAACCACCGCGGTTATGGATCCCTTTTCTGCAAAACCACAACTTATTCTGATTTGCGATATTGTTGATCCTGCAACCGGTGTTTTCTATAACCGTGATCCACGGTCAACCGCAAAACTTGCTGAACAATATCTGAAATCTACAGGATTGGGTGATACGGCATTTTTTGGGCCTGAAGCTGAATTCTTTATCTTTGATAATGTCAAATTCGGGGTTGGTGGAAATTATGCAACCTTCCATCTTGATAGTATCGAAGGCCCCGATGCCAGTATGAAAGATTACCCTGAAGGCAATATGGGACATCGTCCACGTGTAAAAGGTGGCTACTTTCCTGTACCCCCTGTTGATAATGAAAATGACCTTCGTGCTGAGATGCTTACCACAATGGGTGAAATGGGATTACCGATTGAAAAACACCATCACGAAGTCGCACAATCTCAACATGAATTGGGTTTAACCTTCTCTACCATGGTTCGCGCTGCTGATTTTATGCAGATTTATAAATATTGCGTTCATAATGTTGCGAATTCCTATGGTAAAACAGCAACCTTCATGCCAAAGCCCGTTTATGGGGATAACGGCACTGGTATGCATGTTCACCAATCAATTTGGAAAGCAGGAAAGCCAACTTTTGCTGGTAATGGATATGCGGATCTTTCCGATCAAGCCTTGTATTATATTGGTGGAATTATTAAGCATGCTAAGGCATTAAATGCTTTTACAAATCCTTCAACCAATTCTTACAAACGCTTAATCCCTGGTTTCGAAGCTCCTGTATTATTGGCATATTCAGCACGTAATCGTTCTGCTTCATGTCGTATTCCTTATGCAACCAGTCCCAAAGCCAAACGGGTTGAAATTCGTTTCCCTGA
The DNA here is from genome assembly GCA_945266285.1 of uncultured Commensalibacter sp. Taxonomy (GTDB): domain Bacteria; phylum Pseudomonadota; class Alphaproteobacteria; order Acetobacterales; family Acetobacteraceae; genus Commensalibacter. The sequence goes on from CALYOP010000005.1 coordinate 51,791, forward strand.
TCCTAGTGCAAATCCTTATCTTGCTTTCGCAGCCATGTTGATGGCCGGTATTGATGGAATTAAAAATAAAATCCATCCTGGTGATGCTATGGATAAAGATTTATATGATCTTCCTCCCGAAGAATTAAAAGAAATCCCAACGGTTTGCGGTTCATTGCGTGAAGCATTAAACGCATTGGAAGCAGATCATGATTTCTTATTGGCTGGTGATGTCTTTACCAAAGATCAGATTGATGCCTATGCTGCCATTAAATGGGAAGAAGTCATCCGATTTGAACATACGCCTCACCCCGTTGAATTTGACATGTATTACTCTGTCTAATTCAATTTATTTATAGTAATTATAAACGGTAGGAAGCCAATATAACGCTTTCTACCGTTTTGTTTTAATACGAATAAAATATCGTAATTATTCTTAGAGGCTTTATATGGAAATTTATTTAGATACTTCTGATATTTCTGCCGTAGAACGTCTCTATCGTATATTACCGCTTGCAGGGGTAACGACAAATCCCAGTATCGTTGCCAAAGGTCAAGGAAAGAACCCTTTACCACTTAAATCTCTTTTACGCGCTCTCCGCAATGCAATGGACAATCAGGCTCGTCTTTTTGTGCAAGTTCTGGCCAATAATGCGCAAGATATGATCACAGAAGCGCAAATTTTACATGAATATACTGATAATTTGGTCGTTAAAATCCCTGTAACCGCTGAAGGACTTGTCGCAATCAAACAATTAAAACAAATGAATATTCCAACCTTAGGTACTGCAGTATATGGTGCAGGCCAAGGGCTTTTGGCGGCATTATCGGGTGCAGATTATATTGCGCCCTACGTAAATCGCGTCGATGCTCAAGGTGGAAATGGTATACAAATGGTTGCGGAATTACAGAAATTGCTTACAGAACATGCACCACATGTGAAAATCCTAGCTGCAAGTTTTAAAACACCACGTCAAGCCTTGGAATGCATGATGTTAGGTTGCAAAAGCATTACGTTACCTGTTGATATCATTGAACAATTTATTGCAGATCCCGCTGTGGATGCAGCGGTAACCCAATTTGAACATGATTGGCAGAATGCGTTTGGAAACAAATCTTTAAATATTTAAGTTTCTTCTTTCCATCCCTAAAAGCGGAAATAATTTACAACCTTATTGTAAATTATTGCTTTCTTCCCAAACGTAATCGCGAACGTTCTCCGGCAAGTTCCTGCCGATCTCGTTCCAAACAAACGTTATAGCGCATCAAAGCATAATCTTTTGAAAGAATACCAATTATATAACGTTTATCCCAGTCATGAATTACAGCCAATTCATTCGCGTTGGTCTTTTCCATTTGATCCAATGCTTCTTTTACATTCATAGAAGGAAGCAAAGCACAATCCTGATATTGGGCAATTGATTGTAAGGGAGCATCTAAGTCACTGTGCTGTTTAAATAAATTTTCTGCAGAAACCATACCACAATACTGATTGTCATTATCGTTTAATACGACATGATAAACCTGCCCAATTGGAAAATCAGCACGTGCTTGTTGTAGCGTGGTTTTTATATGCATGGTTTTTAATGGCTCATTCATCATACAACCTACTGTAAGATTTCTGATCCAACTAATATCCAATGCCGATTGAATATTTTCTCCACTTAAGTGAAAACGCCAGGTCGCAAAAGAATAACCAAATATTTTCTTTACGGTAACAGCCGAAGCAACCACTGCCAGTAAAACGAGATTCAACGACCCATAACCATCGGTCATATCCAAAGCAATAAATAACATTGTCAAAGGACCACCGATAATCGTTACAGCCATAACCGCTGTCCCAATCAATGCGTAAACCAACGGCGTGAGGCTATGAATTCCCATAAAGATTAAAAGATTACCAAAAACGATACCCGCAACCGCACCTAATAACATTGAAGCAAAAAATAATCCGCCTCGAAATCCAGCCCCTAATGAAATGGATGATGCCAAAGCTTTAAACACAAGAATGAAACAGGCTAATTCAAACGATATATTTCCCGCAAGTCCCATCCACAAAGTCCCATGACCAGAACCCATAATGGATGGGGTATCTATCGCCATACTACCTACAATAAGACCGCCAATTGCGGGTCTGAAAAATTTTGGAACCTTGATATATGCAAAAAATTTTTCGGTTTGCGTTGAAAGGATCATCACCCCTATTCCAATCAAGCTGCAAATCAGTGCAAAAGCAATAACATAACCATAATCAGGTAAATGCGCTAATGTAGGCGCAACCAATATAACCGGCGGTGCATCTCCCATTAATCGTATTACGGTCACAGCACTTATTGAAGCAACCAGAACAGGCGGAAGATTGATTAAATTATAAGATGCAATAATTGTTTCAAAAGCATAAAAAGCCCCACCAAGCGGTGAATTAAATGCGGCGGAAATTGCTCCTGCAGCACAACAACCGACCAAAATACGCATATCGGATCGTCTGACTCTTAGTCCTGTTCCAATATAAGAACCAAAGGCTGCACTTAATTGGGTATAAGCAGCTTCCAACCCCAAAGAAATACCAAAGCCATTCGAACATAAGGTTTGCCATACGACATATAAGCTGTCTTTGATAGACATTTTTCCACCATGTAAGGCATTAGCCTCCACAGCATCAACGGGTTTATTACTAAACCAAGCATAACGTTTTTGTAAAACTCGGCTAAATGCCAATATAATTCCGCCCAATGCTGGAATAAGAATACAATGCCAAGGATCAATCCAGTTTAAACTGGAAAGGCGTCCTTCGGTATCAAGGTTAAACAGGATTTTATGTAACGATAGACTGCAAAAATTCATCAATTGCACGACTAAAGCTGCAATGGCGCCAATTAGTGCCGCAAGCACGATCAACCAAAGCGCTTCGCTACGAACCCAAACCTGGAAAATTTCCAGCCCATGCCGGACACGATAAATAATCGACAATTTCACTACGATATTTTTTATTGAACAGGATATATTCGAATATGATTAATATTCTTTATCTTAATACAAGAATTTATATTCTTTAAAAACTACGAATAAATTTGATTATTATATAGATTTTATAAAAAATTACGCTATTTATACGGATAAATATTATTATATTAATATTTTTGTTATTTTTTATAATATACTATTTTTTACGTTACTTATAAAACAAATTCAATAAACCTATAGAAACAGAGCTACCCTCAAAAAATATGTTTATGATTATAGCAACAGAAATTTATCTTTTTTGTTAAATAATTCTAAATATATTTTAGAATTAATATTTCCATCATGAATAAAAATATGCAATAATTATAAATATTATTTTGAAAATGATATAATTTTCAGAGCTTTTTTTGTTTATGATATGATGAAAATCAGTAAATATTACTTTTTTATGTCTAATTAATTATTTTTATTTGGTAATTTTTATTTTGAATAGTTTTAAATTTACCCATCCATCAAAATGACAAAAAAACTTAAACGTTCTACTATATAATTAAAAAAATGCAATAAAATTTTGTAGCTTTTTTGCACTAATTCTAAAAAAAGACACTAATTTTCCAATTTAGACATTTTTAACACATCATCGTTTATGTCATAAATAAATGATTATAGCGCATATATAAAATATGAACGTTATTATAAGTGATTTCAAATATTTAACGCTATTTAATGTTTTTTTGAATTGAGACACCATGAAAAGTAGTAAATTTATTCAACAATTTTTATGGGCTGTCGTAGCCATTCTCGGCGCATTTTGTCTTGGTGTTATCGCATTAAGACGTGGAGAAGTTATCAATTCCTTGTGGGTGATGATAGCTGCGCTTAGTGTTTATATGATTGGCTACCGTTTTTACAGTTTATATATTGCTAAAACGGTTATGCAACTTGATCCAAACCGTGCAACTCCTGCTATTATTAATAATGATGGTTTAAATTTCGTCCCTACCAACAAATATGTTTTATTCGGGCATCATTTCGCAGCAATCGCAGGTGCAGGTCCCTTGGTTGGTCCGATTTTGGCCGCACAAATGGGTTATCTTCCTGGAACCTTATGGATCTTGTTTGGTGTTATCCTTGCCGGTGCCGTACAAGATTTTATGGTTCTATTTTTATCAACCCGACGCAATGGTAGTTCATTAGGTGAAATGATTAAACAGGAAATGGGACCGGTTGCAGGTTCTATTGGACTGTTTGGCTGTTTCCTGATCATGATCATTATCCTTGCTGTTCTGGCCTTGATCATCGTAAAAGCATTATCCGGTAGCCCATGGGGAGTATTTACCGTATTCTCTACCATTCCTATTGCTTTGATAATGGGCGTTTACATGCGATTTTTACGACCCGGAAAGGTCGGAGAAGTTGCTATTATTGGTATTATCCTTCTTGTATCCGCTATATGGTTTGGCGGTGTCATCGCAAAAAACTCATATTGGGGCGGTATATTAAGCTTAAACGCAACAACAATTACCTTTATGTTGATTGGTTATGCATTTGTATCAGCAATGCTTCCAGTTTGGTTAATACTTGCACCGCGTGACTATCTCGCTACCTTTTTAAAAATCGGGGTAATTGTGGGATTAGCCATTGGTATTTTTATCTTGCGTCCAGAATTAAAAATGCCAGCTTTAACGCAATTTATTTATGGTGGTGGTCCGGTCTGGTCTGGTGCTATTTTTCCATTTCTGTTTATTACTATCGCATGTGGATCCGTATCTGGATTTCACGCTTTGATTTCTTCTGGAACAACACCTAAATTATTGCCCAATGAACCAGATGCTCGTTTTATTGGTTATGGTGCAATGGTAATGGAATCCTTTGTTGCAATTATGGCTTTGATTGCGGCTTCTATTCTTGATCCGGGTATTTATTTTTCAATGAATACGCCACCTTCTACTTTGGGATTACACATGCCTGATCTCGGTCAGCTTGCATCTCCTGAAAAACAAGCTATTTTGGCTTCACTTCATCAAGTAACCGTAGAAGCAGCAGAAAAAATTAGTTCATGGGGATTTGTAATTAAACCCGATGACATTTTGAAAATAGCACGTGATATCGGCGAAACTTCAATCCTAGATCGCGCTGGTGGTGCGCCGACTTTAGCCGTCAGTATTGCTTATGTTTTCAATAGCCTTATGCCGAATGCTGATCTTTTAGGATTTTGGTATCATTTTGCAATTCTATTTGAAGCTTTATTCATTTTAACCGCTTTAGATGCAGGAACACGTTCCGGTCGGTTTATGTTACAGGACTTATTGGGTAACTTTATTCCGCCTCTAAAAAATACCAATTCTATTTTTGCAAGTTTAGTTGGAACTGCTGGATGCGTTAGCTTATGGGGTTATTTACTCTATCAAGGGGTCGTTGATCCTTTGGGTGGTGTTAAAAGCCTATGGCCATTATTCGGTATCTCTAATCAGATGCTTGCCGCAGTTGCATTAATATTAGCGACTGTAGTTTTGATTAAAATGAAACGGCATCGTTTTATCTGGGTTACAGCGCTGCCTGCTTGTTGGCTTTTGATCGTTACAACCAGTGCAAATATGATCAATCTGCCTAATTTTGTAAAAACTGCAAAAATGACCAGTCAAGCTTCTGCCAATTTAATGGTTGAACATAAAACGCAACTAGATATGCTTAGTGAAATCAGAAAATCCCAAAAAACTTTGGATGAAAATAATCCTGATATTGCATCAGCATTGAAAGTTGAAAAAGAAATTCAAGATAAAAGTCATATCGTCGTTAATAACTACACAAATGCCGTGTTGACCGTCTTGTTTTTACTGGTTGTTTATAGTCTACTGCTTTTTGGTATCAAAGTTGGTATTGCTGCTTATCGTAATCCTAAAAGAACCGATAAAGAAATGCCCTTTGTTCCTATGCCACTAGAAAAAGTAGAAACGAAATCCGTCCATTAATTTTCCTGGAGCACATTCGAAATGTTTAACAGTTTAAACAAATTCGGAAAATGTATATGCCAAGGAGCACGTCTAATGGTTGGCATCCCTGATTATGAAACTTACGTTAATCATATGAAAACCAACCATCCAGACCAGCCAATCATGGATTACAAAGAATTTTTCCGTGACCGCCAAGACGTACGTTACGGCGGTAAAGGTGGATTTCGGTGCTGTTAATATTTCTGTTATAATTTAACAGAAAGAATATTACCAAATAGGAATTGGAACGTTATTTACTTTGAGCAAACTACCATGCCAAATAACGTTCCATTCCATATTACCTTCTGCATTTCCACGACCTGCAAATCTGGCAAGAATTAATGCGGTGCTAACTTTACGTAAATTAGCATTTTGGGTAACTTCTATTATGCGTTGCAAGTTATAAATTGCTAGATGTCCATCTACTGCAACCGCTTGTAATCGATCATTGAGCAACCCGGTGCCTGATGCCTTGATTGAAGTTTCAGGATTTTGTGCCGTTAGATTATTTAATGTAATCGGAATATCGGCTTGTTGCGAAGGTTTATTCAGAAAAGCTAATATTAACGGGTAAGCTTTTGTGGGAACCGAAAAATCCAAAGTTCCTGTATCTGGATTTAAAATACTTGGCGTTTTTGAATTATTTATTCTTAATCCATTAAAGGTTAAAATAATTCGGACATTTTCGCCCTTCCCTTCAATTTTCGCATTGATCGAATCTGCGTGTGCACGCATATTTTGATGAATGATCGTGATATTCTGCCAATTAAATTGATATCCCTTACCTTGTAGCAAATCCGTAATCAGCGGTGAAAGTTCCGTCGTATAATAATTTTTGCTACATCCCTGCATATGATGATTTGCAAAAATAGCCAAAAAACCAGAAGCTGTAATATCTGTGATTCTTTGAAATTGATCCGCTGACAAATTGAGGCTTTGATTCTTTGCTTTGACGGTCTTTGCTTGAAATGATGTCGATGGGGAATCTGAAGGACGCAAGATATAATTACGCGCTTCAAATAAATCTTTCTGTTTATTTACAGAATCGGCAGTCATAGAGGTACAAAGCGATGACCAACTTTGTTGAGCATGCGCCGTAGGTGCTATAGACCCTATTGAAAGAAGTGCCATTCCAAACAAGGTAGAAAATAATTTATTTTTGTTCATTTTTATCAAAAGAAAATTGAGGTTGATTGATAAAGCTATGTTACAAGAAAACGTTTTGAAAAAGTAAATTTTTTTAAAACAATCACAACACATTGCCTGATAGAACTTTTAATAGATAGACTTCGAATAATGCTTAAATTAATTGATCCCTTTTTAATTTCGTTAATTACCACCGTATTATTGGCAACATTTTTCCCTTGTTATGGATCGGGTGTACCCTTTTTTGAAAATCTTGCCATAATCGCCATTGCCATTATGTTTTTTCTACAAGGTGCACGTCTTTCGCGTCAGGCAATGCTTGAGGGATTAATTAATTGGCGTTTACATCTTACTATTTTTTGCTGCACTTTTGCCTTTTTCCCTATTATTGGGCTATTTTTGCACAAAATTTTTCCTAATTTATTACTACCAGGTTTATGGAATGGGGTGATTTTTCTGTGCTGTCTTCCTTCAACAGTACAATCTTCCATTGCTTTCACTTCTATTGCCAAAGGAAATGTTCCTGCTGCTATTTGTTCAGCTACAGCGTCCAATCTATTAGGTGTTTTTATTACCCCAGCCCTGACCAGCTTAATCTTTAGTCATCATGGATCAATCCATATGGGTAATTCAATTGATATTGTTTATCAACTGCTTTTACCCTTTATTGCAGGACAACTCTTGCAACCATGGATTGGCGATTGGGCACGACGCAATAGAAGTCTTTTATCCTTAAGTGATCGTGGGTCGATTTTAATTGTTGTTTATAGTGCCTTTAGCCAAGCGGTAACCATGGGTTTATGGCATCGTTTGGATATCTCTCAAATGATGTGGGTTATCATTATTGATGTTGTTTTATTGATGATCATTTTGATATTTTCCAGCCTATTAAGCAAAGCTTTGGGTTTCACTTTGGCAGATCGTATTGCTATCATTTTCTGTGGATCTAAAAAGACGCTGGCATCGGGTGTGCCCATCGCGAATGTATTGTTTCCAACCGCTATGGTTGGCGTTATTGTTCTTCCCCTAATGATCTATCATCAAATCCAACTTTTTATCATAACGCTCCTTGCTCGCTATTTTTCAGTACAACGCGATAAAGAAATTTCAGAAAATAATTCTGATTCATGAAAGTTTATCTTGCCAAACTTTATAAAATAAGGCAAAAGAAGCTCGTTCAGGAGAGGTGGCCGAGTGGTTTAAGGCAGCGGTCTTGAAAACCGCCGTGCGTGAATAGCGTACCGTGGGTTCGAATCCCACCTTCTCCGCCATATTCCCTATACAGCGATAATCAAACATATACAAAACCGTTGATTTCTTCGGCTTTTCGAATAGTCTGCCTATACAGACCTATACAACTTTTACCATGCTTAGACAAAAAAGTTGGGTAAAAAACGGGTAAAGGCTATTTGAAAAACGGGTAAAATGGATGTTAACGGATTCAAAGATTCGCTCGGCCAAAAAACAGAATAAACCCTATCGCCTGACCGATAGTAAGGGGCTTTATATTCACGTTTCCATAACAGGAAGTAAAAACTGGTATGTGCGGTTCGTTCTCAATGACAAGGAATCGCAGGTTGCTATTGGTTCTTACCCTGACATGAGTTTGGCAGAAGCGAGAATAGAGCGCGATCAGGTAAAAAAACTTGTCAAGGCAGGGCATAATCCGGTTGTTGAGAAAAAAAGGATTGCAGAGCCTTCAGAAAGCCTCCACCAAAACAACTTTGAAACCGTTGCAAGGAACTGGCATAAAAGCCGCTCGTCGTTATGGACGCCTCACCACGCAAAAGATGTGTTGCATAGTTTGGAAAAAGATATTTTTCCTGCACTTGGCTCTAAGCCCCTCAATGAAATAACGGCACCTATGGTTTTAAACGCTTTAAAAATGATTGAAGCGCGCGGGGCGATTGAGACGGCGCACCGGATACGCCAGCGCATGAGTGATATTTTTGTATTTGGAATTGCAAACGGCCTTTGTGAAAACAATCCGGCGGCGATTATTGCCCCTGCCCTGCTTCCGGTAAAACGCAGCCGTCAACCTGCGATTATTGAGCTGAAGGCAGCTCATGAGATGCTCAAACGGGTTGATGAAGAACCCGCTCACCCGATTACCAAACTGGCATTGCGGTTTCTGTTGCTGACGGTGGTGCGTCCAGGCGAGCTTCGCTTTGCGAAATGGGATCAGTTTGAGGATCTCGATACCGATAATCCCGTATGGCGCATTCCTTCTGAAAATATGAAAATGAAACGGGAACATGTAGTGCCACTTTCACCCATGGCGGTGGAGGTTTTAAAAATCCTTCAGGCCTTTAGCGGCAATTTCCCTTACGCTTTTCCCAATACGCGCGCCTTGGCCAAACCCATGAGTGAAAACGCATTGGGTTATTTGCTCAATCGGGCTGGCTATCACAAAGTGCATGTCCCCCACGGGTTCAGAGCCATGTTTTCCAGCATTATGAATGAACAGTTTCCGCAGGATCGTCATGTTATTGACCTGGCCTTAGCCCATGCGCCCAAAGATCAGGTCGAAGGGGCCTATAACCGAACCACCCATTTCGAGCGGCGCAAAGTGCTGGCCAAAGAATGGGAAAAGATCATCACCCAAGACTTGAAGCCTGTCTCCTATCTGGTGACAGGCCTCAGAAAAAAAGCCAATTAGTTGCCCTTTGGTCGATGCTGCTCTATCCATTCCAACACCTCGCTTTTCGACCATCTTAACGTAACGGGCGAATATTCATGAGGTGCAGGAAAGATATTTTTCTTTTTCCACCGCCTTATGGTCTGGGATGATACACCAACCATAACCGACACTTCCTTAATGTCGATCATTTCAATCAAACTTTGCGAAGTATCACTCATCCCTCCCCTCCTGCACCTCAACAATCTCGGATAAATCATCATTAGTCTTTACAAGATCGTTCATTTATTTATCCTCATTTTTCTGAATGAAGACGAGTGGAAACTTTTCGCATGGTTTCAACAAGTAAGTCTTTCTGTTCGAAATCCTCATTTCCATCGAGGCGTTGTATTTCTTTCTGTGCCTCTGGTTCAATACGATTGTAATCATCTTTAGTTTTACAAGCATTTAACTGATCAATGATCGAGGATTGATCTTCGATGACATCGCCGTCGATTTCTGCCAATGCATCAAGGGGGTCGTTTGGAAGAGCCGTTTGGTTTTCTGTAGTTATTGCTTGTTGTATTTCTTTTTCGTTTGTAATTATATGTTCGCTAACCTCTTTGTCGATCAGATCCATAACATCGGCATTCATGGGAAGCATTTTGGACAGACGACGTAAAACCGTTTTTTTTGCCATTTCACCCCACCATTTTCCCCACGGTGATTTACTGGAGCGGCCTGAAGGACTTGCATCTTTAATAGTATCGATTTCGTCCTTACTCATGACAACGAATTGATATGAACCATTATCGGAAAAATGGGCAATCGCGTATGCGCCTATTATTTCTCCCCTATCACCCGGGAATAAAGGTTTGTGGGTTAATTGCTGATTTGTTCCCTCTTCCCATACAAAGTAATCATTCTCGTAAATCAGATGGCAACTTATCAAAATATTTTTGTTGTTATTCCTGATTCGCTTTAAAATACCTTGATACATAGGAATATACTGAACGGAATTTCCAAAAATAACAAAAGCGGCTTCCCTTCCATCTGGAAGCAATCCATCTGTTGCGCATTTAATAGCCGATTGCCAAAAGCTTTTACGATTGCAATTCAGCAATTCTGGAGTTGTATTTACAGCGGTTTGTAACACACGGCAAAAATGTTGTACAGGAATATGAGAAGGCAAAGCGCTCATGATCTCATTATTCATTCTGCTTAATTCTTGACGAAAACTTTCAATTGCTGACCAATTTCTTTGCATTACAGCGTTATTCATAGTCAAACCTCTTTAATTAAAACCTTGCGGACTTCAGAACGCCCTTTAATCACTTCACCAGGCATCGCGACGCGATCCGGCTTTTCTTGTTGAATACTTATGGAAATCACATAACCATTTGTAACAGCGCATTGGTTATTGCCCATTTTGTCCATAATGCTGTTTTTTAACTGGTTACTTTCTTTTTTTAGCTGTTTGATTTTTTCATTCGTTTCTTTGTAAGATTGGCATAGCCCAGGCAATTCATTGTCTGATGAAAAATCGACAATTTCACGAGAACTTGGACTGTAAATCGTTTTAAGGATTTCCCCATTCAGGGGAGAATCATCCATTGGTGGTGGTTTTTTATCGTGAACTGATTGCCAAAAAGCATTTATTTTCTGTCGTATTTTTTGAATAAGCTTTTGATGCGCATCATAGTGATAGAGTAAAAGGGTGTTCCCACCGACAAGTTCACAAATCACACCCCATTGATATCCTGTTGCAGCAAGTTGTTGTTGAAGTTGTAGGATAATGTGTAAAGGAGGATGTCCATTTGCCCATTTCGAATGATGAATCATGGCATCAACATTTTTTATTTCCATCACACCTGGGCCTTGCTTTCCTTCTACCGGCGGAAGAACAATATAATCAGGCGATGCACCCAAGCCTGGGCAAAGGTCATCTTCAAAATATCCACCTTTACGGATTTTCCAACCCTGATCTTCTGCACAACCGTGAGCAATTGGGGCCTCAAGCCTCATCCCCCACTTGATACGATCATTGTCAATTTCTGGTGGGGAAACCAGCCCTGCCTTGATACTCCAAAGACCATACAATCCATGCATGTAATCGGGTTGCACGTTAAACAGGGCAGCTACTTCTGAAGCTCCAACATGGGATTGACGTATTGCATGCCATTCGGCTTCACTGTGAATAGGAATTTCCATTATGCCGCATCTTTCTTGAAATATGAAAAATGATGCGATGATGAAAAAGTATTCATCCACCTCAAAAGCTTTTCTGCTTTCTTTTTCGCCGCTTCTATTTGGTCAATATCAAACAAATACTGGATATGATCTCTTTTGTCTTCCAGTCTTAACTTAATATATAATGGATATTCATCTATCCATTTGTCCAAATCGTTAATTATTTCCTGGGGATTCTGCGTGTTCCAAAGAATTTCAGTAAGCCGGCGTTCAAAAACTACATTTTCCATCTTTACATTTTCAGTCATTTTGCATAACCTCCTTATGTTGTGTTGGTTATCGAGAATGAGAAGTTGCTGCTTCCCATTCTCTTTTTGGTTTATTCATAGGAATCGATATTGTCGGGGCTTGCTGCATCGCGATTGGCATCCTCAATAGCTCCGTAAAGCATTTCTTCTGTAATCTGGCTATCGATCAGGTTGCAGTTCAGATTGCTGGGTGACCAATGGTCGTTGCGATCGTAAACGGCCAGAAAATTCCAGATATGATCCGATACTTCTCCGAGATACCTATCCAGATACGAGGTGTAAGCCTTCGCCTCATCAATGTGTTTTAAAATACCATAACAAGATTTAAAAAAGTGATTGGCATCCTCAGACGCAATCAGTTCTTCAAACCGGTCAATAAAGCGTTTTGATGCTTCTGACTGCAAAAGCTGTTGCTGAATTTCCTGATCAATATCCCGCCACGTATCCACATCATCCCCAAAGATCGTAGGCTCTGGAAAATACCAATCCGGCGGGTCGCATACTTCATACATGGTACAAACCCTGTTCCAGACGTTTGAAGAATATTTTTCCTTTCCGTGTTTTGGTTAACTCAATTAAGCGGCGGTCGTCTTTGCTGGTATTTCGTCTTAACAGGTCAATTTCTTCGAGCCTGTCCAAAGCACGGGTTACGGCTGGTTTGGAAAGATTTAATGCAGCCGCAAAATCCCTGACGCTGCCCTGTTGATTGAGAACATAAAGTTGAATAAGAACGGCAAGCTGGCGAATGGTCAACTGCTTGTCATCATTCTTTGCCATATGCGTTAGCCAGGCGGCCTGCTCTTTAAGGGGTTGGGTGTTCATAGGAGGAACTCCGTAATTATTTCGATAGAATGATATTACGTATGATACGAAGTTATAGTCAAAAATTATTTTACGTATTAACCGAAATTAAAAACTTATTTAAGGATCAACCTAATTGAATCCTGAAGATGCTTGGGGGCATTCCGATATTTTTTCAGAAGCTCAGACTCTTCTTTTGTCGGTTTGTCTTTCGATTCCTGATTGAAGAATACAAGTGTGTCGAGGGGAACATTAAAGTGTTGAGCAATCTTGATAAGCTTGCTTAACTCTGGATTATACTTACCTTTTTCCCATTCACTAATCGTTGATATTGCCGCATCAGCTATGGCAGCGATATCCGCTTGACCCAACTGTCTGCTTTTTCTGAATGCCCTCAGGCTCTCACCGATCTTCATAAGATCATATAACAACATCTTCCGAACTTTTAATTCGTATCAACCGTAAAATAATAATTGATTTTTATTTCGTGTCATACGAATAATAAATCACTGCTCTTTATCATTGTAAATATGTAAGGGATGTGGCCTCGGTCATATCCCTGCCCCAACGGGTTTTTTGATGGAGGGAAGCACTTCCGAAGTTACACATTTCTTGAAACGTTTGGCTTCGGGTTTGCGACTGCGAAGGATCAGACTGTAAAGACCAGATTCGTTGATAATGGTTTTATTAGGGTTTCCATCGGTACCGTCCATAATACGGACGGTACTTTTTTCATCATCATCAAGTCGAGATGTAACGTTTCTCGAGTTTTCCAACTCCAAGATTTTACATACATCTTTCAGCACAAACCACGGTTCATTATTCTGGCTGATAACCCTTACGTCTGAACCGTTGAAATTAAATGGTATGATATTCATCATAAAAAACCTCATACGTTGTGTATGAGGTTTATTGTAAGTTTATCTTACATTTATGTCAATAGATAAATGTTCGTCATTCTTACATTTTATTTACCAATTGGAATAAGCTAATGTATTATAAGGAATAATTAACAATTCAATATATTTTAATTGAGGATAATGTCTTCGATTTTGCTTACTTAAGAAAATAAATAAATATTATTTTCTATTAATCTGAATGTTTTCGAAATTTTGCAAAAAATGGTTGATCTCTTTTCTCCATATTAAAAAGATATTTCCCAACCAAATACCAATTCCCAAATATAGAAGCCGTGGTTGTAGTAAGCAAAGTTATAAATTCCGATTGCGTTAGACCTTTGTGAAAACAGAACTGAGCAAGAATAAACACCGCCAAAATCCCCATCCAAATCCAACTTAGTCTGAATGCACATTTTGAATACTTAATTCGCTCATCTTGATTTTGTTGACGATGCTTATTTTTAAGTTGCTGCTTTTTCTCTTTCCAATCAGTGAAAGTTTCTTCTGCTTCTACTTCTGGTGTAGAATTTTTGTCAACTTCTATTACTTGACTATCATCATTTTCGATATTTAAATCCCGACGCTGCATTATTAACAATCTTATACAAAACCAGGATCAAGCTTTTTAGCTTCTAATCGGAAATAATTTTTAATAATATCATCTGGTATTCTATGATGAATTGGAACAATATAATTGTTACGCTCTGCCTCTATTTGCCAAGGCGTACCTTTTTCATGAGTCATCGCAGACAACTCAAAACCCGACAATTTACCGTAACGTTGCCATATCCAATTGACTAGATTTTGAGTGTTTTCATCTTTTTCGCTAATTGATGGCGGATTTTCAAAAGGGTTGCTCTTTTGGGTTTGTAAAACTCTGTCACGACCATAATTGGTAAGTGAATTATATAAAGAATTGAAGACAGGACCATATCTCCAAACTTCAGGACCTTCGGTCATAATAGGCTTGTCATGCCATGCCAACCACCAACCATACGCAAAAAAACAAAGTTTTTGAAGCTTCATATGATGAAGGCCTTCATTACCAGATTTTATTATAAACTGATTTGCAAAGGCCAGCGGTGTGTAAGGTCCCTGCATCTCTTCTTCCTTTTAGGTATATATGTAATCAAAGAAATTTAACCCTTAGATATATTATACAACTTATAATACCGATTCACACCTTAAATAGTATCCCGATTAAGAGAAGGGTTTTGCTCTTGATTTTCGGACTGACTATTTTCGTCATGTTCTTCTGTCATAAAACTCTCCCCTTATTTAACTTTAAATAAAATCACATTATTTTTTTTATTTTCCTTCTGCGTTCTTTGCAGAAGAAGTTTTAAGATGGTTTGAGCTTCATCTTCTGGTAAATTTCTATAAGCATATAGCAGCATTGCCTCATCTTCATTTTGGGCTTTTGCTAGCTCTTTATGATCTTGTTCAGAAGTCAGCCAATCAAGGGATACATTAAGTTCTTTGGACATTTTAATAAGTAACTCCCTGCCTGGTATTTTCTTGTTATTTTCTATTTGTGATAAATACGATCTATCAACATCTAAAGATGCAACAAAATCTGCCTGTTTAAGGTTTTTCTGCCGCCTTAATTTTCTAATTTTTTCGCCTATAGTTTCTACCATAATTTTATTTATAACGAGCGTCCTTGAATCAAGTAGAAGAGTATATTACTAATATATAGTAATTCTCTATAAATCATTACCACTTATACCCTTCTACTTAGAATTATTCAGAAGAAACTTTCTTATCTACAGATTCAAGCATCAAATTAAGAAACATTTCTGCCTTTTCCGCTTTCATATGACGGTATGCATAGAGCAAAAGAGCCTCTTTTTCGTCTAAGGCTTGAGCCGGAGAATCGGTTTCCTTATCACTTGTAAGCCAATCTAAAGAAACATTGAAGAAAATAGCAGTAGCCATAAGTGTTTCCCTTCCAGGATATTCTCTACCCCTCTCAATCCCTGTAAGAAAGGGACGGGACACTCCTAATGCCTCAGCAACTTCTGCCTGTGTTAGGTTCTTTTCTTTGCGTAACTTTTTAATTTTCTGACCAAGTGTTTCCATACAAAAATAATGCATTAATTTTTATAATGATGGGATTGTTTAGCTTACATTAGGTATTGACAAATTAAGTAAGTCATACTTACATTAGCTGCATGAGGACGATAAAAGAAATCATCAAAAATGCAGGTGGTATTTCTGTTGTTGCTAGAGCCATCCAACGAAATCATCAGACGATTTATTACTGGAAACGGGTTCCCGCTATCCACGTCATAACGCTTGAAAAACTGACGGGCATTCCGCGTGAAGAACTCCGTCCGGACATATTTGGAAAGGAAGAGCGATGAGTGATGAAACACAAGGAAAATGCTTTGTCCGGTGTATAAATTATCGGCGGTTATGGTTTGATGTGAACAACAACACGCCTGGTTTTGAGACGGCCCCCAATACTGGTTCGGTATTGCGTGTTTCTATTAAGTGTTCAAGAGATTTTCCTCTCCAAAGCATGAATGACTTCTGGGCAAGATTGTTTATTGGTGAAAATTACCTGGCTCATTTCAAGCTTATTACCGTTCAAAATTGGGTTACAGTTTGGGAAGCCATAACATTATGTCGTGAATCGGAATTTGATGGAGACCCATCTGTAGCAAAGAAAGCATTTCACCTTCTAGAATTTTCTTTGGAAGGGATTTGAGATGGGCTTTAAGCGAGTTCTTTTCCTTTTCAGAAATATTGCTTGCCTCGATCTTGGCTTCAATAAGCTGTTTGATCGTATCCACTTCAAAGCGAACGGTAATTGTATTCTTTTTGGCAGTAAGGCCACCATTTTCCAAAAGAAAATCAATTCCTTCTTTGGTGAGTGTCATCGGGGCAGCAGTATAAAACTTTCCTTCCCTATCTATCCTCTAGGGAAGACCACCAAGGGCATTCTTTACAAAGCCATGATCTACCAAATAAATGAAATGTCGCTTGTTTATTTCAGTATGTTCAATTCTTTCAAAAACATCAAACGCCGTATTGTCGATTTCTTCAGCAAAAATATTCAAAATTTCAAGAATCAGATCATCATCGATCAAATTTTTCATACGAGTTTGTCCTTTGTTGTTTCGGGAGAAGAACATTGTGACAAAGTGGGGGGTGATTCGCAATTCATGGTTGCGCACCCCTCAAATCCGGTTATGGGGGGATAATGGTCATGCCCGCCATCAACTGGACTGAGATTGATCACCTGCTTCCTGATCTGATTGATGCGGGAAAGTCGCAACGAGCGATGGCTCGCCAGTTTGGTATTTCAGAAAACAGCATTTGCCGACGCATTGAGAGGATTGGTCTTTGGCCACGATATCAAAAAGCCCGCTTACGCTATCAATATCGCAAAGGAGGAAATAGCGGTAGAAAACGCTATAGCGTCTCTCTTGATAGCCTGGTCAAGCGTCAATGCCTGCGTTGTCATCGCCCCTTTATGGCTGAAACCCGTTTTTTGCGCCTTTGCCCTGAATGCCGGCAAGGGGTGACCTTATGGCAAGGCTGTCTGCAATGATGAGTGCCAATGCTTTTCCTTTCTCATATTCTGCCCTTTCTTTCGCCTTGGTGAAGGAAGGGGGAGAACGTGGGCAAACTCTTAGGACTATTTCAACCACGATACAGATCAAGGCCGCCCTGTTCTCCGCCCGCTCTCTGCACAACTCCTCTCCCCTCCACGGAAACCATCATAAGGGGAGAAAATTCCGTGCAGAGAGAAAATCCTTCCGTGAGGAGAGAATTTAATATGGATGCTGATAAAGTCGCAAAGGATGCTCAGGAAATGGTGAAAGTCATGGTGGAGGCTTATCCAGGCAAGTCCGTTAAAGGGGCTTTGCGCGATGTGTCTTTGCAAACATCCATTCCAGCAGGTCAGATCAAGCGCCTTTATTATCAGGAATGGCGCACCATTCCCGCCCATATTTTTATAAATTTAAGACGTTCTTACCAGAAACATATCATCAGGGCGATGAAGAATGCCGAGCATCAGCAGATGCTTTTCCGGCAAGAACTTGAAAACTTCGACAAGGATTTTCCTGAATGCTCTGGCTAATGTTTAAATGCAGGCTGTACGTCATCGGAGGAAGATTATGCATCAATGTCGCACTAAAACTTAAATCGATCGCCATTATCCTGGCAAACAAAGCGGATCGATTACAAGCGATCCTCAAGGCAAAACAACAGAATTTACAATAAATATGTCGGTGCATCCTTCTTTAAGGCAGCACCTTAACAGTTAACCCAGTTTCGTTGTGAGGGGCTTAGGCCTACCAAAACTTCGGCCCCTCGCACGAGCCTTTTGAAAGTAAAAGCTATGGAAACTGTAGCGCAACGTTACAATTGGAGCAAGTTTTATTGGAATGACTGGGGAAATGACGCAGCGCTCCAGGATTGTGATATGGCCAGTCAGGGGCTTTGGATCAATCTGCTTAGACTGATGTTCCAAAGTGAAAGACCTGGCTTTTTGCAGATCAATGGCAAACCCATGACGACTTTGCAGATTGCCAAACGTACCGGCTTTGATCGACGATCCATTGAAAAGAAGCTTGCTGTTCTTATTGCAAACAAGGTCTGTTCTGTAGATGAAAACGGCGTTCTTTATTCGCGTCGTATGGTGCGTGAAATTGAGGCACGCTTAAAGAAAAATTGTAATAAGGATACCAGTGCGCCGCAAGATCGCAGCAAAGTGGATGCAAACACGCAGCAAACTGGATGCAACTCTGCTACAAGTTTGCAGAAGAAAATCCCAGAAAACCGACAAAAAACGCAAAACCCTCTATATACAGATACAGATACAGATACAGATATAGAAGAAGAGAAAAAAGAAAGATTAAAGAAAAAAGATTTTTCTTCTGCCGAAGACACCATACCTCCCGACCCTGCCCCTGGCAAAACCAAAAAACCAAAATCCGATCCCAGGGGAACACTTTTGCCCAAGGATTGGCAACCCGATGCAGAAGATCGCGACTATGCAATCAAGCTGGGGCTTAATCCGCAAATAACCGCTTTGAAGTTTTTCAATCACTGGACGGGTGAAGCAACCGGTGCTAAGGCACGCAAGGTCAGTTGGAAAAAAAGCTGGCAAAACTGGTGTTTGCGGGCAGTTGAGTTCAGTCAGGGACGAAACTCTTACACGCCCCCTATGAGCAATCGGGAGCGTATTGGTCAAAAACTGGATGAAATGGGGAAAATCATTCATCTCCATCAACGTGCAGGCCAGGCTCAGAATACCCCCAATACGCAGGCTTATGACCCGTTTGAAAATGACGAGGAAACACTTCGTCTTGCGTTTGGAGAATGATCATGAACGCATTAACCCAACCTCTTCCTGAGGAAGAAAAAGCAGCCGTTCAGCATAAAATCGCAAGCTGGATCAATAATTTGGTCATGCTGACCAAAAAAGCAGACCGCAGCATTGATGAACGTTGGATTGCCACACTGACCAACGCCCTGATGGCTGAGTTCAAACCCTGGTATTTCTGCAAATCCTCCATGCTTTTCATCGCCAAACGTCACGAGTTTTTCCCGTCTTTCAAGGAAATCGGTGATGATTTTAAAGAATGGATTGAATCAGAAATCGCCAGAAGAAACCTGACTGGACACGATCAGGGCGAATACGAAACCCAACGCTTCAAACGCCTTTCCGAAAGTGGACAGGCTCTGGTAAAATCCTTTCGTATCAAGCAGTCCAAACAGTGGCGGCATTATGCTGTTGGCAACAATACCGAAGGGGCGGAAATCAACCCGCCACCGTTTGATGAGCAAATCCGGCGGGAAAATCAACGCGCAAACTGGCTTCACGACAAATATCCCGAAGCCTGGGCGTATCTTTTTCCCAAAGAAGCCGAAGAAGAACGTAAGGCCAAGGATTTTTCCAAAGATTACACCGAAGACCAGATCTATCGCACCGTCATGCAAATCCAAAATGGCCCGCAAGACCGGTTAACCGCTTTAAGACTAAACGCATTAAGGGCAGGCATACGCCGCTACGCCCCGCAAAACCTCGCTTTTTTTGAAGAACTGGTCGCAGAAAAACCGGAAGTCGCATCATGACCAGTCCAGTCAACACCCGAGATCCTTACCTCCAGCAACATTGACAACGAAATCCCTTTTTAGGAAACAGTGATGAGCAAACGCGAAGAAAACGATTGGTATGTTGAAGATGAAGCCGTTACCCAATGCCTGATTGAAAAAGAGCGCTTTTTTGGCTATACGCTCTGTGATCCTTGCTGCGGTCAGCAAAACATCCTGAAAGTCTTTTCTGAAACCCCAAGCGACATTACGGGTGTTCAGGATCTTGAAGGCATGGATATTGTCAAAAGGCCCTGCCCGCATGAAGCAGTTTATAACGTGACAGGCAGGAAACCTAACATTCGTATTCAAAACTTTCTGGAATATTCAGGGCCAAAGCAATGGGACAGCATCGTTTGCAACCCGCCTTTTAAAGATGCCCAAGCCTTTATTGAAAAAGCCCTCAGTGTGACGCGTTTTAAGGTCTGTGCCTTTCTCCGTCTGGCCTTTCTGGAAGGGAAAGGTAGACAGGCTTTTTATGAGGCGCATCCTCTTACCCGCTTGTGGGTATCGCGCGGCAGAGCAAAAATAACGCCTGGTTCCTTCATGTCCATCCCCACCGAACAACGCCGACCCCTCAGCAGTACAGAAGCGTATGCCTGGTTTGTTTTTGAGCATGGACGTCAACCCTCCAATACGCATGGATGGTTTTAATGGCCAGAAAGAGAAACGCCAAAAAGAAAACCCCCACTATTCCCGCTTTGGTCAAGGAACATAACCTGACCGAACGCTGGCATCGGGGTGAACTGGTCATTGAAGTCGGCCCCGAGCCGGATAACCCAAAACAGAACGTGACCAGGGCAAGGCGGAAATGCGCTTATGATGAATTGTGGAACCGTGGTGTAATTACAGATGAACAGCGTATGGCCGTGCAAACCTATGCCATCTTGTGTGAACAGGCAACTGGTGCATGCCAGGATGCACTAGCACGGGTTAATCTTTTGAGAGAATCAAGACACTACTGGGAACCAACACATACAATGTTGATTGCCACAGGCAAATTACGAGAGATATGGTCAATTTTGGGCAGAAAACAGACAGATATTTTAAATATGCTTGTTCTTAGAAATATGAGAGCTAAAGAAATCGCAAGAATCACCAATACGCCCTCATATCATCAAATTACTGGCCGAATTAAAGGAATATTGGAAAGGCTGGAAGATTTTTTTCAATAAAGCAAATATTAGGACTTGAAAACGAGTCTCGTCTTTGATATAAAAAGTATATTCTATTCTTTTTGTGTCCGAAGCTCACTATCTCAGTGGGCTTTTTTGTTGGAAAGCGATCAGGTTGGTACACGCCTTTACCTTACGATCCGCCCGATTTTCCTTTCGGATCAGAAGGCATTAATCCCGATTCCTTCAGCGTCGCAAGCATATTTAAAATCACAATAATTTCATCATTCACGCGAGTTCTTCCTGAAACCATATTTCGAAGATTACGGGCAATAATATCCTGCTCACGTCTGTCACCCAATGATTGCATAATACGGGCAAGACTGCTTTGATTAAGGCTGAGATCATGAATGGCCTGGGTCAGATGTGCGCCTGTAGCAATCTTGTATTTCATGAAAAAATCCTCTATATTATAGAGGAGATAGCCGAGGATTTCTCCTCGGCCCCTCTGTTAGTTACTTAAAGAAAAAGTAATAGTAATCGCTACTTTTTCACCAGAGATTGAAAGTTCCAGTTTCATTCTCTGTAATAACCACCAGAGGAAGATGATGAGGCTCATCTTTCTCTCCTCTGATTTTGTTAGGGCTTAATTGCCTTAACCCTTATAGTATAGGTAAATATTACCTATATGTCAAACTAAAAAGTGCATTTTTCTACGGAAATCTGCACTTTTTTTATGTCCCAAAAAATCGACCTGATTAATCCCAAAGCCTGTTTTCTAAAATAACAAAAGCCCGCAATGCAGCAAACATTGCGGGCTTTCTGATTCAAACCGTGAAAGAGCACGAGATGAACTTACATGATCTTAACACTTTACTGAAGGAAGTACAAGATATGAGCGATTGGCGTTTTATCATGATTTGGTCACTGTGTTTCTTATGGATTGTTTTACGTCGCTGATTGGCCATTTATTGTCGTAAGCCTGCTGGTCGTTGTCTGGGCCTCGGCTTATGCCTATTTCAAATCCCGTTAAAGTTTCCATAGGACTTGATTAAAAATCAAAATTTATCAAGAAATCAAGTGATGTCCCACGGTGGCCCAAGAACAGGAGCCGGAAGAAAAAAAGGCTCTTCCAATAAAATATCCGCAAAGGCTGTTATCGAAAAAATCAGCGCCGAGGATATGAAATCGCCCCTCGAAATCATGACCCATATCATGCACCAAGCCTTTGATAAGGGTGATTTTGAAATGGCACTGGATGCAGCCCATAAAGCCGCCCCTTATATGCATGCCAAACTAAGCGAATCAAAGCTGGAACATACCAGCCCCGATCATTCCATGTCGGGTGCTGGGCCGTTAGTGATTGAGATTGTCAAACCCTGTCAGGATAAAGAATAAAGATTTGTGACCCCTTTGCCCAAAGTTCAGATTGCCGAAGCGTTTGCCGATCTGTTTACGCCCTCGCGCTACAAGCTTTATTACGGTGGTCGCGGCGGGGCCAAGTCATGGGCTTTTGCCAGAGCCTTAATCATTCGGGCCTTGCAAAAGCCTATCCGTATTCTTTGCTGTCGTGAGTTCCAGAACTCAATCCGACAATCCGTGCATCAGCTTCTGGCTGAACAGATTGATAGGATGGGTCTTGGCGCTTACTTCAGGGTTAAGGAAACCACGATCGAAGGGGTAAATGGTTCCGAGTTTCTCTTTATGGGACTTGCACGTAATATTCAGGGCATTAAATCAACCGAGAATATTACCATCGCCTGGGTTGAAGAGGCGCAAACCATCAGCCAGCCCAGCCTTGATCTGCTTATACCAACCATTCGCGCGCCCAATTCTGAAATCTGGTTTTCCTGGAACCCACTGGATGAAGAAGCCCCGATTGAGCGTTTGAAAGAAAGCCTGGTCAATGATTCGGTTGCCATTCTCCAAAAGGTAGGCTGGCAGGACAATCCATGGTTTCCCAAAGAACTGGAAGCCGAACGCAAACGCCTCTTATCACACGATCCTTCGGCTTATGAACATGTCTGGGAAGGCCATTTCAAGGTTATTTCCGATGCCGTGATTTTCAAGGATCGCGTGGTCTTTGAACCCTTTGAAACCCCGTCCAACACCCGCTTTTACCACGGTGTGGATTGGGGTTTTGCCGTAGACCCCACCGCAGTTGTGCGATGCTTTATCAAGGATCAATGCCTGTATGTGGATGTCGAAGCCGTCGCCCACAAGGTCGAAATCGATCAGATGACCCTGCTTTTCAATCAGGTGCCCACCATGCGGCGCTGGCCAATCAAGGCCGATAGCGCAAGGCCCGAGACCATATCCCATATGGCCAGGCGGGGCTTTAATATAACCGAGGCCAAAAAATGGAATGGCAGCGTTGAAGACGGTATTACCTATCTCAAATCTTTCAACAAGATTATCGTTCATCCGCGTTGCCGTCATACCGCAAGCGAGTTTCGCCGCTATTCCTACAAGGTCGACAAGCAAACCGAAGATATCCTGCCGGTGGTTGAGGACGCCAATAACCACTGCATCGATGCCCTACGCTATGCCCTTGATGGATTGATCAAGATGGAACCCCGCACACCGATATTTAGTCAAACCGCGTTAAACCGCATACGAAGCTACGGCACAAGAAGGAGGATTTAACCCTATGCTCAATGATGAAGACCCCTTTCCCTTCTCGATGATCGTTTTATAGGCGTTCGGGTTCTGGGCGCTTTTTCTTTGGACTTGATGTTAAACCTATAACGGATAATTCATGTTTTCCTTTTTTAAACCCAAACCTAAACCTCCCCTAAACGAAGCTAATCCCAAGCCAGCCTTCGAAACCCCCAGACCGTTACCCGTCAGACCTGTGATTGAAGATAAAAAACCCTTCAATCTGGAAGCCCTGATCACCCCCTATCGGCCAACGCATATCAAGCTTAACCCCGCTTTGGCGATGGATAGTGAAGGGTCATATCCTTGTGCCTGTGATCCGCCGGATATGATGCAATTGCTGGATAATTCATGCCTGGAGGGGCTGAACAGCTTTATTGCCGACGGATTGGGGTTTATGGGTTATCCGCGCCTCTCCATAATGGCCCAACGCCCCGAATATCGCAAAATGGTCGAAGCGGTGTCCAAGGAAGCAACCCGCGAATGGATCGTCTTTAAAGGCAAAGGCAAGGAAAGCGATCAGCGTATTAAAGAGCTGGAAGCCGAGTTCAAACGCCTGAAAGTCAAGGAGGCCTTTTTTAAAGCCAGCGAGCATGACGGATTTTTCGGGATTGGGCATATCATGATGGATTTTGGGGATGCAGCCCCCATGCGAGCCTTCCCCAAATTGCCAGAACCGAACTACGTGGCCCAATGGTCGCTTAAACGTCTGGTTAATTTGGAACCCAACTGGGTTTATGCCAATGACTATTCCGCAACCGATCCCCTTGATCGCTATTTTTTCAAACCTCGTAACTGGATGCTTTACAATCATCTGGTAGATCATACACGGGTGTTGACGATGGTATCGCGTGAGGTGCCGGACATCCTCAAACCCGCTTTTAATTTCGGTGGTCTTGCCTTAACCCAACTGGCCAAGCCTTATGTCGATAACTGGCTGAATACGCGCAATAATGTCGCTGCCATGATTGGCACATTTTCCATTGTCAATCTGCAAACCACCCTTGCCCAGCAAATGGCGGACTGTGATTTTGATGGGATCGATCTGGCCAATCCCACAGCGATCCTAAATCGAGTGCAGGCCTTTAATCAGTTCCGTCATAATCAAGGCAACTTCGTTACCGACAAAAACACCGAGGATTTAAAAACCCTGGCAACACCGCTGGGCACATTGGACAGTCTGCAAGCCCAGGCGCAAGAACAAATGGCCAGTGTTGCGGGGCAGCCTTTAATCAAGATGTTTGGTATTCAACCAACCGGCCTGAATGCCTCCTCAGAACAGGAAATGCGCGTCTGGTATGACGAAATCCTTTCCTATCAGGAACATTTCTTCAAACCGGCTTTGGATAAGCTTCTGCGCTATGTCATGCTCAGCCTTTGGGGCGAAATTGACGAGGATATCCATTATGAGTTCGTCCAGCTTTGGCAAATGGATGATAAAGACCGCGCCCTTGTCAATCTCACCAAAGCCCAAACCACCGCTCTTTATCTTGAAAACGGCGTAACTTCTCCCGATGAAGAGCGTGAGCGTCTGGCCAATGATGAAGAAACCGGTTACGGACGCGTTAATTTAAGCGGCGAGGCCCCTGCCCCATTTGATGATAGCGACGATGAAGAAACGCAAGAACCCAAACAGCCGTCTGAAGAAAGGTGATACCGTTAGCGGGGTTTTACAGCCCTCAGCCGCAAACCGTATTCTTTACCAGCGTCGCCTGGTGCAGGAAATCGACGCGATGCACCAATCCGTCACGTACTGGATCAAGGCACAATACAAGGAAAGCGAACCCCGTATTGCGTTGGATGAAAGCCCCGCCGAAGCCTTTAAGCGGTTAATTGCGTCCTTACGTAAGCGCTGGGAAAACCGTTTTGGCGATCAAAGCAAACGCATTACGGAGCAGTTTATTTATGGCGTTGTTAAACATAATGAAAATGCTTTTCGCGGCGTTCTCAAGAAAGAAAATCTCGAGTTCAGGTTCAGGCCAACCCAGCATCTTAAGGATGTTATGCAGGCTGCTACAGCGGAAAATGTAGGACTGATCAAGTCCATTCCCTCGCAATATTTCGACCAGATCAACAATCTGGTCATGAATGCGATGCTTAAAGGTAGCAATCTTAATGAACTTTCCAGCGATCTGACCAGGCGTTACCAGATCACCCGCAAACGCGCCGAGTTCATTGCACGGGATCAGAACGCCAAACTCTTTTCGGTTATTAACCGGACGCGATGTCAGGAAGTCGGCATTAAAGAAGGAATATGGAACCATTCCCCCCGCCATGAGAATGCCCGCCCTTCACATTTAAAAGCGGATGGTAAGCGCTTTGATTTGGCCAAAGGGATGCATCTTGACGGCAATTGGACATGGCCAGGACAGGAAATCAATTGCCACTGCACCTTAAGGCCCGTCATTCCCGTCAATAATAACGCAGCCCGTATCAACGATAAACGCATAACAGGCCCCTGATCTCATGACAAAACTTGCCTATGACCGCCTGCCAACCAAGTTCAGTTGGCGGGACGAGGATGATCATCTTTTTATTGACAAAAGCCCGATCACCAAAGTGCAAATCCGTTCCTATCGGGGAATAGAAATCCCCGACTATGAAAAACACGGATGGAAAGCTGACAAAGTCTATAAGCTGCTCTGCCCTGCTGAGGAGCTGGAAAAAGCCGCCGACACCTTTAATAAACATCCTATCCACTTGGGGCATGTGCATGTCACCGCCGAAAACCCGCATATCGAATCCCTTGTCGGCACCATCGGTGAAAGTGCAAGTTTTGAATACCCTTATCTATTCAACTCTATGGGTATTTGGCGAGCTGATGCAATCAAAGGAATTAAGAACGGCACCACCCGCGAATTATCCTGTGCCTATCGCTATGAGGTTGACCCAACGCCTGGCGTATTCGAAGGCGAGGCCTATGACGGAATCATGCGTAATATTCGCGGCAATCATGTCGCTTTGGTTGAGAAAGGCCGTGCCGGCCCCGATGTCTACGCATGGGATCACCTCCCCACTACATTACAAGGAAAACCAATGAAACCAATCAAACTGGATGGCGCAACGCGTCATACAATGGCAACGCTTTTCTACAAGCTGTCAAAAAGCGGCAAGCTTGCCATGGATGCTTCTCCCGAAGAAATCGACAGGAAGCTTAAGGAGGCCGCCGACGAAGACCCCGATATTGATACCTCCGAAGACGAGGAACCCAACAACTCCAAAAAACCAGAGGGTCAAGACCAGGACCCTGACGACGACCAGAACAAACCCCAGGCCAATGATGAATCAGAAACATCCCTTACCACCCCAAAACCCGTTTCGGCGACCACAGCAATGGATAGTGCAGACGTAATCCAACTAATTGACAAACGGGTTAATGAAGAGGTCAGTGCGGCAAAAATCGCCATGGATGCTGCATGGCAGCACAAGCTTAACCAGCAACGCGACATCATGAAAGCAGCAGAACAGGCGCGCATCGATGTAATGCCGGTGACTGGCAATATTCTTGCTACCGATAGTGCTTATGATGACCCGATAAAAATCTATCAATTAGCCCTGGATCATTGGGGTGTTGATACCAGCGGGGTTGCCAAAGATATCGGCACCTATCGGGTTCTTTTTCAAACGGCACGAGCGGGAAGACAATCCCCTGGACACCAGGCCTCAAGGTCAATCCTTGCGCAAGATAGTGCTAGTTCGCAGAATTTTTATCAAAAGATGGGCCTTAAACCCATGCAATCCATGCAATCCATTGGAGGATAAAATGTCTTTTCAAACACATGTTAATTATAACTGGGGCGTAGGGGTTGAGGGCGATTTTGCTTCAACCAATCCCAGAGCCTCGGTGGTGGTCAATGGCCATGCCCTACAGGTCGGGCCTGAGGGTTTGGTAATTGGTCGTTTTGCCTGGGTGGATACGGATGAAATAACCGCCACCAATAAACAACCCAGTGGTGCGGGAAAACCCAGCGGCTTTGTCAATCGCAACAAGACCGCGATTATTACCGAATATATGGCTAGCGCTACCATGACTTACCTGCCCGGACAACCTGCAGCTTTAATGAAACAAGGAGATTTCTGGGCACGCAGCAGCAATGGCGGCAAGCGGGGGCAAAAGGTTTACGCCTCCACCACCGACGGCAATATCCTTTGTGACAATGCAGGCGCCAGCCATGCCGGCTATATCGAAACCGACTGGTATTGCGCCAATGGTGCACAAGCCAATGAACTGGTCGTTATTTCCTCGAACGCGGAGTATTAATAGTATGGAAAACCAAACCACCTGGTCAATGGCGGATGTTAGAAACGCTATGAATGTGCTGGGGCGGGATTACAAGGTCGCCTTTGATAATGGTGTTACCGGCCCAATTGCCATGGATGCACAACTGTCATCCGTTACCCAACCCAATGCGGGTATTCCATCCCTCTTTACTACAACCATCTTTCCAGAAATTACCCGCGCGATTATTACCCCGATGCGAGCCGCGGAAGTTTACGGCGAAAGACAGGCAGGTGACTGGACGACCAATCTGGTGCAGTTTCCTTTTGTTGAATCCAAAGGCACCGTCAGCGCCTATCATGATTATAGCCAGGACGGCATGATCGAGATGAACGCCAATTGGGAAACCCGTCAGCCATGGCTTTATCAAACCTGGACAGAATGGGGTGAACGCGAAACCGCCATGATGGGTCAAGGCAATATTTCTCTGGTCGCAGAGAAAAATATAGCCTCCATTTCCGTATTGAATAAAGCCCAGAACCAGATTTATCTGTTTGGCGTGCAGGGCCTTAAGAATTATGGGGTGTTGAACGATCCCGATCTGCCCCCTGCTATTCAGCCAACGACCAAAACCGGCGGCAATGTCAGCATGACTGACCGGCTGGTGGTGGCCATTCCAACCGGTTTGCAACAATGCCTGAGCTATAAGAACCAATATGGTCTTCGTATTCGCGAAATGCTTAAGGAAGACTATCCCAATATCCGTATTGAAGCCTTGCCGGAATTGGGAAGCAAACTGTCAAACGGCAAGCTTTCGTCCAACATGATGCAGATGTTTATCGAAGAATATGAAGGCATGCGCACGGTGTTTTGTGGCTTTACCTATAAGCTTCGCGCCCACCGGATGGAGCTTTATTCCACCTGGCAACGTCAAAAGAAATCTCAGGGTGCCTGGGGCGCAGTATGGCGCTTGCCCATTGCCTGTGCAACCATGGTAGGAATCTGATCATGACCGATGTTGTTTACGTAGGCTGCAAACGCCCAAACGGTATTATTCTTGAGCTGGAAGATAATAGCGGAACCATTCAAAAAGTCACACTGAAGGGTTCAGCCTCATCCTCTCACTTTGTAATGGAACGCGGAAATTACAAAGGTCTTTTTGGCATAACTGAGGTTCCAAAGGATTTCTGGGATGCCTGGGAAGAAAAGCATAAAAACTTCCCGCCCCTTAAATACGGGGAAATCTTCGTGGAAACCAAAGCATGGAATCTAAAAAAAGCAGGCAAGGAACGCGCAAACGAACTAACTGGCCTCGAAGGGGTCGATCCTGCAAAACAAGAACAGATCGGCACCTTTAAAGAATAGCAAAAATCCCAATAATCTTTTGAACTATTTTTATAAAAGGACTTCCTAATGCCAGAGGTTGCATCCAAAAACGCTCCTCTACGCTTTAATATAGCAGCCTGGCGGGGGCAGTATCCAAGGTTCAACTTAACCGATGATCAGATCCAGGGTTATGTCGAGCAATCCTATCTTTACTATGATGATTGTTGCGGCAGAAAACCGCCCTGCCCTACCAAACGCCAGCAATTGCGCTTTTTGCTGGTAGCGCACATTGCCGAACTGGAAAGCCGAAGCAGTAGTGGGGCGGGTATGGTTGGTGCGATTACCAATGCCTCCGAAGGCTCGGTTTCCATCGGCACGGCGACGTTGGGCGATATGGCGGGTATGAATGCCTATTTTGCGCAAACCCCCTATGGCCTGGCTTTCTGGCAGGCCACCCTATCCTTAAGATCAGCCTTTTACGTACCCCGCAGACCTAATTTTAGAAAAATTTCATTTCCATAGGAGTTATAACATGGCGAATAATGATAATACCGGTAAAACCGAACCAGATAATAAACCGGTTGATAATACCGGTAAAACCGAACCAAATAATAAACCCGATAAAAGCGCTTTACCTAATGATGATAATGATTTTGTCGTTATTGGTTGTCGCTTTCCAAATGGGTTAATTATTGAGGTCGAACACAAAACCGTAACTTTAAAAGGTTTCCATGAGCGCAAGGTTCCTATTGGCTTTACTAAGGTTAGACGACCATTTTGGGAAGCATGGGAAAAGATAAACAAAACAAGCGAGTTACTGACTTCAGGTACTGTTTTTAAATCTCAAAATGAAGCCCACTAGAGTTTATTGCGATATAGATATCAGGGATCATTTAAGAAAAATATTTCCTGGTAATCGCAAATCATTCGCTCTTGATGTGGGCTATCATGAGGGATCAACCTATCCCGATGGAACCTCTATCGCCGAGGTAGCCATTGTCAATGAATATGGCGCGATTATCGACCATCCAGGTGGCACGAAATACATCAAGGATGCTGTCGTATCCCACATGGCCACGGATCCCGAAACGGGCAGGCGTAAAAAGGTCTATTCGGTAGGCGTGCGATTTGTTGCCGATAACTTTGTTGGCAATGCTTTTATCACCGGCCCGCATTCCATTGTCATCCCTGCCCGTCCTTTCTTTGGCAAAGCCTTTGAGGTGAATAAGACCAAATGGATTAACGACTTTGAAGGCTTTGTTGCCTCAAGCGGTTATGACCTCGAAAAAGCCTTCAAATTGTTAGGTGCAGTGGTCAGAAGCGACATTATCGCCCAGATTGATGCAACCACTACCCCGCCCAATGCGCCTTCAACGCTGCGTCGTAAAAAAGGCAGCCATCCTTTGATTGATACACACCTTATGCGCAACAGTATTGATTGGGAAGTGACACAATTATGAACCTTCATGCAATGGTCAGAGGCGCAATCGGGCTGGTTAATCCCAACATAACCGGCGTTCTTTACCGATCCATTGGGTATCGGGTTGATGATAACGGCAATCAAATCCCCGCTTATAGCGATCCCATAACCGTAGAAATCCAGGTTCAATCGCTTACAGCCGACGATCTGCAACATCTCGATAACATCAACCAGCAAGGCAAGATGAAAGCCGTTTATGTCAATGGCAATGTCGAGGGTCTGGATCGTATGCGAGATTTGGGCGGCGATATTCTGGAGTTTGAAGGAAGGCGCTGGCTGGTCACCCAACAGATCGAAGAATGGACACAAAGCGGCTGGTGCAAGGTGCATGTGACATCGCAGCTTGATGAACAGAAAGGCAATGACAGTGACCTCCCCCAACGCGATGGTGAATTATGAAAACAGCGTCTATCGTGGCTTAAAACGCTTTATCACCGAAGAATTGCCCTCAGGCGACAAGATTACGGTGATTAAGGGCCAGCAAAACCGAAACTCCTTGCCCAAGCCGCCTTTGGTCGTGATGCAATATCTTTATGATCATGCCTATCAGACCAATGAGCATTTCTATACCGATAAAAGCCTGATCATTGCGCATCATTCCATATTGACCGTGCAGCTTGATTTTTACGGTTCCGAAGCGATGCCAGCCGTGACCATGAGCCGTATTTTTGAAACCCTCATTCATGACCAGTATGGCTTTGAATGCTTTCAGAAATACAGTCTTGGATTTCAGCCCCTTTATTGCGAAGCCCCGCATAACGCGGCGTTCACGGATCAAAGCAGCCAGTATGCCGATCGATGGACGGTCATACTTAAAATCGATCATGCCCCGCAAGTCTGCGTTGACCAGGATTTTGCCAAAGAACTTGAAGTAACCCCCTTCCCTGTTTCTTAAGGATTAAATATGTCGATACCCTTATCCAATATTATCAATATTACCACCAATGTTTTGCCTCCTGGCAATTCAGGCAATAATCTTTACGGCCTGATGCTGAGCAAAAAGGGGATACTGCCTTCCAATGTTCTTTCGGCTGTCTCGACCGCAGAACATGTCGGCCAGCTTTATGGGTTTGATTCGCTTGAATATGAAATGGCGAATGCCTATTTTGACGGCTTTGTTGGCTCTCCCAAAACCCCAACTCTGCTTTATCTGGCGGCCTGGTATACACAATCCGCTCCGGCATCCCTGATTGGTGGCAGTGTAGCCTATCTAACCCTTGGCGATCTGCAGGGCTTTACCGGCTCTATCAGCATCAATGTGGATGGTGAGGTAAAAACAACCGACCAGATCGACCTTTCCAAAGCCAACAGCTTTTCAGATGCCGCTTTCATTCTTTCCCAGGGATTGGGAGTTACCGTAACCTATTCGGTCAGCATTGCCTCCTTTGTGGTCACTTCTGGCAAAACCGATAGCAGTTCAGCGGTTGATTTTGCCACCGGCGATCTGGCCACCCTATTACGTTTAACCAAGGATGAAAACGCGGTTAAATCTACAGTGGTGCTTAATCCCACGGTGAAAAGCTTTCTTGATGCAATGCGCCGGCAAAACCAGCAATTCTGCACCGTGATTCCAACCTGGACACCTGATCAGGATGAAGCATTGGCATTTGCCCAATGGGCGGATCAATCCAAACCCAAAAATCAGGTCGCTGTCATTCTCAATAATGCCGATGAAGCCGCCTCTACCACCCAAACCGGTGCTTCATTAGGCGAGAAAATCGCCGTTAAGGGCTTTAACAATACTGTCCTTGTTTATGACAATTTCCTGCTGGCTGCCATGATTGCGGGCTATGCTGCTTCACTGGATATCAACCAGCAAAACGGCCGCTACACCGCAACCTTCAGGCGCAACAGCAACATCACCCCCAATGTGACGGATGAAACCCAGGCGAATGCACTGGAAGCAAACGGCTATAATTTTTGCGGCTATTACGCTGCTGCCTTTCAGGACGAAGCCCTTCGCTTTAATTATCCTGGTATAATCAGCGGTGATTTTGCCAATTATGATAGTTGGATCTGTCAGGTCATTCTCTACCGACGCTTTCAGCGTGCCTATGCTGAACTTTTGTTAAACAAGCCACAAATACCCTATAATGCGGATGGCAAGGGCCTGATTTCTGCGGCCATGGTGCCGGCCATTAACGATCTGGTTAATTTCGGGGTTATCCGCAGTGGTATAACCCTGACCGATGCACAGATCAACACGCTCAAATCCATAGGACTGAGCCAGAACAATATCAATTCCATTCTTACCAAAGGCTATTTCTACGCCATTGGCATGAATGCCGTATCAGGCAAAGATCGTCTGAAAGGCAAATCCCCGCCGATTATTCTTTTTTATACCGATGGCAGTTCCGTTCGACGCATTGACATGACCGCTACGGAGATTCAGTAATGTCACAATTTCAATCCATCACTTCCTTAAACAGTATTCTAACGCTGACGGCTTCTGATCCAACGGTGACCGATACCATTGCCGACAAGCTTGGTTTAGGCAATAGCCTTGATGGCTATGATCAGGCAGCTTCCTCCATTATCGGCGTTCCCTTTAACGTGCGGGGATTTGCTTCTACCAATGCCATAATGGCGCAGTCAACAACCGCATCCGAATATCGCGTAACGTTGGACGGCGGACTTCTGGTTGGCCTTCTGCCAACTTCCGATATTATCAATGTAACGATGGATGTCGAAGCCCCAGGCAGTGCCAAAAAATGGTTTGATGCACTTTACAGCTATCAGATTGTCAGACGCGAGGCCATTCACTTTACCGGCGTATTGCAGGTGCCTGCTTTGGGCATGACTTATACCTTTACCGATGGAGCCTTGATTAACTGGATGGCTTTTCCGCCTCATTCAACCACCCTGCAAGCCCTTTCCTACAGTTTTGTCTTTAAAATGACCAGCCTTGATGGAGTGCTCAATGCGTAGAGTTCAAACCATTCGCATTACCGGCAATAATCGCGATGCTAATAAAAGCTACCGCATTCATGAAATGTCGGCTTTTGATACCGAAACCTTTGCTTCCCGAGCAGTCAGTGCCCTGCTCAGAGCGCTGCCCATGAATCTTTCGGATATTTTTTCCAATGCAGCCTCTGCCTTTGTGCTTTCCATTAACAAACAGGGCGATCAAGAAGAAGAAAACTGGCCGGCAATAGAAGAGATTGAAGAAAAGCTGGTGGATTTCAGCACAGAATCCCTGGCCGGTCTTTTTGCCTCACAGTTTTTCAATGTCCCCTTTCCTGAATATCGGGAACTTTCCACCCAATTGCTCTGGCAATGCGAAGCGTTCAAGCTGATGGATGCTAATGGACTGGAAGTCTACGAAAAACTTACGCCTGATAATCTCGATATTTACGTGCAGGAAGCGTCAACGATTTACACGCTTAAGCGGGAGGCGTTCAAGTTGCACACCGATTTTTTTATCAGAGAAAGCGCCCCCGATTTAAAACGATTTTTCGTAAGGGCGCGGATAAGACAGCAAGCCTTAGACAGTCTTATGCAAAACCCGTCAATTTCACCCGAGCCATAAGCATGGTGCTGGAATCCCGCCTTGCCAGCCTGCATGAATTGCAAAGCGTTTATGGCATTGAGGATCTTTATAACTTTATCGAACTCATCACCGTGCAGAATTATAACGAAGCCTTAATCCAGAACTTCTATTCCAGCGAAACGAATTAATATGGCCATTGAAACCAGAAAAATCGGCATTCATTTCGAGGCGGATGTCAGCAAGTTTATTGATGATGTGGCCAAAGCCAATGATATCTTTAAAAACACCATGCAGAAAATGCAGGGTGAAACCCGTGAAACGCAAAAGGTTCTGGAGGAATACGCCAAACATTACGGCTTATCCATTGAACAGACCAGACGGGTTTTTGACCGGATCAGAAAAGATCGGGAAGAGGAGGAACAACGAAATACTGAACGCGAACGCATAGCCCAGAATAACCGCCGTCTGGAAATGCAGCATTATAATGACCGCATTACCGCCGTACGAAATCTGGGTCTTGCCATGGCGGGTCTGGTCGCAGCCCAGGCCACAATTGACAAGTTCTTTGACTGGTCAAAAAACCTGACCTCTCTGGATCAGTTCTCGAAAATGATCGGCACCGCTACCGATAAGGTCATTGCCTTTCGCAATGCAGCCCATGAGAATAATGTTGAATATGGTTCAGCAAACAGCATGCTTGCCCGTGCCAGCGACTATAATTACAAGTTGCGTTACGATATTGGCAGCATGTCAAAAGAACAGAGCATTCTTGCGCGTTATAATTCCGAACTAAGCAATGCGACTGATAGTCATGGTCGGGAATATGATGCAACAGACCGTATGCGGCAATGGGCTAAAGCCTTACGTAACTTTGGAGCATATAATCCCCAAGACCGTATCATGCAACGACACCTCGCAGAATCTGTTGCAGGCGACGATCCGGCAATGACCGATTGGCTTTTGTCAGGCAATATTAACAAAGACCTGCAAGACCATATGGGGCAAGGCACAAAGATTGCTGGCAAAGTCAAAACCGCACGCGATTTAATGCAACAAAAAGCCAAACAAGACAATGAAAAGGGCGTAATTGAAAGCGAGGCCTTCGGCAATATCAGCCCTATAGCTGTCAAATTCATGGAAGCCTTCAACAACTTCCTTGCCCAGCATGAAGCCATGGCTGCCTTTATTGTTAATTTCGGACAGTTCATCATTCTGCTTGGCACCCTGCGCAGTTCAATGAAAGGCCTCCCCAAAGGGGTGGTTACAGGCACTGCCAGCCCCGCTTCTACTGAAATTATTCCAGCCGTAAGCCATTCAACTACTGGATCGGTCGGAAGTAAAGTTACCCCGCCTTCCGGAGAGATAACACTGGGTGAAACAGCGACCAGAGGTGCAATTGGGAATGCGGTTACTCCTGCCACGGAGAGCATAACCATTGCTGAAACCGCTGCTAAAACCTCACGCTTTGCCCTGTCAGGGCCGGTCGTAGCGGGCATTACCGCAGGTGTTGCCATGCTCTATCCCAAACAGACTGCAACCGATGATACCTTCACCGGAAGAAAGGCCGCCGACCGTCGACGACAGATTGAAACCACAGTCAATGGCAGGCTTCATCGTTCTTTCTGGTCAGACAAGCTTTATGTCGAGGATGAAAACGGCAATTATATTTTTCTGAATGACAATAATGAATCCGTTAATAGCATTAAAAAACGGATGGAAAACGTCGTTGAAAAAAGAAAAAAGGTTGAAGAAACTTGGAATCCTCTAAGCTGGATATTCCCACAAGCTCACGGGGAAGAGCGCAGAGCCGATCCCGATCCCGATAGCGATCCGCATTACCGCCGCTCGGATGTTCCAACCAAACAGTCATCCATCCGACCCAATGAAGCCTTTAAGGCTGCGGCCGAGTTCTTTACCTCCAAAGGTCTGAGTGCTGAACAGACTGCGGGACTTCTGGCCCGTATGGAAAAGGAATCAGGCGGACGCTATGATGCGCAGAACCCACATGGTTCGGCTTATGGTCTATTTCAATGGACAACCCCACGGCAGAAGGATTTCAAACGCGTTTTTGGTTATGACATCCATCAGGCCGGCATGAATGACCAGCTTCGCTTTCTATGGTGGGAACTCAACAATACCGAAGCACGCGGTATGCGAAAACTATTGGGCGCAAACTCGCCTTATGATGCAGGTTACGCGGTATCCAAGGACATTATCCGCCCTGGCAGTAGTGAAGCCGAACGGCTGCGGGAAGCCATGGTTACCGGCGATCGTGCAAGATTATGGTATGACAGATTACCCGCCATGATGAACGGCAATACCACCAACAATAATAACAACAGCACCGCCAATCACCACTATTCCATCAACGTCCATGTCACGGGCAAAACCGACGGCAAAACTCTGGCTGAGGAAATCAAACGCAACCTCCCCGGCCCCTCCCTTCACGCTACCCATACGAACAACGGGTTATGGTAAGATTATTCATCGTTAACAGGGGCTAGTTTTGCTTTTTGCACGCAGTCCTTACTATAAGGAGTTTCATTTTGACAAGTTTTAATAACATCTGGTTCAATGCTGCATGAAAAACTAAAATCGTAACTATTCCCTGCTACAATACCTTCACCGAAAACAGTAAATATACACTTATTGTTTTTATATTCTCGTGTAATGTTGTAAGGAAGATCATGTTCAACAACATACGATCCAACACTAACCTGAGGATGATAGACAGCACACCAAATAGGATAATTTTTTGGTATACTTTTTAACGAAAGACAAGCTTGCTTTTCTGGAGAAGTTGCGAAAACCTCTGTTAAAGCGGTTGAAACTTTTTCTTCCAATGCTTCTAATGAGTTACGGTCTTTACTAGGACTATAGTTAAACCAGTCGATTAAAATCAAAACTATGAGCACTGTTCCAGTAAAAAAGAAAATAATCTTAAATGACTGCACGAAAAACGATAAAAATTTCTCAAAAAAGTCCATCCCTATCCCCTTTCAGTATCCGAACGATATACCTTCGAAATATTAACGACAAGGGGAATGAATTAACATTGGGGTGATGGATACAATTGCTATAAAACTTTATGGGTTTATATCAACCAAATGCGCTTATATTTAGAAGATATGACCATAATAGCCACACCTTTACTTTAGAGATATTTGGATAGAATGCATCTTAAGGCACCACCGTTATGGAATCAAATCTTCAATTGATACGGATAGTGCTTTTGCGATTCTCTTTAACGTTTCAACATTGGGTAATACTTTACCATTCTCTAGTCTAGCTACATACGAACGCGTTACGCCAACTATCTGCGCCAACTCCGTTTGTGTCATACCCTTTTGAACTCGAAGTTTACGAAAAACATTTTCAGAAAAATCCTCTTTTTCATAAAATACAGTTTTTTCTAACGCTGCTATCCGCTCAGATAGCTCAAAAATCTTTGTCTGATTATCTGAAAAAGAACTTTCAAGACGACCAAGAATTTCTGTAGTCAGCGAGCGTCTATTGGCTTCAGCTTCCTTTTCAAGCTTCTCTCTAAGAGGTTCTGGAAGTCTAAGTTTAAATAAAGGGTCTGCTCTTTTCATAAACTTTCATATAGCAAATTATTTTTATTGACGATATGGTACACATTGTGTGCTATAATGTGGTCTACATTGATTAATAAAGGAGGCTTTATGAACCAAGAAAAAATATTTTTTAGACTAAGAATTCCTGAAGAAATGAAAAATTGGCTCAAAGAAAAATCCAAGAAAAATCGTAGATCAATCAACGGACAAATTTTGTTTTATTTGGATAAAGCCAAAGAATTGGAAAAATTGGAGACAGATTCTAATGAGAAAAACGTCTAATAAAAAAATAAAAGCAGCGGATCAGTCGCCAAACTTGAACTCCGCTGCTTCGAAATAATTCCTGAAAGGAAACTATCACTATGACTAATATAAACAATTCTTACCTAAATGCCAATACCCTTACCATTGCTGGCACTAAAATCAAGCAAGACGCTGAGGGGCGTTTCTGTTTAAATGATTGCCATAAAGCTTCTGGTGGCGATCCTAATAAACGTCCCCAGATGTGGTTAAGAAACGATCAGACCCAAGATTTAATTAAGGAAATAACCGATGCGCAAATTTGCGCATCGCCTTTATCGACTGTTAAGGGAGGCATAGAACAAGGCACCTACGCAGTTAAAGAATTGGTCTACGCCTACGCCATGTGGATTAGTCCTGCTTTTCATTTGCAAGTCATTCGAGCTTACGACGATCTGATCAACGGGCGGCTACAAGAACCCCAATTTGCAATTCCAAAATCCTATTCAGAGGCTTTACGCCTTGCAGCCGATCAGGCGGAACAGCTTAAGGAGCTAAAACCCAAAGCCGAAGCTTTGGAACGCATTGCTCTTTACAAAATAATATTGACACAAATTCAAGCGTCATTTAGAGTCGGAGTTACTAGATTTCACAAGCGGTTTCCGCATCCGATAACTTGGCGGTTTTTTTATGCCTACATAATAAAAATTTATGTCGGGTGGAGAGGCACCAATACAATACCCGTAAGGGGAATAATGCCCAGAACATCTTGTGAAGTTCTAGTTGACACCCGACACCAAACAATTGCGTTTGGTATCAAATAACTTAAATATCACAAGGAGAGCTTCTATGGCTCAAAACGTAATTTTATTTTCATTTGAAAATATTGAAATTCGTGCTTTCGAAATTAATGGTGAAGCATGGTTCGCAGCATCCGAAGTGGCAAAAGCTCTGGGGTATCAAAGACCTGCCGATGCTGTAAGAACTCATTGTAAAGGGGTCGGTGAAACGCAGACCCCTTCTGCTGGTGGTTTGCAAAACATAAAAATCATACCTGAGCGAGATGTTTATCGTTTGGTAATGCGTTCAAAACTTCCATCGGCGGAACAGTTTGAAGAAAAAGTTGTTGGTGAGATTCTCCCCTCCATTCGCAAGACGGGTGGATATATGACGACCATCCCCAATGAAACGCCCGAAGAAACCATGGCTCGTGCTTTGATGATCGCAAAGGATAAAATCGAACAGCGCGATAAACAGATTGAAGTATTACGACCCAAAGCCGAAGTTTATGATCGGATCGTTTTGGCAGATGAGGCATTCTGTTTGACTGATGCTGCCAAATTATTGCAGACCAACCCCAAAAAGCTGATTGATTTCCTCAGCGCGAACCATTGGATATATCGACGCGTTGGCAATAAAAACTGGATTGCCTATCAGGATAAAATCCAGGCGGGTTATCTGGAGCATAAAGTTACTGAGATATTCCAAAACGACGGAACCAGCAAAATAAGGGAACAGGTCAAAATTACGCCAAAAGGAATAACAAAGCTCTCCAAACTACTTTCTTCTGACATGGAGGCCGCATAATGACCAACACCGTCCATGTTGCTTTCTTTCAGGATGCAGAAAAGATACTTTCCGAGGATACGGAGAAAAAAGCTGCCATTTATGAAACTCATCGTCTGGCAGGTGAGTTGGCCAAGACTATTCCGATGATTTTGGATATGCTGCGAGAGTATTTCACAGAAGCAACAAAAATTTCAGAACCTTTATCGGGAAAAGAACAAGAGCGCATCCTTGATTTGGATAATCGCTTTCACTGGGTCAGCGATATTTTGCAAGACAAAGCCGATGATATGGCAAAAGCTATGCGAGATGCAGACCTTTCCGAACACCTTTTAGAAATGGAACAACCCTAATCCCCTAAGCCACCCACGCGGTGGCTTTTTAAATGGAAAGACGCAGATTAAGGGCTTTGACGACTTTGATCACCGTATCAAAGCTTGGACTGACTTCGCCCGATAACGCTTTATAAAGGCTTGCCCGACCAAGACCGGTATCTTTGGCCAATTGGGTCATGCCTTTGGCTCTGGCAATATTGCCCAGCGCTTTGGCGATAAAGGCAGCATCCCCGTTTGATTCGTCAATACAGGCCTGCAAATAAGCCTGCATATCTGCTTCGCTCCTAAGGTGCTCAGCACTGTCCCATTTTCGAAGTTTAATGCTCATTCTTCTGCCTCCTTTAAGGCTTCAACCAGCTTGATTGCTTGTTTGATATCTTTGCTTTGGGTCGATTTATCACCACCGGCCAACAGGATAATAATGGTGTCATTTTGCTCATAAAAATAAATACGATAACCAGGGCCGAAGAAAAAACGTAACTCAGAAATCGCTTCTGAAACCGCTTTTACATCACCAAAATAACCGTCTTCCATGCGATCGATACGCGCCTGAATACGTCTTTTGCCCTGAGCATCCCTGAGCTTGTCAAACCATGTATCAAATTGGGGGGTCGTATAAATCGTCTTCATATAGAAAATGTATCTTATAGGATACAAAATGGCAAGGTGTTTTTAAGGCCTTAGGCATTTTTTTTATCGTTTTATTGGAAATATTCATGTCGTTTAATGTTTTTGAAGCCATGCTGCGCCCTGCGGTTTTTGGAGTTATCGACAAGGCTCTTAGTGACCTTCTCAATGAAAAAGACCGGTTTGGTCTTTATACGGGTGATGGTCTTCCTTTTTATCAGAAAAAAGGGTCTGGCAAGGTGTTTGATACCAGTGTTATCAACCCTCAGCATGTGGGGGTTCTTAGTGCTGATTATGACGGCAAAGTCTTTGTCACCAATGTTCCAGTTGAACAAGGTCAGTTTATCAGCATTAACAAGGTGATCATGCCCCGTTCGGGTAAAGTGGTTTATGCCTATACGGGTCTGGTTAAGCATATAAAGCTGTTTGAAGAACGACTGGAGGAATATGAACGCGGGGTGCTACCGCTTCATTTTTTTACCCCTGAACGGGATTTGGCAAATGTTACGATTACCAGCCACACCGTATCGCGAAGCGTGATTAGTGGTAAATCCCTGCCAACGGTTGAGGTTAATTTTCAGGAAATCCTTTATACGGCCGAAGGATATGTTGGTTATCATGAGGTGAATATCGGCGCCAAAGACAGCAAATCACAAGGGCAGCTTGATCCTGTAGAGCCTACGGGATCGCAACAGCAAGCCGCCGAAAAAACACCGGATTAACCGCCATGAAAATTATACCCCTCAGCCAGGCCAGAGCGCAAACGCTCTCAACAGTGCTTAATGGCAATGTCTATCAATTACGCCTGCTGGATAAAGGCAGCACGGGTGTTTTTCTCGATATCTCAGCCGGTAGCACGCCAATTGCCCTTGGCGTTCTCTGTCTGGATCGCAGACGATTGGTTCAAACCCCCTATCGTGGCTTTCCAGGGGATTTGATGTTTGCCGATCAACGCGGATTTACCAACCCCGCCTTTACAGGCTTTAATGACCGTTACCTGCTTTGCTGGCTGGAACCGGGTGAAATGGAACTAGGGCTATGAGCGAAGAAACTATGCCAACAAGCGATACCTCGGCAAGCGGCTTTCAATCTTTTTTCCAGAAACGCGAATTGAAATTTCTGTTTACCAAAATCCCCTTTGAAAAAAGCGGTGATCCAAGAACCTTTGCTGATGGTAGTTGGGCAAAAGTTCTAAAAGGTCACGAAGCCCAGGTCAGCATCACCATTAATAGTGGTGAATTTTTGGGCGAATGTGTGGGATCAATTACCAATGTCAATGACGTGTTGGTCAATGAGCTTTCAACCCTTGGCATGTATCCCAAACCCTCCGGCACGATTAACATTATCACCATTTATACGAGCAATGATTTTCAAAGCGGTTATCATTATGACGGCAATCCAAAGGAGCCACCCAGAACCTTTTCCAAGGTCTTTGAAGGCACGATTGATACAGCGGCGGCCGATTATAACAGCCAACCCAATCCCAAGCTGATCTTTACCGCTCGGGCCAATGGCGGCTTTAACTTCCTACCTTCCAAGCCGGTTTCCTTTATGGGAGAAGTTAAGGTTGCGGATATTTTTCAAGCAATTATCGCCAATATCAACAGCTTTTTTCCTGCTGATGCTCCGCCTATCAAAGTTTTTCAAAATCTGGGGGTCGAAGCCGTCGAAAAAAATCCCTACTACCGTGGAGATGCCGCCCAGCAACTGGCTCAATGCGCTAGCAATAACCACGTTGATCAGGGTCTTGAAAATGGCATTTTAAGCATCTGGCCACAAGGTAAAGCACCTGAAAGAAAGGGCAGCCCTCAGAATAGGACACTTTTACTATCCTATATGACTGGCATGATTGGCTATCCGCGCTATTCACAGCAGGGAGTGATTGTGGAAACGGTTTATCGCAATGACCTTAATTTAACCCGTCCCTATTATATTGATTCCAACATCAAAAAAGCATGCGGGCGATATGACCACGTGATCCGCATTACCCATAATCTTTCCTGTCTGACCGCAGGCGGGCCGTGGAGCAGCGAGATCGAACTTTCCACTTTTGGAACCAATAAAGGATTTGGCAGCAATGGAAATTAATGATTACAACAACCCTCTCAATACGCTTGATAAGCAGATCGAAAGCAAACTGGCTTTTCATATGAGCGCTATTCCCGTTAAGGTCGTAAGCGTGAATAGCGAGGCCCGCACGGTGGATGTTCTACCAATGGTGCATATGGTTGACAGTTACGGCAACGCACATCCTCACACGATTGTTCACGGCCTACCTTTTGCCCGTCAGCAAGGCGGAAATTACGGCGTGATCTGCGACCCTGTAGTAGGCGATAAAGGTCAGATTGTCGTCAATTCCCGCAATATTGAAAAAGTTATTACCACCCGTGATGCAGCCCCTCCCGATAATGCCCGCATAAACAACCTCTCAGACGGGGTTTATATTGGCAATCTCTTTAATGACGACCCCGATATTTATATCCGTTTCAAAGAGGACGGCATTGAAATCAAGGGCGATGTTACGATTAACGGCAACCTCAAGGT
Source organism: uncultured Commensalibacter sp. (assembly GCA_945266285.1). GTDB lineage: Bacteria > Pseudomonadota > Alphaproteobacteria > Acetobacterales > Acetobacteraceae > Commensalibacter. The sequence continues at coordinate 94,974 of CALYOP010000005.1, forward strand.
CAATGGCGATGTCTCCATTTCCGGCGATGCGGTGATCGGGGGCATATCCTTTAAAAACCACACCCATTCCAATGGTAATCACGGCGATGATACGGGGGTTCCCAATGGGTAGTTTATTCATTGATGAAACCACGTGGGATATTTGCGCCGATGAAAATCGCAATCTGGCGATTGTGCAAGGCCCCAAAGCTCTTATTCAGCGCGTTGCCTGTGAGCTTAAGCATTTCGAGGGCGAAGGCTGGTATGATTCACGTCAGGGTCTTCCCTATTTTATCAGCGTCCTGGGCGTTGAAACCACAAGCCCTCTGGTGGTTTCCCTGATTGAAAACCATGTCACCCGTATTAATACCATTGGCAGCGTGATTGCCCTGCTGCAAATCACCAAAGATCGCAGACTGACTGGCGATATTCGGGTCACCACCCAAAGCGGAGATGCTTTAAATGTCCAGATTTAAAACCAATGTCCCCAAACCCCAGTTTGAAGATACAGGCCTTAAACTGCCTGAGGAAAGCGAAATCCTGAATGGCGTTATTGAGGATCATTCGACCGCTTTTGGCAACACGGTGGATTACTATGATTCCCAAAGCAATATCTTCCTTCAGGCCACCCCCCAGGGCCAATTAGCCACCTCAATTGCAGCCATTATTTCGGATTTCAACAACCAGCTTGCCTATTACGTCAATCAGGTCAATCCCGATTTTGCAACTGGAAGAATGCAGGATGCGATTGGCAAGATTTACTTTATGGATCGCATCCCCGCGCAAGCAACAGTTGTTAACGCGACCTGTTACGGTATGACGGGGACTATCATCCCCAAAGGAACTCTGGCTAAAGATACATCAGGCAATATCTACGAAAGCACAGAACAGGTAACGATCAACGATACAGGTAGTATTCATGTTGATTTTCAATGCACAACCACCGGCCCGGTTGAATGTAAGAAAAATACTTTAACGCAACTTTATCAGGTCATCCAAGGCTTTGAAAGAATTAACAATCCAACTGATGGCATTGTTGGACGTAATGTTGAAAGCTCGGCACAATTTGAAGCGCGACGTAGAAAATCCGTGGCCATCAATGCCGTGAATAGCGTTGATTCAATCATGAGTTCATTGCTAAGTTTAGAAAATGTTATCGATGCGTATGTTACCGATAACAGCGCCGCGCATGATGCGTCAATATCAGGGGTAAGCTTGAAACCTCATAGTATTTTCGTTTGTGTTGCAGGCGGAAAGCCGGAGGAAATCGCCCGTGCCATATGGAGAAAGAAACCGCCCGGTTGCGATATGAATGGCGACACAACCGTTACAATTGTTGATGATAGTGGCCTTTATGGAAGCACACCGCCACAATATGAAATTACCTACCAAAAAGCTAAACCCGTCCGTTTATTGATGGGGATTACAATGATTAGACCTCAAAGCCTTCCTATAGATGGAACAAAGCAAATTAAAGATGCCGTTCTCAATGCGTTTAATGGTGTTGATGGTTCTATAAAAGCAGGTATTGGTTCATTGATAAGAGCAAGTTCCTTTTACTTTCCTATTCAGCAACTAGGATCATGGGCGCAGATTATCAATCTTTATATTGGCGAAACTGCGGCCAGCGAAACACTGGTTCAAATCAACATTGACCAAATCCCTACTTTAAACGCTGATGATATTGAGGTGACTTTTAGTGGATAATGAACGTGACAATATTCTTAATCAAACGCCGGATTATACTTTTAATGAAGATTACCCGCCTGCCTGTCTTAACCCAATGGCGACCGTTATCGCACAATATGCAAACTCTCCACATCTTTTAAAGTTGATTGATTTCTTTGCGCAAAATGTAATTGCGTGCCCTTTTTTTGATCGCTTTTATCACGATGTCTGGAATTTAGACACGGCTGGCAATTATGGGCTTAAAGTCTGGGGTAATATCGTCGGCATCAATCGAACGATTAGAAGTTTAAGTAATTTTTGGGTTGGCTTTAATGAAGAAACCTTACTTTTAGCACGACCCTTTAATGAAACATTAGACCGAGCAACCTTTTGGAATGGTCGAGATTCTTTATATAGTGATCTATATCTTAACGCGAATAACTTTAAAAAAATCATTTATGTAAAAGCTGCTGCTAATATTTCAGACGGCTCAATTGCCTCACTTAACAAAATATTAATGATGCTGTTTTCTGATAGAGGTCAAATCTACATCCAAGACAATCGGGACATGACAGCGACCGTTATAACGAACTGGAGAATTACTCCAACCGACGCATCAATTTTAATGACGGTGTTTTCTGTATTAATGCCTGCAGGCGTTGGCATAACTTTAAAAATGAATGAAGTAGAATAATCATGCAATCAACATCCATTCCCCGTAAAACCACTGTTGCTTTTGCTGAAAATGCCGATAGCAATTATTCGAATGAACTAAACGACTATACAACTCAAGAAGGAAAGGCAAGCTATTCGCAAGGGTTTCCTCCAAAAACCATGACTCCCACTTACAAAGGCGGTATCCCTCCTTTAGGTCAGGATATGAATGGTATTTTGCACGATCTTTCAAAGCATGCCCAATTTCAAGACCTGGGCGGGTATCCTAAAAATGCCAGGATCGCATCATCAAAATATGCTTATGTCAGCTTTGTTTCAATGATTGAAAATAATCAGAATGATCCAAATAATGGTACAAGACCAAATGATTTTTGGATTGATGATTCAAGACAAGGAAATGGATGGGCTGTTTTAACCATTCTTTCAAATGATCCGGATAATATTTCATATTTGGATCCAAATCTAAGATTGGTTACAAAAGCATCCGGGCCGATGTCTGATATTTATGTCAGCGCAAGTCTGGGATCAGATAGCAATGCAGGAACAAGAGAGGCCCCTTTTGCAACGCCCGGCATGGCCATTAAAAGCGTACCTGATGGTGGTGTTGCAACCATTCATCTTTATTACAAAGACAATTTTTCGTTAATGGCGGATAACACCACCAGCACAACAAATATTTTAAATGGCGGCTGGTATATTGGGAAAAGAACCTTAACCATTCAAAGCTATGGTGATCCCTTTCTTGAACAGGCGACAAAAGATTTACAGGCCGCACACTCCCCTGTTAATCCGTATAATTTGGCAGGCTTTCAAAGAACAATTATCCACATTCCTACAGGTATCGATCCAATCAATCATACAATGATCTTTGGTTACGTGAATGGCCAAGGCGGTGCGATTGATTTTAAAGGTATTGATTTTCGTGTCTTGCCTGGCAACAAATCAATCAATCAAGCCGGTTCCCCTTTTTCTCCTTTTGTGGATTACAATTTTTATGGGTGTATCTTTGAAGGATTGGAAAATCTAAATTTCCTGTATGGTGGTTGGGGTGGCAATTCTGGGAAATTGAAGTTTAATTTTTGCAATATTCCCAGTGCAAGCGGTGCTTTCATCCAATTAGGAAACGGAAATACTGATCTAAGCGTCAGCGGTTCCCAAAGCGATCATGTTGATGTCCCTGGTTATAGTTATCCGCCTTCGAATGCCATGGATTTTTTTGCAAGAAAAGACAATTTCAACAACTTCCAAATGGGGATCATTGGTTATCAGGATGCAAACGGAACCAAACCCGTTTATGGCCCCAAAAACATAACAACAAATCTTAACTGGATTTTCACTGAATAGGATTTGTTATGATTGAAAAAATGACAGATTGGGAACCGAATGCTGGGCGTGTTTTTAAGGTTAACAAATATGGTTATAACGCCCCGGTTTTGGGACGTTGGAACCAGACAAAACCATTAAATGTAACGTTAGATTATTCGGTTGACTTCATTAACCTTCTTAAAGAAGGAGATTACATTGATGGTTTTTCAGTTGATTACGACAAGCGTAATTTCTTTTTACCATGTATGACGATTTACAGCAGTAAAGTCGTTATCTTTATTAAAGGCGGAGTTTCAAACTCTGCCTTTTCTTTTGGCTTTTCTGTTCATACCAAACAAGGGGATTTCTTTACAAAATCGCTATTGCTTTCCATTTCTGGGAACGCCCCCGACAAAGCTGAAAACATCCCCTTTCCTCCTCCAAATACAATTCATTTCAATAATCTCCATTTAGTGAACCATGATGGAAATTTCTTGATTGTAGGATAAAATGACTTGTCAAAAAAATAATGATTGTCCCTGTCATTGTATCAATGATGACGGGTCAACGGATACGCAAACCGCAAATGTTAATCAAGTTCCCCAACTAAACGGTAAAATTAATTCAAAAGATACGTTTTTGGTTATTAAAAACAATAACCTTTTTCGTGCCAATTTTGATGATTTAAGCGCAGAATTAGCTTTATCCATTCTTGAAAAAGCCGTTCAGATTATGCCGAAAACAAACCCCGGTGATGGTGTAAGTCTTTGGCTTGACAATGGAACCATTCGCGTGGCCTCGGGTGATCCAGCCGATCTGGGCACAATGTCACCGAATGCGTTCATACAATCCTTTAATAACTGCACTGGAATTCTCCCAAAATCACCCCCTCCAAATGGCGGTTTTTGGCTTGATAATGGCGTTCTGGTCTTTGCTAATCCTAAAAAAAATAATGGGTGTTGCTAATGTCCTGTTGCAATAACTTTGATCCTAAAAAAACCGTAGTGATTCCTTCATATTTTTTATATGACGAAGAAATTAAAATAATGGGCAAAAGCCCAGAAGAAAGAAAACATTACTATTTTTCTTTGGTTCGTATATTACCCGAAGATGTTACGATTATTGATGTAAAAGGAAAATCCGTTAATGATGCATCGATTGATATTAAAATGGTATCTTGTGAAGGAAGAAACTTCATTGCCTTAATATCAGGCGGAACCTTAAATACCAAAGCCTCCCTTCAATTTTCCATCTATACAAGTTCAGAAGAATTAATAGATTTTATCGCATCTTTACATGTTAGAAATAACGGTACTGTTAAAGATGAAAACAATCATAATTATGTAATATTGCCCGGCCCGCAAGGTGAGAAAGGTGATGCTGCAACCATTGCGATCGGAAAAGTTTCTACAGGCAAACCAGGAACGTCGGTTGTTGTTGAAAATGTTGGAACGCAATATGATGCAGAACTCAACATTACCATTCCCCAGGGCGAGAAAGGTGAACAAGGTTCTGTATTTTTAACTGGTGATGCCGATCCTGTTTCTATTGACGGCATTGTAACACCGGCCTTTTTTGTTAATAATCGATCAGGTGATTTTTTCTATCTGCAAAAAAATGGAACCCAATGGGAGAAAAAAGGCAACCTGATCGGCCCACAGGGCATTCAAGGGAATGCAGCAACCATTGCGATTAACAGCGTTACCGCTTCTGAACCAGGGTCAAATCCATCGATTACGAATGTTGGAACGGATATCAACGCGAAATGGAATATTGTTTTACCACGCGGTCAGCAGGGAACACCCGGTAAAGATGGTAAAGACGGTAAAGACGGTCTTGATGGAACAACCTATCTAAAAGGTAAAAATATTTCTTTCATTGGCGATAGCATTTCGACTTTTGCAGGAAATGTGGTGGCAGGAAATGAAACCTATTACCCCGCTTTCAATGTCTTGTCTGTAGACGATACATGGTGGATGCAACTGATTAAAAAAACTGGTGCAACCCTTTTAACCAATGATTCCTGGTCGGGATCGTGGATTTCCAATCATGGCAGCGGCAGTTTGCAGACCCGCCTTAAGGTAATTGATCCGGCAACGGATATCTGCCTGATCATGATGGGAGCGAATGATCTGCAGAAGAAAGCCCCGATGGGAGTTAAGCGGACGGCGCCTTCTTTTTCCACGACCAATGATTTTAATACGACGTACTTTCGGGACGCACTTTGCAATACGATTGTCAATCTTCAGACCAATTACCCCAAAACGACCTTTGTCTGGCTTTTGCCCCTCAAGCAGTTCAACCATGATCTCAGCCCCTACAGCTATAGCCTGACCACCAACATCAAGGCGGGCAATGATGGCTATACCGACAAAACCGACACGACAATGCGCTATTACACGCCGCTGGATCAATCGCTGTGGCGGGGGCAGAGCATCTCGCAAATCAGGGTGGTCAATGCCAACAAACCCGATGAACCCAATGGGTATGGCAATTACACAGTCATGATTGTCAGCAATATTGGACAGGATGGACTTATTCCCACCATCCGCAAACAGCAGGATATCGAGGTCAATTATACCAATTCCTGGCGCCCGCTTTCGGGGGAGTGGATCGTGGGCGATAACGAATACCTCGCCTTTCAGTCCAATGACCCAAGCGTTACCGGATCGGGTCGAACGGGAAAATGGTATTGTTCCAATTCCGTTCTGGCCGATGGCGGGTTTCAATATTACGACCCCACCACCAAAAAATGGACAACCATTCAAGGCGATCTCAATATGGGCGTGCAAATCAAGGAAAGCCACGATGTGAACGATTACTACAACGTGATGACCGATATCCTGACCTGGTACGGCCAACGCTTTATCGATCTGCGACCTTTGGGCATCACCAGCATGAACGCCCCACAATTCCTCGGCGAAGCCGGCATATCTGGCTTCGTCCATCCCCTCAAATCAGGCATGACCCTCCTCGCATCCTATATCTACAATCAACTCTACGGCATGCACTAACCCCGAACACACACCAACGCCCGAACAAAGCACACCCATTGGGGTGTTTTTTTATGCCTATTTTTTGAAAGGATTTTTGTGATGGACACGGATTATCTGACGCAGTTTTTAACCTGGATGCTGGGTGCTTTGCCTGGTGATATCGCTGCCAATCTGGTCGGCATCATAACAGCCCTGGTAACCCTCTGCACGCTGGTTATTCGCTTCTGGAAAGAGCCTGCTTCTGGAACAACCGCACATAAGGTTTGGTCGGTTGTTCATTTGCTGGCTTCGTTCAGAAAGCCTGTGGCGAAGAGCTGACATTTGACTGGGAGGTTGTGTGATGGTGGATAGAATATGCAGGCAATTAAGGATGCATGAGCACTGGTTTGCCGAGTTCTGGTCGATGCTATTTTTGTTCATTGTAGGGTTTTATGGGCTGACGGTGCCCAGAACCGAGTTGCTTAGAGATGCCTACACCCATGGCTTTCTTCGCGTATTGCCCGATGGAATATGGCAGGGACTGTTTATCATGGCTGCTACGCTGCAATGCGCGGCCCTGTTCAGGGAAAGCCTTTGTGGACGGGGAATTGCGTCCTTCATGGGCGCAACCCTTTTGGGATGGGGCGGCCTGAACGTCCTCTTTTACGGCTATGGCTGGCACTTCTCCCTGATTGCATGGATATTCTTCGCCGCAATCAACCTCACCGCCCTATCGCGCATCCTCACCGGCATCGAAAGCAGGTTCCTTGGAAAAGCTCTTTGACTTCCTCAAATGGTGGTGGAGCAATAACGCAGACTACCTTCGCACAAACGATCCATGGGTTATCCCACTCATCGCAATATCCTTCCCCCTATCCCTCGTCCTGCGTGCTGTCAGTACGTTGATTGCCGTATGGAAAGGAAGGAAATAACCATACTGATTCTGAAGGAACTAATCAGAAGCTTTGAGTCTCATACCAAATAAGCCGCCATTTTCGGCATCTGTTAATTTAACATCCATAATATAAGGGTTAATATCAAAATCTTTATCAAATTCGTCGTTAGGTAAACTATCCGAATTTAATGTTACGATATACTGGAATCCCCACTCTTCTGACAATTGGGCTCCAATTTGTAAAGCTTTAGCTACTTGACGTTTATCAACTCCATCAAATATGTGGCTATCATGAATTAAAAAACCAGGGTGTCGATTATTTTTTAATCCTATCTCTGTTAACATCATATCAAAGCAAAAGGTTTGCATATTTTTTATGCCTTTACTTTCTGCGCTTTCAATACGAACATCAAACTTTAATCCATTATCAGTTGGATCAATAATTAAAATACCAGGTTTATTATACAATTTTTTTGATAGGTTTCGAAAAGAAATAATAGCATATCTAATAACTTCATCACGCTCTTTAATATTATTTGCTAGAGCCTGTTTAAGCTCATTTTTCTTTATTAATGAATTGCTTTTATTTTGCTCAATCTTTTGTAATAAATCGTATTGTTGCTGTAGTGATTCAATCTTTGCTTGTTTTGCATTGAGATCTTTTTGCAACATTGAAAATTGTTCAAGAGCTCCACCAGTCTGTAATGTTTTCATGATTTCTTGACGACGAATATCATTAACTTCTACATTTTTTTTGCGTTCTTCTATACGGCTTTTGACTGATTGTATTTCACCTTTTAAATGGCTTTGTCGATTAGCAATAATGCCTTTATGAAAGATTTCTACATCTTCAAAGCGCTTTTTCACAATATCAGGAAATACTATATCAGCTTCCTGATAAAGTCTTAATATATCTTGATGAGGAACGGGTTGTTCTTCTTCTATTGATCTTTGAAGTTGCGTCAAGAGCTCTTGGTCAGTGACATCCTCTAAATTAAGTTGATTTATTGTCTCAGTTAAAGTGTCAGCCTCATTTCTTAATTCCTGATATTGAGGAACTACATGAAAATTTTCTATATCTTTTTGTAGTTTATTTAATTCATCTTGCAATCCTGTTATTTCATTTTTCAATACGGTAGGACGCTTATTTGGCAGCTGTTTAATATCACCGCTTGACATGATCCTTTTTAAGTTACTTATACTTTTACTTTCTTCTCTAACCACTTGAAATTCGGTTGAAATTTGCCAATCAAGACCTAACAAATAACTAAGAGAAACTTGTTCACTCCAAGGAAGTTGATCGGTGGAAAATCGAGTTGTTTTTTCAAAGCCGTGTTGATTATCATTTCTTACAAAATAAGGAAACAAGCTTCTAAAAGTTGGTCGATATTTTCTAGCATCTTCAGAATTTAACTGAAAAAAAAGATATCCAAGCTTATCTTTCCATTCTTTCAAAGTTGTTTTTTCATTATTAACAACAACTTTAGTTGGTGTATTACAAGCTCGCTGTACAAACCAAATTTTATCATCATAATTAAACTTAGTATAAAAAAAATAGTCCTCCAACTGTTTACATTTACAAAGTTTTGAGGAATCAGAACCAAATAAAAAATTTACAATCTCTACAATACTAGTTTTACCAGCACCGTTACGTGTGTCACGTTTATTAGATGTTTTCGTCTTATCAGCCAGCAACAAATTAAACCCAGGCTTAAAACGTAGAGTTTTGAATGTAGATAAATTACTTCCAATTTCTTTTATCATTTTGACTCAGCAATCACTAATCCCGATTCAAACCGAATAGCACCCATCAAATATAACAAGTCCAAAGAAAGTACAAACCATCGATAACTTATAGGTTTTTTTTGAAAGCTGTTACATGATTTTTACGAATTTTATCCCATAACCCTGACATAGTTTCTGGCCGCTTTTTAATAATAACTAGAATCTCAGCACCCACACCTAACAAAGACCGCTCTAGAGTAATATGTTTAGTTGGCAAGATCATGTTATGAAGACTCTAATATGGGTGCTTTTAAATTCAAAGAGTTATCTAAGTCTGAAGCCTATATTGTTTCACGATCTTCAAATATATCACATCTATCGAAAAAATAAGCCATATAACCATACATACAAGCTGACTCTAGAGGTGAAGAAAAATTATTCTGTCCTAAAAATATACAAATTTCATAAAAAATTTGATCAGGATTATACCCTTCATCTTTGAGTTTTTGATATTTTTCTCTAAAATCTATAGCAATATTCTCTGCAAAATCAGGATTAGGCAACGACAACAAATAAGTATTTACTAAAGAACTTTTATGACGTCCTAGTTCAATAAACTTTATTGCGCATTCAGATAGATTGTTTTTGCTCAATTTATATTCTGAGGGGACAACAGGATCGGGATCATAAAAGTTATCATACTCTGGATGTGTCTCGAGTAACCCCTTAATTAAATGTCCCATATTGCTTACTTCTTTGATACTAACTTTATTAAAATCACTTTCAGAGGGACAAAAACCCAAAAGCCTTTGAAGAAATGTTTCATCTAACTTTAAAATTATAGATAATAAGTATTGTTTATCCCAAATTATAATTTCTATATTTAAGTGATCTTTTCTTAACTCATCTATCGTTTGTCCAGTTCGAGGCGATATACCATTTGCATTATTATGAATAAAAATCCATTTTCTTAAATCTGACCATTTTAATAAAGCCCCCTTAAAATCTTCTTTTATTTTTTTTATTAATTTAGATTCATCAAATCTTTCTGGTCCATAACATTGAAAAATAATGCCCTCTTTCGGCACACGACCATCACATTTAAAATCACCATCCTTTCCATGCGGTTTGATGCGTTCAAAATTGCTTCCATAGTAAAACCCGAGGATATCATTTACGAAATCTTGAAATTCGCCACCATGTTTTTTCAACAAAGCATTTTCTGCACTAAATTGATAATATTGCCTTTTTAACAATTTTTAACTCTTAATTATGTTATGATTTGGCAATTACGTTAATAAAAATTGAAATTAAATAACAGTAACTTTTACAACATTTTACAAAGACAGTTTTTCCCGAGCTGCCTGAGCCAGAAAGCGGGATCGATTATTGGTGACCTTATTAGCAATTTTAAGCAAATCAACAGGCAGCTTTTCATAATAAAACCCAAAATATCAAGATCGCTGTATGGCCTCTTTAAGCGCATCGGCGATCCAGCCATTGAGGCTTTTACCGTTTGCTGCGGCCTCTATGGTAATTTGCTGATGAAGCCCTGGGTCAATACGCAGATTAAACCGCCCAGAAAATGGTTTTTCAGGTGCTTTGCCTCTACTGGCGCAAAAATCCAGATAATCATCAACCGAATCAGCCAAAGCCTGCTTCAGCTCGTCAATTGAACGCCCCTGGAAAGTAATCACGTCAGAAATATCTTTGACTTCACCATGAAAAATATCGGCTTCCTGATCATAATCAAAAATCCCTGTATATCCTTTATAAGTCATGATGCTCATGGTTTAATCCTCGCATTTTCAAGAAATCGACGAACAGACTTCACAGCGCCTTTATCGGTTACGGGCCTTGGATGAGGTCGGTGAAAGGTGGCAAATACGCCATTTAGTTCAACGCGAACGCGAACCCTCGACCTTCGCTAATATTACCACCGCAAGCAATCAGTAAAGCTTCGATATCCGACCAGGCTATGTTTGCCATAACGGGTTTTTTAAAAACCAAAGCCAGCGTTTTTCTGTGTTTGCTGTTCATAAGTCTATAGTACCAATTTATGATACTATTGCAAGGATTAATTTATTTTTGTCCTTAACAGACACACCCATAGCCGCCCGCGTAATGCGAGGCGGTTTTTTATTTCCCAACATCGAAAGAAACATCATGAGCAAAACCACGGGCAGGATCTATATTCCGCATCTGAAGCAGCACGTCGTAACCCCTGCCCTCAATTATCTGGAACTGGGCGGCGCGCGGGCCATTAATATGGTTACCGGCACCTTTCTGGCTGAAGGCTATACCGCGGGTTACACCTATCTCAAACAACTCGGAAACGGCCCAGCCCTCGGCCCTGAGCAGATGGAACCCGCAACCCATAACGATATCTGGAAAATCTTCCTATCTTCAACCAAACGTGCGGCTCTAGAAGCAAGATTACGCAACATTGCAGGATCATTCAGCACGGATGGAAATGGTATCCCCAAGCCCGAAGTCCTGACCGGCAATCTCTTCTATGCCGCCGCCATGTGTCGTGTCTTCTATCTCCGCATCCCCGAAGCGCTTCCTTTTGGGGCCACTTCAAAGAAAAAAGAAAGGAAAATAGAAAACTAACTCTGTACTTCCTTGGCATACTAAGAGTAAAATATCCCAATCTTGCCAAAAAATAGATTGACCAAACATGATTAAGACAAACTCCATTGAAACCAATTTCACTCCCGAAAGAGTAGTGGAAAAGTTCTTTGATCTTATTCGGTGGTGGTGGGAAAATAATGTCGATTACTTACGTGTAAATGACCCTTGGGTTATCCCTCTCATCGCAATATCCTTTCCCTTATCCGTCGTGCTAAGGGCCATTAGTACGTTGATCACCGTGTGGCGGGAGAATAATAAAAAGGACGAGTGAATTAACCTAGACCTTTAGCGTATTTAAGGTTTTCCGATTAATGTGAGTGCTTTTTTTCGCACTGCCGATAATTCTTCTGTTGAAACCGTTCCTTTAAACATGGCTTTACGTATTTTCCAGTCCAGGCTTTTGATCTGATCGGCAAGAACCGCATTCGCTTTGGGGCCGGCAATTTTCACTTCAAAAGGATAGCCCTTAATCTTTGTCGTAATGGGACAACACAGCATAAGACTGGTTCGGCTGTTATATATACGCGGACTGATTACAAGAGCCGGCCTATGTCCTGCCTGCTCGTGACCAGCTTGCGGATCAAAGTGAAGCCAGACAATGTCTCCTGCATCGGGCACGTAATCTTTTTCTTTGGGCTTATCCATTAAAAGACTTCCTTACCCAAAGCAGGCCCGAAGTCCACCTCGTTATGAAGATTATCTGGCGTGATATCCGCTACCAGCATTGCAAGCTCGTCTTCTTGGATTGGCTCAATGATGATACGACCGCTTTCCTCACGTATATCGACTTTTGTATCTATCGATAAGTTGGCTGCAGCCATTACAGAGGCCGGAATGCGAACCGAAGCACTATTTCCCCATTTTTTTACAACAACTCTCATTTAAGCCCCCTTTAGGTATCAACATTGTTTATACTTTATATCATAACTTAGTATGTTTCAACATTTGTTTATACATTGAGCGATTGAATATATTTAATCGAAATCCCCCTCGTCGCCCTCTCTATCCCTTTTTCCATTACCCTCCGAACCATCACCGCTTTTATTAAGGTGTTGAAAGGGAAAAAAGATCATCAGTGATCAACATTAAAAAAGAATGCGCTTCCTTTTGGGGCCACTTCAAAGAAAAAAGAAAGGAAAATAGAAAATTAACTCTGTACTTCCTTGGCATACTAAGGGTAAAATATCCCAATCTTGCCAAAAAATAGATTGACCAAACATGATTAAGACAAACTCCATTGAAACCAATTTCACTCCCGAAAGAGTAACAGAAGCAAGGCAGGCTCGACAAATAGCGACAGCAGGGGCTTTAGCAAGAGCACTAGGCTTAAGTACTGCCACTATTACAAGATGGGAGGCAGGAAAATCGGTTCCATCCGAAGAAAATCTTGAACGTATGGCTCAATACTTACAAGTCCGTCCTGAGTTCTTTATGAGGGAACATATTGTTTTTGCAAACCCTGTTTTTCTTAGAGCGTTAAAAGCATCCAAAGCAATATTGGGTTTCCAAGAAACACAACTAAAATGGTTACAGGAAATCAGTCAAGTCGTTGAACATTATGTAGAGCTTCCTCCTTTAAGACTACCTGATATAATGAAGGGACAAAACTACAAACTGCTTCGAAATGGTGATATTGAAAACATAGCTCATGAACTTCGTAACTATTGGAAGCTAGGCGAAGGTCCATGCCCAGATATGATCGCTCTTCTTGAAAGAAATGGCTTTATTGTGAGTTCCATTGAAATGGACACCAATAAGCTGGATGGTGCTTGCGTTTGGTCCTCTATTAATAATCGGCCTCATATCCTGTTGGCAAAAGATAAAAATACCTATGTCAGAACCCAAATGGATGCCGCCCATGAAATGGCACATGCCATTTTGCATAGAAATGTTTCTGTCGCAGAGCAAAAGGAAAATTTTAAATTAATAGAAAGCCAGGCTTTTGCCTTGGCAAGTGCTTTTCTATTACCATCAACAACTTATCCTATAGAAATTAAATATCCTGATATTCCCTCTCTGAGACTCTCAAAAGAAAGGTGGAAAGTTTCTATAAAAGCTCAAATCATGAGGCTATTTAATTTAGATATTATTAATGATTATCAAAAAGTTAATCTTTTAAAATCCTATTCTGCTCGAGGATGGGCCAAACAGGAACCGTATGATGATATATGGCCAATAGGCAAGCCAGAAATTCTTGCAAATGCCTTGAAATTAATTGTCGATGAAAAAGTAAGAAGTAAGCAGGAAATGTTAAACTTTGAGTTTACGATCAACTCAAGGGACATAGAAATATTAACCGGATTACCTCATCTATGGTTTGAGGAAAAACAAGCCGAAATAGTTTCATTAAGGATAAAAAGTTCTGATATAAAAGAAGATGCACAACAACAGTATTTCTCAAAATCTGAAATTATCCCCTGGCAAAAGAAAGCTGATTAACTTAGAGGATAAATATATTTCCATTCTCTTTAAATGATATTAAAAAACAAAAAGAGAAGTAATTATTATAAGACTTGTATCAAGCTTATCCAGTAACCGCCTACCTATCTTAGTGAGGCGGTTTTTATTTTATGAAGCCAGTTTTTCCCTGGCTGCCTGGGCCAGAAAGCGGGAACGGTTTTTAGTAACCTGGTCAATCTTCTGTATAATATCTTCTGGCAAGGTTACATTGATCCTACGAACCTTTCCAATGGATAAAGGAGTATCAACCAGAAAAGCTACTGCATCCTGATTTTCTGAATTTTTCATAATATGATCTAATGAAGAAGGTTGTGGGATAGCCTCCCCATCTTCCAGCATGCCCTCGATATGAAGGCTTAATGCTTCCAAAGCTGCTTTACGAGCTTCTTCCAATGTTTCTCCAGCCGTTACACAACCTGGAAAATCTGGAAAGTCTACCCCGTAATCGCTTGATTTATCTTTACGTAGTAATGCAATAAAAGCTGTCATCTCTTCCTCACAAGCTTAATACCGGATTGCTTTTCAATACTTTTGACGGTACCAACAGGTAAATCCCGCTTGGGGTGTGGCACTGTTACCCGGCCTTTATGCTCATTATGCTTGAACTGCCAGTGATCACCTTTGGTTGCCACATGAAACCAACCATTCTTTTTTAGTTCAGAAATAATGTCACGACTGTTCATGTGTATATATATACATACTTACTTTATAGCAGAAAGTCAAGTATCTATTAGCTTATCAAAGATAACAAAAACTCTGGGGTGGATGGTGATGACCCAATACAGAAACTAGAGATTTTGCTTTTTCATAGCGTTTTACTGTTTTGATCTTGAGGGCATTCGCGGTCGTTGATCGGGAAAAATAATGGTCAAAATATTCCCAGTTTATTCCTGCCTGATCTTTTGTCTCATTCCAGACCCTATCAGGGCGGCCAGAAATAACCGTTTCAATGGAAAACTCACCGATAATCTTTCCTATTGGTCTGCAAGCATAGATTACAACCGTTTTTCCAGCCAAAGGAAAGCGTTTAGGCAAGGTTTTTCTAAACTCATATCCCTTGTCACCTTTTAAAATCTTCTCAGCATATTCGGGTTTGATGGATAGTAATATTTTCATCATTTCTCTCGAAAGAGCTCCTTCTTTAACTGCCTAAAATTCTAGCAAAGAACCTTTAGGCGTACAAGCTTTATTCTCCTTAAAATGAAAGAAAATCCCATGAGTAAAGTCACGGGCGGAATCTATATTCCGCACTTAAAGCATTGCGTCGTAACCCCTGTGCTTGATTACCTGGAACTGGGTGGAAAGCGAGCAATCAATATGGTCACCGGCACCTTTCTCGCTGAAGGCTATGCGAGCGGGAATACCTATCTCAAACAGCTTGGTAACGGCCCTGCCCTTGGCCCTGAGCAGATGGAACCTGCAACTTATAGTGATATCTGGAAGAACTTCTTATCCGCTCCAAAGCGTTCGGCTTTGGCAGCAAGATTACGCAACATTGCAGGATCATTCAGCACGGATGGAAATGGTATCCCCAAGCCCGAAGTCCTGACCGGCAATCTCTTCTATGCCGCCGCCATGTGTCGTGTCTTCTATCTCCGCATCCCCGAAGCGCTTCCTTTGGCCAATGATGCAACAGCTATGGCCAATTATCACAAACTCTACTATAACACCTCAGCCGGTAAAGCCGTCGCTACTGAAAATATCGCAAGGTTCCAGCAGGCGATTAATATTTAAATGCGGGCAAAAAGTCGGGTAAATTAGTTTTCTTAATTTTAGAAAAAACCTATTTTACAAACTAGTAAGTAGAAAATATTACAGACACCTTCTCTGCCAAAATCCATATACATACTTAACCAGACATATACAAATTCGTTGATTTTGCTGGTTTTTTAAAAATTCCTGTACAAATTTACCCACGTTTTATCATACATATACGAAAAAATTGGGTAAATTAATGCCAACAGATACAGAGATTTTCTTAGCAAAAAAGAAAGAAGAGCCTTATTAGCGCTTAGAATAGCAATCTTTAATTATGTATTCGAACTCATCAAAAACGACTTTCGCTGCATGGTTATCGTTTAAGCTTTCTCGGTTTTCAATAAGTACATTAGCAATAGCTTTGTTTAAAAGATTTATTGTATTTATAGGATTACTTGCAGTTCGCAAAAGGGATAATAAACCAACCTTGTTAATGTTTGTTCGCGCAATTGTTTTATTTTTTTGTTCAACTCATCGCTATTTTTGATTTTTGGATGGGTAGGATGTGTATATGGAACCTCTGTTTGGAAATCAGAACGACTACTTGATTTCTGTAGCTCCTGTTCCATTTGATTATACAAAGAATAAAAATTCATTTCGATATTTCCTTATAATATTTTGATATAGTAATATTATAACAAATTAAGAAGCAATTCATAATTTTAGATCATATCTGTAGAGCAATTTTGATTTTGTAATCTAAAAGATACAATGAGTATTTTAAAAAATTAGCGGCGCACTGACGTTTCATGATTGAAAGCGGACATTATACCCAAGCTATATGTGAAACGTAAATTCCTGATGTTGATGAAAATTACAACTTCATGCAGCTACTTAGCTCATTGGAAAAAGTTTTTGTCGTTTTAAAAAATAAAGTTGCGATCGATCTTAATAAAAATGTTGAACAAAATATTATTCTATCGAAAGAATTAATTAGTTATCATTTTAGGATTATTTCATGTGCCATTACTGGATTTATAAAATTTGGTGTTCAAATTGTTAATATCTTTATCCAGCTTTTAGAAAATATGATAACTTCGGAGAGAAAACTTATAACCAATTTATTAATTTAGATAGCGGAACCAAAGCATAAATCACAGAGTATTTTGCAATCGTTACCCTTTGGAAAACTATTAATATGGTTATTTGCAGCGGCGGCCTCTCTTGGCTTCGAATATATAATTTAAGAACGATCAATGATAAGCTATAAAAAACTGGAAAAACAATGAATAATATCTGAATCGCCTATTCACAAATTCAAAAAACTTTAAGAAGATTAAAAATATATTAGTTAGCAACTTGTTTGTCATATTGACTACCACTTTGATGCATTCTTTAAAAATATTCTATTTGCTTTTGTCCTCCTACTAATCATCTTTGTTTGTATAACAATTCATTTGTTTCATATCAAAAGTGTTATCCAAATCAATAAAAATTTAATGAATGAACCAAGTTTTACTTGCATTTTCTATTTCTATAGAAGAATAGTTTTTGGAGTTTTATGCCATTGGTTGATTAAAGAGGAATATGAATAGTTCATGTCTATCAAAATAATATTTATTAAACGAAGACCACTTTCATTTATATCAATAGCTTTTTAATTGTGTAAAAAAGAAAATACTAAATTGTAAATACGTTCAAAAAATTTGATTTCGAATTACTACGATATGATTTTGGAAAAATAAATGAATATTTTGATACTTGGTACGTCTAATTCAATTTTAAAAAGGGGTTATGTTGATGGTTTAAGATCCGAATTGGCAGAAGATTATAATATTGTCAATTTATCGATTGGTGCTTCTCCTGGATTACAATTTGGCGCATTCCTTAATAAAAATCTAAAAGATTTTAAATATGTTATTTTTGATTCACTACCAAATGATGAACAATATTCCTATGATACCCCTGGATATGACGAAAGATTAGGATCAGGAAGGATATTATTTGAGATACTTTCAACTATTTCAAATAAAAGTAACCTTATAATTATGGGTTTTTGCCTTAAGCATTATCTTTATAATAAAACAAATGTTTATGAAATGCGTCGTAAAATGGCATATAAAGTAAATGCACATTTTATCGATATTGCTGAAATGCTTAAATATTATAATATTGCAGATCCAGTATTATCCAATATTTATGAAGATCATACTGCTCATCCAAAAGCAAGTATTTCATACGGTATAGGAAAAATAATTGGAAAAAAAATAAAAACGAATTCATTTAAAAACAGAAGCGGAAAAAGTATTGATTATTCTAAAAATTTTTATGTAAAAAGAATTTCTGATTTTTCAGATAAATATAAAACGATTCATTGTTCAAATAGCTTAACAAGCGATAACTTTTCAGAAATACCATCTGGAGAAATAATAAAGTTTAATCCAGCTCGTCTTGTTGGATTTTATGTCAATGCTTCTGCTACAAATTGTAGAGTTTCTCTAAAATATAAAGAAAAATGTATATTTAGTATGTTTTTAAATTTTCCCCTAAAAAGAAAATTTTTAAAGCTCTTTATTCCTATACCGACACCTTCAATTGTAGATTCAATCATAATTAAAAATTTAGATCAACTAAGAAAAGAAGATATAAAACCTAGAATGACACCTGATTTGCAAAGTAGTAATAAAATAAATAAGTTATGCCTACAAAAGGTACAAATTTCTGAAATTCTATTTTGGAATGCAAATCAAGAAAAAGTATTAGAAGAAAAAAATGTAATATCCGATTACGAAGCTGAAAAAGTTTCAAGAGATATACTTTTTGACATTTCAAAAGACATATTTACTAACGTAAATAACAACTTTTTTAAAAAATATATTTTGAAAAAATTTAAAAGAATTATTTGAAATATGATGCAAAATTAAAATTTTGTATTCTATGCATAATTGATAAAAATTATTTTATTTCATTACAAATAATTTTGTATATGTACCAAAATTAATGGTAAAATTGTTTATAATAGAATTAATACAAAAAATGAGACTGTTTTATATAAAATTTCTTTAAATTATTCTTGTATTCATCCATAAAAATTAGCACTATTCCTTTGTTTATATTTGGTATAAGAATGAAAAAATACATAACAAAAATTTTATTTATTTAAAAAATAAATCAGTATGTAAATAATATTAATAAATATATTTATAAAAAAAGAATATAAATTCATTCCTCTATATATTATTTTTAAAGCGAAAAAGTTAAAATCGAAAGAAATTAAGTGTCACGTGAAAATCTAAATGATCTTATTGCTTTTACAGTAGTAGCTCGTGAACAGAATTTCACCCGAGCTGCAGGCCAGTTGAAAGTAACGCAATCTGCCTTAAGTCACGCAATTCGTAGTTTGGAAAAGCGGTTAGGTGTTCGCCTTTTGACACGAACGACCCGGCATGTTTTACCAACAGCAGTAGGTGAAAAACTTTTAAATTCAATTATACCGCATCTTGATATGATTAATGAAGCGATCGCTTCTCTTAATGATTATCGGGATAAACCTGCGGGGACTATCCGGATATCAACGGATGATCTTGCTATTCATAACATTCTCTGGCCCAAACTTAAGACCTTTCTCGTTCAATATCCAGATATTCATGTGGAATTGCTGGATGATTATGCATTGACCGATATTGTAGCGGATCGCATTGATGCAGGTACGCGATTAGGAGAACACTTACAAAACGGCATGATTTCTGTTAAAATCGGACCTGATATTAAATTCGCAGTTATTGGGTCGCCTTCTTATTTTCAACAAAATAAAATCCCTCAAAATCCTGAGGAATTGACGCATCACCGTTGTATTAATCTGCGCTTGCCCACTTATAATAACATCTACGCATGGGAATTCGAAAAAGACAATACGACCCTAAAAATACAAGTAAATGGACAAGTTACCTTTAGCCGTGTGCATGATATTATACAGGCTTCCCTTGATGGATTTGGTTTAGGTTATGTCCCATATGAGGTGGTTAAACACCAGATTCAATCTGGTAAATTAATCAGTGTTTTAGAAGACTGGTTACCATTTTGGGCAGGTTATTATTTATATTATCCCAGTCGCCATCAACATACACAAGCTTTTAAATTATTAATTGACGCATTACGTTATAAAGATTGACCTTAAGGATAATCGCTTTTTTACTTTCTTTGATTCAGCGTTTTTTCCAATATTAATTGTGCATTCGCTCCAATATCCTTTCCAACTTTATTTTGTAATACAACAACAATATTCTTTAGCTGATCAATGGTTAATCCACTATTTATTCCAAGATTATAATGCGCTTGAAGTTGATCATTAAGCCCTGGTAAAGTTGCAAGAATAGAAATGGTTATAACTTCACGCGTTGGATAATCAAGAACATCACACGTAAAAAGATCACCAAATAAATGGGATTGTAGAAATTGGTTAATAACCGGTGCAAAATCAAAAACAGCCCCCGTAACCGGATGACCAGCCAGTTTAGTTTGTATTTCTTTTCCCATTTCTAACATAGATTGATTAGTAGATATGGGTGAAGCATCACGACCGATCGGATCTGATATACCAACAGCTTTCCGCTCCTTCAAAACATTCATTAACGTATTCAAGCCATTAAGCGCACGGGGGAAACCTGCATAAGCATAGCTATGGATCATAGCTTCTTTAATTTCATTGATCGTTAATCCGGAATCTAAGCCATCTTTTAAAGCAGATTGTAGCTTTCCTATATCTCCTATTGCTGTAAAAGCCGCTATTGGAACAAGATTTTGTTGTTTGGAATTTAACATATTATTACTCCGAGATTGTGCAAAACTTGAGTTCACAGAAAAACTATTCAAACAATTATAAGTTATAAAAAATAAAAAAATCAGTTTTAAACAATTTTTTAAGAAATTCATGCTTGTTTTACTTTAAAAACTTTTAATTATTGTCAATATGAGATTTAACAAATGTTTAATCCTCACCATTCTAAATGACAATCAGCTTTCATTTCATCAACATCATGAAAGATTTTCATTAATTCATTCATCTTCCTATAATGAAAATAGTGCTTTGCTTTTTAAACTATGTATATTTTTCATAATAGTAATGAATTATTACGTATAGAATGACGAATTAATTTTTTCCTATCCTATAACAGAACAAAATAACCGAAATCAGAAATATTCTGCTTATAGAGTGAGACAATGCAATATACTTATCTTGGAAGAACTGGCTTACAAGTTAGCCGCCTAGCACTTGGAACCATGAATTTTGGCATGGTAACCGACGAGACAACAAGCTTTGAAATTATGGATGCTGCCCTTGAAAACGGTATTAATTTTTTTGATACAGCCGATGTTTATGGAGGTCATCAAACTCCAGATATCAAAAAGGGATATGGTATTTCCGAAGAAATTATTGGGCGTTGGTTAAAACAAGGAAAAAGACGAGAAAAAATTGTACTAGCCACAAAAGTTTACCAACCGATGGATTATGGGGTAAATGATCGTCACTTATCCGCATATCATATCCGCCGTGCTTGTGATGCGAGTTTGCGTCGTCTACAAACAGATCATATAGATCTTTATCAGATGCATCATATTGATCATCGTACTCCTTGGGAAGAAATTTGGCAGGCCATGGAATTGCTTGTACAACAAGGAAAGGTAAGCTATATCGGAAGCTCAAATTTTGGTGGTTGGCACATTGCTACGGTACAAGGTGAAGCCAAAGCAAGACATTTTATGGGATTAGTCTCCGAACAAAGTATTTATAATCTTTCTAATCGAATGCTTGAACTCGAAGTTATCCCTGCCTGTCAACATTATGGTCTTGGTATTATCCCTCGGAGCCCCTTAGATGGTGGGTTACTTGGTGGAATTTTACAGAAAATTGCCGATGGTCGACGCAGTCAATTAACTGAAAAAGTAAAACATTTACAACCCCAACTCGAAGCCTATGAAGCATTCTGTAAAAAAATTGGTGAGTCCCCTGCAAATATTGCTTTGGCTTGGCTATTACATAATCCTGCGGTAACAGCCCCCATTATTGGCCCACGATTGACAGAACAATTAACCCAAACATTTAAAGTCCTCGACATTAAGCTTTCTAATGAATTACTAGAAGAACTCAATAAAATCTGGCCTGGTCCCGGTGGACAAGCACCAGAAGCATATGCTTGGTAAAAATTTTAAAATAACTTATACTGAAAGGTAGAATTGTATTCTATCTTTCATGTTTTATTAAATATTGGTTGTGAAATTATAAAAATAACGCTTGATTAAGCTAAACAATAGACAGAACCAAACTATTAAACGATTTTATATTTAAAAATTTATAAAATTTTCATAATCACTTTCAATTCAAAAACAGAAAATGAATTAAAAATTTTTTAATTTGTTTGTCGTTTTTATAAACACAAAATAAAATCTCAATTTATCGCCAAACTATTCACAAAGACATCATTGAATTATGTATACTTAACGAAATTAAGTAAGGATTTTTATGATGATGCAAAAGAAAATTTTTCAATTATTCTCTGTAATGCTTTTTCTATCGAATGCCGCTTATGCTCAAGAAAAAGGTTACTATATTGACCAAACTACTGAAAATTGGACCGCTTTACATCATATAAATCCAAATAATCAAAAGACTGATTTCTGTATGGCTTTATCTAATGATTTTGTTTTAGGTTTTAAAAGTAATAAAGAAGGCGTCGGTTTACAAATATGGGATGCTGAAGGGCAGCAAATACCCAATCATGAAAAATCCATAGCGCTTAATATCGGTAAAAAACATTATATTTTCAAAGTCAAAGCAATGGATCATAATACGTTAATGAATAGACTTGATCCTTCAGATTTTAATATCTTACTGAAAAATCTTTCATATTCATCTTTTGTTCTTGTCGAATATACGAAAAATGCAATGAAACCCATTGATCTATCGGGATTACCTGAAATATTGACGTTATTTCATCAATGCACAATCAATGCAGGTTTTACAGAATGGCAAAAGCCAAATAATTAACGTTGAATCATAAAACCCATCTTGTTTTCTACAACAAGATGGGCCTTGGTTTTTTATAAATTAATGATCAAGCTCATCAAAGCAATCACTAATAATTTTTAAACCTTTGTCCAGATCTGCGTCTGAAACGGTTAATGGAACCAAAATACGGATATTATTATAATATGAACCGCAAGAAAGCAGTAACAAGCCTTTTTCTTTGGCTTTCTGCACAACTTTAGCTACAAGTTCTGCATTTGGTTTTGACGGATCACCATCTTTAAAACATTCAAATGCAATCATTGCACCCAAACCACGGATTTCACCAACGGTTTTATGCTTACGTTGTATTTCGGTGAGTTTTTCTTTAATTCGTTCACCGATTTTCTTAGAACGTTCCAAAAGTTTCTCTTCTTCGAAAACTTCTAAAACAGCCAAAGCCGCAGCACATGAAACCGCATTACCAGCATAGGTTCCACCCAATCCACCGGGAGCAACACTATCCATAATTTCGGCTTTACCGGTCACACCAGAAATAGGGAAACCACCGCCAACAGATTTAGCAAAGGTGATCAAATCCGCATCAACCCCAAGCTGTTCCATCGCAAAGAAAGTTCCCGAACGACCTGCACCAGATTGCACTTCATCAGCGACCAGAATAATGCCATGTTGATCGCAAATACTCCGCAAGGCTGCCATAAATTCTTTAGGGGCAACATAAAAACCGCCCTCACCTTGAATTGGTTCAATAACGATAGCAGCAACATCTCTTGGCTCAACATCGTTTTTGAATATCCGTTCAATACTGGCCAAAGAATCTTGAACGGTAACCCCGTGAATTGGACGTGGGAAAAGTGCACGGAATACACCACCTGGCGTTAATCCCATACCTGCAGCATAAGGAACCTTTTTACCGGTCATAGACAAAGTAAACAAACTACGACCATGAAAAGCAGCATCAAAAACAATGACGCCAGTACGTCCTGTAGCAGCACGTGCAATTTTCACAGCAGTTTCAACAGCTTCAGAGCCTGTACTCATTAAAACTGCTTTTTTAGAAAATTTACCTGGGGTTAATGCCGTGATTTTTTCACAAAGTGCAATGTAAGGTTCGTAACCGACAACCTGGAAACAGGTATGCGATACTTTTGTTAACTGGTCTTGAACGGCTTTTACAACTTTTGGGTGCAAATGCCCACAATTCAAAACCGCTATCCCACCAGCAAAATCAATATATTCTTTGCCATTCACATCCCAAATCGATGCATTTTTGGCGTGATCTACCATAATTTGTAGACCTGTCGACACGCCCCGTGCAACGACTGCTTCCCGACGCTTAAACAAAGCTTCGCTTTTATTCTCAACCATAAAAAAGCTCCGAATTAATTAAAGGCTAATACAAAGATATTTAATTTCTAAATAGTCTTCGATCCCATATTTAGACCCTTCGCGCCCAAGACCCGACGCTTTGATCCCCCCAAAAGGTGCCATTTCATTAGAAATAAGCCCTGTATTGATTCCGACCATCCCATATTCCAGTGCTTCGGAAACCTTAATAATCCGAGCCATATCACGGGAATACATATAAGAGGCTAAACCAAATTCTGTATCATTAGCCAAAGCAATCACTTCTTCGTCTTTATGAAAGCGAATGACAGGAGCTAATGGACCAAAAGTTTCTTCTTTCGATACTTTGGCTGATACCGGCACATGAGATAAAATCGTTGGCTCGAAAAAATTGCCGCCTAAAGCTTTACCACCGACAACAATCTGAGCCCCTTTTTGGATGGCATCCTCAATGTGTTCTTTAACTTTGGCAACGGCTTTTTCATCGATTACAGGACCAATCGTAACGCCTGATTCCATACCATTACCAACTTTAAGATTTCCTACCGCTGTTTTTAATTTTGTAATGAATGCATCGTAAACACCGTCTTGGACATAAAGCCGGTTTGCGCAAACGCATGTTTGACCTGCATTACGGAATTTAGAAATCATAGCCCCTTCAATAGCGGCATCCAGATCGGCATCATCAAAAACAATAAATGGTGCGTTACCACCAAGTTCCATTGATACTTTTTTTACATCCTTGGCACAGGCGGCCATTAATTCACAGCCAATTTCGGTTGAACCTGTAAAAGAAAGTTTACGAACAATTGGGTTGCTACTCAATTCGCCACCAATAGCCACGGCTGAACCGGTTACAACACTTAATATACCAGCTGGAACCCCTGCTCTTTCGGCCAAAACGGCCAATGCTAATGCTGAATAAGGCGTAGCGCTTGCAGGTTTTAATACCATTGAACACCCAACAGCCAAAGCAGCACCAGCTTTACGCGTAATCATTGCATTTGGAAAATTCCAAGGTGTAATCGCAGCTGTAACACCAATTGGTTGTTTAATAACGACTACTCTTTTATTGGCCATATGACCAGGAATAACATCCCCATAAACCCGTTTGGCTTCTTCAGCAAACCATTCAAGATATGATGCTCCGTAAGCAATTTCCCCCTTGGCTTCTGCAAGCGGTTTACCTTGCTCCAGAGTAAGCAACGTGGCCAAATCTTCTTGGTTTTGTACCAACAAATCGTACCATCGACGAAGAATAACCGAGCGTTCCTTTGCAGTTTTATTGCGCCATGCAACTTGCGCTTTCTCTGCAGCTTCAATAGCTCTTCTGGTTTCAGCAGCCCCCATTTTCGGAACAGTACCCAACACCTCACCGGTTGCTGGATTAGTTACAGAAACAGTTTTTCCATCATCTGCATCCAACCACTGCCCGTTAATATAAGCCTGTTGCCGAAATAAGGATTGATCTTTTAATTGCATCATTGCTTCCTTTTGGACATTCCGCTTTAAGATTATTAGAAAGGATTTTACTCTATTTCTTGCCAAGTCTTTAAACAACATCTTGCGAGGTCAAAAAAATTAATAAATTTCATATTCTTCTTCATATTATTCTTTTGTTTCAAGCATTGTAGCGCATCATTACTTAATATCGGAGTTATCATTTCATGAATACACCCTTGTCCAAGCATCCAGAAACCTTAGCTTTACATGCAGGTTGGCGATCCGATCCTGTTACAGGGTCGACGGCTCCTCCAATTTATCAAACAACTTCTTATCAATTTGATGATACTAATCATGCAGCGGATCTTTTTGCACTACGGAAAATTGGAAATATTTACACAAGATTGACCAATCCAACGCTTGATATATTGGAAAAACGTCTCGCCGTTTTAGAAGGTGGTACAGCAGGAATTGTTACGGCTTCTGGGCAAGCGGCTTCCGCTTATGCTATTCAAAATCTCGCTGTTGCAGGTGACAACATTGTCAGTTCAACCAATTTATATGGTGGAACCTATAATTTATTCGCACATGTTCTGAAAAACCAAGGAATTGAAGTGCGTTTCGTTGACCCTGCAGATCCTGAATCCTTTGCAAAAGCAACCGATGACCGCACGCGTGCCTATTATGCAGAAACTTTGCCAAATCCGAAACTGACCGTTTTCCCTATTCAAGAAGTTGCCGATATTGGTCGTCGTTTTGGTATTCCATTGATTGTAGATAACACCGCTGCACCACTAATTTGTCGTCCATTCGATCATGGTGCTGCCGTTGTCGTTTATTCTGCTACAAAATATTTGGGCGGTCATGGAACATCTATGGGCGGAGCCATTATTGAGGGTGGAAATTTTGATTGGGGATCTTACCCTCAAAGACAACCTTTATTAAACAATCCAGACCCAAGTTATCATGGTACGATATGGTCAAAAGCAGTTGAATCTTTAGATCCCATTGCTTATGCCCTCCGTATTCGGGCTATTTTATTGCGTGATCTTGGTGCTGTAATGTCACCTTTTAATGCATTTATGATACTTCAAGGTATTGAGACTTTACCTTTGCGTATGGAACGTCATTGTCAGAATGCTGAAAAAATCGTTCATTTCCTCAAAACTCATCCTAGTGTAAAACGTGTAATCTATCCAACATTACAACAAGGATATGATTTAACCCGTGCTAAAAAATATCTTAAAGGCGGTTTTGGTGGACTAGTTGGATTTGAACTTAATAACGGTAAAAAAGCTGGTGAAAAATTTATTAATTCGCTTGAATTATTGTATCATGTGGCAAATATCGGCGATAGCCGAAGTTTAGCAATCCATCCAGCAAGTACTACGCATTCACAACTTACACCAGAAGAACAACTTTCTACCGGTGTAAATGAAGGTTATGTTCGTCTTTCCATTGGTTTGGAACATATTGACGATATAATAAATGATCTTTCGCAGGCTTTGGCAAAAGCCAATTAATTAAACAAATAGGCACCCAATTTTTTTCAAAATAAGGTGCCTATATAAACATTATATAACCTTATGAACCCAGTGATAAGGATCAGCCGATCTTCCGTATTGGATATCGACCAATGCCTTACGAATTTCTTGCGTTAAAGTTCCAGGTTTTCCACCGTTAATATTAAACTCACCACGAGAACTTTTAACCTGACCAATAGGCGTTACAACAGCAGCAGTTCCACAAGCAAAAACTTCACGTATTTTCCCACTTTTTATATCTTCAATCCATTGATGAACTGAATAGCGTTCTTCTCTTACTTTTATACCTTTATCTCTAGCAAGGGTCAGAATGGAATCCCGAGTGATGCCTGGTAATATGGTGCCACTTAGTGGAGGTGTTAATAAAGAACCATCATCAAAAACAAAGAAAATGTTCATTCCGCCCATTTCCTCAATCCATTGATGTTCTGCAGCATCAAGAAAAACAATTTGATCACAATTATTCTTTGTTGCTTCCTGCTGAGCGATTAAACTTGCAGCATAATTTCCACCACATTTTGCTTCTCCTGTTCCTCCTGATGCAGCACGGGTATAAAATTCAGAAACCCAAACGCTAACCCCTTCATTATCTTTGCTAAAATAAGCACCAGCAGGCGAAGCGATGATCATAAAGATATAATCAGGTGACGGCTTTACACCCAAATACGGAGTGCTCGAAATCATAAATGGTCTCAGATAAAGACTTCCTACCGATGAATCAGGAACCCAATTTTTTTCAACCTTCACAAATTCCTCTACCGCTTTTAAAAAAATCGCTTCTGGTAGCGGTGCCATAGCCATTCTTAAGGCAGAATTATAAAAACGTTTAGCATTGGTCAAAGGACGAAATAAGGTAATATGACCATCCTGAGTTTTATAGGCCTTCAACCCTTCGAATATTTCCTGACCATAATGAAAAAGACAAACTGCTGGATCAAGAGAAATTGGGCCATAAGGAATAATCTTCCCATCTGTCCACCCTGTACCATTTGTATATTTAATTTGCAGCATATGATCGGTAAAAATTTTCCCAAAACCCGGATTTTTGAGAAAATTCTCACGCTTTGTATCATCAATTGCTTTGGGATTTTTTTGAAAATCAAAATTTAAGGAAGGGGTGGAATTCATTTCGTTATCTTTCGTTTTTATAAACTCTTGCGCAATTTTATTTCATATAATTCTATAATTCAATAATCTTATTTCTGTAAAGTTATTGAATTATAGTTTAATGTTAAGATTTACCATTAAATTATCAATTCATTTTAAAAAAGCAAACCTTACTGCTTTATGGATAAACTGCTTATAGCTTATTTATAACTTGTTCGTATTTTAAAAACGATGTTTCTTGCAGTAACCTATAACTTTTCAGATTTAATCGAAATCATCAATGCGTTATTTTACAATAAATCTTTATCTGTTTTTCGTTTTTCTTTTTTTTCCTGTGCAGGTTTATGCAGCTTGCACAAATTTTTTTGTCAATGGACAACCTCCAATTACACCGATGACAACTCGACAAAGCTGTTTTCAATATTATGCTTTAGGTGCATCTGATGAAACTTTGGGAAATATTTGGTCAGCAGAACATCTAACCATGGATCAAATTAAAGCTGCCAATACGATACCGCGCAAAGGCAAATTCGATCGGTTCGAAACTCAGTTCAGAAGCTATAAAAATTCCGGATATGATCGCGGGCATATGGCGCCAAGTGGTAATATGCCAAGTTTTTCTTCCCAAGAAGAAACTTTTCGTTTTGATAATATCGTACCGCAAACAAAAATATTAAATAGCGACAAATGGAATTGGATTGAACATAAAATTCGCCGTTTGACTTTACAATACAAAGAAGTTTATGTCGTCACTGGTCCGGTTTTTTTTGACATTCCTAAAACCATAGGAATTGATCACATTTGGGTTCCTCAAGCCGTTTGGAAAGCAATTTATATTCCATCAATAGCCATGTCTGGTGTGTATTTATGTTATAACACAAACAGACCAGTTTGTTATATTGTTAGTGTTTCCTTTTTTACGGATAAAACAGGAATCGATCCTTTTCCTGGACTACCTTCAGAAATTAAAGACATTAAAATGCATCTACCAAAACCACGAGCAAAACCATCATCCGTACAATAGTTATTTGCGTATAAAGCTATTTCATAAAAATAAAAGGGATCATTAATTAAAATGATCCCTTCTTTAATATGAATAATGATATGGTTTTTAAATATCTAGATTGGCGACTTTCAAAGCATTATCAATAATGAAGTCACGACGTGGTTCAACCATATCCCCCATCAAGGTTGTGAATACTTCTTCAGCATTCTCCATATCCCCAACCTTAACCTGAAGCAAAGTCCGCGTTGCAGGATCCAAGGTTGTACGCCATAGCTGATCATCATTCATTTCACCTAGCCCTTTAAAACGATTAATTGCCAAGCCTCTTTTTCCATTCGCAATCAAGCGTTCATAAATCATGGCCGGTCCATTGACCTGTTCTTCTTTTCCATCAAGCGACAATATTGCTTCACCAGAAAAATCTCTAGCCAATTTTTCCTGTTGTTCGCGCATCCATTGGCTTTCTTTTCCTTTTAACAACGACATGGGAAGATGATAAAATTCACCAACACCACGAATGTTACGCGCCATTTCAACGCCGTTTTCATCAATGGAGACTTTCCAACCTTTTTCATTCTCCAAAGAACATAAATCCAATCGTTTTTGTAATTCGGCAATATGTTGCTGGCTTTTAGTCAAATCCGCCTGAAAGATATTAGCAATAGCGCATTGTTCCAAAATCCAAAACGGCACGTTATTATCCCAATGCTGTAAAACCCGAGCTACTCTGCCAAACCAGCGCACTTCTTCTTCCAAAGCTTCACCGGAAAAAACTTGACCATTCGCTAATGTTAAAGAAGCATTATTCAACGATTTATTCAGCAAGTATTGCTCAAGTGCTGGATCATCTTTCAAATAACGTTCATCATTGCCACGCTTAGCTCGATATAATGGCGGTTGAGCAATATAAACATAGCCTTTTTCAATTAATTCCGGCATTTGCCGAAAGAAAAAAGTAAGCAGCAAAGTGCGAATATGTGAACCATCAACATCCGCATCGGTCATGATAACAATACGATGATAACGCAATTTATCGACAGAAAAACCACCTTGATCGGTATCACCACGTCCAATACCGGTTCCCAATGCCGTAATTAAAGTACCAATTTCTGCAGAACTCAACATCCGATCAAAACGTGCGCGTTCAACATTTAGGATTTTACCTTTTAAAGGTAAAATTGCCTGAAAACGTCGATCGCGACCTTGCTTGGCAGTACCACCTGCGGAATCACCCTCAACAATAAAGATCTCAGCCTTAGAGGGATCTCTTTCCTGACAATCAGCTAACTTCCCAGGCAGCGTTGAAACATCGAGAACCCCTTTTCGACGGGTTAATTCACGTGCTTTTCTTGCTGCTTCCCGAGCCATCGCTGCATCCATCGCCTTGGAAAGAACAATTTTTGCTTCTTTAGGATGCGTTTCAAACCAATAAGACAATGTGTCCGCTAAAGCAGATTGGACAATCGGCTGAACTTCAGAAGAAACCAATTTATCTTTGGTTTGTGATGAAAATTTAGGGTCTGGTACCTTTACGGATAAAACCGCAACCAAACCTTCGCGCATATCCTCGCCTGTAAGCGATACGGAATCTTTTTTACTTACGCTTTCTGCATATTTCCCAACAACCCGAGTTAACGCCTGACGAAAACCAGCCATATGGGTTCCGCCATCTTTTTGCGGAATGTTATTGGTAAAACAAAGCACATTTTCAACATAGCTGTCATTCCAACCCATCGCAAATTCAACTCTGATGTTGGATTTTTCGTGATAAACGCTACCGGTAATAGGTTCAATCAGATTATTTTTATTTCGTGTTAACCATTTAACAAATTCTTCCAGTCCCCCTTCATAATGGAAACTTTCTTCTTTGACTTCGTCTTCGCGTTCGTCACGCATCGTAATTGCTAGCCCGGAATTTAAAAAGGCCAGTTCACGCAAACGCCGTGCCAATATACCGAAATCAAAGGTAATATGTGAAAAAGTCTTGGGGCTTGGTTTAAAAGTAACTTCAGTTCCCGTAGGTTCATCGCTTTTGCCAACAACCTTAAGTGGGAATTCCGTCTCTCCTTCTTTAAAGCGAATAAGGTGTTCCGTATCATTTCGCCATATACGAACTTCCATCCATTCGGACAATGCATTCACAACAGCAGCACCAACACCATGCAACCCACCGGAAACTTTATAAGAATTTTGATTAAATTTTCCGCCTGCATGTAGTCGTGTTAATACAACTTCAGCCGCACTAATCCCCTCTTCGGCATGAATATCGGTTGGAATACCACGACCGTTATCCCTTACGCTAACACTACCATCACGATTAAGAATAAGTATGCAACGATTGGCAAAGCCCGCTTGTGCTTCATCAACGGCATTATCCACAATTTCGAAAATCATATGATGCAAGCCAGAACCATCATCTGTATCACCGATATACATGCCGGGTCTTTTTCGAACGGCTTCTAATCCTCTTAAAACTGAAATCGAAGACGCATCATATTCGTCTTCTGTTTCCGGTGTATTTGATGATTTAGAAGATTGGTTCACAGAATCTTGTGGATTAACCATATTTTAATAAGGCTCCAGCCAGCGTTTTTTAAAATGAATATTTCGTTTAGCTAAGAAAACTAAACGCTAAAGGATAACAGATATACCTTAAAAAAGGAAATTTTCACTTTAGTTTACCATCGTAAATTTGTACAAATTCTCCAACCCCTGACCAATCAGAAAAAGGATCTTTGTCTGTTCCTGTTAATATAGTCAAAGTATCAAGCTTTTTTAAGGTCTGAAGTAGGGTTTTTCGATGAATATTATCTAAATGTACCAATGGTTCATCCAACAAAATCATCGGTTGATGTGTATGCCGAATCTGATTCAATTCGGTTAATTTTAATATAATCCCTACTAACAAAGCTTTTTGCTGTCCTGTACTGGCCAATGAAGCCGGAATCTGCGTTTTACGGTCACTAAATAAAACATCGGAACGGTGAACCCCTATCGTTGTTGCGCCTATAGCTTGATCCTTAATTCGATTTTGTTTCCATTGCTGTCTAAGGAAATCTTCAACCATTAAGGCAGGTTCATGCTTTAATCGTTCCGCAATTGGACATTGTAATTGAATGAACGCTTCGGGAAATTTTCCTTCAATAACCTGAATTTCATTTATCTGATCTATAAACGTCAAACGTGCTGCTGAAATCGCTACGGCATGACGTGCCATTGATTCTTCAATTGCTGAAAGCCAGCTTTCGTCATAAACATTTTGACTCAAAAGCCGATTACGATGACTTAGATTCTTTTCATAAGCGGCAACTTCACGAATATGATAGGTTTCAGTCGAAATAATCAATCGGTCTAAAAAACGTCTCCGTCCCGAAGCCCCTTCTAAAAAGAGTCGGTCCATTTGTGGTGTTAACCATATCGCCGAAAGATATTGATTGATTTCACTTTGAGCACGAACAGGTGCACCATTAATTAGAAACTGCTTGCGGTTTTGTTCGATACAACCTGTTGCAATTTCTACCGGTTCCTCTTCCTGAGCAAATTGCCCGATAACACCCCAACCCCCATGACTATTCAATCGCGGAAGCTCTTCCAGGCGACTGCGTCGAAGTCCTTTTCCAGGAACTAAAAGCGATAATGCTTCCAAGAGATTAGTTTTACCACAACCATTTTCCCCGTATAAAACGATCTTCTGCGAGTGGGGTAACCAGTTGAGATATTCATAATTGCGAAAATTATTCAGGGTAAGACGGATTAAATTCGCCATACCCTTATAGTGTTACACTTTGTAGTAACATTTATACCCGCATTGGCATTAAAACGTATAATGCAGACGGATCATCAACATCCCGAACAATCGTTGGTGCAGCATTATCGGCAAAAACGAATTCAACTTGATTATCGATTTGATCCGTAATGTCATTCAGATAACGCGCCTGGAAACCAATTTCTAAAGGACTTGATTGGTATTCAACTTGCGTTTCATCCAATTCTTCCTTTGCGGTTCCTTGATCAACGCTACTGGCTGATAAGGTAAGTGAATTCTGATCCAAAGCAAGTTTTACGGGACGAGAGCGTTCTTGACTAATAGCGGCAACACGAGCAACCGCATTTGCAAAATCCTGTTTTCCAACTCGTAAAACTTTGTCATTCCCTTTTGGAATTACCCGTTCATATTCTGGAAAAGTTCCATCAATCAATTTAGATGTTAAGGTTACATTACCGACATTAAATTGAATACGTGTGTCTGAAAGAAGTATCTCAACCGTATCTCCGGCCTCTTCTAGCAATTTATAAAGTTCATAAATTGTTTTCCGAGGAATAATAATACCGGTGATATTTTCCCCTCCCTTAGGCGCTTCGGTTTCAACACGCGCCAATCGATGCCCATCGGTTGCAACGGCTCTTAATTTTCCTTCTGCTATATGCAGATAAATTCCGTTTAAATAATAACGTGTTTCTTCTGTTGAAATCGCAAATCGTGTTTGTTCAATAAGCTTACGCAACGTATCCGTAGCAATACTAAAATGATGGGGAAGCTCTCCCGCAGTCATAGATGGGAATTCGTCGACATTTAAGACATTCAAACTGGTCGCATATCGACCTGCTTGTAATGCCAAAGGCATGGTATTGCTACTTTGGCTTAATTCGATTTGTGCTTCATCCGGTAATTTACGTACGATTTCATATAATACTGAAGCTGGCGCCGTTACCGACCCATTTTCTATCAATTCAGCTTCAACAGCTTCAACAACTGCAATTTCCATATCCGTTGCAGTCAAAGTCAATTTGCCATCTTCTACCTGAATTAACACATTCGCCAATATAGGAATAGTATTGCGTTTTTCAGCAACACTTTGAATATGGGCCAATGCTTTTAAGAGAATGGTGCGATCCGCCTTGAGCTTCATCAACTTGACCTATCTATTATGTTGAAACAATGTCACGTACAGAAAAAATCATGAACAACCTGTATTAATAAGGCATTCTTTTCTAAAAATCCATCAACTTTCTAGCATTCTACGCAATAATTCGACATCTTCAGCAAAGGCAGGGTCTTTTTCGATTAATTCAGCAACACGACTTACCGCATGCATAACCGTTGTATGATCGCGATTACCAAATTTACGGCCAATTTCTGGCAATGAACGACTGGTTAACTGTTTGGCAAGAAACATTGCGACCTGCCTTGGTCTTGCAACCGAACGTGCACGACGTGCTGAAGACATATCGGTTAATCGAACGTTCCAGTGTTCGGCTACCTTACGTTGAATTTCTTCAATCGTTACCCGGCGTTCATGCGATTTCAAAATATCATGAAGAACTTCTTGCGTAACCTCCAAGGTAATTGGACGTCCAAAAAGATTGGCATGTGCAATCAATCGATTTAATGCCCCTTCCAGCTCACGAACGTTACTTGTAATTTTATGTGCCAGAAATTCCATTACCTTGGGCGAGATTTCAACCTTTGCTGCCGCAGCTTTCGCTTCTAAAATCGAAATACGCAGCTCGTAGGTGGTTGCATGAATATCGGCAACCATCCCACATCCTAGCCGTGTTCGAAGTCGATCTTCTAATCCCGAAAGATCGGAAGGCGATTTATCTGCCGAAACAATAATCTGACGCCCGGCATCAACCAAAGCGTTAAAAGTATGGAAAAATTCTTCTTGTGTATTATCTTTACCAATAAGGAACTGCAGATCATCGATAATTAACACATCCACAGAACGCAGTTCTTCTTTAAATTCGATCGTTGATTGTGAACGAATGGACGCAATGAAACGATACATAAATTTTTCCGCTGACATATAAGTCACGGAATATTTTCCAGTCTTGGCCAACTCAAAGCCAATAGCATGCATGAGATGCGTTTTTCCTAATCCAACCCCACCGTATAAGAATAGGGGATTAAATCCTGGACTGGCTGGACGTTCAGCCACGCGACGCGAACAAGCATAAGCAAATTCATTCGGTTTACCGACCACAAAATTTTCAAAGGTAAATCGCGGATCAAGATGCGAATGAAAATCCAACCGGATTTCTTCCGGCTTAGCTTCACTATTTTGTTCGACCTGTGGTTGTGAACTATTTTCCGATTCTGAAGCAACAGTCGTCGCCGTTGGTGGTGCAGAAGTAACCGGAATCGGTGCGGTAGACGCCGTTTGATTTGCATCGGCCAACATTAATTCTACACGACGAATTTGAGCAAGTTCATTATTCCAGAGCTGGTTTAATTTGCTGTTATATTGTGCTCTTACCCAATCACGTAAAAAACGCGTCGGCAAATAAAGCGTTAATTCGTCTTCTTCCAATGGCCCCAAAGTAATCTGTTTAAGCCATGTACGATATTCGACTTCGCCTACTTCAGCTTGCAGACGATTACAAATACGTTCCCAATGAATTTCTAGAATGGAACGAAGAGTCGCCGGATCAGCATCCTGTAAGGATAAAGCAAAATTGGCAGGGTCTTCATTGATCTCAGACATGGTTTAAAATAGCTCTTTAAAACTAGGAAGTAAATATAAGGCTGAGAGACAAAGCTATTCCAATTTCAGGTTACGCATTAACACGCTTCAAAACCTTTGGTTTAAAATAAATAAAAAACCAAGGTATAAACTGTACACCCAAAACCTCCAGGTAAGGATAGAACACTTGCCTGGTTCAATGCAACCAAAAATCTATCGTTTACAAATCAGAAAAAGCGAATAAACAGCAAAAAACCACTTAACCCTGGATTTTCTTGCTGTTCAAATCACATTCTGGCAAAGCGTAACTTAAGAACCAGCTGCAAGCTTTTTGATTCTAGAAGACAAACGCGAAATCTTCCGTGCAACAGTATTTCTGTGGATAATACCTTTGCTGCATGCACGCTGTAATTCAGGCTGTGCTTCACGCAACGCAATGATTGCTTGCTCTTTATTACCGAGCGACAAAGCAGATTCCACTTTTTTTACGAAAGTACGAACGCGTGACTTACGTGCTTTGTTCCGTTCGGTACGTTTAATAGTTTGCCGGATGCGCTTACGCGCAGATGCGATATTCGCCATGGATTCCCTATTATCTTGACTTTTAGGTATAATGAAAAATTAAGACATAATAATGCCTTGTTAGGGTTTTGGGAAATATCGTTTTATTAGCGTTTAGTCAAGCAATTTTATTATTTTTCATTCATTTCTGACAAACTGGACAGAAAAAAGTTGAACGACCGCCTTGAACAATACGTAATATTATGCTCTGACGATGCTGTTTTTTACAATTAGTACACAGTTCTCCTTCTCTGTCATAGACCTGCCACGACATCTGGAAATAGCCTGTACTGCCATCAGCATGAACATAATCGCGCATGCTTGACCCCCCGGCATTTATGGCATCCATTAATGTAATCTGTATAGAATCAACGAGTTTTTCAATTTCTTGCATGCTAAGCGTATCGGCGCTACGCAAGGGTGAAATACCCGCTTTAAATAAAGCTTCACAAACATAAATATTCCCCAACCCTACAATCAGATATTGATCCAGCAAAAGCGTTTTAATGGGTTGACGACGATGCTCCAGTTTTTCCTGAAGATAGTTTATTAAAAAATTCCGATGATTTTCTTCCAATATTGGCGAATCTGCCAAAGGTTCTGGTCCTAGCTTTCCTAATATTTGGTTATCCAATAGCGCTTGATTTTCATAAAGATCAATCATGCCAAATCGTCTAGGATCAATATAACTTAGTTTAATGCCATCATGCGTCGTAAGCGTGAAATGTTCATGCTTTGCTTTGGGTTCATTATTCCCAAAAGGGCGTATCAACATCCGCCCTGACATACCTAAATGAAATAACAAAATTTGCGCCGTATCCAGATGAGCAAGAATATATTTAGCTCTTCTGGAAAAGGATAAAATACTTTTATTTTTCAATTGCTGTGGCAAAGAAACAGGAATGGGCTTGCGCAAACGCTGACAATAGAGTTCTATATCTTTAATTCTCTGTCCTTGGAGCTGTGCTTCTAAGCCTCGCTTAATAGTTTCAACTTCTGGCAGTTCAGGCATTAAATCGATCCATATGAATTGTGAACATGACCGACAATAGCAATTTTTCTCCCTCTTCTGAAGAGAACCAAACAACTGATTTTGGTTTTCGTAATGTTAACTCCAAAGAAAAGCCTTCCATGGTTCGCGCTGTTTTTGACAGTGTTGCCGCTCGTTATGATATTATGAATGATCTTATGTCCGTTGGTGTACATCGGATATGGAAACAAATTTTCATTCAGGAACTCAATCCACGACCGAATTTGACCTTACTTGATTTGGCTGGGGGAACGGGCGACATATCGTTTGGTTGGTTAAAACGTGGTGGCGGATTAGCCTATCTAACCGATATCAATTACAGCATGTTGCACGTTGGTCAAAGTCGTGCTTTGGAAAAAGGATTCGTCGATAATATTCGCCTTTTTTGCGTTGATGGTGAACAAATTTGTTTACCAGATCGTTCAGTTGATCGCGTTTCCATCTCATTTGGATTAAGAAATTGCACCCACAAAGAAAAAGTCCTTAAAGAAGCAAGACGCGTATTAAAACCAGGTGGAAAATTTATGTGTTTGGAATTTTCGCATTTGATTATTCCAATGTTGAAACCGCTATATGACGCATGGTCATTCCAAGTATTGCCACGTATTGGCGCATTGGTTGCCAAAGACCGTGATAGTTATCAATATCTTGTTGAAAGCATTCGTACTTTCCCAGAACAGCATAAGCTTGAACAAATGATGCGAGATGCAGGAATGGAACATGTAACCCATCACAATTTATCAGGTGGTATCGCTGCAATCCATACTGGATGGCGAATTTAGGATAAGAACGGTATGGTTTCAAATACGCGTGCAAGTATCTTACTAATTGTTAGTGGTGGTATCGCTGCTTATAAAGCTTTGTCACTTATTCGTTTACTTCGCGCCAATCATATCCGAGTTCGATGTATCCTAACCAAGGGTGGAGCAGAATTTGTTACACCCCTTTCCCTACAAACGCTTAGTGAAGAAACGGTTTATAGTGATCTTTTTTCACTAACGCAAAATCATGAAATCGAACATATTTCCTTGTCCCGACAAGCTGATATGATCGTTATTTATCCTGCAAGTGCGAATTTGTTGGCACGTATGGCGCAAGGATTCGCCGATGATTTGGCCAGCACTGTATTATTGGCAACTCCTGATCATATCCGCATCCTTGTAGCACCAGCAATGAATGTTAAAATGTGGGAACATCCTGCAACCCAAACCAATTGCGAATTATTAAAAAAACGAGGTATTTTATTTGCTGATCCAGAAACAGGTGCCATGGCTTGTCATGAATATGGCAAAGGACGGCTTGTCTCGCCCGAAACCATAAATCAAATGATCTGCCAAAAACTTTTTGGTCATCAGCCTTTAAATGGGAAAAAAGCCTTGGTTACGGCGGGACCAACCTATGAACCTATTGATCCAGTCCGATTTTTAGGTAATTTTTCTTCTGGACGACAAGGTTATGCAATTGCAGAATGCTTACGCGATTATGGTGCAGAAGTAACACTTATTACCGG
Organism: uncultured Commensalibacter sp.; assembly: GCA_945266285.1. GTDB lineage: Bacteria > Pseudomonadota > Alphaproteobacteria > Acetobacterales > Acetobacteraceae > Commensalibacter. The sequence goes on from CALYOP010000005.1 coordinate 134,024, forward strand.
CCCTACAACTATCCCCCATCCAACCGGAATGAAAATTGTTCCTGTTACGACGGCACAGGAAATGCTCAATGCCTGCGAAGCAGCACTCCCCGTTGATATTGCTGTTATGACGGCTGCAGTAGCGGACTGGCGTGTTAAAACCTTTTCAGACCAAAAAATTAAAAAACAAAATAATCATCAACCTCCGACCTTAGAATTAACACCAAATCCCGATATTTTAGCTTGGATATCGCAGCATCCCACTTTAAGGCCAGAATTGGTTATTGGTTTTGCAGCAGAAACACAAAATATTTTGGAACATGCCAAAGCTAAATTAGAACGCAAAAAATGTGACTGGATTATTGCTAATAATGTGAGTCCAAACACAAAAATCATGGGTGGAGAAGAAAATGAGGTGACTTTGCTGTCATCTTCTGATAGTCAACATTTTCATCGCAGCAGCAAAAAGGATATTGCCGGTTTACTGACGCAACAAATAGTCAAATTTTTTTCTCCCTGATCAGAAGGTCTACGTGATGGAAATACAAAACCACCCATCCATTCTGGTAAAACGTCTGCCTCATGCCTTGGGGTTACCTCTTCCGTCTTATGCGACAAAAGGTGCAGCAGGCATGGATTTATTGGCAGCTATTTCAGAACCTATAACTTTAAATCCCTATAAAAGGGCTTTAATTCCAACAGGGCTTACAATCGCTCTACCAACAGGTTATGAATTACAGATAAGACCGCGATCGGGACTTGCGTTAAAAAACGGCATTCTTATTCCCAATTCACCCGGTACCATTGATGAAGACTATAGGGGTGAAATCCAAGTTATTATTCTGAATATGGGAGAAGAATCTTTTACAATCACGCGTGGTATGCGTATCGCGCAGGCGGTTCTTTCCCCCGTCGTACGTGGGGTTTGGCAGGAATGTGATGCGCTAGACGAAACGGCACGATCAATCGGCGGGTTCGGTAGTACAGGTACTTCGTAATTTCTGAATAGACTAAGTTAAATCTAGACAAATGCAACTCATAGCATATGAGTTGTGTTCCTATTATTGTATTCATCTTCATAAGTATAAAGGATAGGCGGGTAAAATGAGTAAAGCAGGTGTCCCCGCCAGCGTTTCCGCTCGGGCCAAACCAAATTTTTTTGATATTATAACAATTATATTAATTATTGCATTAGGGGTATTTATTGCCTCAGCAACACGCCATGTATTACAACCGATTGCTGTTTCAGGTGAAAGCAGCATCAGCCTCGATCCTTCGAATCTGCCATGGTATGCACTTCGTACAACGTTACGTATGTTTGCTGCTTTATTTGCATCGTTAATATTTACGTTTACCTATGCGGTCTTGGCTGCCAAAAGTAGACGCGCAGAAATGGTATTAATTCCTATACTGGATATTTTGCAATCAGTACCAATTCTTGGCTTTCTTACCTTTACCGTTGTCTTTTTTATGGGGTTATTTCCAGGAAAGATTTTAGGGGCAGAACTCGCAGCTATCTTTACAATTTTTACCAGCCAAGCTTGGAACATGGCTTTTAGCATGTACCAAAGCATTAAAACCATTCCTTCTGATATGAGTGAAGCGGCATCTGGATTTGGTTTAACAGGCTGGCAGCGTTTTTGGCGTTTGGAAGTACCTGCTGCGATACCAGGTTTGGTTTCTAATATGATGATGTCCATGTCTGGTGGTTGGTTCATGATTGTCTATTCTGAAACCATCACCGTTGGAGAAACCGAAATTACGTTGCCAGGTATTGGTTCTTATGTAGGAACAGCTATTGAACAACGAAATATTTTTGCTGTTTTCTATGCCATTATTGCAATGTTATTGGTCATTCTTGCTTATGATCAGCTTTTATTCCGACCTTTAGTTTCCTGGTCATCTAAATTCCGACTTGAAACAACCAAAAGTGAATCCGATCCTGTGCCTTGGTTAGTACGGATGGTTCATCGTACTCGCTTTCTCCGTTGGGCTGGTGATAAAATTACAGAATGGATTTATCGGTTTGGGGGTTTACCAATTGGTCGTCGATCCTTTTCGGTAAAAACACCGCTTATTCCTTCTCGAACTGCTGATATTCTATGGTTTGCGCTTTTAGGTTTAATAGCAATCATTTCCGTCTTTTATATCTATCGTTCGATTAATGGACTATTAACCTTTTCGGAAATTTTATATTCTATTGAACTTGGCTTTTTAACTTTATTACGTGTCATCGCCATGATTGTTCTGGCCAGTCTGATTTGGGTTCCTGCTGGAATTTGGCTAGGTCTTAAACCGGTATGGGCACGCAGAGCACAAATTATTGCCCAGTTCATGGCCGCCTTCCCTGCCAACCTATTTTATCCCTTTTTTGTTGTGGGAATTGTTCATTTCCACCTCAATAGTGATATTTGGTTAACCCCTTTAATGATTTTAGGAACCCAGTGGTATATCCTTTTTAACGTGATTGGTGGTGCCTCTGCTTTTCCTGGCGATTTGCGCGAGGCTGTTAAAAATTTCAATATTAAAGGACGTCTATGGTGGTTCAAAGTTATGTTGCCAGCAATATGCCCCTATTATGTAACGGGTGCTTTAACCGCCTGTGGCGGTGCATGGAACGCATCGATTGCTTCTGAATTAGCAAAATGGGGTGATACAACCCTGGTTGCTGAAGGGCTTGGTGCCTATATTGCTCAAGCAACTATTGCAGGTGATACGATTAAAGTCGGACTGGGAATTGTCGTTATGTCCACTTTTGTCATTTTGTTTAATCGCTTGGTATGGCATCCCCTTTATAACTTTGCGCAACGTCGTCTAACTTTTTCCTGAGGAAAAGCTCATGAGCAACCAAAATAATGAAGAATTTCTAGTTCAGGTAAAAAACTGCCGCCAATCTTATCCAAAAGATAATAATTCTGATCTGATTGTTCTGGATGATGTAAATCTGAATTTAAAAAGTGGTGAAATTGTTGGATTACTTGGCCGATCTGGTTCTGGAAAATCCACACTACTTCGTATTATTTCCGGCCTTCTACCCCCAACGAGTGGTGAAGTTTTATGGAAAGGAAAGCAATTATCAGGACCAGCACCCGGTATTGCGATGGTATTCCAATCCTTCGCCCTTTTCCCATGGTTAACGGTTCAAGATAATGTTCAACTTGGTTTAGAAGCCAAAGGTACGCCACGTAAACAACAAGAAGAATTGGCAGAAGATGCCATTGATTTAATTGGACTTGGTGGTTACGAAAAAGCTTATCCCAAGGAATTATCAGGCGGAATGCGACAACGTGTTGGTTTAGCCAGAGCTTTGGTCGTTCATCCTGATTTATTATTAATGGATGAACCCTTTTCGGCATTGGATGTTTTGACCGCTGAAAATTTAAGAACTGACTTGATTAAATTATGGGTTGAGAAAAAACTTCCTGTTCAATCGATTTTAATCGTCACACATAGCATTGAAGAAGCAGTATTGATGTGTGACCGTTTGTTAATTTTCTCGTCTAATCCTGGGAAAGTCGTTCACGAACTTAATGTCACTTTTCCACATCCGCGTAATCGTGAAGACCCGGCTTTCCGTCAACTCGTTGATCGAATTTACACCTTAATGACGCATCGTGAAAAGGTTCCGCCTGTTCCTGATAATCCAGCAAGTGTAAAATCTGTTGCTGAAGGTTTCACAGCGATACCGTTACTTCCTATGAATTTAATGACGGGTATGGCAGAAACTTTGATGGCAGCCCCTTATCATGGCAAAGCAGACTTACCAAAGCTTGCGGCAACGCTTCAACTGGAATTAGATGACCTACTTCCAATTGGTGAAGCATTACAGACGTTGAATTTTGCAGATATGGCCGAAGGTGATATTACCTTGACGGATTTGGGAAAACAATTTGTCGACAGTGAAATTGAAGATCGCAAATCGATATTTCGCCAAGGCGTTATAAAGAATGTCCCACTTATTCGTGCCATCCGAAATGTTTTGGATGAACGTTGGAACCACCGTGCTAGTGCTGAGCGATTTAGAGACGAGTTGGAAGACACGATGTCTCCCGATTATGCACGTCAAACTTTATCAACAATCATTGGATGGGCACGTTATGCAGAAATCTTTGATTTTGATGAAGAATCCGATCAGTTCTTTCTGGATGAAGATGATAAGACCATTCGTTAGTGATTAATTAATTTTTGCCTTTGCATTTTTATTAATCTTATCAAAGAATATTTTTCTGAATTTTCTCACTTTTGGAGCAATTACATTCTGACAATAAGGGGCTTCTGGATTACGTTCGAAATAATCTTTGTGGCTTATTTCTGCTGGATAAAATACATCTAGATCCTTTATCTCCGTCACAATAGGATTGTCCCATAATTGAGATTCTGCAATTTCATTCTTGATTTGCTGAGCAATTTCTTTTTGCTGCGAAGAATTAACCAAAATTATTGATCGATATTGCGTTCCTTTATCTGCACCTTGTGCATTCAAAGTCGTAGGATCATGAATTAGAAAAAAGATTCGAAACAGGTCATTAAGTGAAATGATATTTGGATCAAAATTTATTTGAATGACTTCGGCGTGACCTGTTTTTCCCGTGCAGACTTGTTCATAAGTTGGATTTTTACTTTCTCCACCGGCATAGCCTGGTTCGACTGTATGAACCCCTTCTAAACTACTGAAAATCGCTTCAGTGCACCAGAAACATCCTCCTCCAAGAACAATGGTTTCAGAAAATTCTGATTCTGCCTTCGTCATATGCTTTCCTATCTTTTAAATTTCGGTTTCATTTAAACATAAATACTGAAATACGTTTTACAATCCCAGATTATTGTATCGATTTTAAATATAAAAAAACTCCCATAATAGGGAGTTTTCAGATTAGTTATTGATCAAAATGCTTTAAAGCATCTTGGATTTTTTCTTTTTCGCTTTGAAATTGCGCCAATCTTTGACGATTTTCTTCAACAATTTCAGGTTTCGCACGGCTGATGAAATTATCATTCGAAAGCTTCTTTTCAACTTTATCAATTTCATCCAAAATCTTTTTGATTTCTTTTTCTAACCGTGCACGTTCGGCCTCTAGATCAATAATCCCTTCTAATGGCAAAATTAGAGTAGCTTCATCCAATACAGTTTGTGCAGCACCTTTTGGCATCTCACCTTGTAAAGGTTGAACATTATCAATTTTGGCCATCCGTTTAATGGAATCCATCCAATTTTCAACACGTTGCAAATTCGAAGCATCGGCATCTTTTATAATGAGTGCAAGCCGTGTTGCAGGTGGAACATTCATAACCGCCCGTAACGTCCGGATTTCAGTAATTAAACGAATAATCCAATTAATTTCTGCACTAGCCGCTTCTCCATGAGATGGCATTATCTTTTTTTCTTCGGGCCATTTCGCAATCATCAGATTGCCTTTTTTACCGAAACCAAACTCTGCCCACAGAATTTCCGTTACAAACGGAATAACTGGATGAAGCAAACGTAAAAGATTATCTAAAACAAAAGCAGCAACATCCCGTATTTCTTTAATAATGGCATCATCACTACTTTGAAATGCTGATTTCGCGAATTCCAAGAACCAATCGCAGAATTTATCCCAAGTAAAATGATAGCAAATTGATGCGTATTCATCATAACGAAATGCTTCTAACGCATTCGTTGCCTCTTTTACTGCCTGCGATAATTCCAGCAAGATCCATCGACTCAGAGGTAATTTGATTTGATCAACTGAGAAATCTAATGCTGCTTTAACCTGATTCATTTCGCAGAAACGTGCAGCATTCCATAACTTTGTAATAAAAGAACGATATTCTTCAATTCTTTTCTTACCAAGTTTAATATCGCGTCCTGGCCCCGTTAGCGAGCAAATAGTAAAGCGCATAGCATCCGCACCATACGCATCAATGATTTCCAAAGGATCGATGCCATTTCCTTTGGTTTTAGACATTTTTTGCCCTTTTTCATCCCGAACAAGGCCATGCAAATAGACTTTATGAAAAGGAACATCTTTCATAAAATGCATGCCCATCATCATCATTCGGGCTACCCAGAAAAAGATGATATCAAAGCCGGTTATTAATACATTTCCAGGATAATAACGGCTTACATCAGCATTGTCTTCGGGCCATCCCAAAGTCGAAAAGGGCCACAGTGCAGAAGAAAACCAAGTATCCAATACGTCTTCATCACGCGTCAGTGATTGATCACTGCCATAATGCTGCTTAGCCTGATCTTTGGCTTCCGCTTCATTATACGCTACGAATACGGTACCGTCTGGACCATACCAAGCTGGTATTTGATGTCCCCACCATAATTGACGACTAATACACCATGGCTGTAATTCCCGCATCCAGGCAAAATATGTATTTTCCCATTGTTTGGGTACAAATTGAATCTCCCCATTCGTAACAGCTTTGATTGCTGGTTTTGCCAAGGTTTCAGCATCACAATACCATTGCGTCGTCAGACGTGGTTCAATTACGCATCCCCCTCTCTGAGCATGTGGAACCTGATGTGTATGCGGTTCTATTTTTTCCAATAACTCTAGGCGTTCCAATTCTTTGATTACAAGATTCCGCGCTGTTTCACGCGATTTTCCTGCCAAAGATTGGACGAAAGCTGTTTTTTCTTCTTCTTTAAGTTCATCCAACCATATAGCAGCACTATCATCCAAAATTGTAATCATATGCAATTCATGACGACGACCGACTTCAAAATCGTTAAAGTCATGTGCTGGGGTAATTTTTACGGCACCCGTTCCTTTTTCGGGATCCGAATATTCATCGGCAACAATTGGAATTAATCGATTAGTTAATGGTAGGACAGCTTTTTTGCCAATTAAATCTTTATAGCGCTCATCTTCTGGATGTACAGCAACGGCTACATCGCCTAACATCGTTTCTGGTCTTGTCGTCGCTACAACGATGAAACGATCTATTTCCCCTTCAATTGGATAACGGAAATACCATAAATTCCCTTTAACCTCTTTGCTTTCAACTTCAAGATCCGATACTGCAGAACGAAAAGCAGGATCCCAGTTGACAAGCCGTCGATCACGATAGATTAATCCTTCGCGATAAAGGGTTACAAAAACTTTATGAACGGCTTCGGAAAGACCTTCATCCATCGTAAAACGTTCTCTTTTCCAATCCAGAGACGCCCCCAAACGGCGAAGCTGACGCGTAATTCCGCCGCCAGATTCTTCTTTCCATTCCCAAACCCGTTTAATAAATTCTTCACGGCCAAGCGTTTTACGATCAATTCCCTGTTGCACCAGTTTCCTATCCACAACTAGTTGCGTTGAAATTCCCGCATGATCTGTTCCGGGTTGCCAAAGCACATCATAACTCTGCATTCTTCGCCAACGAATTAGCGTATCTTGCAATGTCATGGTTAAAGCATGTCCAATATGCAATGTACCCGTTACATTAGGGGGCGGAATCATCACGGTAAAAGGTGTTTTATCTTTTAATTCAGGATGTGCTGAAAAATAGCCCGATTCCTCCCAAATCTGGTAAAGATCATTCTCAATATCGGCTGGTGAAAAATTTTTATCTAACATGTAATTCGTAATTCAATTTAAAAAATCCCTGTATGCTTTCTTTTAAAGCAAACAGGGATAGTAATCAAAAAAGAAAATTATAACAAAATCCCAAAACTAGCGGCCTGGCTGATCCTGTGCATAATCGCTAATACCCCACCATCTATTTTTAACGGCATTATAATAAGCAGTATAATCGTAATGTGGGACATTTAACTTCAGATCTTGCGCTGTCAATCGACCGATAGCTGCTGCAACACCATAAGAAGAAGTTACAAGCGTTCCAAGATTTTGGATTAAAGCTTGTTGTGAAGTTAATAATGTTTGTTGCTGTTGCAACATTTCCAATGTAGTACTTGTACCCACAACCACTTGCCGTTCAACCCCCGCCAAAGCCACGATATTCGCAGCAATAGCAGCACGGTTACTTGAAATAGCAGCTTTGGCCGTCTGAAATTGCTGCCAATTTGTAGAAGCACTCTGCATCGCTTGACGGCGTTGGATACTGACTTGACGATGTGCAGCTTGGGCCTGTTGTCTTGCCGCCCGAATCTGAGAATATTCTGAACCATTCTGATAAAATGGAACGTTCATCTGTAGGCTAAGCGATTGACTGTTATTATAATTTGGGTATTTACCACTGGTATTACTACGTTGGTAAGTCCCTGTTGCTGAGATTTGTGGCATAATGGCAGCCATTGCTACCTGAATAGCATCTTTTTGAGAAGCTTCCGTAAATAAAGCTGCAATAACATCTGGATTGTTGGATACCGCCGTTTCTATTGCTTCTTGTTCTGTTTTCACTGGTAAAACCAGCGGTTGCGGTGGTTTCAAATTGGGTGCCGGTGCAATACCAACAACTTGCATATAAGTTGCCTCTGCTTGTCGCAATGCACCTTCCGCATTTTGTCTTTGTGCTCTTGCCATGGCTAAAGACGCTTCAGCCTGAGCCGTATCAGTGCGCGTAATTTCACCAACAGCATAACGTTGTCGCGTAGCTTTGACCTGTTCTGCCAGTACCTTCTCGTTATTAATATTGATCTGCAAAACCTGTTGGTCTTCGATTACATTCACATAAGCTTCGACAACTTTTGAAAAAACTTGCTGTTCTGTTGATAATAAAGCTGCGCGTTCGGCCATAACTTTATTAACGGCCTGATGGGTAGAAGCTGTTGTGCGCCCACCTTGATAAATAGGCTGAGTGACCGTAATACCAGCTTGATACCCCAGGGCATGAGAATTAACAGTTGTAGTATGAAATTTAGTAGCTTTTTCGTCGGCACCTTGTGATATGTAAGAAGAACTATTCTTTGTCCAATTAAGATTTCCACCTAAATTACCCGTAACGGTTGGACGCCATCCACCGTGAGCTTGGGCAACGCCTTCATCTGTCGAACGCAGATTTGCTCTTTCTTGTTGTAAGGTAGGATTTGTCAGATAGGCCGTTGCCAATGCCTCTTCCAAAGTGTGAGGGATAAAGCTGGGCGCACCACTCCCATCGTAATTCTGTGCTAAAGCTGTTGTACTCACTAACACTGTGAATAAACCAATACCAAAATTGCGATAAGACATTACTTTATACCTTTATCCCTGTAACCCAATTTCGAGTAATAACCTTTACTATAAGGAAACCATATCTGAAAAGGAAAAATCGTTATAGTTTGGATTCAATTCTGATAAAATAGGCAATGCTGCATAAAAATACGGTTTACTACGAAAACCATTAGAGGAATGTTCAATTAAAACTGCTTGACTTGCCTGTCCTTCTTTATGAAGCACACTGACCAAACGACCATTGGGCGCAAGCTGTTTAATTAAACTTGCTGGAAGGGTTGTAATACCCCCATCAATTATAATCACGTCAAAAGGCGCGATTTCTGTAAAACCGTCACATAGCTTACCATGTTTCCAAACCACATTCGGCGCATATTTTTTACAAAAAGCTTCGCCTTGTTTAGAAAGAATTTCATTCTCTTCTACAGCATAAACTGATTTTTCGGTTAAATGAGCAATTAAAGCAGCACTGTAACCTGTACCAGCTCCAATAATCATAACCTTATCGGAAGGTTGGATATCGGCAATTTGAACCATACGCGCAATAACCCGTGGTTCGCTAAGAACGCGCCCATCTCTGAGCGGAAGGTTTATATCGGCATAGGCTAATTCGCGTTGAGATTCGTTAACGCATTCTTCACGAGGAAGAACACGCATAGTACTGACGATTCGTATCGTATTTACCCAAGCCGGACGGAGTTGATTATCAACCATATTTTGTCGGGCCTGATAAAAATCAAATTGAGATATAGTCATAATTTCCTGAACTGTTTGTGCAACAAAGCTCTTTTATAATTCTTTTTAATAATAGAAAAGTAAAGTTTTTATCGATTAGCCTCTTGACCTTCGACGCTGAACGGGTGATATACCCATTATCGAAGTTGAGGTCCGGTGGCAGAGTGGCTCATGCAGTGGACTGCAAATCCGCGTACGGGGGTTCAATTCCCTCCCGGACCTCCAATCAATCTTTTGGGTGATCTTGTTTTACCTTGAGATTAAGTAAAATATAATCCCGAATACGCTTGGGTGCGTGATTATCAATCCATTTCAATATTGAAAACGGCAAAGGCATAATGACATGATCTTTGTTATGATTGATTGCAGCGCTGATTTTTTTTACAGCTTTAGAAACAGACATTAAAAATGGTTTGGAACAATCCAATCTTTGGCTCATGGGCGTATCTACAAACCCCGGGGTAATTAGGGTTACTTTAACCCCATAACGCTTTAAGGCCAGCCTTAAACAATCAGCAAAACGTGTTAAACCTGCCTTTGAACTGCTATAAGCCGTTGCAAAAGGTAAGGAATGAAAAGCAGCAACTGAGCCGATTAAAACGATATGTCCACGCTTTTTTTCAATCATTTGCATCGCAATACGATTGGCCATAGCACAAGGCGTAACATAATTTAACATGGCAAGCTTTTTAAAAGTATCAGTCGATTCTAGTTTTTCATGATCGTTTTTGATATCACCAGAACCCGCGGCAAGAATCGCAATATCAAATTGATGAACCGATAAATAGGATTCTAAATCAAGCAATGCCTGATCCGTATTTACCAAATCGACTTCACGTGTCGCAACAATCGCCCCTTTTTGTTGGCAACTTATTTTGACTTTGGTTAGTTTATCAGAAGACCTTCCCCATAAAATCAGGGTGGTGCCTGGTCTTGCATAATAATTTGCTAAAGATGCGCCAATACCACTAGAAGCACCGGTTATGAAAATTACCTTGGGATTTTTAAGATCAATATTTTTTGATCCCCAGATAAACTTTTGTTTTTTAGTAGGAATTACGTCTTTCAAGATGGAAACCTTTTGACTTTTGGTTTAATTCGGCATTTATACAAAATATTATTATACAAGTCTGATTCGTTTGATCCAGTTAATAAGCCTGTTTTAACTTTCTATTAAAGTTAAATTATTTATGAATTCAAAAATGACCCCGTCCGAAAATTCTAAGAACAATATCGTCAGAATAGTTCCTGTCAAAAGTCAAAAATTATTATCGCTTTTTATTCACCTTCCCCGTCTACTCTACAAATCTTTCCCCGAATATGTTCCCCCATTAGATAAGGAACAAAAAGGTAATCTCGATCCGAAACATTCTTCTTTCTTTCGTTACGGGGTAGCGCGCTATTTTCTTGCTTTTCGTAATGGAAAACCCGTAGGACGTATCTCTGCGCAAATTGATCCGAATGCACTACGCGAATGGAAAAAACCCATAGGATTATTCGGGGCTTTGGACAGTATTGACGATCAAGATGTGGTCAATGCCCTAGTTGACGCGGCCAGTATATGGCTAAAAAAAATGGGGATGGAAAAAATAAGGGGTCCCTATACTTTAACTGCGAATGCTGAACTTGGAATGATGATTGAAGGGCAAATGGCCCCTCCTATGATTGCAATGCCTTGGCATCCTAAATATTTGCTGCCACTTGTTGAAAATACTGGTTTGCAAAAAGTGATGGATGTCATGTCCTATCAAATGCAGCTTAATCAACAAGCAATTGCAGCACATAAAATTCCTTCTGGTTTAAAAATAGGAAAAGGCAGTTTAGGCAATATAACAACCCGGAAACTGGATATGCATCATATCGAACAAGATGGCGAAATTCTTCGTCAGCTTTACAATGATGCTTGGCGCGATAACTGGGGTTTTGTTCCTTTAACAAAAATTGAAATGGCTTTTTTAATCAGAGAATTAAAGCCCATTTTTAAACCAGAAAATTACGTTTTAGTCGAACAAAATCAAAAACCTGTAGCTGTGGCTATGGTTGTCCCAAATATTTATGATCTTATGCAACATGATATAGGTCCCGCCCCTTCTCTTTTAGGATGGGCAAAATTAGCTTTCCGCATCACAACCCATCGTTTTCGTTCAGCACGAGTTATTTTATTAGGAATTAGTCATTCCCTAAAAGGAACCGCTTTAGGCGCTTTAATGCCTGCTTTGGTCATTGAGGAATTGTTCAATCGTGGGAAAATATTACCTTATAGAATGATTGAACTCGGTTGGATTCTTGAAACAAATAAACCAATGCGTAATTTAATTGAACGCATTACTCCAACACCTTGTAAAACCTATCGAATTTTTGAAAAAGATTTATGAATTCGATAAAAAATTTTGTTCGAATTGAATTCGATTAGTTGGCGATAACCTTACAACAACATTAAGGGTTTCGTCTGAATCTTTGCGTTGAAGAATTTCTCCATGGCTATATAGCCATGAAAGCGCAGCACCATCGCTAACGGGCAAATCATAGGTGATTTCTTCCATTTTACTGGATAAGGAATCATCAATCATCTGAAGCAATGCTTCAATATTATCACCCGTTAATGCAGATACGCCTACAACTTGATCGCGCAGATTTGGATTAGAATAATTTTCAATTAAATCTATTTTATTGAGCACTTCAATCGTATGATTTTCCCAATCCTCTTCTAAAACCTTATCCTTAACCATTGTATTTAAAACAGCAATAACATCATTTCGCTGTTCAACGGTTTCAGCATGCGCAATATCACGAACATGCAGAATAATATCGGCTTCGCTAATTTCCTCCAAAGTTGCACGAAAAGCGGCAATTAATTCGGTTGGCAAATCACTAATAAAACCAACGGTATCAGAAAGAATAACGGTTTTTCCTGAAGGTAAATCCAATCTACGCATTGTAGGATCAAGCGTTGCAAAAAGTTGATCCTGTGCATGTACGGTTGAATTCGTCAGACGATTAAATAAAGTTGATTTCCCAGCATTTGTATAACCTACCAAAGCAACTATTGGAAAAGGGACGCGTCTACGGGCCTTACGATGAAGACCACGGGTTCGACGTACTTGATCCAACTCTTTTTTAAGCCGTACAATCCGGTCACCAATCAAACGACGGTCAGCTTCGATCTGCGTTTCTCCAGGACCACCCAAAAATCCAAAACCGCCACGCTGACGCTCAAGATGGGTCCATGACCGTACCAAACGGCTGCGCTGATACTGCAAATGGGCCAGCTCAACTTGCAAAGTACCTTCTCGAGTATGTGCTCGTTCGCCAAAAATATCTAAAATTAAAGCCGTACGATCAATAACTTTACAATTCAGCTGCTTTTCAAGGTTCCTTTGCTGGATAGGCGTAATTTTTGTATCCATAATAACGATATAGATATCTTTTTCCGCTACCGTTTGACGAAGTGATTCTATTTGCCCTTGACCAATCAGGGTCGCGGGCCTTTTACTTCGTAGCGGAAAAATTTCTTTATGCGCAATTTCCAGTCTAATCGATGCAGCCAGACCCACTGCTTCTTCTAATCGAGATTCGGCTGTACGTTTGTCCTTAGATTGACGGGCCGACAAGTCCCACGGAACGATAACAGCGGCACGTGTTATTATTTCTACTGAACCAGCGTAAGCCATATAATCAATAATCCTATTTTTCTTCGGTATTCATACCCGGAAGTTGAATAGCGGCAGCGGGCATAATCGTACTTACTGCATGTTTGTACACCAGTTGCGCATGATTATCACGTTTTAATAATATTGAAAAATTATCAAACTGAGAAATAATGCCTTGTAACTTCACACCGTTTATTAAGAAAATAGTTACGGATGCTTTTGAACGACGAAGATGATTTAAAAAAACGTCTTGAATGTTTTGAAATGTTTCTTTTGTCAAGATGTAGCCTTTAATTTCGATTTGTTGTTTGGTTATCTATTTAAATAGGTATCATATTAGATTCAGACAAGATCATTGCCCATTATTGCTTCGCTCTTCGGTTGCAGTAACACCGAGTTGTTTTAATTTCCGATGCAATGCACTGCGTTCCATACCGACAAACCCCGCAGTACGACTGATATTTCCGCCAAAACGTAATAACTGAGCCTGTAAATATTGGGTTTCAAATAAATCACGTGCTTCACGTAATGGTAAACTAATAACATCCGTATCCGCATCGAATTTCAACAAGCTTGGTGCACTTTGACCTACATTATTCGGAAGCATATCCGCCCGTATAGGGTCATTACTCCCACCGGGCATCATGATTAATAACCGTTCCATAAGATTACGTAATTCACGCACATTTCCAGGCCAGTCATAAGCCTGAAGGGTTGCCAAAGCATCTGCGGATAATTCGCGTGTTGGTAAACCGGTCGTTTCCGAACAACGTTGCAAAAATAATCTTGCAAGATCGGGGATATCTTCCCGTCTTTCCTTAAGGCTAGGAATACGCAATGGTACAACAGCCAATCGATAATAAAGATCTTCCCTAAAAAGTCCTTCACTAATGGCCGTATTTAAATCACGGTTTGTTGTTGCCAAAACTCTGACATCAACTTTAACCCGATTAGATCCCCCCGTTCTTTGAAAGGTCTGATCCTGTAAAGCACGAACGATTTTGCCTTGGGTTTCTAAAGGCATATCGGCAACTTCATCAAGAACCAAAGTTCCCCCATGCGCACGTTCCAAAACACCGGTTCGACGCATAGGTCCTGTGCCATCCAAAGACCCTTCGATACCAAAAAGCTCTTCTTCGAAACGGCTTGGCGATAAAGTTGCACAGTTTAAGACCAAAAAAGGCCCATCAGCACGCTTAGATTGATCATGAATCAAACGGGCCACGACTTCTTTACCTGTTCCAGGAGCACCAGAAATCAAAACCCGTGATCCCGTTGGAGCAACACGTTCAATTTGATGACGAATAGCATTAATCGACTGACTATGACCATCAAGTTGAGCATCTGCTCCACTTTTTAAACGCAGTTCTGCATTTTCTCTTGCTAGCTTCGCTGCTTCCAAAGCTCTACGAATTACAACAAGCAAATGATCCGATTGAAAAGGTTTTTCAATAAAATCATATGCTCCATGTTGAAGTGCTGTAACAGCGGTTTCAACATTACCATGACCTGAAATCATAATCGTAGGTACGCAAGGTTTTTCATTTTGAATAATTTTTAGAATTTCCAAACCATCCAAACGCGATCCCTGCAACCAAACATCAAGAATAACCAATGATGGCCGTCGCGCATGAAACGCATTAATGGCTGAATCGGAATCTCCGGCTAAACGGGTTTCATAACCTTCGTCACGCAATATCCCTTCAATTAATAAGCGTATATCGGGTTCATCATCGACGATTAAAATCTCATGCGCCATTTTGTCCTCGCATTTGAAAAATCAAAACCGATACCGTCCCATTACCATCAGGACGGTCGTTTAATTCTATTGTTCCCGCGTGATCTTCCATAATTTTTTTAACAATCGCAAGACCAAGCCCTGTTCCTTTGGGTTTATGCGTCACATAAGGTTCTGTCAAACGAAGTCTGTCCTCCTGCGGCAAACCGATACCATCATCTGCAACGGATAGATAAATCTGTTGATCGAATATTTTTAATTGAACCCAGATATTTCCAAGCGTTTCGGTTTCGGCAAAGTTGTGTACATTTTTATCTTTTGATTTCATACCAATAGCATCTGCGGCATTCTGTAACAAGTTCGTAAGTGCCTGACCGATTAATCTTTGATCACAATCGACGATCGCCCCATGATCTTGTAGATCCGTGTGATATTGAATTTCAGGATGAGCATTTTTTTGTAAAATGAGTGCCTCACGGACAATACGCGAAAGATCCGTAGATTTCATCACCGGTTGAGGCATACGCGCAAAAGAAGAGAATTCATCAACCATTCGGCCAATATCTTTAACATGGCGAACAATTGTATCGACGCATTGGCTAAAGGTCTCTGTATCTGAAGAAATTTCCTTCATAAACCGACGTTTCAAACGCTCTGCTGCCAATTGTATTGGCGTTAAAGGATTTTTTATTTCATGCGCAATACGTCTTGCAACATCAGCCCATGCGGCTTTTCGTTGTGCTGATTGCAATTCCGTAATATCATCAAAAGTTACAACAAAACCTTCGATTTCTTCGCTTCCGATTTCTGAACCAATTTGCGCTAATAGAACCCGTTTATGAGAATTTGGTCCTACCTGTATTTCATAACGTTGCGATTGAACCATATCCTCAATTAATGGCGAAAATTCAGGAACGATATCAATTAATTTTTCGCCAATATGTTTGCTTAAATCAATTCCTAATAACGCACTTGCCGCTTGATTTGGAAGCTCAATATTGCATTGCGTATCAAGACCAATAACCCCACTGGATACACCAGATAAAACGGCTTCCGTAAATCGTCGACGTTCGTCAATTTGGCGATTTGCTTCAATCAATTCTGTATGTTGCATTGCCAATTGATTGGTCATTCGGTTAAATGCCCGTGAAAGACCAGAAATCTCGTCATCCCTAGGTTGTTCAGGAACAAAAACCTTTAAATCCCCTTCACTAACCCGTTGTGCTGCCAATATGAGTAAACCAACAGGGCGTGCAATCTGATTGGCAAGATAAAGCCCGATTAAAACCGCAGCCATTAAAACCAAAAGCGCAATCATCGCAAAGATAAAAACAAAGATAATCTGTATTTTAGATCGATTATCACTAAGCTTATTATACTCCCCAACGACCTGTTCGGTTTTATTCATATGATTCAATATAGAAGGATCAACAGGCCTTATAATCAATAAGATCATCGGTGGCGTATCATTAAGCGTTATTGCAGCTCTAACGGTTTTTTCATCGGGAGAATCAAGAATAGATACATCATCATGCGACATAATGGCCGTTGAAGTTGAAGGAATATCTTGAACGTTTGAGACATTGCTCATCAACCCACCGGATGCAATAATCTTGTGTGTATAAGGGTTATAAATCAAAGCAGCATTCAAACCCCTAAGCGTTGCTTGTGAATCCAATATTTGATCAAGCGCATTCGGATCTTCGAACAAATCCTGACCAGTTTGAGCCAGATTATTTTCCATACCCTGTATATAATTGGCCAAAGAAAAGGCTTCAGTTCGAATATTGGCATTATGTTCCTGGAGATACCCTCGTGAGGCTTGCATGGCTTCGTTAAGGGCCTTGCTCACACGGTCATTAAACCAAATCTGGATACCATAATGAAATAAAATACTGGCAAATATACCAACCAGAATTGTAGGGATAACCGATACAACCCCAAACAGAATAACCAACCTGGTATGAATTTTTGCTCCTGCTAGACCACTTCTTCGATCTGCAAAAAGACGCAAGATTCGAATGACCAAAGTTGCGGATACCAATACCAAAACAATAATATCCAGCAGAAATATAATCCATTGAAAACGGTGTAGATAAGCCGTTGCCACACCGCCAGAAAGGATTATAAAAGTCACAATACCAAATAACAAAGCAAGTGTTACCAGAAAGATTGTTGCTTTCCTGCCCGACAATTTATCAACCAAGCGCCGTAACCAGGGATTAGTTTGTGTAATAGTTTTAGAAGACACAGCGAGTTCAATCCTTTTTGTGTGTATCCACGATATTCAATTCTCGCAGTTTTTTACGTAACGTGTTACGATTCATACCCAATATGGTTGCCGCCTTGATTTGATTTCCTTTGGTTTCCTTTAAGGTCGAACGTAATAAGGGGCGTTCCACTTCTGCTATGATCTGCATATAAAGATCAGAGACGGGTAATCCTTTGTTATCCGAAAAATATTGTTCAATGTGTTTTTCCAATATTTCGCAAAGGCTGGTTTTAGAGACTGTTTTCTCGGTTTCTTTAGAAACATCAAAATCGCCATTAATTTGCAACGAACGTTCAATGATTTCTTTGTCCAATATTTTTTGAGGATACAAAGCTTTAAGTCGTGCAATAAGATTTTGCAATTCACGAATATTTCCAGGCCAATGATATGCTTTGAGATATTCGATTGCCTGTGAAGAAAGCATACTGTTTTCTTGGACACCCTCTTTTAAAAAGTGATTCACCAACAGGGGAATATCTTCTTTGCGTTCTCTTAAGGGCGGTAAATGTATAGGAACGACATTAAGACGATAATATAAATCCTGACGAAAAGTTCCTTGTTCTACAGCATGCTGCAAATTCCTATGCGTAGCGGCGATAATTCTGGCATTGGTTTTAATTGGTTGATGACCACCAACCAAAATAAATTCACCCTCTTGCAAAACTCTTAAAAGTCTTGTCTGTGCTTCAAACGGCATGTCACCAATTTCATCAAGAAATAGCGTACCGTTTCCCGCCCGCTCAAAACATCCTTTGTGTCGAGAAATTGCACCCGTAAAAGCACCTTTCTCATGACCAAATAATTCGCTTTCTATTAAATCATGCGGGATTGAAGCCATATTTATCGCAACAAATGGTTCTTTTTTACGCGATCCATAATCATGCAAAGCACGGGCTACCAATTCTTTACCTGTTCCACTCTCTCCCGTAATCATCACGGACAAATCCAGATGCGTTAATCGTGCAATCATTCGATAAACAGATTGCATGGCAACCGATTTTCCAACCAAGGAAGTCATTTCTTCTGGATTTTGGACTTCGGTTTTTGAATTATAAGGAACGATTTGTTGTAAGGCTTGTCGAACAATCGCAATCAGTTCCTTTAGATCAAAAGGTTTCGGTAAATATTCAAATACCCCTTCTTGTTCAGCGCGTAATGCTGTGGAAAGGACTGAAAGTGCGCTAATTACAATAACCTGCAAGGTGGGTCTGATTTTTTTAATCTTTGGTAAAAGATCAAATCCATTCATATCCGGCATCGCGATATCCGTGATAACCAGATCCCCTTCCCCTTTCTGCACGAATTCCCAAAGCTCGCTTGCATCTGCTGCAAGACATACATGATAATTCTCTCTGACTAGTGCTTGTTGAATCACGGTGCGTATAGAATAATCATCATCCGCCACAAGGATTGTTGGCATTTTTTTTCGCATATGTGCTTTCAGATTTAGGATATGGAAATTTTAAGAGGCATGAAAATTCTGATATCAGTTTGCCCTTTTTGGCTTTTAATATCAATAATTCCTCCATGATCGTTTATGATTTTTCCACATAAGGCCAATCCTAATCCGGTTCCTTTGGATCGCCCTGTTACAAAAGGTTCGAATAAATGCTGTCGAATTGATTCTGGAATACCAGGACCATTATCGCGAATAGTAATTGCCAATGGTAAAAAAGTTTTCTGGGAATTTTCGGAAATTTTCATGATAAAACCCGGTTCGTAACCAGTAATCATTCTGATTTTACGGGAACCTTTCTGGTTTTCCAATGCCTCTGCTGCATTTTTGATCAGATTAAGAAATACCTGGATTAAAAGCTCCCGATCCCCTTGTACATTAGGTAAAGAAGGATCATAAAATGTTTCAAATTGGATATGCGAAGCAAACCCTTTTTCAGCGATATTTCGAACATAATCCAATACTGAATGAATATTCACCGCTTCAAACTTCATTGGGTATTCATCAAACATAGCAATCCGATCAACCAGATTTTTAATACGTTCGACTTCACTCACAATTAAATTCGTTAATGACTTATCATTTTCAGATAATCCATCTTCCAAAAGCTGGGCAGCACCGCGAATACCGGATAACGGATTTTTAATCTCATGCGCCATCAATGCGGCCATATGGGAAATACTACGGGTAACATTGCGGAAATTAACCTTTTGATTGAGCTGACTCACAGCAAAATCATCGCAAATCTGCAAAACGACACGATCTGTATAATGAACAAAGGGAGCCGTATAAACCGTAACGTCTTTAGCGTCTTGATTCATAATTTCTATATGAACACCATGCTCTACCATTGTTGTTTTTGTGGCAATCGTCTGTTTGATTAATCGATCAATGGCTGGATTTTTGATTAATGTTATCGAAACGGGATGATTTTGAACATAACGACGGGATACATTTAAAAACTGTTCCGCAGCATGATTCATATAAAGGATACGACCATCCTGATGAATTAACAATAATGCTGTCGGAATGGATTCTAGAATCGCTTCATGTTTTTGTTCAAAGTCTGAAATATTCTTTACACCCTTATTTATGCTGCGACCGCATTTACTTTGCGCGTTATTGCTTGATCAATATGGCGATCGTAAAAGGTTTTGATTGCTGCTATAACGGCTTTGGCTTCGTCCATTCGATTAATTTCTGCACGAAAAGCAGCTGAGCCGGGTAGACCCGCAGAATACCAAGAAATATGCTTACGCGCTAAACGCAGACCCGACCATTCTCCATAATAAGACAACATCTGATCATAATGTTTCAAAATTAACGCTTTTTCATCAACAAGTGACGGATCATCCAGTAATTCACCGGTTTGTAAATAATGCGTGATTTTTGCTAACAACCATGGTTTCCCATAACAGCCCCGTCCAATCATCACCCCATCAGCTTGCGATTGTTCCAGCGCCATTTCCGCCGTTTCCGCGTCAATAATATCGCCATTAACAATAACGGGAATATTCACAGCTTGTTTGACTTGTTTTACAAAAGCCCAATCGGCCACGCCACGATAAAGTTGCTGGCGTGTACGACCGTGAATCGTTACCATTTTAATACCGCATGTTTCTGCGATTTGCGCTATTCTCGGTGCGTTTAAGGATTGATGATCCCAACCCATACGCATTTTTAAAGTTACCGGAACATTAACGGCTTTAACCACAGCTTCGAGAATAATACTGGCCTGTTTTTCATCCCGCATTAATGCCGAACCCGCTTGTTGACCAATAGCTACTTTTTTAACAGGGCAGCCAAAATTAATATCGATAATATCAGCACCATGTCCTACAGCAATTTTAGCCGCTTCCGCCATAGCGGATGGATCGCAACCCGCCAATTGTGTGGAATTCAGTCCTTCGGTAATGGGTTCAGCCATTTGTAATGTTGCCTGATTTTCACGAATCATAGCCCAAGAGGCAATCATTTCCGAAACGACTAATCCCGCTCCGTATTGCTTTACCAATTGCCGAAATGGAAAATCCGTTACGCCAGCCATTGGTGCAAGGATAACGGGAACCTCCAATATTTTATCTTTGTCGAGCGTGATGGGACTTAGTTTGGATTGAAAATTCACCGAAAACCTCTATTTCTGATCCTTGAAATTAATGGCGACATTATCACAAAAGCGTTTATTTTCAATGTGCAATCCATTAATGATGTTTATTTTATAAACAAATCACTTGACGAAAATAGCAATAACTCGCATTGCTTCTCTATTATGCGTATAGCCGTTATTATTCTTGCTGCCGGTGTAGGTAAGCGTTTCAACAAAGATGGTACTACTCCAAAGCAATATGTGACATTGCTTGGAAAACCTGTAATTTATCATACGGTAAAGGCTTTTCTGCCGCATGTTGATCTTGTTCAACCTGTTGGGGATGCCGAAAAACTGGATATTATACTGAAGGAACTCAATGATCCTCATATTTTACCAGCCGTAATGGGAGGCAAAGAACGCCAAAATAGTGTTCATGCTGGCCTGGAAGCCTTAGCAGCATTACCCAAAGAACAACAACCTGATTTGGTTTTAATCCATGATGGGGCACGCCCAAATATTTCGGCTGAAGTAATCCATCGCATTATCAATGCATTGGATCAATATCCTGCTGCCATCCCCGCTATTCCCGTAGCAGAAACCTTAAAGCGGAACAAAGATGGTCTGATCGATTGCACGGTTTCCAGAGATCATTTATTCCGTGCGCAAACCCCTCAAGCTTTTCGCTTTCACGCCATTCTTGATTTACATCGCAAAGCCGAACATGGAATGGCTACCGATGATGCCGCACTTTTTGAACAAGCCGGTTTAACCGTAGCGCTGGTTCATGGGGATGAAAACAATATCAAACTGACTTATTATGAAGACTTGAAACGATTGGAAAGCCTCATGCAAGTTCCTTTATTCCCTCGGATAGGTTCTGGTTTTGATGTCCATGCTTTTACCAGAGACCGTCCTTTAATCATTTGTGGTATCGAAATTCCTTACGAATTCGGTCTTGCCGGTCATTCGGATGCAGATGTTGGATTACATACGCTTTGTGATGCTATTTATGGTGCCTTAGCCGAAGGCGACATCGGCGCACATTTCCCCCCAAGCGATAATCAATGGAAAAATGCGGATAGCAAAAAATTCCTCATCCATGCAGGCGAAAGAGTCATAAAACGCGGTGGTAAAATCAGTAATATTGATCTTACTCTGATTTGTGAACGTCCGAAAATGCGACCTTTTATTGATCAGATGCGTCAGCAAATTGCTGATCTGTTATCGATTGATTGTTTAAAAGTATCCGTAAAAGCCACGACAACAGAAAAGCTTGGATTCACTGGGCGCGAAGAAGGTATCGCCTGTCACGCTGTAGTTTGTGTATTATTACCGGAATAAATTCATTCATGACAAAAATGAGATTTATATAATCTTTAATTTTTGTCATGAACCATACACGCAAATAGGCTTTAACCTATTATTTTAATGGAAAAGCGTGTTATTCTTTTTCTTCGAATTTTTCTTCAAATGCGACTTCGGATAAAGGTAA
Organism: uncultured Commensalibacter sp.; assembly: GCA_945266285.1. Classification (GTDB taxonomy): domain Bacteria; phylum Pseudomonadota; class Alphaproteobacteria; order Acetobacterales; family Acetobacteraceae; genus Commensalibacter. Next base: position 156,530 of record CALYOP010000005.1, read on the forward strand.
GCGCAAAGAAGGTTTTTCTTCATTATTAGCGATATCGGATGGATTCAGCGGTCTACCAATCGCAAGGGCGATTTCCATACGATAATTTTTGGGAATTCCTGTTATTTCGCGCAATCCGTGCATATCAAAACCAATCATCGGATGTGCACTCCAACCATCATTTGCAGCTTGTAACATAATATGCGCCGTTGCCATCCCGGTATCAAAAGAATGGCTATAATGTTCCAAAAGAATGACTTCTTTCCCTTCTGGAGCTTGTTTCCGAGAAGCTACAAATACCAATGCTGCAGCTTTTTCTGCCCATTGACGATTACTTGGAAACAGAAGTTCAAGATATTTTTTCCAATTTGGTGAATTTCTTAGGACATATATAAAAACCCACGGCTGGTTGTTATAAGCCGAAGCCGCCCAACGTCCTGCCTCCAGAAGCGTTAATAACGCTTCTTTACTCATCGATTCTTCAGAAAAATAACGTGTTGAGCTTCTTTTTAAAAAAAGATCATGAATAGGATAATCAGCTACTCTTACGCTGTTTTTTTCTGTCATTGAAATTGTTCTCTGTTACTAAATTAATGCAAGATTAACGACCATATAAAAGAATTATATCCTAATTGTAACATAAATAACAAATAGAATACGATGTTAATGTTCACATTATAGCAAACTTAAAAACAGCGCAGCATCAATCACATCTTGTTTCAATAGATTTAAATGACGTTGATGTTCAGCATCCTGTCCCCAAGTTTCTGCTTGCACCCGTTCATCAAGCGTTGCAATTTCAAAAGCTTTCTCAGCATCCAACTTGTTTTCCTTAAGCGCAATAGAAAGCACAATACTACCCAATGCCGGAACAGCGACTGCAAATGCAGCTAATTCACCACTACAACATTTTTCCAAATAATTTCGGAATGCTTTAATGGTTTCTGGAGATTGATTAATGGGAATTACACCATCCTGTATTTTTAAATTTACCCCAAGAAAATCATTGCACCATGAAACCCATGGGCTCCATTCTTCTTTTTGTTTTTCAACAAGATGCGCTGGGAAATCGGCCCTGTAACATAAAAGCTCTCCGTTCACATAAGGCACAAGCTGATCAATTATAATTTCTGGTCGAGAACCAATCCGTTCCAACATTGTCCCAGCGATACGGGTTAATGGTAGGGCTTCGTAAGAAAATTCGCCCCCTTTTTTTCCGCCAGCCTTTTCCCATTCCTTAGCCAAATGTTGTGCTAAATTAAAGCTAGACACCTGTAAAACCGTTTTTTGAGGCAATCGTACAGGATGTTTATCTAATAATATCTGATAACCATTTTCAGAAGGTTCAACTGAAACTTTTTCCCAAAACCGACGTAATTTCATTGAGGCTACCATTAAAAAATCCCTAGTTTTTCAATACTCTTTAATAATTTTGCCGGCTTTTCCTTTTTCATTGGTAGCGGTTGTGCTCCTCCCATACCTTCGCGAGCCGTATTTAAAGCCGTATTACAATAATCCGTAGCAACCAGCATATCCTTTAACGAACCGATAGTGATTTTAAATTGGTTGTCTTTTCCCGGTGCGAATGTTGCCTGAGGTTGTTGAATATTCCCCGTTACTTTTACCGATGTTTCGGCTTCAAGTTTGCCAAATGCAACATGCGGTAATAATGAAAAATTTAAAAGCTGATGATAAAGGTCAACCTCACCCGTTCCTGTAATCGCAAAACGATTAGTTTGTAAGATCAAAAGATCAAAATAGATTTTTTGCTTGTCAAGATTACCATGTAAGGCCAGACAACGCGTATTGGAAATTGATTTCATTGAAAGCGATTGAATAGAATCACCCATATAATGGCGCAAACCATCTGCCTTTATTTGACCATTTACACCAGAAATACCGAAATGACCTTTAAGATTTTTTCTTTGTTCTTCAACAGAAATTCCTTGTGTATTTATTGTTCCAACAATTTGTGCAGGTCCAGAGTAAAGGGCGGGAAGTTTTAATTCCTTTTCAATCCATTCCATTGGCACAATAGCCGTCTTGATATCGAATTTATAAACAGGTGCAACATCGTTCCAATTAACTTCGATACGACCCGCAATCTGATTGGCATTACCGTTTAACTTAAGGTTTTCAAGCGTTAAAATAGGTTTCTTCCACGATAAATTGGTTGAAAAATGATCAAATGATAAATCTTTGATTTGAACATTCTTTGCCAATAAAATCCCATTCAATTCGATTTGGCTTAAATCTTTCTGGTTCAACATTTTCAATAATGAATCTGCTGCATTATTCCGTAAAACCAAACTTCCTTGATAACGAATATCTTGTGCTTTTAATTTTCCCCATTTTGCTATGTTTTCTTCAAATGATGGCAAATTGGAATGAACATTCAACGTTGAATTTTCACCACCGATCATGCCTTCTAACTGAGTATTAATATTTCCAACCGTTAAATTCCCTTTGACGGGCAATGCATTGTTCCCATGGGCATATAAGAACTGTTGGAAACGATCCAAATTACCAAGTTCCCCCGACCATGAAACAGCATAATTTCCAATTTTTCCGATTATTTGTATATTTAAAGGCGATGCAGGTTGATTGGCGTGAATAGAAATTTTTTCTATTTTATCATGCGGCAAATTCGGTATTGCTTCAGCAGCATCCGTACTCATATAAAATGAATCAAAAATCGGTTTTGTTTCATTTTCGGTAATAACAGCGCCATCATGAAGCTGACCATTTAATGTTACATTATGAACTGACGGTAATTTTAAATTCGGGAAAAAGTCATTTAGACTATTAAGCTGTAACAATTTCCCATTAAATGAAGCAACATAGCCTCTCCCCTTAATCGGATCCGCAATCGTTCCTTTAATATGGAAATCGCCCAACGGTTTATTCTGAGTAAACTGATTGATATCCACTTGAAATTGCAGCGGTTTATGCTCATGATCCATAGGATCATTTAAGATTGCAGCTAATGGATCAACATAGCCAGAAAGCGTAAAACTTGAATTTTGTCGTTGCCCTTGAATTGAAAAAGATGGCTTTCCACTTTGGATATCGTTGATTTTAGCTTGGTTTAAAAAAACATTCCCAGTCCAGTTTTTAAAACGATCATCCCAACTTAAGACGACTTGATCAAGTTTGATGTTTTTAAATTTTACATCCCACTTTTTGGAATGATTCCCTGCAGAAGACGGCTTTTTTTCAGAAATATCAACATTTTTATGTTGCGGAGAAAAATGCCAATTTGCGCGATTGTCCGATGTCCTTTCCAAAGAAAGCCGTAACTGATCCATTTCCAATAAAGTAACTTCGACTTCTTTGTGCCATAAGGGCCACCAAGCAATATTGGCCTTAAGATGTTTTGCCGTAAACATCTGTTTTTCAATACCGCCTTCCATATTTGATAAAGCGATATGCTTTGCTTCTATTTCAAATTGTGGAAAAAAATGAATATCAATCGCTTTTAAAGTTACTTGCCGTCCGGTTTTCTGCTCAATGGCTTTTATTACCGCTTGTTGGATTTGATTACGATCAACCCAATGGTTTGCCGAAAGAATACTTCCACCGATCAGCAAAACGACAATCCCTGAAGCACCCAGAATGAAATTTGTTTTTTTCATGATTTGCTCCGCCTCGGTGCCATCGCATCCGAAACGATAAACCCAAGATGCTCAAATGTATCTTTCATATGCTCAGGTAAATCGGCTTCAATAACAAGCCGACCACCGGATGGATGTGGAATATCCAAATGACGCGCATGAAGGTGCAATTTCTTAGGAAAACCATCTAAAAACGGCATTTCTTCGTTATATTTTGTATCACCAAGTATTGGATTTTTCATCGCTGCACAATGTACCCGTAATTGATGTGTCCGTCCTGTCAAAGGATAAAGCTCAACCCAAGCAAGTTTACGAGCCGCATAATCCTTGACTTCATATTCGGTAATGGCACGTTGTGCTTCTTTATCTTTGATATCCGCAGGATACATCAAAGAACCATTTGCATCACCAATCTTCACCAAGGGTAAATCAATACGTCCACTTAATGGTGAAGGACGACGGATTGTAATCGCCCAGTAAACTTTTTTAATATCTCTTCCTCGAAATGCTGCTGCTAATTTTGCTGCTGCAGAAGGATGACGTGCAATTAAAAGCAACCCTGAAGTATCACGATCCAATCGATGAACCAAAACTGGGCGATAATCGCTTTGTCCTTGTAAAACCTCAAGAAGGCCATCAATGTGTTGACCAATTTTAGAACCACCTTGGACGGCAACTCCCGATGGTTTATTAAGAACGAATAAATCTTTATCGCTATAAATTACCCAATCCTTAATCTGTCGCGCCCATTTTTCATCAATGGGCTTCGTTGATTTGGCTGTTTTTTGCTCACCATCAGAAACAGGAACCCGCACAACTTGGTTTTCATGCAAATGTGTTGCTGCTTGAACCCTTTTCCCATCCACACGAACCTGACCCGTTCGACATAACTTCTGAATAACACCTTGAGACATTTCAGGATATTGTCGACGAAGCCAACGATCAAGACGTACGTCTCCTTCTTCTTTTTTAACAGCAATATGCAGGATCTTCATGAATTCCGTTTTTTCCTAATTTGTGCCCATTCTTCTAAACGCTGAGCAATATTTTGTTCCATACCGCGATTGGTTGGGAAATAAAATTGTTCACGTTGCATTTTTTCAGGGAAATAATTCTGCCCTGAAAAAGCCTGATCCGTATCATGATCATATTCATATCCCTTACCGTAACCCAGATCTTTCATCAAATTCGTCGGAGCGTTCAGAATATGAGCTGGCGGCATTAATGTTCCGGTCTTTCTGGCTGTTTTTCTTGCCAGTTTGTAAGCTTTGTAAACCGCATTGGATTTTGGAGAGGTTGCCAAATAAACCACTAACTGCGCGATTGCAAGTTCGCCTTCTGGCGATCCAAGACGTTCATAACTTTCCCACGCTGCAATGGCTTGCGTTAAAGCATTCGGATTGGCCAAACCAACATCTTCAGCCGCAAAACGAGTAAGACGCCTTGCGATATAACGAGCATCTTCACCCCCTTCAAGCATTCTAGTAAACCAGTATAAAGCAGCATCAGGATCCGATCCGCGCAAAGATTTATGGAGTGCTGAAATAAGATTATAATGTTCTTCCCGATTTTTATCATAAAGTACTGCACGCCGACTAAGAATCTTTGGTAAATCGCTACTATCTAAAATCTGGTCCTTGGTCGTCCGAAAAATCTGTTCAACCATATTCAGCAAATATCGCCCATCGCCATCGGCCATAGAGCGTAAATCTTGCCTTGCTTCGGCAGTCAAAGGTAATGGACGGTTAATTTCTTGTTCCGCACGTTGTAATAATTTCTCTAATGCCTCATCATCCAAACGTCGAAGTACCAAAACCTGACACCGAGACAATAATGCTGCATTTAATGCAAAAGAAGGGTTTTCTGTAGTAGCGCCGACCAAAACAATCGTGCCATCTTCAACAAAAGGTAAAAAACTATCTTGTTGTGTACGATTAAAACGATGAATTTCATCTACAAATAACAAGGTGCCTTTATCAGTGCTTTCCTGATAACGTCTTGCTTCTTCAAAAACACGTTTAAGATCAGCAACACCTGAAAAAACAGCGGATACTTGAACAAAATTAAGTCCAACAGCCTGTGCCAATATTCGGGCAATCGTTGTTTTTCCCGTACCGGGATTACCCCATAAAATCAGGCTGGCCAATGCCTGATGTTCAACCATTCGACGTAATGCTCCATCAGGTCCCAAAAGATGATCTTGACCAATGACTTCGTTCAAATTTTTTGGGCGCAAACGATCGGCTAAAGGTTGATTTTTTAATGGATTTGCTGAAGAACTAACCTTAGTTTTCTGCACAGGCAATGCCGAACCAAACAAATCGGTTCCCGTATCATTCGGTTCGGTTTGGTTTTTAGGTGATTTTGTCAAATGATGAACCTCAGCGGCTCAGTAAAAAATAATTAATGTACATTTCCATAAGACGGTGCGCCTAATCCAGGACAACTACAAGGAGAACCCAGAGGAACAACATACGGAGTGCGACAGCTATAAATACCCGCTTTACATTTCTGACCATAACCGGCTGGAGATTTTGTATCTGGTGGCACGGGTGTTTCTGCATTTCCCGAACATCCTGCTGCCAACAAAGAGACCCCCAACAAAGCACTACCCAAGACTATGTTTAATCGTTTCTTCACATATGAAAAAGCAATAGGCATCGGCATTCTCCATTTTCTTCTTGTACGGGTATATTACTATATTTTCTAATTAATGGCTTTGTAAAGAACTCTATATGTCTTTCAGCTATTTTAAAAAAGTTATCCACATTTTAGGGGATAAACTTGAGGAACAACTTGTGTATGATACAAGGATATTCCTTTAAAAACATTTATAAGTATGCGTGAATACGGATAACTCACTATTAAATAAAGACTTTTTTATACAATAGCATCTGACTTGATTTTTTAGGATCATATAGACTTTTATCGCATCCATAAAAATGCTTATATAATTCTCCGCGCTTTTCCTACCCAGAGCTAATTATGGATAATTTAAAAAAATTAATTCTTCTTTTTTATATTCTTACTCTCCCCGTAACCTTTTCTGCCGTCGGTTCTGAGAATGATCATTCTGCAATATCCAATGATTCCGATGCAATTGATTATTCCGATAGCCGTTTAAAAAAAATTACGAAAATTCTAAGAACACATCAGCAAGAAGCCAGCCCATCGTGCATTGAATCGTTAAAAAAACTTTATAAAGCAAAAGAAGCATATAAATTATTCAAAGCTAATCCAGCTGCAACATCTGCAAATATTCAACAGGATATTAATAATTCTATTTTAAGGGCTTTATATACCAACGCCGTAGAATTATGCGAAGTAGATGCCAAAGAAGTCTGTCTGCATCAAACTCCAAAATCAATTAAAAAAGAATGTATGGAACTTACCCATCATTAACTGAATAAATCAAAAATCTTTGTAAGACAGATAATAAAAAAGGGGGAAAGAAATCTTTCCCCCTCTTCTATTTAGTCTAACGTTTTACTATGACCAACGCCAGTTACGAACTTCTGGCATATCCTGACCATATTCACGAATATAGCGGCTATGTTCTACCAATTTGTCACGCAACATTTGTTTGACATAAGCTGCTTTAGAAGCAAGCCCAGGTACACGATCAATAACGTTTGAAACAATGTGGAAGCGATCCAGATTATTTACAACGACCATATCGAATGGTGAAGTGGTTGATCCTTCTTCACGGAACCCATGAACGTGGAAATTACTTGCGTTTACACGTTTATAGATCAAAGTATGGATCAATTGTGGGTAACCATGGAAAGCAAAGATAACAGGCTTATCAACCGTAAACAGGTTGTTAAAGATGCTATCGGTCAAACCATGCGGATGTTGTGTATGTGACATCAAGGTCATGAGGTCAACAACGTTAACAAAGCGAATCTTCAGGTCAGGCAGATGCTTATGCATAATCTTGACTGCAGCCAAAGCTTCCATTGTTGGTACGTCACCAGCACAAGCAATAACAACATCAGGGTCGCCATCCTTGTCATTACTAGCCCATTCCCAAATACCCAAACCTTCGGTACAATGTTTAATTGCTGCATCCATGTTCAGCCATTGAGCCTGAGGCTGTTTACCAGCAACGATAACGTTGATACGGTCCCAACTACGCAGACAGTGATCAGCAACATACAAAAGGGTATTTGCATCGGGTGGAAGATAGATACGAACGGTATCTGCTTTCTTACGCACTACGTGATCCATAAATCCAGGATCCTGATGGCTGAACCCGTTGTGATCTTGACGCCATACGTGTGAGGTCAACAGAATGTTCAAAGAAGCAATCGGACGGCGCCAAGGCACTTCTTTTGCACCTTTGATCCATTTTGCATGTTGGTTAACCATGGAATCAACGATATGAATAAATGCTTCATAACATGAGAAGAAACCATGACGTCCGGTTAACAGATATCCTTCTAACCAACCTTCAATGGTATGTTCGCTGAGGATTTCCATAACCTGACCATGTGGTGCAAGATGGTCATCATAGTCATAAATTGTAGCATCCCAAGCTCTGTTAGTAACTTCAAGAACGCTATTTAAACGGTTGGAATTGTTTTCGTCAGGAGAAAGAACACGGAAATTGGTTGGGTTATTCTTGGTAACATCACGCAAGAATACGGCCAAAGCTTTGGTTGCTTCGTTAATTTCATGTCCAGGTGCGGTTACAGGAACAGCATATTCTGTGAAATCTGGAAGTTTCAAAGCACGTTTCAGAAGACCACCATTACTTTGAGGAATAGCACTCATACGCTTAATTCCTTTTGGATTCAGCGTAGCGATTTCTTCAAAGAGAGTTCCGTTTTCATCAAACAGTTCTTCTGGTTTGTAGCTCTTCATCCATTTTTCAAGCAATTCCAAATGACCTGGTTTTGTCAAATCACCAAATGGAACCTGATGGGAGCGCCAGTAATCTTCAACCTTCAGCCCTTCAATGGTCTTGGGGCAGGTCCAACCTTTGGGGCTACGCAGAATAATTGCAGGCCACATAGGACGTTCTGTTTTATTATGCTGACGGGCATCTTCTTGAATCTTTTTAATCTGATTAAAAGCTTCATCAAGAGCAACAGCCATTTTCTGATGCATCGTGTCTGGATCATGACCCTCAACAAAAATAGGATTATGACCGTAACCTTTCATCAGATCGGTTAATTCTTCTTTAGAAATACGTGCCAAAACAGTTGGGTTAGCAATCTTATAACCGTTCAGGTGTAAAATTGGCAGAACCGCACCGTCTGTTTTTGCATTGAGGAATTTGTTGCTATGCCATGAAGCAGCCAAAGGACCACTTTCAGCTTCGCCATCACCGATAACGCAAGCAACGATAAGGTCTGGATTATCAAAAACCGCACCATAGGAATGCGATAATGCGTAACCCAATTCACCACCTTCATGGATAGAACCCGGTGTATGCGGTGCAGCATGACTGGGAATTCCACCTGGGAAAGAAAACTGTTTGAACAGTTTTTGCATTCCGACTTCATCTTCGGTGATTTCTGGGAACATTTCGGTATAGGTGCCTTCAAGATAGGTAGAGGCAACAATACCAGGTGCTCCATGACCAGGACCCGTAACATAAAGAACATTTACATCACGTTCGCGAATAATGCGATTTAAATGCAAATAAATAAAGGTCAAACCTGGTGTCGTTCCCCAGTGACCCAACAAACGGGGTTTGGTATGCTCTAATTTTAATGGCTCTTTTAAAAGCGGATTCTTCATCAAATAGATTTGACCTACTGACAAATAGTTAGCTGCATGCCACCATTTATTAAACAGATCAATATCTTTAGCAGATAAAGGAGTAGAATTCGGCATTCTCAATCTTTTCCTTCTAAAATATTGTTAAACTACAACCATGAAGCAAACACGTTTAGTTTTACAAGCAAAATAAATTAAACAATGTTAATTTTTCGCCAGTTTCAAAATATGTTTTAGCATCATAGCTTCTTCATTGGTCGGAATAACTTGAACGATTACCTTACTATTCGATGTACTAATCAATTCCTGATGAGCCTTATTGGCCTGCTCATCAATTTCAATTCCGAGCCAGCTTAGAGAAGAACATACCTCAGAACGTAGTTGGGCATCATGCTCGCCTATGCCTGCGGTAAATATCAAACCATCAACGCCTTCTAAAGCTGCACACATACGTCCAATCTCTGTAATAAGCCTATAGGCAAACAAATTGAGTGCCTGTTGTGCAGATATGGCATTTTTACCTTTGGTTTCAACCTCTCTTTGAATATCCCGCATATCATTTGATACACCAGATACCCCTAAAAGACCTGATTTTTTCCAAAGTACCGTTTCAATTTCTTTTGGCGTTAACTTTTGTTCCTGTAACATGTAAAGAACAATTGATGCGTCAATATGACCGGTTCTTGTCCCCATAACCAAACCATCAAGCGGGGTAAAACTCATCGTCGTTTCTACGCATTTACCGTCTTTAATAGCGCTTAAACTTGCACCATTTCCAAGATGCGCGACAACGACTTTACCCGTTGCAAGTGGTGATTTCGTTTGTTGAAGATGATGAACGATATATTCATAAGATAGCCCATGAAAGCCATAACGTCTAACTCCAAGATCATCATATTCACGTGGAAGTGCAAAACGTTTTGCTTTATCAGGCATTGTTGCGTGGAAAGCCGTATCAAAGCAAGCAATTTGTGGAACATTTGGTAATTTTTCCATCATCACCCGAATAGGGGGCAAACTTGCAGGTTGATGTAACGGCACAAAAGGTGTTAAAGAATCCAAGTGATGAAGAATATCATTATTTACAATTACAGGACTTGAATATTTTAAACCACCATGAACAACACGATGTCCCACTGCAATTATTCTGTCGTTACCAACTTGATGAGAAATCCATTCAATCGTTTCGCCTAACAAAGCATCACGGGCGTCTGCAGAAGCGAAGCCGGGATCATCCCATTTTTTTTCAATTAATACTTTACCCGATATATCTACTGATTTTAAATAAGGGTTACTGCCAATTCCTTCGAGCAACCCCCGAAAATTTAGTGTAAAGACCCCTTCTTTATCTTCACGATAAAGTGAAAATTTTAGACTTGAGGACCCAGCATTTAATACAAGAACTGTATCTGCCATTCACCGAAATCCTTTTGTAATGTTTAAATTACATGCTGTAATAAAGTTTCTATAAAATATGAGTAAGACAAAATGTTTAAAAAATTTTTAACTAATAAACAAAATGTGATTCTGTCGTTACATTACTCCTAATCACATTTTTGTCAAAACTTTCTTTCAATTATTTATGATTTATTTCTTAATAATCTAGCTTTGTCACGCTTCCAGTCACGTTCAGCAATCGCATGACGTTTATCTACTTTTTTACGACCGACACCAAGACCCAAGGTTACCTTGGCAATTCCCCGATCATTAAAATGAATATCCAAAGGGATCAGCGCCATTCCTTCACGCGTAATAGACCCCAGCAGCTTATTCAGCTGTTTTCGATGTAACAATAACTTTCTTGGTGCCCGGTGTTCAAATCGTGACAGAACCCCACCTTGATATTCAGGAATATAACTATTAAAAAGCCAAAGTTCACCGTCTTTTTCACCAGCGTAAGATTCACCAATCGTCGATCGTCCAAAACGAAGACTTTTAACTTCTGGCCCTTTTAAAACGATACCTGCTTCTAAACGTTCCTCGATGGAATAATTAAATGTTCCCTTACGATTCTGAGCAACTATTCCATGAGAAATCAGTTTTGATTTATTTTTCTGAACCATGCTTTATTCCAGTAAACCGACCTCTTCTAAAGCGGCTTTGACTTTTTGACGTGAAGAAGCTGCAATCGGCACTAAAGGTAAACGACAAGTTTCTTCTGCCAATCCCAAAACAGATGCTGCAAATTTAACCGGGCCTGGACTACTTTCACAAAATAATGCATCATGCAAAGGCATTAAACGGTCTTGAATAGCAATCGCATCCGCAATACGTCCATCTTTCCAACTTCTTTGCATTTCGGCGCAAAGACGTGGTGCGATATTCGATGTCACGCTAATACAGCCTTCACCCCCTGCAGCCATATAAGCAATTGCAGTACCATCTTCACCCGAAAGCTGATTAAAACGTTTCTTTACCGCACGCCGAATTTGAATAGGACGCATCAAATTCGCCGTAGCATCTTTAATCCCTATAATATAAGGATTTTCAGCAAGACGTGCCGTCGTTTCAACGGACATATCAACAATTGAACGACCTGGAATATTATAAATATAAATTGGTAATTCAGCCGCATTGGCAATTGCGATAAAATGTTGAAATAGACCTTCTTGGGTGGGCTTATTATAATATGGAGTTACAACAAGCGCACCAGCTGCCCCAACCTGTTTAGCAAAAATAGCCATTTCAATGGCTTCTGCTGTGCTATTCGAACCTGCACCAGCCAAAACCGGTACGCGCCCCGATGCAACCTTAACCGTTACTTCAACGATTAATTTATGTTCTTCATGTGACAAAGTTGGGCACTCCCCAGTGGTTCCTACGGGAACTAATGCAGAAGTCCCTTCTTGAATTTGCCAGTCTACAAATTTTTCAAAGGCCGATATATCCAATGATCCATCTTTTTTCATTGGTGTAATCAAGGCCGTAATGGAACCTTCAAGCCACATGTTGTTCATTTTTTTTCCCATTTCATAATGTATCGGGTTAAATATTGATAATATTAAATCGTAAACAAGATCAAAGTGTAATAAAATTCTAGTAAATATGCATCAAAGCCCTGATCCACCATTAATGCGAAGATGAATAAACGCTTTTCCTAAATTTCGATGCTGGATAACAGCCCAAAATAATATAATCTTCGGAAAAGAAACGTAATTCTGCCAAGGCTCTCTGAACTGCAGCATCTTCAATATGACCTTCAATATCGACAAGAAAACGGGTAGCTAGAAAATAACCATCCGCCATATAACTTTCCAGTCGGGTCATATTTATATTATTGGTCGCGAACCCTCCCATAACTTTGTAAAGTGCTGCTGGAATATTTTTGACCTGAAAAAGGAACGATGTCATTACATTTTCAGTACCTTTGGCCGGTATCGTATGCTCACGGGAAACAATGTAAAAACGCGTTGTGTTGTATGATTCATCTTCAACATTTCGACGTAATATACTAAGCCCATTTAATTCCGCGGCCAGAGAAGAAGCAATAGCTCCATCTTCTTTATTATTCAGTTTAAGCGTTATTTCGACAGCACCAGCCGTATCAAATTCAGGAACAGGTTGAAGATGTAATTCATTAATTAACCGACTAACCTGCCCCATTGCAACGGGATGCGTGTGCAAGCGTTTTAAATCGGAAATATTCGCCCCTGGAATACCAATAAGACAATGCTCAATCCGTTGAAAATGCTCTCCAATAATAAATAGATTGGAATGTGGAAGTAACGTATGAATATCGGGCACACGTCCAACCAGATTATTTTCGCAGGGCAAAAGTGCTTGATCTGCTCGTCCTTCTTGAACCGCAAGAATGGTTTCTTGGAAACTGGCACAAGGTATGGTTTCCCAATCGGGTCTTACCTGACGACAAGCCAAATCGGAATAAGCACCGGGACGCCCTTGAAAGGCAACTTTTTTTGTAGAAGAACTCATAATTACTTATCCTGATTGATTATTTGAAAAATGATCTGGCCCGTTCCAAATCCTCTGGCGTATCGACTCCGAAAGGTGCTTGCTCAATAACTGCACAACCTATTTTCATGTCGGCTTCCAAAGCACGCAATTGTTCCAATTTTTCGCGTTTTTCCAAAGGGGATTCTGGAAGCGTAATAAACCGTTCTAGTGACGCTTTCCGATAGGCGTAAATTCCTACATGATGCCACAAAGAACCTTCACCCCATGGAATAGAAGCGCGAGAAAAATATAAAGCACGGCCTAACTTCCCATTGCCTGAAAAAGCACATGCCACTTTGACTACGGAAGAAGCTGTTTTTTCAAAATCACTACAAATTGGTGCAATTAGCGTTGCAATATCAATGGACGGATTTTCTAAAGGTTGCAAGACACGGCAAATATCTTTTGGATCAACCAATGGTAAATCACCTTGCAGGTTGATAATGATATCATGATCATACTCTTTGGATAACTGTTGCAATGCCGCATAAACACGATCAGAACCAGAAGGTAAATTGGGATCGGTCATCACAACCTTCCCCCCCGATCGTAAGACAGATTCGGCAATTTCTTCATCCGCAGCAGCAACCACCACCGGCCCGATTTCGGCCTGTATAGCACGTTCCAAAACATGCAAAATCATAGGCTTTCCAGCTATTTCAGCCAGGGGTTTATTTGGCAAACGGGTTGATGCCAATCTTGCGGGAATAATAATTAAAGCATTCATCAAATCAATGTGCCACGACTAAGACTTCGACGTTATAATTTTATTTATAGCAGATAACCTGCCTTTATCATGAATACAAGCTGTGATATTACCGTTTTGCAGTGCTTTTATGCCTCTAATAGGTGAAAGAGGAAAGCTTTTTATGGACAGTTTGGATTGGAATCGTTTGGCAGTAGCCACACTCATATCCGTTGGCATTTTCGCTGGAGGATGGATATTGGGCAATACGCTAATTCAGGCATCTCCGCCCCAAAAACCAGCTTTCTTAATTAAATCTACCGATAGCTCACCCGATTTTTCCATCGCCGATTCAAAGCATGGTCAGGATGTGGCCGCACAACAATGTGGTTTATGTCATACCTTTGAAGAAAATGGCCCCAGTAAAATTGGGCCCAATCTTTACGAAATTATCGGTCATAAAATTGCTTCCAGAAAAGACTTCCATTATTCGCAAGCTTTATCTGCTCGAAATAAAGAAACCTGGGATCAGCAAAAACTTTATCAATGGATTAAAAATCCTATGGAAATGGTACCCGGCACCACTATGGCCTTTGCCGGAGTTAATGACCCATCGGATCGTGCGGATATTATTGCTTTTCTTAGCAAATCATCCCCAGTTCCACCACCTAAACCTCTGGCAACAACGAGTGCCGCCCCCAATACGGATACAAATTTACAAAAAGAAGGAAAAGTTGCCGCTCAAAAAGAATGTGCGGCTTGCCATAGTTTCGACCCCAATGGAAGAAACCTTATTGGACCTAATCTTTACAATATTGTTAATAAACCGATTGCCAATAAGAAAAATTATCCTTATTCCCAGGCACTTGTTTCACAAAAAGGATTATGGTCCGAAACTAATCTTGATAAATGGTTAGAAAATCCATCATTATGGATTCCAAATAATAAAATGATCTATACAGGGGTTTCTTCTCCTCAAACAAGAAAAGCTATTATTATTTATCTTCGTTCTCTTGCTCCAAAATAAGGTCTATAGCGCATGAATATTTCTGATTTAAACTCTTTATTAAAAGTTGCAGAATCAGCCGCCAATGCCGCAGGAGAAGTAATTCGACCTTATTTCCGTTCTTCCATTGCTGCCGATATTAAATCCGATGACTCACCCGTAACACAAGCCGATCGGGAATCTGAAAAGACTATTCGAACGATCCTACAACAAGCCACCCCTGATTTTGGTATTATTGGAGAAGAATACGGAAAAGACCAAAATAACAGCGATTATCAATGGGTTATCGATCCAATTGATGGGACACGTGCTTTTATTACGGGGCGGCCTATATTTGGCGTATTAATTGCCCTCCTTTACAAAGGACAGCCGGTATTAGGTATTATTGATCAGCCAATTATGCGCGAACGCTGGATCGGGTGCAAAGGATCACCAAGTCGTTTTTCCTCACCATTTGGCGGAAAGATTGGAACCAGACTTTGTCCTGATTTGTCCTATGCCGAAGCTTCCTGTACTTCACCTGAAATGATGCTGCAATCTGCGCCACATGATGGCTGGAAAAAACTTCATCATGCTGTCAAAAGAATTACTTGGGGTGGAGATTGTTATGCCTATGGATTACTGGCTTTAGGACAAATTGATGTCATTGTTGAATGTGACTTAAAAATTTGGGACTGGGCAGCTTTAGTGCCCATTATTGAAGGGGCTGGAGGTTGTATTACGGATTGGCAAGGCAATGCTTTGACCCATAAAAGCGAAGGGCTTGTTCTGGCAGTCGGAGACCCTAATCGACATCAGGACGCATTAAATCTGCTGAACAATTGTTGAAGGATTAAAACTATGGCTACTCACCTGTCTTTACCGAAAGACAAGATTCGGATTTTGTTGCTTGAGGGTGTCAATGAAAGCGCCGTCGATCTGCTACGTAAAAATGGTTACCACAATATTACTTCGCTTAAAGGCGCGCTCGAAGGTGAGGACTTAAAACAAGCCTTACAAGGGGTACATTTACTAGGTATCCGTTCCCGTACGCAAATTACCAATGAAGTTCTAGAAGCCGCCAATAAGTTGATTGCCATTGGCTGTTTTTGTATTGGCACCAACCAAGTTGATTTAAATGCGGCACGCAATCTTGGTATTCCCGTTTTTAATGCACCTTTTAGCAATACCCGTTCGGTTGCTGAATTGGTTATGGGTGAAATTGTAATGCTACTCCGTCGCATTTTTCCCCGTTCAACAGAGTGCCATCAGGGATTATGGGATAAAAGCAGCAATAATTGTTGGGAAGTCCGTGGAAAAACTTTAGGTATTATTGGTTATGGTTCCATTGGTTCTCAGCTTTCTATTTTAGCAGAAGCTTTTGGTCTTCGGGTTATTTATTATGATGTTGTTGATAAATTAATGCATGGAAATGCTCAACCCGTTGAATCCCAAGAAGAACTTTTAAAACAAAGCGATATTGTTAGTTTGCATGTGCCTTTATTGCCAAATACAATCAATATGATTGGTGCTAAAGAAATTGCAATGATGAAAAAAGGCGCATTTCTTATTAATAATGCTCGAGGTCAAGTTGTTGATATTGATGCTTTAGCGGATGCGCTAAAAACCGGCCATTTATTGGGGGCTGCCATTGATGTTTTCCCTAAAGAACCCAAACTAAAGGGAGAAGAATTTGAATCACCGCTTCGGGGAATGGATAATGTGATTTTAACCCCTCATATTGGTGGTTCAACCTTAGAAGCTCAAGAACGCATTGGTCGTGAAGTCGCAAGCAAATTCATTGAATATTCTGATATTGGTTCAACGCTAAGCGCTGTTAATTTCCCTGAAGCCAAATTGCCTATCCGTCTTAAGGGAACACGATTTATGCACGTTCATAAAAACGTTCCCGGTATTCTTCAGAAAATCAACAGCATTTTCTCTCAGGAAAATGTCAATATTACTGGGCAATACCTCCAAACCGATGGTGATATTGGATATGTCGTTATTGAAGCCGATACGGGAGAAAATAGCGAAAGCGATTTACGCATTCTAGCAACTTTACGCAAATTGGAAGGTACAATCCGTGCGCGGTTGCTTTATCGTCACAATGAAAATGTCTAAATATTTATAAATAACAAAGGAACCTTATCTTTTAACAAAAACATAAGGTTCCTCTTGGGATCTCACCGTTTTATGGCTATTACGCGTATATTAAGTTTTGCCTTTTCTGGTATTGATCCTATTCCTGTTGAAATTCAGGTGCAAATTACTTCGGGGTTACCTGCCTTTATCATTGTTGGATTGGCTGATAAAACCGTTGGAGAATCACGAGAACGTATTCGCGCAGCTTTAATCTCAATGGGGATTTCGCTTCCTCCCAAACGAATTTTAGTTAACCTTGCTCCTGCTGATATCGTTAAAGAAGGAACGCATCATTATGCAGCAGTTGGTGAATTATCGCTTGATGGCTATATTGGAAATATAAATTGGGTCATTTCTGCTGCAATTGGGGCTTCACGTGTGCATCGCGGATTAATATGCCCTTATAATCAAGGACAAGAAGCTTTATTAGGCGGTGATATTTCAATCATCCCTACCCCCGATTTGATATCCTTACTTAATCATTTTACGGGTAAACAGGTACTTCCAGTTCCAAAGCTTTCATCGCCAACAATATCAAAAAATAATCTTGACCTTATTGATGTTAAAGGCATGGAAACACCAAAACGTGCGTTAGAAATTGCAGCGGCCGGCGGTCATTCCTTACTCATGATCGGCCCACCTGGTTCTGGGAAATCCATGCTGGCATCGCGCCTTCCAGGATTGCTTCCCGATTTAACCCCTATTCAATCTTTGGATGTAACACGTATTTATAGCTCGGCGGGACTTCTTTCCGAAGGACGACCTATAATACGCCCTCCTTTTCGGGACCCACATCATTCAGCAAGTCCCGTTGCATTAACCGGCGGTGGTGCCAAGGCAAAACCTGGTGAAATAAGTTTAGCCCATCATGGTGTTTTGTTTTTGGATGAGCTTCCTGAATTTTCACGTCAGGCTTTAGAATCTTTACACCAGCCTCTTGAAACTGGGCAAATAACCGTTGCTCGAGCTATGGCCCATATTTGTTATCCTGCTCGATTTCAGTTTATTGCTGCTATGAATCCCTGCCGTTGTGGGTATCTTGGAGATACGGCTCGGGAATGTCATCGTATTCCCCGTTGTGCTGAAGAGTATACACGTAAAATATCGGGCCCCTTGATGGATCGAATTGATATGGTTGTCACGGTTACACCCATTCCACCAAGCCAGTTGATCAAAATTGCTTCGGGTGAACAAAGTCATATTGTTGCACAAAGGGTAAAAATAGCACGAGAAAAACAGATTAAACGTCAATCAAAACTAAATTCCGAAACAAATCCTGATCATCTTTGCTTAGCAACTGAAGCAATAAAAATAGTTGAACAAGCAGCAACTCGGATAAAACTTTCGGCCAGAGGATTAACCCGCCTATTAAGCGTTTCAAGAACAATCGCTGATCTTGCTGAAAGTCATGAAATTCAAATCGAACATGTTACCGAAGCTTTAAGTTATCGTCACCGTCAAAAAGAAAATTCCTAGATATTTATTTTAAGAATATTATTTCTTTGTTTAAGAAATTGCATTTATTTACCAAAGTTAATTGATAAAAAACAAATAAATTACTTATTAATAATTAATAATTTTATTTGATAAATCTATTTTTTATTTTATAATTCATAGTAATTACTTTACTCACCCTTCCCCAACAAACAAAATAACCCTAGGATTCGATATCATGAGTTCAATTATTGGTAATATTACCGGAGCCGTTACCGGTATGATCAAAGACACGGCTTTAGGCAATAAAATCACCAGCCAACTTCAAAGCAGTTTAACGCCAAGCATTATTCATGTGCTAACCAATTATGCCGACAAAGTTGGTCTAAGCGATAAAGTTCAATCATGGATTGGCAAAGATAGTAATTTACCCATTTCTGAAGACGATATTAAAAAACTGATGGCTAATGAGCAATTAAAAGAATTTATCGATAAAATCGGAATTCCTACCAATATTTTATATCCTGCATTGGCACAATTTCTTCCCCATGCAATTAATAATTATACCAATGAAAACCCAGATCATGATCAAGGTCAGGATAATTCATCAAGTACTCAGGCTTGAGTATTTTTTAACTTGTAACAAAAAGCCATCTGATCGAATCGGATGGCTTTGTCATTTTAAGAATTATTATCTTAAAATTTCCTTTTGTAACAAATCAGCAATTATTTTTATGTAATCAGACAAAACAGACTGTAACTGGTGAAAATCTGAATTACATTTAAAATCTTTTTCATCCATATAGAGCTGTTTGTTTATTTCAATTTGCATAGCATGAATATTGGCTTTCGGATTTCCGTAATAACGCGTGATATAACCTCCGGCATAAGGCATATTCCGTGCAACGGTTAACCCCTTTGATTGAAAAAAAGCTTCGCTCGTTTGTACAAGCTTTGGGGAACAGGTCTGACCAAAAGCATCCCCTAATACGATATCGGCATTATAAAAAGTTCTTATTTTTGGCATCGACATGGAATGAACATCTAAAATGATACATCCTTTGAAATGATATATCTGTTGATTGATCCATTCTTTGACCGTGTTATGAAAAGGAAACCAGCAATCAGAAATCCGTTTTTCTGCCTCAGAAAAGCTTAACCGATTCCTGTAAATTGCTTTGCCATTATTCGCAATGCGACATAATGTTCCATATCCGCGTTTAACCCGATCACTCTGCGTATTACACCAAGCCGGTATTTTGTCATAAATAAGTATGGGATCGATTTCCCATGCTTCACGATTTAAATCACAATAAATTCGAGGTATCTGCGTTTGTAATAACGTAGCCCCGTGTAACGGTGCCTGTTCATAAAGAATCTCAACAAAACTATCCTCGCTTTGACGAAGTTGCGACAAAGGCAAACGCGTCATTTGCAAAAATTGCTCACTATAGATTCGTCCTGAATGAGGCGAAGTAATTAATAATGGATAATGTTGTGTAATGGGATGGGATAGAATTAAGTCATTCCTATCATTAAGCTTTAAGCCATAATCAAAATGCATATCGATCCCTGTGTAAAGAATTGGTACTTAATTGCTAAGAATAATCATTTTTTTCAATTTAACCACTTGCACTTCAGGCTCAAGGCAGGTAATAAGCTTTTACCGCATACGGATGGGCGCATAGCTCAGCGGGAGAGCACTACCTTGACATGGTAGGGGTCACAGGTTCAATCCCTGTTGCGCCCACCATCCTAATCAAAAAATTGAAATAAACTTCTATACAATAGAATCCCATTTTGGGAATATTTGCCGTATTATCAAAAAAAATCCCACTATGATTTCATAATCATAATAGGATTTATAAACGCAATTAATTAAAATTAATTTTTAATTAATTTGCGGAATAACCGTTTTTACGATGGTTTTATCGAGTGCTTCATAATTTGCATAACCTATAGTCTCATAAAGTTCTTTTCGGGTTTGCATACGATGAACCATATTCTGAGCACCGCCATCTTTACGTATTGCTTGATAAAGTTCTTCAACTGCTTTAGCACTGATACGAAGACTACTGACCGGCCAGATAACCATTTTATAGCCCATTTCTTCAAATTCAGAAGCCGTAAAAAATGGTGTACGACCAAATTCCGTCATATTGGCCAATAAAGGAATGCCGGGCATCCGTTTGGCAAATTCACGAAACATTTCCGCAGACGTCAAAGCTTCGGGAAAAATAGCATCAGCACCCGCTTCGACATATCGCTTGGCACGATCTACTGCACTATCCAATCCTTCACTGGCTGCAGCATCGGTTCTGGCAACAATAATCAGATCCCGCCGTGCATTTTTCGCAGCCGCTACTTTCATCGCCATTTCATTAGCTGAAACAAGTTTTTTATCATTTAAATGCCCACATTTTTTAGGCAATTGTTGATCTTCAATGTGAACCGCACCAGCACCGGCATCTTCAAAACACCGTACCATATGCATGACATTCAATGTTTCGCCGTAACCGGTATCCCCATCAACCAAAACCGGTAATTGGGATGCGCGGCTGATCTGCCGAATGAAAAAACAGACTTCATCAATGGTAATAATTCCCAAATCAGGAAGGCCCATGCTTGCTGTCATCGCAGCTCCTGATAAATAACAAGCGGTAAAGCCGGCATTTTTTGCTTGTTGTGAGGAAATACCATTATGCGCACCAGGAATCTGCAGAATAGATTTTTGTTGTAATAACGCGCGAAAACGCTGCCCTGCTGATTGTTTTTCAAGGTTGGAAGCAACAAGATAGGTCATGGACGTTTCTCCAAAGGGATAAATTTCTGATGCATTGGTCCAATATATTCAGCACTTGGACGAATAATTTTTTTATCAACACGTTGTTCCATAATATGTGCAGCCCAACCTGTTGTTCTGGCAATAACAAATAAAGGGGTAAACATACGCGTAGGAATACCCATCATGCGGTAACTGACTGCACTATACCAATCAAGATTGGGAAACATCTTTTTTGTGTCAGCCATAGTCTTTTCAATCCGTTCAGCGATATTATAAAGTCTCGTGCGGCCTGCCTCTTCGGACAAAGATTTTGCGACTTTTTTGATGATAATATTTCTGGGATCAGAAATTGTATAAACGGGATGTCCAAAACCAATAATTGTTTCTTTCGCCTCGACACGACGTCGAATATCTGCTTCGGCTTCATCAGGTGTCGCATAACGACGCTGAATATCTAATGCAATTTCATTTGCACCACCATGAATTGGACCACGAAGGGCACCAATTGCTCCTGTGATTGCACTATACATATCCGAACCCGTGCCAGCGATAACGCGCCCCGTAAAGGTACTGGCATTAAATTCATGCTCTGCATAAAGATTAAGAGAGATATTAAGGGCTTTAACCCAACTTTCAGGCGGTGATACTTGATGTAATAGGTGAAGAAAATGAGCAGCGATGCTGTCATCATCGGTTTCAACCTCTATCCGCTTTCCATTATGTGACCAATGCCACCAATAAGTAAGCATCGACCCCATACAAGCAATAAGCTTATTCGCTATTCCCCGAGCACCAGTAATATTATGATCGCTTTCTTCGGGTAAAATACACCCCAAAGTACTGACACCTGTTCGCATAACATCCATAGGATTACTTGCAGCAGGGATCATTTCCAAAATCTGTCGAACAGCCTGAGGGAGGCCTCTTAACTGTTTTAATTGCAATTTATAATTTCTTAATTGCGTAGGATTAGGAAAATGTCCTTTGAGTAAAAGATAAGCCACTTCTTCAAAAGAACAATTTTCTGCAATATCAAGAATATCATAACCACGATAATGAAGATCGTTACCGCTATTTCCTACGGTACAAATTGCAGTATTACCAGCCTTTACACCCGATAGAGCAACTGATTTTTTCTGTTTAAACACATTCGCCATCGCCTATACTCCTAAATGTTAGGAAAATTTGTTAGATTAGAAAATCCCTTTCTTACCAACCAATAGTTTCCCAGCTGGTAAGGCTACGTTAATGCCAATCATTTCTTCAGCACGTAAATTAGGAAGACGTTGAACTAAATCCAAGAAACGACGGCCCTCTACTGGATCAATAATCCCCTCGGTTAAGATTTCGAATTTACGAATATAGTTATCGCGTTTCCAAGGTGTTGCACCCAAGGGATGCGCATTCGCCACACTCATTGATTCATCCAGTACGGAACCATCTTTCATACGTATTTCAATTCGTCCGCCAAATGCTTTGATATTTGGATCTTCTGCGTGATAACGCTTTGTCCATTCTTCATCTTCTACGGTACGAATTTTATGCCACAACCTTACGGTATCGGGTCTTTGTGCTCTTTCTGGAGTATATGATTTTACATGATGCCATGCACCATCCTGCAGCGCTACAGCAACAATATACATAATTGAATGATCAAGCGTCTCACGTGAAGCTTTTGGATCCATTTTTTGAGGATCATTCGCGCCTGTGCCAATGACAAAATGTGTATGATGGCTGGTATGGATAATAATCTCTTGAACCTGGTCCCAATCCTTGATTTTTTTACCCATATTAAATGCCAAATCAATTAAAGCCTGAGCCTGATATTCAGCACTATGTTCCTTAGGATAAGTCATCATAATTGCACGCTTTGCTTCACCAGGAGAAGGAAGCGGAACTTCATAACGTGCTAATTTACCATCCAGCATCCAAGCAATGACGCTGTCTTCACCTTCATAAATCGGACTTGGTGCCCCTTCACCACGCATAGCACGATCCACAGCTTCAACACTTAATTTACCGGCATGACTGGGTGCAAATGCTTTCCATGAAGAAATTGCGCCTTTACGGCTTTGCCGAGTAGCCGTCGTAACATGCAAAGCTTGCTGAACAGCTTGATAAATAATTTCGGTATCTAGTCCCAACAGGGTGCCAATACCGGCCGCCACAGAGGGGCCCAAATGCGCAACATGGTCAATTTTGTGCTTATGCAAACAAATTGATTGCACAAGATCACATTGAATTTCATATCCGGTTGCTAATCCCCGAATTAAAGCTTTTCCATCCTTGCCACATTGTTGTGCTACAGCGAGTATTCCTGGAATATTATCACCAGGATGGCTATATTCTGCGGCAAGAAAAGTATCATGATAATCAAGTTCGCGTACTGCCGTACCATTTGCCCAAGCAGCCCATTCCGCATGAACCCGAATATTCGGATCGCACCCAAATACTGTAGCACCTCCCGATCTGGAATGAGCAAGTGCTTGATCACGTGCAGATATAACCGGATGACGATTAGCCGAAGCAATAGCCACCGATGCATTATCGATAATACGATTAATGATCATATCCGTAACATCTGAATCTACGGCTACCGTATCAGCAGCAACAGCGGCAATTTTCCAAGCAAGCTGTTCTTCGCGCGGTAATTGATCCTTTTCTGGATGTACAATCACGACATGATTAAGCATATTTCAATCCCCTTTTGTAATTACTGCCCTAATAAGAAATTTTTTGGCAATATATAAATATTATTTCTATAATGTACTAATTGTTATAAACAATAATATTTCTGTGTTCGATTTATTTACACAGTTATGTGAAATACATGATCATATTGTAAATATAACCATTCGTAAAAATATTATTATTTGTTAAAAAATGTATGAGAATCGTGATTGTTTTAATATGTTAAAAATACATAACTTAAAATCATATATTTACTAAAAATCAAAATAATTTGTAATTAAATTACCGATCGATAATATGCTAAAATTATTCAAAATTAATTCAAGTAAATTTAAAGTAATTTCTCATTTTAGTGATGTATTATTTTTTTAATATAAAGTAAAAAAATATCGTCGAAATAAGACCGTATTTTAAATGTTGTACAAGAAAAATGGTGTGAAATTACAAATAAAATTCTTGAATAGACTACTATTTATTGCTGATTTATACGGTCAATTTAATTGAAGGTTTTAAGAAACGAATTTTCTATGAAAACAATTTTGTGTTTTTAATCGCTTAATCAAAGATATCATTAATAACGGATGTCTTAAAAATATCTATCGCTTCGTAATTGAGATATAACGGAACTTGAATCAATAATTACATAATATATTGAATAAAATTATTTACTTCACTTTACAAACCGTTACATATCTCGAATAAAAATAAGCGATTTATAGTCTTTTTCTTAACAAGAAAAATCTATTTTAAAATTCGATAAATAACGGTTTGAAGTACTTATTCACAATAGCAATTTATCTTCGGAAAAACCCTCTTGTCCTTGTTCCTTCGTTGTCAACATAATCACAACTTGCTTCATGATCATTAACTCGGACACAAGTATTGCGTCCACCGATCAACGTAAAATCACCTCTACATTCTGCAGGTTGACTTAAAATGACTTGTTGCCCTTGGAAATTGGCACGCAAAGGTCCTTGGCATCTCGTACCGTTGACTGACGTTAAAACCTGTCTTCCATTTCCATTCTGATCAAAACAAAGCGACCAATCCCTGATAGGTTCAGGAGAGGTATGTAAAAGACGTGGCGTGATAAGGAATAAGGGGGTTGTTAAATGCCAACATCCTTTAAACATCGATAAGTCTTTGTTATCCCATGCCGTTTTCGGTAATGGGACATTAGGTTTCGGTGCTTCTGCTTTTTTCTGTGGCATATCAACAGGGGGGAGATCCAAGTTTTTTTCTGGCGAAACATCAGGTGACGGCTCTATATCCGGCAGGGGCTGCACAGGTTCCATATCTTTGGGTTTGAGTGGAACAACGGGTGGTATCTGACATTTCTTGTTTAGATCTTGCAGATTTTTTAATAAATTATTTTTCTGATCCAAAAGTTGTTTGTTTTTGGAAATGTCATTCTGAACCTGTGCAATTTGATCCTTTGATGGGTAAGTCGCAAGACAAGAAGACTTTGAAAAAGTAACCACGGACCATAATAAGGCTGCAAGTAATCCCAAAAAGAACGCTATTAAAGCCGTAATCCAAGGAAATGAAATCAAAAATTTTGACCGGGGTGAATGTGGAATATTAGCAACGTCATTATTCGTTAATAAATCCCTTGCACCATTCGTATTTGTATAACCCCAATTGGTTATGACAGGTTTTCCATCTACAGCATAAAGATAATCAAAAGAAGGAAGTTGATGCCAATTCGGTAATAGCTGATAGATAAAACTTTCCGGATGATTACAAGCCACTTGCCTAATATCGCTTAACATTTGTTGAACGGTATTAAGTAATTGCTCTTTTTGTACGGGCGATAGCGCTTGCCATGCTAAGCTTTGGTTACCATCACATTCCCACCGGATATAATCCCCTGTAATTTCTGGACGGGCAAAAAGCTGTGCATGTGCAGGACCAACCAAACGGTTCACTTCACTTACAAAACGCGGGTAAATAGTTTCAACCTTATCTGAAAACAAGGATTGAAATTGATTTAATGGATGCCGGTTAAGCGTTAAATTCATTTGCTTTGTCTTTCAGCATACCCGTATTTCAATCATAATATTATCGACTTGCATGAATATTTTTCCGATAACGATTATAATTTGCCAGTACACTACCTAATAACAGGCCCAATAACACAAGTAAAATCAAAGGCGGTAACCAAAAATAATGACAATAATTAATCGGTATAATACCTGTAATCCATGGCATAAAAAGCAATAATAAAAGCAAAATTATACTGATAAGCCAAATCCAGAAAGGTTTTGAATGCCATAAATTTCCGAATTGATCTTGTGAAATTCTTGGCGGCGGCAAAATAACCATTGGCGAAGTAACAGGTTGGAAATTACCTCTGCCCACGACATTTTGTTCCAGATTATTAGCCTGATCCAACGCATGGCCCCATGTGACTAACGCTGGTCCATAAGGTGTTGCAATAATTGCATCATCATTTGGAATCGTTAAGGCTAATGTTAGCATTTCTCCTTTTTGTCGTTCAAATGAATCCGAAGATTGCACCATTCTGGTTGCTAATTGACGACCTTTTTCTATAAGCTGATGCGTGCGGTTAACCAATTGTTCCCGTGTTAATGGCGTTTTTAATTCAGGCGGCATAGGCGATGGCAAATACCAATCGACCTCTCCTCTTTGACGGTCAATGACCGGTTCTAATAATAAAGCTGCACATTCCTGTCCAACACCATGCATCAAAATTTCTTGTAAGATATGCCAGTTTTCAATAACCAGCTGCCCTCCAAATCCCAACGGCCTTAATTGTTTGAAATTTGTATTTTTAACAATTTGTCCGGGAAGCATATTATTATTCATGGTTTCTTCTCCGGTTGGGCTGGATCGGGATTATCTGATTTCGTATCGGGTTTGGCATCCAAAGATGGAGGTGTTTGATCATTGGTATCAAGGTTATTCTGAATCGTCTTAGAACATTTTCCATTTTGGACTTGAATCGGAATATTAGCGTTCTGTAAAGCAGCAATAATATCATCAGATTTTTGCGCATAATTACCATGCGAAGACGTCGTTTTGTCAAAGGTAACAAAAGTATTTATTCCCACAACACGACCACACATATCCGTCAAAGGTCCACCCGAATTACCAGGAGAAACCGAAGCACTATGTGGAATGATTTTCCTGCCTTGGCTATCGGTTTGAATAGCGTTTATTTCACCTTTTGTTAGGATAACGCCTGGAATTGCATGAAAATCCCCTTCGAGCAATTTTTTCATGCCATCATCTTGTTGAACCATAATACCGGGATACCCCGCCGCAACGACATCTTGTAATGGTGCAGCTTCTGTCGTGAAACTTAGCGGTTGTTGGGGTGGCATACCTTCAATTTTTAAAACAGCCAGATCAAGACTACCAATTTGTGATTTTTCGCTTATAGCCATTATTTTCGCTGGTTGAATTTGTTTTAATGTTTTACTGGTAACCAAAACAACATCATCCGCTGCATCTTCAACAACGTGACGATTGGTAACAATTAAATCCTGCGTAACGAAAAAGCCGGTTCCGATACCAACCTTTTCATTATCCTGACCCTTTTTGAGAGAAAGAACAAAAACAGTACTGCGTTCTAACAAAGATGGTAAGCTACCTTGAAAATTCCCGCCATCTGATCGCATGGGAGCCTGAGAATTAGGAATTTCTTTATTAATTGACGGATCTGCACGGCTTTCACGCACATCACAAACAGGTTTTTTAAGCTTCGCTTCTAATTCTTTAATCTCATCTTCAAGCGATTTATTTTGCTGTTCTATCTGAGGTTTCGATTGAACCAGTTGCTGTGCTTCTCCAACAGACATACCGGCTATTTTTTGTGGTTTTTCGGCATAGATTAAACGAAAGCCAAACATTAACCCAATAACAAAAAATAAAATGGCGGCTAATAAACGGGTTAATATAACCGGTGAAAATATCGTAGCCCATGTTTTGTTTGAAGATATATTATTATTCAACGGTGGATTTGGTAGATCTTTTACAGATTTTTGCACCGGTTCTATTTTTTCAACCGAATGAATTGTTCCATGCGATGTTGTTGCTGATGCTACACTTGCGCCAACGCCTAAAAAAGCAGGAAGAAAAAGTCTTTTTTGTTTATTGCTTTCGTGTTTATCCTTTAAACCCCATTCCTTAAGGATAATCTTGTCATCTTCCAGTAAAATATCATCAATACTTTGCAAGGAAAAAACAGCTTGTAAGATTTTATTTTCCGAAGTTCCCTCTGCAAATTGATGAAACAAAGATGTAACGGAATCCGATAATTGATGCTGCACCCATTGTTGTTGTTCAGGGGTTTTAGGGGGGAATGGTTCGGTATCGCTATCAATATACCAGCTAATCGTTCCGTTTTTTTGTGCTGATGGAGGTGTAAATACGGGTTCCGCTAAAACCAGATGTGGTGTTTTTTCGGCAAGTAACCGCGATATTAATCCGTAATGTTCCTGGACTTCTATCCCGTCAACGACAATTTTTTCCAGTTCATCTAGAATAGATTTGCCGATAAGATACAAGGCCATATTACACCTAAATTCACAGCATTTAATTGACAAAAAGCAAAAATGATAACGTAATTATATTATCATTTTTTTAATCTTGTTTATCAAAACAGATTTATGATTTCGGTTCAAGTATGGATTTTTTACATTATCGAATGCTTTGATTAGCGATATACATGATTAATTAGGAAATGAAATAGATGCGTTTTTCTTCTTTTATGATTTTTGCCTTATTTTTAGGACTTTCGCTTCCCATAATCCCTACTTATGCTGAAGATCGAGCAACGTTGGATATCCGAAGTTTACAAAGCAGAGATTTTACGGACATTAACAAACAACAAGCCTTTTCTGCTGCTATTTCTACAATGCAAGATTTGGGATTTATCATTACGGAAATTTCTTATCCCTTAGGATTAATTGAAGCCAATCAAACGCATCCAAATCATTTATATATTGTACGGGCTACTTTAACCTTAAGCACGATTTCAAATCGGGCCAATGGCATAACGGCAAGGATTTCACTAGGTTATTCCCCTTTTTATGCCGGCGAAGAAGGTACACATTTTCTTGATCAATATCCACGATCTGTAAAATTAATTCGTGACCCCAAAACTTATCAACAGTTTTTTGATGCTTTTTCCTATTCGCTTAATCAGAAAATAAATTAACCGATTAAATCATGAAATATTTTAACCTTTTTAAACAATATCATTTTTTAGGACTAACCATGGCGCTTTTGTTGGCTTCCTGCCAATCTGCGCCGCCCCCAGTTCCTGCAACACAATCACGTGTTATACAAACACGCATTTTCGAAGCTTCGAATCAACAAGCTTTAATGCATGCCATTCTGATCACTTTGCAGGATTCTGGATATAATATCGTCAAAGTTAACCTATCCAGTTATGAAGTCTCTGCACAAAAAGGCGATCATATCCTCTTAAGCGTTATGACTTATCCCTATAACAAAACGCATTTTGCTGTAAGGGTAAATGCGCAAAAATATCAGATTGGGGATTTTATCGGCAAAACTTCGAATTATGTTATTATTACTGATCCAACATTTTACCAGATCAATTTTTTTGATCCTTTGTCAAAAACACTTTTTTTACAAAAAGAATAGCTTTCCATTCCTATCACTTCCTTTTAAAATCAATTCAGTGCTTCAATTCCCAAGATCAGGATTTATAATGCGTATCTTTCCTTACATGTTTTTTTTACCGGTGCTTTGCTTGGGGGCTTGTCAATCAGCAACGCAACAAATTAACGATGTCCAATCTGCCCAAAATGCAGATTCGCGTCTGACCTTGGGCACTATTGAAAGTAGCATGCACAAAGGCATGAGCAATGCTGAAGTTATCGAAATCTTTGGTCCACCAAATATCGTCACAACCGATGACCAACGTCGCGAAGTTTGGGTTTATGACCGTATATCAACAATGCGAGCACATACCAATTCTGGAGGTTGGGCAACCATATTGATTCTCGGTATCGGAGATCAGTCCAAAACCTCTAGTACTTCTCAAAGAACGCTTACACTCATTGTGAAATTCGACGAAAACAAACATGTAAGAGATTATTCTTATCGTTATAGTAATTTCTGATAATGTTTAAATCGGTAGGGTGGATAGGGTATTCTTTTTCTATAGGTTTAGGTTTCATAACCTCAACCACATTGATACCTGTATCTGCCATTGCACAAGAAAATTCCGTATTATCTATTCGGGCGATTCAAACACGCAGTTTTAACACGCGCGATCAGAAAGCCATGCTACGCAATATTTTATCAACCCTACAAGATATGGGTTTTTTTATCGGACGGGTTGATGAAAAACTTGGTTTTGTCACCGCAACGCGCTTACAAGACAAAATCACTGAAATTACAGTAACATTTCGCCCTTATCAGCAATCTATTCTTGTTAGAATTAGCGCACGAATCAATAACTTGCCCGTTGACGACGACCCTGCTTTTTATCAAAACTTTTTTGATCATTTAGCGCAGGCAAGTTTTTTAAACGCCAATAAAATCTATTGATTCTTGTTTAAGATAAATTATGAGACAAAGCTTCAAAAAAACGTTGATATGCTTGCCATGAATTAATCGGCGATTGGTCAAAACGACCATTTATACGTATTGAACTTCCTTTATTTCCAATCGGGGTGCTGACCACATTTACTTGAACAATATGATCATTAGCAACCTGAATTGCTTCGATTAATCCATCTTGCTCATCAACTTTGAGAATCATAAAATCCAGAGAAGACAGCGTTTTTATAACCGCTTCAAGTACCAATGCCTGATCAGTCTGACTAAATTGACGCGTCTGTAGCGTTCGCATTTGCGTAGGAGGCATGGATGAAACCATTAAATTCGCGTCAGGTTTGAAGCTACATCCCATTAAAAACCCTGTTAAAATAAATAAGCTTAGCAATGATTTCATAAAGGATAAGCCTCTAAATAAACGGTATGCGACAACGCATTAAATAATTGCTGATAAACTTCGGGTTCTTTAACAATCCAAGCACTTTGTAACGCACCTGTATTTAAGAAATTTCGATTTTGAATTAAAAATTTTACTACAAAACCTTTTGACTGCAGCGCGGGAGTAATAACCACCGAAATAGAAGTCTGCCTACGCGTTATGTAAGGAACGTCACCAAAACCTCCCAATCCAAAGGAAGGACCATCAAAGCCACCCCATCCTATGCCAAAACCTGGTGCTGGAATTCCTGCTTCAAACATATCGACAGGATTCCCCCATAAAACAGTCGGGCGTTTTTCTTGAGTTGTTTTATCCGCAAAAATAACCCCTAATTTCGAATTACTTTCTCGAATAATGTAATTTTGATCCTGAAGAACAGCAATAATCGCTTTTAATAATAACGTCATATCTGACGTTTCGAAACGACGCGACTGCATGGCTTGGCGTGATAAGCGATTCGAAGTCATGCTAAAGCTATTAACCTGAGAATCCTGTAAAGAATTACAGCCTGTAAGTGTCGCTATCATTAATGTAAAAAGACCGCTTAAAAAAGAAGCAACACGAATGCTCTTTATCATTTATACGAGCCTTCCTTTGGTAATTCTCAAAAATCAAAATAACTTTAATGCTATTGGTATTATTTATCCCATTTTAGCAAGATATTTTCAATGAAACCGGTTTATTTACCAATTTAAACCATCGCTATTTTACCCATATTATAAGCAATATTTTGATAGAAATAACGTTATGTCATAGGCTTATTTTATTCATTGCGTGAATTTTTGTTATCTAATTTATGACATTCCTCAATGTTTTTTTATAAAAAGTCAGGAACGCGATTGACAAATTTATAGTTTAAACAATATTGCACGGATTATAAACGAGCAAAAATGAAATGCTTCTTTGTCTAGAGTTTTAAAACTTTGCCCACAAAGGATTTTCAGTTTTTCCATTATTCATTTTATAGACAAGCAAAACAAAAGGTTTCCAAATCTAATGGCCACGCAATATTTGACAATTTCTTGGGATCAACTTCATCGTGATGCGCGCCAGATTGCCGAACGGCTTTCCAATAATCATCCCCCTTTTAAGGGAATCGTTGCTGTTACACGGGGCGGTTTAATTCCCGCCGCTATTGTAGCACGTGAATTGGATTGTCGTTTGGTTGAATCGGTATCTATCATCAGTTACGATGAAGAAAACCAAAAAGAGCCAAAAGTTGTAAAAACGCCTGATGCAGCTGGTAATGGCGAAGGATTTCTGATCATTGATGATTTGGTTGATTCGGGTATTACGGCAAAATTAATTCGCGATATGCTTCCCAAAGCCTATTTTGCATGTCTTTATGCTAAACCTGCGGGACTGACAATGACCGACGAATTTATTATGCAAGTTCCTCAAGATACTTGGATTTTATTCCCATGGGATACGGCACCTGCATTCAGTCCTCCTTTGGCTAAAGCACAAAAAAAATAAGATGCAAGGGAAAAAATTTATAATTTTAATAAAAAAAGGCTTGATAGTTTGCCGTAAACATTCTAGCTATAGAGCCATTCGGGGCGTGGCGCAGTCTGGCTAGCGCGCATGTTTTGGGTACATGAGGCCCCCGGTTCGAATCCGGGCGCCCCGACCATATAGACGATCAGAGGATACATTATGAAAAGGGCTCGTATTTATCAGCGCCCCAAGAAGGCCACACAATCTGGCAAAGCATTTGCTGGTGAATGGATTCTGGATTTTGGTCAGTCCTCTCCTCGTCGTAATGATCCGCTTACAGGATGGGTTGGTAGTAAAGATACATCATCGCAAGTGACTTTGCGTTTTGCTACAGCACAAGATGCTATTGATTATGCCAACCGTCATTCTATTCCCTATGATCTTGAAAAACCGCCTGCTCATCGGCTTGTTCCCAATGTTTACGAGAACAACTATCACAGCAATAGACGGATGAACTGGACACATTAAAAATTTTAAGCGCCCTTAGCTCAGCAGGATAGAGCAACAGCCTTCTAAGCTGTGGGCCGCTGGTTCGAATCCAGCAGGGCGCACCATACTTATTTTTAGTATATTTATGTATTGATTTCTAATGTATGCGGCGTCAACTTTAGCAAATTAATTATTATTCGATACCTAAACTGTTTTATATTTTAGCGAATAATTTTCTTAATTTCCGTATTATTTTAAAATTATTGAATTATTATCAGTATGATATCTTATAACGGTATTATAAATTTGCATTTATTTACCAGCTTATATGATCCACAGAATAATTTTTACCATATGAATATTGGTACTCTTTCAAATAGCACATCAAACATCATGTGTTTTATTAAAAAATAAGGGTGTTGTATTTCTTCATTATAAAATACGGTATTTTTTAACCAAGTTAATAATTTCACCGAGTTCTATTATTCAAAAAATTACTGCTTTATCGCTACTTAATAAATATTTTGATGATTTTAATTTTCTTAGAAAAGATATAAAAACTATAATAAGTTATCTATTAAAATAAATAATATGCGATATTTTTAGGCAAACTTTTGTTTTAAAAGAAGTTTCCTATTCCTCATTATAAACAGGATAAGCATTTTTAAATGAAATACAAAGCATGAAGTATCATTAATTCTACTTTAAATTAAGCAACGTAATTATCATTATAGCGAATTTTCTTTTGGCTTTTTCTAACCAACTTACAAAAAATTAACCTTTGTGATTTACGTCATCTAAAATAACTAGAAATTTGTCATGATATTCATGCTTTGTATCACTTTGATCAAATCAAAGATTAAACAGTACCTGTGCCACCATCGGAACAAAAGACCTGTCCACTACAATAACTTGCTTCGTCGCTTGCTAAAAGAACATAAAGTGGTGCAATTTCACAAGGTTGTGCAGCCCGTCCTATGGGGCTTTCAGCACCAAATTGTGGAATATCTTCTGGCACCTGACCACCAGAAGGTTGCAATGGTGTCCAATAAGGACCTGGAGCAACACCATTTACACGAATATGTCTTGGTGCAAGCTGTTTGGCCAAGGCTTTTGCAAAAATAGCATTTGCCGCTTTGGTCTGCGCATAATCTGATAAATTTGCGCTTGGGATATAGGCCTGAACAGAAGTTGTAAATATGATTGAACTTCCGGCCTTTAGATGGGGCAATGCTGCTTTTGTAATATAAAATGGACCGTAAATATTGGTCTTCATTGTCGCATCAAAAGCTTCATCGGTAATATCTTCCAAATGTGGTACTGCTTGCTGACGTCCGGCATTATTTACCAGAATATCCAAACCACCCAATTGTTCGACCGCTTTTTTAACCATTTCTTTGCAGAAATTTGAATGTCTAATATCCCCTGGCAAAGCAATTGCTTTTTGCCCGCAATCTTTGATGACTTTAATTACTTCATCAGCATCACTTTGTTCTTCAGGTAAATAATTAATAGCAACATCGGCCCCTTCCCGAGCAAAAGCAATCGCAACAGCGCGGCCAATACCACTATCACCACCGGTAATCAGGGCTTTTTTACCTTTTAATCGGCCATGTCCTTTATAACTTTCTTCACCATGATCTGGGCGGGGTTTCATTGCCGAAGCAAGTCCAGGTGGTTTTTGTGTTTGATGATCAAATGGAGGTTTAGGAAATTGTTTCATGACAGAAATACCTTTCATCAATGAATACGCATTTTAATTAATGCTCATATGAAACAAACGAATACCTCATCCTTCAAGTTCCATTTTGATCAATAAGATTTTGCTTTTGTTATTTTTATTTCATAGCAGCGGTTTTCTCTGGTTTCCGAAGTTTACCTGATTATACGAAACCCAAGTTGTATTTTATCGTTTACTCATTATATTTATTTTAGAAGGGAAACGAAACGATGATGAATAAAAATCCAAAGAACAATTTTGCACAAGGTAATGGTGGTGAAATACACCAATGTGCAGAAGATGGTTATGATACAATGACGACCCAACAAGGCACCCCAATAAGCGATGACCAAAATACGTTACGTGCGGGTGCTCGTGGGCCAGCGCTAATGGAAGATTTTCATTATCGTGAAAAAATGTTCCACTTTGATCATGAACGTATTCCAGAACGTATCGTTCACGCACGCGGTTATGGTGCACATGGTTATTTTGAAACGACAAAAGCAATTCCAGAACTCACAAAAGCGGATATATTTCAACGTGTCGGCGAAAAAACACCTCTTTTTGTTCGTTTTTCAACGGTTGCAGGAAACAAGGGATCATTCGATCTTGCACGTGATGCACGTGGGTTTGCTGTTAAATTTTATACAAAACAAGGTAACTGGGATTTAGTAGGGAATAATATCCCTGTTTTCTTTATTCAAGATGCTATTAAATTTCCCGACCTTGTACATGCTGTAAAACAAGCACCTGATCGCGACTTTCCACAAGCCCAAAGTGCACATGATAATTTTTGGGATTTTATATCCTTAATGCCAGAAACAATGCATATGATCATGTGGATCATGTCTGATCGTGGTATTC
This sequence comes from uncultured Commensalibacter sp., assembly GCA_945266285.1. Classification (GTDB taxonomy): domain Bacteria; phylum Pseudomonadota; class Alphaproteobacteria; order Acetobacterales; family Acetobacteraceae; genus Commensalibacter. The sequence continues at coordinate 192,036 of CALYOP010000005.1, forward strand.
CCCGTTCTTTTCGCTTTATGGAAGGATTTGGAATTCACACATTCCGTTTCATTAATGAGAAAAATGAATCGCATTATGTAAAATTCCACTGGAAACCAAAATTAGGCATGCAATCCGTAGTATGGAATGAAGCTGTTAAAATCAATGGGGATGATCCTGATTTTCATCGCCGGGATTTATGGAATTCCATCCAATCTGGAAATTATCCAGAATGGGAACTGGGTGTCCAAGTATTTGACCAAGAATGGGCAGACAAATTTGATTTTGATGTATTAGACGCAACCAAACTTATTCCTGAAGAAGATCTACCTATTCAAATTATAGGTCGTATGGTTCTTAATAAAATGCCAGATAACTTTTTTGCTGAAACGGAACAAGTTGCTTTTTGTACCCAACATGTCGTTCCCGGTATTGATTTTACCGATGACCCTTTGCTTCAAGGACGTAATTTCTCTTATCTTGATACACAGTTAAAACGTCTGGGTGGACCAAATTTCACGCATATCCCTGTTAATGCTCCCAAATGTCCATTCCATAATTTCCAACAAGATGGTCATATGGCACAACATAATCCAAAAGGACGTGTCAATTACGAACCTAATGGCTGGGAAAAAGAAATTGCAGGTCCAAGAGAAAGCCATAAATATGGTTTTACAACCTTCAGACAACCTGTTGAAGGTGAGAAGACACGGTTAAGACCAGAAAGCTTTGCCGATCACTATTCACAAGCTCGCCAGTTTTTCATTAGTCAAACAAAAGTAGAACAACAACACATTATTGCTGCATTAACGTTTGAACTAAGCAAATGTGAAGTCGTTAAGATACGTGAACGTGTTGTTGCTCATTTGCGCAATATTGACGAAAATCTTGCAAAAGCAGTCGCTGATAATCTTAGACTGGATAAAATGCCAGAACCGTTCCCCTCTCATGTTAAAACCAAACAAGATCTTCGTGTTTCTGATGCATTAAGTATTCTTAAAACCAGAAAAGAAACATTTAAAGGTCGCAAATTAGGCATTTTCATAACAGATGGCATCGAAGCCAGCGAATTGGATAATCTTGAACAAATATTCAAACAAGAAGGTGCAACCGTCGAACGTATTGCAATACAAGTCGGTGGAATTGTTGATAGTAAAGGCAATAGAATTATGGCCCAACATCAAATAGATGGCGGTCAATCACCCCTCTTTGATGCGGTAGCAAGTTTGACAAGCGACAAAGCAATTGATGCTGCATCGAAAAATGCAGCAGTGCGCGATTTCTTTACCGATGCTTATGCGCATTACAAATATATTGGCTATAATTCCAGCAGTAAAAAACTATTGGAAAAAATCGGTTTAGCAGACAAAATGGATGAAGGTTTTGTAAATCTTGGTGATAAAGCTTCGGATGAACAATTTCTGAAATCTTGTAGGAATTTCCGTTATTGGGAACGTCCTGATGGCGCCTAATTCTTTATAGAATAGAATACATATAGCCCGTAGTCATATTGCTATGGGCTATATTTTTAAAATATTTTCCTTATAATACAATGTGAAATATATATTTGGTATAAAAACATATGATTTTTAAATTGTTGTCGAAGTAATCATTACAGGTTATTTAACAATCTGTTTCATCTCTTCTGAAGCATGAAATTTTATGATTATCAATTTGCTTTCTTTTTTTAAAAAATCAAAATTTATTTTTCCAGCATTACTTATTTCAATAAGCATTTTAAATGCTTGCCAAAATACCAACCAAAAACATATTTACCCTTGGTCATCCTCCCAACAGATGATCATCGTCATTCCTAAGGATTGGCAAGCTAATACTGCCACATTGCGTTATTATGACCGAATTGGAACAAGATGGGTTTTGGCAAATAAACCTTTTTCTGTTGCTTTGGGTCAAAACGGTTCAGCCTGGGGATTAGGATTACATCCGCAAACACAATATAACCTACAAAAGTTTGAAGGAGATCAACGCAGTCCAGCGGGAATTTTCAATATTGGTCCCGCTTTTGGTTATGCACCAATATTGCAAACATCCATGAATTATATTGCTTTAAAATGGGGCGATTATTGCGTGGATGATCCTAATTCATCTTTTTATAATCAAATTATCAATATTAATAATATTAATCGCCCTGTTCCGTTTCATTCCTATGAAATCATGCGGCGTGATTTATCGAAACAAGCTGATTCGCTTTATAAAATCGGGTTTGTTATTCAGCATAATATTACAAGAAAAACCAATGCCGGAAGCTGCATATTTGCACATCTTAGAGAAAACAACCAAAATACGGCAGGCTGTACCGCTATGTCTGAATTGGATATGAGAAATCTATTAAAATGGTTGCAACCCTCTACGGAACCTATTTTTGTCTTATTGCCTTGGGAAATCTATCAACAAAAGCAAAAAATATGGAACTTACCCAAGATAAAAGATAATGATGCTTTTTAAGCAAAAATCTTGTTATAAGAAAAGATTTGAAGAAATTATACGTTAAATATACTTAATAATTATTAAGAAAGAAATAAAACAAATAGATTTTAATGTGAATAATAAAAATTATTCTAAATTTTTATAAATTTACACCTTATTTTACTTCTGCAATTTTTAAATTTGTCTTTATATTTTGTAAACTTACCTTTATAGTTTGTAAATTCCTGCTTTATAAACCAATCATTATGATGATTTTGTTAACTTTAAGGATAATTTTATGGCAATAATGGTTACAGGCGGATGCGGATATATCGGTAGTCATACTTGTGTTCAATTGATTAATTCTGGCTACGAACCGGTTATTGTTGACAATCTTTACAATAGCAAAAAAGTAGTTCTAGATCGTATTGAAAAAATTACTGGAAAGAAACCGAAATTTTATGAGGGTGATGTTCGTGATCGTCCCTTTCTTGATCGTATATTCCAGGAAAATCAGATTGAAAGCGTTATTCATTTTGCCGCTTTGAAAGCTGTGGGTGAATCCGTTCATAAACCATTAGAATATTACGATAATAACGTATATGGATCGATTATATTATTACAAGCCATGCGTGCGGCGAATGTTAAAAATATGATCTTTAGTTCCTCTGCAACAGTATATGGAACGCAACCCATTGTCCCTTACGTTGAAACAATGGGAACGGGTGAACCAACGCAACCTTACGGACGAAGCAAATTATTTATTGAAAAAATACTTCAGGATTTGAACAAGGCTGAAAAAGGATGGTCGATTTCCCTTTTGCGCTATTTTAATCCGGTTGGTGCTCATCCTTCTGGTTTGATGGGCGAAGATCCACAGGGAATTCCTAACAACCTAATGCCTTTTATTACGCAGGTTGCGATTGGCATACGCCCTTTCCTTTCGGTTTTTGGAAATGATTACGATACACCTGACGGCACATGCGTCCGGGATTATATCCATGTGATGGATTTGGCCGACGGTCATTTAGCTGCCATGAAATACAGCCAAAAACAAAATGGTATTCATATTTTTAATTTGGGTTCTGGCAAAGGGAATAGTGTTTTAGAAGTTATTCATGCTTTTGAAAAAGCATCTGGAAAAAAACTTCCATGGCATTATGCCCCACGCCGTGAAGGTGATTTGGCGGCATATTGGGCCGATGCAACCAAAGCAAAACAACTTTTGCATTGGGAAACCCATAAATCACTGCAAGATATGGTTCAAGATTCTTGGAATTGGCAAAATAAAAATCCAAAAGGTTACGAAGAATAATATCCAGAGTGTATTATTATGAATTCATTTAATCCGGTTGATCATCCTCATCGTCGTTATAATCCGCTCATTGGTCAATGGGTTCTGGTATCTCCTCATCGTGCCAAACGACCTTGGCAAGGTCAAACTGAAGCCATTGATAACCAGCCCCGCCCCCATCATGATCCGCATTGTTTTCTTTGTGCTGGGAATAAACGGATAACAGGCGATATTAATCCAAATTATACGGAGACCTATGTCTTTACGAATGATTTTGCCGCTTTGTTACCCGATACGCCTGATGCCCCTTTTTCTGATGATCCTTTATTTCAGATACAAAGTGCACGTGGAACTTGCCGGGTAATTTGTTTTTCACCTGATCATAGCAAAACATTACCTGAACTTTCATTATCGCATATTGAAAATATTATTGCAACGTGGATTGAACAACTTAACGAACTTAGCAAAACCTATACATGGGTCCAAATCTTTGAGAATAAAGGTGCAATGATGGGATGTTCTAACCCACACCCACATGGACAAATTTGGGCCAGCAATTTTATTCCTAATGAAATTGAACGTGAAGATCACAATCAACGTGCTTATTTTGAAAAATATCATTGTTCGATGTTACAGGAATATGTAACCAAAGAACTGGATAATAAAAATCGTATCGTTATTGAAACTGAACATTGGTTAGTTATTGTTCCTTATTGGGCTGTCTGGCCTTTTGAAACCTTATTATTACCACGCCAGGCAATTAGCCGGCTCAACCAATTATCGAATATTCAACAAAAAGATTTGGCCGTTATACTTAAAAAACTAACGAGCAAATACGACAATTTATTTCAATGTTCTTTCCCTTATTCGATGGGTTGGCATGGTGCTCCTTTTCATCAGGAAGATTCCGATCAACATTGGCAACTTCATGCCCATTTTTATCCTCCTTTGCTACGCTCTGCGACAACGCGAAAATTTTTAGTCGGTTACGAAATGTTGGCAGAAGCACAACGTGATCTTACAGCCGAACAAGCTGCTGAACGTCTTAGAAATTTAAGTGATATCCATTTTAAGGTACAATCCTAATGAAAAATCTTATATTAGCGACAAGATCCGTTTTTCAGAAACACTTTACTTCTGAACCTCAACTCATGATTCAAGCACCTGGGCGGGTTAATTTAATTGGCGAACATACAGATTATAATGATGGTTTTGTTCTACCATGTGCGATTAATTACTGCACCGTTATCGCCAGCGAAAAACGTAATGATCATAAAATTTCAGTAGTCGCAGTCGATTATCAGAATCAAAGTGATGTTTTTTCACTTAAAGAACCCATTGTAAAACATCCTGTTTATGGATGGGCTAATTATATTCGTGGCGTAATCAAACACATGCAGAAATACTATCCCAAATTCGGAGGAATGAATTTGGTTATTAGTGGAAATGTTCCTTTAGGTGCCGGCCTCAGTTCTTCAGCATCCTTAGAGGTTTCCCTCGCTACAACCATTAAAACGCTTTATGATTTGCCATTAGAAACCAATAAACTCGCTTTAATTTGCCAGGAAGCTGAAAATCAGTTTGTAGGTTGTAATTGTGGCATTATGGATCAGTTTATTTCAGCTATGGGTCGCAAAGACCATGCGTTATTAATTGATTGCCGTAATTTATCCACGCAATCAATTTCATTACCCAAAAATATTGCGATTGTTATTATTAATAGTAATGTCAAACACGGTTTAGTTGATAGCGAATATAATGATCGCCGTAAACAATGTGAGAAAGCTGCCCAAATTCTTGGTGTTTCTAAATTAAGAGACGCAACCTTAGAGCAATTAGAAGCCGCAAAAAATAAAATGGATCATTTGATCTACAAACGTGCACATCATGTCATTACCGAAAATGACCGTACGCTTGCTGCAGCCAAATATCTTGCCAATAATGATCTCGTTGCTATGGGTCATTTAATGGAACAAAGTCACGCCTCTATGCGCGACGACTTTGAAATCACCGTTGATCCTATTAATAAGCTCGTCGATATTGTAAAAGAAGTTATTGGGGAACACGGTGGCGTACGCATGACTGGGGGGGGATTTGGCGGATGTGTCGTTACCTTAATTCCAGAACAATTGGTTGAACCTGTTCAAAAAGCAGTCGCTGAAAAATACGAAGCACAAACTGGTTTAAAAGAAAGTTTTTATATTTGTACAGCTAGTGATGGTGCCTCAGTAATTACATCACATTAAAATATCATGAAAAAACCAATATTATATAAAAATAAAGTGAGATAGAATAAAGTTTCTATTTAGAAGTCACTTATTGAAAGTAAAAGATGTTCTATATTTTAGGATTCCAAAATGTGAACAATTAATATTTCCATTTTTTGGATATCCTATTTTACGGAAACAGAATTTCATCTTTTTCAATTCTTTACAATTACTATTCTGAAATTACGATCTATTTTGTTCATTTGAATGGTTGTAATAACCAAAAGTAGATAATAATATTTTTAATTCGATACTATTGATAATATTTAGGAAATATTTCATTCTGCTAATCTATAATACAATTCAAAAACAGGTTCGTTAAATCAGGGATAACTATGCAACTACCTTTCTTTTCTAAAGTCTTAAGCAAAAATATTAATCGCTATGCAATATTTATCATTTTTTGTAGTTTAATGGGATGTGCAACACACAAAGAAATCACTGCTCTGGATCGCCTACAACGCGATTATAATTCAGTTGCATTAGTAAATCAGCAATATCTACATGGCGATTACGGAAAACCTGATCCTGTTTCTTTCCCCAGATTAAAACGCTATCAATTTGAAGCTTGGCAAGCGGTCGCACAGTTCCGTGAAAAAACTGAAAAAAATCAGTTTGATTCTTCCCAATCCGATATTCACCGTGCTGAAACCGCTATTGATCAATATCGCTCTTATCTGGCTGCTTTAGGTGCCACCTCAGCAACACCTCAATAAATCTAAACCTTGGCAGCATCCAAAGCGGCTTGTAACATATAGCATGCTGCCATTTTATCGACTAATTCCCCTCTCCGTTTCCGACTGATATCGGCTTCTTCAATAAGAAAACGATTGACAGCGCTACTTGATAAACGTTCATCCCATAATGCTGCGGGAAGCTGACTTGCTTGAGATACGGCATTAATCCAATCTCTTGCGGCTTGTGCTGCTGGACCAAAACTTCCGTCTAAAGAAAGTGGTAAACCACAAACCAATCCACCAATATTTTCTTTCTGAATAATATTTTGTAATTCTTTGACAAAAGCTGAAACTTTCCCTCTTTTAATAACCGCATAAGGTGAAGCTAACATACGGGATACATCCGATAATGCTAAACCAATTTGCTTTTGCCCAGGATCAATACCCAGTAACCGTTGGCCAACAGGTAAAGCGTGAATAAGTTCATTGAGATTGAGAATAGTCATGAAAATGATTATGCTATTATCTTGTAAAGAAGTCTAGGTTTAAAGGGGATTGGTTTATTATGATTGATGGGAAGGTTGTGAAGCGGATAGCTC
>CALYOP010000006.1 GCA_945266285.1 uncultured Commensalibacter sp.
CCTAACTCTAGGGAATAAAAAACCGACGTCAGCGCCGCCGGTGATGCACCTTCTACTATCTTACCTCATTTACGTCAAACACTTTCTGAAAAAAACTATAAAAAAATGATAATTCGTGAAATATCTATTCATTTTCAATAAGATACACTTAATGCGATTGATCGTATTATTAAACCAGACATGCAGAATCGAATTGGAGGTATATTGTTGTATAATGTAAACTTAATCTTACGCGTTATACATCGCATATACGATGTATCGTTATTTCTTATAGGAAAGCGTGTTTCGTCTTGTAACGAATAGTTTCTTTTTTATAATTCAGAGATAGCGAATCTTGTTTATTGAAAATTTCAGAAAACAAATGCCAATTTTAAGGATGACATTTGTTTTTCAATATCAGGTTATATATAAAATTATTAATCGCCTTTAACAGGTATTATACAAAGCGCTTCGGTAACTGCTACAAAGAATTTAGAAATCCATTCATATTTTTCTCATCTGTTTTCATATGTAGGCCCAATAACATTATATTGTGGACTCATGAATCCTTAGCAACCATTTAAAATAATGTTAACTTAGCATCAAAGTATATTTATTAGTAAAACAGCTATAGATATCTCCATTCAGCTGACAAGGTAGGATATTAAACAAATATGCTGTAAGGCGTTTACCTATATAACTACTAGGCACTTAACCTCTTCAATTAAAATAGTTTAATCTTTCTCCATAACCATCATATAAAAATTAATCGCTCAATTCAGATTAAGTATTTTAAATTTTCGTAGGTATACGAATTGCGGTTTTTGAAATTCTTTTTCTTCTTGCGAAATAAGGTATACGGCTTTCCTGACATAGAGATATAAGTTTTCCTAATAGTCTTAAAGTAAAAATTATAGCGTATATTCCGGTATTCTGTTTATGATACTACTATCTACATCCCTTGTAACTTTTCCCATCCAGATATCTGCGACGGTTCCAATATCAATTACTACACCTCCCGCTTGCTTTATGATGTTGCAATATACTTTGCCTAATATACCGCCTGCGACAAGATATAACTCTCCGGGTCTAATTGATTTAAGTTTTTCACTTAATGATTGATACGCATCAGGAAAATGAGTTCCCCTTTTCGCTTTGTCCCCAAGAATACTACTACGACCCATTTCTTTAGGAATAAAATAACTCTCTACCTCTCCTATATGATATTTTTCTTGTAATTTTTCAGGTAAATTTGTATGACAAGTAACAATACCTAAAAATTTTCTATCTTTGAGAATACGCTCAAGGCAATTAGAAAAAAGTAAAGCATAATGAATCACGCTATGCGTTATACAACATTTACCTTTTGCAATTGGATATATTTGATCTGCCTTCCGAATTAAATTAACTACAGACGGGATTCCTCTTCGACTGCCAATACTATATTCATGATTTAATAAATTGTTCTCATATCCACTAATACAATCTGCGTTCAATAATGCATCATCAAAACAATTAAGAAAATCACTAAATTCAACAGAGTTGATGAAATCGGTTCTTCCAAACCATGTACTATGAAATTCTTTTCGATTTTCGTTATAAAGAATTGGGTAGGTTGCTTCATCAACCCAAGATATGCGGGTATTAGCCCCCTCACCATCTCCTAGCCGAAGTAGCATATAGGGACGTTTTTCCTTTAATGCTTGAATAACTTGTTCTTCTATTTCTAATGCTTCTAACTTTCTATATTTTTTTTCTACCTCTGCTAACAAACTTTTAGCTTTTTCATAAGGATAATCAGCAAGAAAATCAAACATTTGTAGCCATGCTAATCCACTATTTATAAAATGTGAATTGTCCGATATAACCTTTGACATTAGCGTTTTAGCTGAGGAAAAGTTACCCAGTCGTGCTTCAATAATCGCCTCACGTATAGCCTGATCAAGGCGCAATTTTTTAATCTTTTTTATTTCATTAATTAGCTGTTTGGCCTGATTCAATTGTCCTTTTAGAAATTTACATAAAGCCAACTCATAAAGCGCAGAATCCTTTCCTTCATCTCTATATGTAGCAAATAAAAGCACTTGTTCAGCAAGGTCAATCATCCATCCATTACGCAGTTCGATTCCTACACGTACAGGAGCTAAAAAGTCTTTTCTTTCCGTCGACGTTTTATATAAATCCGTAATAAGAATAATTCTTTCGCTACTTGTAGATTTAGCAATTTTTCTTGCTAAGTCTTTTACTTCTTCATCATCCATTTCTATATTCCATATATTCCAGATAATAATGTTTAAGACATTTTAACATTTAAGCATGAAGAATAAATTTTAAACAAGTCTTTTGCCTGATCTTCGCTTCTTCTAAATTTCTTTTTACATACTACACGATTTGTATATTGTTCTGGATTATCATTAATTATTTTCAAAACTTGATATAAATTTTGTGTGTTGGATACATCAATTACAAAACCTGTATCCTGATCAATATGATCGCCAATCGCACCGCGGTCAGAAGCGATCACCCAACAACCCGATAAAGTAGCTTCTTTTGCAACCAAACCATAACTTTCGGGCCATAAAGAGCAAGCGACAAGAACATCGGTTTTAGCGTAAATTCGTCCCACTTCTGATTGTGGAATTTTGGATATAAATGTAACGGGTGTTTTTCCCCATTGATCATATCGTATTGTACCACTTGGTAACGCATGATCTATTACAGTTAATTCCAAATTATCTAAATCTTCTGAAAACATAAGCGCAGCCTGCAACAAGGTAAAGCCCTTATGAGCTGATGCCCCTCCAATTTGAGCCAATCTTACACGATCTTTTCGATAAGGAACATAGGGAAATACTTTGAGATCCGAAACACCATTTTCAGTAACAACAACGTTTTTCAGATCAAAATTACGATAAATTTCTGCAAATTTTTCAGATACTGTTAAAACATGCGTCGCCTGATGTAATATTTTTAAAAGTGATTGCATTCGAAATAATGCATCAGAATCGTTATTTTCTAATAATCGCGTTGGATTCCGGATATCATAAATGGACGGTTCTAATGTTTTCTGATCAATTAAAAATTGGTTTTCCGAAATCCACCATCCATCATGTGCCGTAATCAAATAAGGAATATTTCTTTTATAAGCTTCCTGACATACAGAAGCACTCAACCGTTGAATACAATGAAAATGCACAATGTCGGGTTGATAGTAATCAAGATATTGCCCAAAAATCTTACCCATTTTTGGATCAAAAGATCTTTTATCAACATTAGGAGCCGAAGCTGCAGTAACCGCTGTAACCTTTACGCCTTCTTGTATATAACATCGTTTTTCATATTCTTTACGGCCACCATTTAACGTTGTGAAAACCTCTATTTCAATATCCGGCCCATATAAACGCATTAGATCGCGAACATTATCAACAACAACCCGTGTTGCGCCACCTTCCAATTGTGGAGAAAAGAAAACAGCAACAATCAATATCCGTAAAGGTTTCTTTTTTCTTCTTTGATTCGGGTTTCTAATTTCATTGAAAATATATTCTAGATTTTCAATTCTAGCTTCAGGTGTATAGGATTCAAGAACCTTTTTCTTTGCAGCTTCGCCCATTTTTTCACGGAATTTCTTATTTTGGACGAGTTTATCTAAAGCATTAAACCATTCCTGTTTTGTTGAAGCCATAAAACCATCAACACCGTCCTCAATGACCTCTTCATAAGTATTGGTCCGTGATACAACCGAAGGGATTCCAAGCATGGCTGCTTCAAGCCATTTTATTTCACTTTTACAATCATTTGAAGTCGTTTTATTCAAAACTGCTAGGTTAATATCGATCTGTGATAAAATATTCCAGAAAGCATTAATATCGGAAGATGGTTCCAGAACGGTGAAAAATTTGGAATATTTCAAAAGCGATGCTGGTAATTTGATATATCCCATAAGGATAATATGTATTTTTTCTTTATGTTTCAGCAAAAGATTTGCGAAAACATCTTGTAAGGTATCAAAAAATTCTTTGCTATGGGCTTTTGTTCCCGTTCCATAAAAAATATTAACCGTTTTTTCAAAGTATTTTTTCGTGATTTTATAGTTATTAAGGAAATTGATATGCTTTTCACCAATCGCATTACGATGAACAAAGGCACGTCCTGAACGGCAAAGTGGTGCAGCGAATTTAGCCAACGACAATGTCGATACCATCGCATAATCACATAGTTTTAAGGCTCCAGCAAAAAGAGGAACGCCTTTAATCAATTCACCATATTCAGTTTCACTAACATAACCATTATAGCTTTCTAGGCTTCCTGGATAATATTCTCGATTGAATATAAGATCATCAATATCATAAAAAGTTGGAATCCCAGCTCTATGCGCCGCATCTATAGCTGAAACAATTTCAGAAAAAGCTGGAACTCTATAAAAGATAACAATATCTGCATAAATTAATTCATTATAATAATTAACATTAATATTATTTTGATTATACAGACTTACTTCGAAATTCATTCCTTTCAATTGCTCTATTTTTTGTTCAACGCGATATAATTCACATTGCGATAAATCTAGATTAGCAACCAAAATTACGTTTTTAACGTTATTGTTTAACTGATTAATAACTTTGCTATTTTCTATTGGAAAACGAATTAAATTATTAACCGCGTCATCCATCACCGAAAAAATTTGATTAAAAGCTTTTTGGGAAACAAGCTGATTAACTTTTTCCCATTTTTCTTGAAAAGAAGCACTTCTATATTCATTAAGCAATGACCAGCTATTTTCATCTCCTGGATCGTACTTTACAAGTTTCGATATAATATCAACACTTTTTTCTAATAAGTTAAGTTGTGTATACGCATTACTTGCATTAATAAACGACCATTTATTAATGGCATTTTTAGAAGATAAAGATAAATCTATTGATGCCTTATAATTTTGAACCGCTTCAAAATATCGATTTTGTTTTATGAGCGAATCAGCATAAAAATGCATAAGCGCTGGCGTTTCTGCGTTACTTAGAATGATTTTCTCTAATATCGCGGATGTTTTCGACGCATCTCCATCCTTATCTAATCTTCTTGCAACGGCTAAATATAGATTAGGCGCTTCTTTAGCAGATGGACAAAAATCATATTCTTTTAATATTCCATATAATAGACAATGTTCCAATATAATCCATTTAGGTGGATTAGGATTAGCATTTTTTAATTCTGGTACGTTCTGCAAGTAATATTCATAGTCAAATTCTTTCCATATATTTTTCATATCCAAAAGTTCTAAAGATTTTAGGAAAGAAGATAAATTTGGATGAAAGCCTTTTTCAATGCCCGTATTTAACCATGAAAAATATAATTCTGAACTATTTATTTTCTTCGTTTGAGGAAAATAAGTTAAAGCGTAAAAAGTAGGATCAAATTTTAAATCTAAAGAAATAGGTGCTAAAAATTTCCAACCAATTTTTAAAAAATCAGTAATGCTATCCAAAGGGCTACTAAAATACCTGCCGGTTACCGTTGAGTAATCTTCCTGTTTAAAGTGATCAACAAGTTTGCAGGAAGTAAATCCGTATTCCTTAAAATATTTACTTAATACGTCATTGTTACTTATATCGTTCATAATAATATTCTTCTTATCGATGTATTAGACGTGACATATCCCTAACCAATTTCTTATCTTCACAATAAAAATCGTTAAGGAAGCTAACTTTAGAATTGCGCCGTTTGGATGTTTTTTGGAAAAATGTTTGCTAAAAGTAGCATTTTAGAGTTTTTATTTTTCATTTATATCTCATCCACTTTTTCAGTATTTATTAATTATTTAATGTATAATTATTAGAAAGTTAACTATTCGATTTACACTTTTAACAGGATTATTGCAACATAATCTAATCGTCTTTTCAGTTTTTAAAAACTGATTGAACGTCACACTTTCTCGACTTTTCCTCATTATAATCTATCTTTTACTTTTTTCTAAAATTGAGATGCAAATGTCATTACTTAAACATTTACAAATGACAATTCCTACAAAACTGCAACAATATAACATTTCATCCATTCCACTTATAAGCAATGAAAACAGGTTACACGCTTGTAAAGGATTGTATAACTGAAACGCTGGTTCTATTTGTGTTCTTAAAGAATGACTACCCCAAGAATTTAAAATTTCTATTCCAGGATATTCTAGCATTTTTACTTTCATGCAACATATAACGGTGAATGATTCATCCATAATATTGATATATGGATATATTAGTGTCGTCATCTGGTAACGATTTGCCTTATATTTGTCAACATAACGAGGTCTGATATTTAAATTTTACATTTTTTGTGAATTATTGCGTCGATATTTTCAAATTTTAAAAAATTACATTTCAAAAAATCAGTCTGTGAAATTTAACCTATATCCTTCTCAAGGATATAGCTTGACTTCTTACAAATAGCGAATGCATTATTTAATAATAATTCATACTTTTACTATTTATTCATATATTATTTCTTATCCAAACTAAAGCTGGAATGACAATGATTTTGAATTTGTCAGAAGCAATTCTATGACTTCTCTAATCATCCTTAACAATCCTTGATAAAAATCGCTTTTGTTTTATTTTCCAAAATTATTTTATATGCGCAAGGAAAAATTATGCTAAAACATACAATATCATAAATTATTGATCTATTTATGAAAAATGATGGCAGAAGGATAACATCACTGCTTTACAAAAAATTAAATTTTATTTTTAGTAAATAACATTTCTAGTAAAACACGTTATCAAAATTTTTTAATATTTTTTTGTAAGTATTACTAAGAAAAATCCAAGATATAAATCTTATTATATCAATCTATTGAAAATAGATATATCTAATTAAAAAAATAAAATTATTCATTTCAAATAAAGAATATTTAAAAATATAAAAAATTAAATATATGCTTTAAACCATTCAACAAAAGCGCCAATACCTTCGGATAGGTCCGTTTTCGGTGTCCAACCAGTTTTTGCGTGTATTGCATCTATGGAAGCCCAGGTTTTCTCTAAATCGGTCACAGGACGCGGCTTAAAATGCAATATTGCTTTTTTCCCTAGTTGCTCCTCTAACAATTGGATCAGATAACGAACCGATTCACTGCGGTTATTGCCAATATTGAATGTTTGAGATGTTCCTGCATCTGGAATGTTTTTCATAATGCATAATATGGCATCAATAACATCATCGATATAGGTAAAATCCCTTGCCAGTCCATCACCTTCATATATTTCAATAGGTTTACCTGACATAATTGCTTTGGCAAATTTAAAATAAGCCATATCTGGTCGACCCCATGGTCCATAAACCGTGAATAATCTTAATCCGGTCTGTCTTAAACCGTAAATATGACTATAAGTGAAAGAAAGCAGTTCTGCTGAACGTTTTGACGCAGCGTAAACTGAGCTTGGCATATTAACTGCATCTTCTTCTTTAAAAGGCAAAGTTTGATTTAAACCATAAACAGATGAAGAAGAGGCAAATATTAAATGTTTCAGATGTGACAGACAACGTGCCTGTTCTAAAATATTTAAATGACCATCAATATTTACATGAATATAAGCGTATGGATTTTCCAAAGAAAATCTTACACCGGCTTGAGCAGCTAAATGAATAATAATTTCAATATCAGAAAACCGTTTAAATAAACTTCGTACTGCTTCCTGATCGGCAATATCATATTTAAAAAAGTGAAATTTGGCATGTTTTTGCAGTTGATTCAGGCGTGCCTGCTTTAAATTAGTATCATAATAATCATTAATGCTATCAACACCAATGACCTGATATCCTTGCTTTAATAATTTTTTTGTTAAATGAAAGCCTATAAATCCTGCTGTTCCAGTAACCAAAATTACCACATTAAATCGCCTTAATTAAATTGTTCATATTGTTATAAATACTCTTTAATCAGATAATCAAATTTTATAACTCTTCAATAGAAATATCACCTTCGTAAGCAAATCCAAAAGATGGCTTTTTGTTTCCTTTTTCCCTCATCACAATTTGTTCAACAAAATAAAATTTTTCGCCCTTGTTAACGTTCCTTAAAGAACCCAAGTCTTACTTGAACGTTTAGGATTTAGAATATTTACATTAAAGAAAGGAATTTTCGTCATGGCATCTTCTAGACACGCACTTCATAGAACACGCAATGATTTATCATCTAATGCAAAAAATACATCAATTGAACTTTTAAATAAACGCCTCGCAGATGGTTTAGATTTAGCATTAATTACAAAACAAGCACACTGGAATTTAAAGGGTCCTCAATTTATTGGCGTTCATCTTATGATGGATAATTTCCGTACTGAACAAGATGGCTTTAATGATTCTATGGCTGAACGGATTACCGCTTTAGGTGGAACCGCCCTAGGAACGACACAAGAAATTTCAAAAACTTCTTCGCTTCCTCCTTATCCTACGGATATTTATTCTGTTGCTGACCATATTGCTGCTTTGATTGACCGTTTCTCCATTTATGCCAATTCTATTCGCAAAGCTATTGACGAAGCCGATGAAGCTGGCGATGCCGATACAGCCGATTTATTTACAGAAGTTTCTCGTGGGATGGACAAACAATTGTGGTTCCTTGAAGCCCACACACAAGAACCTGCACAACCATTCCGTGACGGTGACGGTAAAAACGCAAACAAGAAAAAATGATTTAAGAATGATACAATAGCATATTTAAGAAAAACGTTGTGTCACAAATAAATAGAAACTTGTAAATCCTACGTTTGCAAGATTGATAAACGAATTTGAGGCTTTTCTTTAACATAAAGAAAAGCCTCAAAATTTATGTATAAATGCTTCTGATTTAACCGCGGTAATTTTCAGTTTCCCAAGAAAAGTAAAAGATACCGCTTAAATTTTATACAATAATATTATTTCTTTGATTCATTTTTGATGATTTGTTTACCGTTCGGGATTTGTAAAGCTAATGATTCGACGGTATCACCAACCATAATCCCTAATTTTTCGGTAATCCCACCCTTAAGTTCCAAAGTAGCTTTAACCGTTCCCAAGCTATTAATCGGAGCAAGGCTGTAAGGAACCGTATTTTCAGCAATATATTGAATATGATTATTGGTATCAATAAAAACGATATCCAAAGGAACAACCGTATTCTTCATCCACATACTGCTGGATTGGGGATAAGGCCAAATAAAGAGCATCCCACCATCATCAGGGATTTCGGTTCTAAACATTTCTCCAATTTCTTGCTCTTTTGGTGTTTTAGCAATTTCAATTGAAAAAAATTGTTGTTTCCCTGTCTTGGTTTTAATAGTCAGATTCTGTTTTTCCAAAGGCGGTTGTGCCTGCGTTATTTCCTGTTCGGCTGCCTTTACAAAATTAAAAGACGAAATATTCATCCCAGTCCAAGCAGCTAAGCTGGCACAAACCCATAAAAAACGTTTTTTCAATTTTTTATTCCTTAATCATTATCCCACAAGAAAGGGATTATGCTGACGTTCAAAGCCAATTCTACTCCCCAATCCATGACCCGGAAGAATACAGATATCATCGCCCAAGGGAAGTATTTTGTTTTTTATATTCCGAATCAAAGCTTCTCCATCCCCATATGAGAAATCAGTACGTCCGATTGTTCCCCTAAATAAGACGTCACCGCTAATCAAGATTCGTGCATTGGTTTCAAAAAAGACCATATGCCCTGGCGTATGACCGGGAATATGAAGAACCTGAAAATGCAAACCCGAGAAATCAAGCTGTTCTTTATCCTCAAGAAAACGGGTTGGTGTTACATTTTGTGTATCTGGAAGAAATACACCAAATTGCTCCATCTGTTGTTGAATATTCTCCAACAGAAATATATCTTGTTTCCCCGGCCCTAAAATAGGAACAACCTGATTTTGACGCTTTGTCAGTTCAGTCTGCAACGCCATTGTAACACCCACATGATCAAAATGGCCATGTGTTAAAAGAATCGCTTCAACTTCTATTTTCAATTCTTCAACACGACTAAGAATATGTTGAACATCCCCTCCTGGATCCGTAATAACGCCTTTTTTTATGTTTTGATCCCACAAAATCATACAGTTCTGACGAATCATCGTTACCGGTATGATCGTGACTTTAAAAGGAAATGATATTGAAGATGTTGGCAAAACACACTCCCATCGTAATAAAGCAGTTTATATAAATATTGAATGAATCGGTTATTTTAAAATTATTGCTCGTTTGATCTTCGATATAGGATTAAATTTTTAATGAATTTTATAAATTTAATAGTTTATCAACTTACTTTTCCAAAAATTATATAATTTTTCCCAATAAAACACAATTAAAGCTTGCTCTTCATCACAAGATAAGTTACTCAAAGCAAAAGGTTTTGAACACGAATAACTTTCAGGGATGACACAATTGATGATTAGGGCAGATGTCCAAGACCGCTGTAAAAAATTAGGATTTTTATCTTTCTTTTTTATCTTTTCTTGTTTAACCAGCATTTCTCATGCTGAAGCTCGTACTGGGCATACAACACATAGCAAGAATAACGGCCATACTTCTAACAAACGTGTAGCAAAAACTAGCGTACATAAGATATCTTCCCATAGTCAAAGCAAAAAATTACGACACGGAAATAAAAACGTCCGTTATCGTTCTGCTGCCAATTATAATCATCGTTATAGTGGCGGTAACGTCATTCAATGTGTTGCCTTTGCACGTTCTGCATCTGATGTTGCATTATCTGGAAATGCGGTAGCATGGTGGGATAATGCTTCTGGGGTTTATGACCGTGGTCAAGCTCCTGAAAATGGAAGTGTTCTTAGTTTCCGTTCAACACGTCGTATGCCATTGGGTCATGTTGCTGTTGTTCGTCGTGTTGTTGATTCACGCACGATTATTATCGACCAGTCACATTGGGCTCAAAGAGGAATCAGCCGGAACGTACCTGTCATCGACGTATCGCCCAATAATGACTGGACAGCAGTTCGCGTCGCTTTAAATGGTAATAATGAATCTTTTGGTAGTATCTATCCAACCAATGGTTTTATTTACCCACGCGCAGCAGGTGTTCAAGAGAATCCTATGCCCAGCAGAAGAATTGCTCCTCAGCAACGCGTAAAAGTTTGGACAGCTGATGCAGCAACAAGCACCAGACCGCAAGCTTATAATACCGAAGTGGCACTTGCTCCAAACGTAAGTGATAACAATATCTTTGCTGATGCACCAAATCGGACCTTGAAATAAGGTTTTATTAGAATTTCCTTCTTATACAGGGCGTCCTTTACGATGGTAAGGATGCCCTTTTATAATGCTTTGTGCTCGGTAAATTTGTTCGACTAATAAAATACGCGCCAGCATATGGGGCCAAGTTAGATTCCCTAAAGAAAAGACTGCTTCTGAACGTTGTATCGCTGCATTATCCAATCCTTCAGAACCACCAATTAAAAAACAGATTGGTCGGGATTGTTCCTGCCATTTTTGAAATTGTTCTGAAAAAGATAGGCTATTATATGCCTTTCCCCCTTCATCCATGGCGACAACCAAAGCTTTGTCAGGTAGTGCTTTTAACAAAGCCTGCGTTTCACGTTTTTTAATTTCTTGTGGGCTTCCTTTGGCATCATCAATTTCAATCAGCTGTAACTTTGGAATAATGCGTGCTGCATAACGGTCAAATAACGCCCGTTCTGCTGCATGCCGCATTTTACCAATCGCCAGAATATGAATCATACTGTCTCTGTGGATTCTTCTTCCAACTGGACACCCCAAATACGTTCAATATTATAATGTTCTCTTACTTCCTGACGGAAAAGATGAACAATAATATCGCCGATATCCAGCAAAACCCAATCTGAGCTTCCTTCAATAGCGATTTTCTTAATGCCTTCTTTAAAAAGCACTTTATCCAGATTCTCTGCCATCGCAGCAATTTGCCGATCAACAAGACCAGTCGCAATAATCATTTGATCCGCAAAAGAGGCTTTGCCCTTAAGGTCAATGACGACAATATCTTCGGCTTTGTCATCTTCCAAACTATTTACAATAACGGATACCAAATGGTTGATTCGTTGTTCATCATGATTCGTTTTGTGGGCAACCTGATTCTGCGGGCCTGCTTGTATTTCCTGTATGCGTGAAGCAGCAATATCGTTAGAAATTGTAAATCTCCTTAATCTTTCTTCAATTCAAAACTTTTATCCGACGTCATATCTTGATTACGCAGCGCCGTTGCGGAAATATTAGTCTGCGGAGTTTGCATAAAAATCCACGCGGGTGCCTTCATATTCGCAATAACCGGTGCATATCGATCCGGATAACGCGCTTTTTTTAAACAGCATGCTGCCTTTCCCTTTAGCGCAGGAAATATATAAGAAGGTCTGGGGAAAATTACCATAGGAACCAATCGGACGATTTCTTTCCAATGCGACCATAATGCCATTTGTGCCAAACTATCCGCCCCCATTAACCAAACAAAATGGCTACGGGGAAAACGAGTCTGTAAAATTTCGATGGTGTCGCAACTATAACGCGTTCCAAGCCTTTTCTCAATATCGGTGGCAATTAACCGCCTACCATCGGTATTTTGCTTCACGCGTTGGTAACGCTCTCCAAAAGGAGCCATAAAGCTGCCCCTTTTTAAAGGATTCCCCGGTGATACCATAAGCCAGACTTGATCAAGCTGTAACTGGGTCAAAGCCATCTTGGCTAATTTTAAATGCCCTTTATGAAAAGGGTTAAAAGACCCACCGTAAAGACCGATTCTTATATGTCTTCGATCACCCCATGTCGGTATTTCAATCATAGAGGCCGAACCTGACCTTTGCCAAATATCTCATAATGATAACTTACCAATTGATCGATACCAACTGGGCCTCGTGCATGTAGCCTTCCCGTTGAAATACCAATTTCAGCACCAAAGCCGAATTCGCCGCCATCGCAAAACTGCGTTGAAGCATTCCAAATCACGACTGCACTTTCCGTGCTATTAAGGAACTGCATCGCTATTGATTCATCTTCCGTAATAATGGCTTCAGTATGGCCACTTCCATAATGGGCAATATGTTCTAATGCTTGATGAATATCTTTCATCACCGCAACAGATAAAACAGCATCAAGCCATTCCGTAGCAAAATCTTTTTCTGTAGCAATTTTCATATCGGGTATAATTTGACGGGCCTGATCATTTCCCAAAAAACGACACCCCAAAGCCGACAAGTCTTTGACAATTTTAGGTAATAATTGCGAAGCAATTTCCTGATCAATCAAAAGCGTTTCCGTGGCACCACAAATTCCGGTGCGACGCATTTTGGCATTGGCAATAATTTTCCGTGCCATGTCAAAATCAGCAGCTTTATGAATATAGGTATGGCAAAGTCCTGCTGCATGCGCCAAAACAGGTATTCTTGATTCGCGTTGAACAAATTCGATTAACGATTTACCACCTCTGGGAATTAAAACATCAATTTGCCCAACAGCATGCAATATATGGGTTACATGTTCTCGATCACTACTCGGTGCCATCGCTATAACATCTGGATTTAATCCAGATGTTTGGATTCCCTGCTGCATGGCTTTATGAATGGCCTGTGCAGATCGATAACTTTCTGACCCACCGCGTAAAATCAGACCATTTCCCGATTTCAAGCATATCCCAGCCGCATCGGCACCAACATTCGGCCGACTTTCATAGATCATGCCGATAATTCCCAAAGGTACCGTCACGCGACGAATTTTTAAACCATTTGGTCTGACCCATTTGGCTTGGATCTTTCCTAATGGGTCAGGAAGCTCAGCAATAGCTTCCAATCCTTTTGCCATAGCTTCTAAACGGGATGGATTCAAAGTTAGACGGTCTTTAAAAGCGTCGCTTACCTTAGCTTCTGCAATATCTTGCGCATTCGCTGCAAGTATTTCCGGTTCATATTGCCGTAATGCCTTTGCTGCAGCTTTTAACGCATCGTTACGTTGCTTTAAATCACTATGTGCTAATTGCGAAGCCGCTTGGCGCACACGCTGTAATAATTGCTCAACAGGATTACACTGTGACGCAATAGAATGACCCATTCGATGCCCCCTTCCTTTCTAGGAGATGAAACGGCAAAATTAGACCATACTATTAGACATTAAAACGAAAAAGCAAGACATCGCCGTCATGAACAACATAGTCACGTCCTTCAATTCTGACTTTGCCGGCCTCTTTCGCACCGGCTTCACCTTTATATTGCACGTAATCTTGATAAGCGATGGTCTCGCAAGCAATAAAACCGCGTTCAAAATCATTATGAATAACGGCTGCAGCCTGCGGTGCTTTGGTGCCTTCGGGAATAGTCCATGCCCGTGTTTCTTTTGGCCCACAAGTAAAATAGGTCAGCAACTTCAATAAACGGTAACCTGCTGCGATCACACGATCTAGACCGCTATTATCCAGTCCAAGACCGCTTAAAAATTCCTTTTGATCTTCTGACGAAAGCTGACTGACCTCGGCTTCAATATCAGCAGATACAATAACCATTTCTGCACCTTGTGCCTTTGCCATTGCTTTGACTTTTTCAGAGTAAGCATTTCCCCTAGCCGCCGATTCCTCTTCTACATTACAAACATAAAGAACCGGTTTGCTGGTCAAAAGCTGTAAACGTGCAACCGCTTTTTCTTCTCCCGGTGGGATTACGTCACGAATAGGTTTGCCTTCTTGCAACGCAAGAATCAAAGGTTCCATCAAAGTTACCAATGCCTGAGCTTCACGATCATTCCCGCGTGCTTTTTTCTGTAGCGGGATAATCCGTTTTTCCAAGCTTTCAAGATCCGCAACCATTAATTCGGTTTCGATGATTTCCGCATCGCGAATGGGATCAACGGATCCTTCAACATGCGTGATATCATCATTATCAAAGCAACGAAGCACATGAATAATCGCATCAACTTCGCGAATATTCGCAAGAAACTGGTTACCTAACCCTTCCCCACGAGATGCCCCTTTAACCAAGCCAGCAATATCAACAAATTCCAAACTCGTGGGAATAATTTGCTGTGAATGCGTAATATCTGACAAAACCTGTAATCTTGCATCGGGAACGGCTACACGTCCCACATTGGGTTCAATCGTGCAAAATGGATAATTCGCAGATTGCGCAGCAGCCGTTGCCGTTAACGCATTAAACAAGGTAGATTTCCCAACATTTGGCAAACCAACAATGCCACAATTGAACCCCATACCCATTTACTCCTTCGTTAACAACGCAACTTTGGTCATAAAGGCGTCTTGCCTTTGTTGTACTAACAAGGGTGCTGCCTCTGCCGTCGCATCTAGAAATTGATTTAACCATAATTGGTCATTTTTGGAAAAATTGCTTAGCACATAACCTGATACTAGCGCTTTATTGCCGGGATGTCCTATACCCATCCGGATACGCCAGTAATTGGAATTGCCCATTCTTTGATCAATCGAACGCAATCCATTATGTCCCGCAGCCCCCCCACCTTGTTTGATGCGGATACGACCGGGCAATAAATCGAGTTCATCATGAAAAACAATTATCGCGTCAATAGGCAGCTTGTAAAACGATGCTGTCTGTTGCACGCTTTCCCCAGACAAATTCATATAGGTCATGGGTTTTAAAAGAAGGATTTTTTCCCCATTAAGGTTTCCTTCGGCAACTTCGCCACGAAACCGTTTACGCCATGGGGAAAAACCATATTTCTGAGCAATGCAATCAACAGCCATAAAACCAATATTATGGCGGTTTAATTGCATTCCGGGTTCGGGGTTTCCCAACCCAACCCATAGCAACATCATATCATCCTTTAAAGAAAATTATTCTTTTGATGCAGCTTTATCAGCGACTTCTGTTTCAGTCGTTTCTTCTTCAGTCGTTTCTTCAGTTTCTACAGAAACGGTTGGAGGTGCGATGGTCGCAATAACGAAATCTTCTTCGTGATTGGTATGCGTTACGTGTTCAGTCCCTTTAAGATCTGACCAATGAATTGTTCCGTGAATATCCAACTGAGCAACATCTGCTGTGAAAGCTTCAGGAATATGATCAACATCACAGTTCACTTCGACAGAATGCATAACAGCATTAAGAACACCGCCCCGTTTAATACCAGGAGCAACTTCTTCGCCTTCGAACACAACGGGAATTTCAACGCGAATATGTTGGCCAGCAACCATGCGTTGGAAATCAACATGTAATGGACGATCGGTAACAGGATGCAATTGCACTGCACGCATAAGCGCAACGGATGTTACACCATCACCTTTGATTTGATAAAGATGTGAACGCCATGAAGAATTGGAAAGCTCACGCATAACAATGCGAGGATCCAAAGCAATCAATGTAGGTTCAGATTTTCCACCATAAATAACTGCAGGAACCAAACCATCACGACGAGTTGCGCGCGCTGCCCCCTTACCAGCCTTCGCGCGCGAAGAAACTTGAATTTCAGTAAATTTTTGTGCCACTTTTAAACTCCTATAATAATAAGGCAACATAAAAATCGCCAGCCTCCAGGGGTGCTGACGTTGCTATCCTTTAGCTAAAATTTGAATCAAAAGCAAATTTCTTTATCTGCCTGCCATTATACGCATAATCGCGTTTCAGCAGATTTTTATTTAATCCAATTTATTTTGTAAAATAACCTGAAAGAAAATCAATCTTAGACTTTGGCTTCTTTAACAGGTAACATATTTAATGTCCAAGCCTTTTCCCCTTGAGGTGGGGGAGTAATATGAATCGGTTGGGCATTCGGTAAACGAACATTCGGTTTCAAACCCATCATAAAGCGCAATGAACGAAAAATACCCCCATGCGCCACAATCATGACATGTCCATTTTGGGTATTCATAATAGCACGATTTACCGCATCACGAACGCGATTACATAAAATCTTGAAGGGTTCTCCTCCTGCTGGCGTAAACTGACCTGCAATCCATTGATCATACCAAGGACCCATGGGTTTTGCTTCTTCTACACCAAAACAGACTTCTTTTAAGCTGTCATCCAAATCAATAGGTAATTGAACACCAGTCTTTTCCCGCAGAATCTGAGCCGTAATTTCAGCCGTCATTCTTGCCCGACCTAAAGGTGAACTAACAATTCGAGCAATCGGCGTTTCAAGATTTGACCATGCATCTGCCAAAGCATGACCCGCTGCCTCAGCCTGTGCTAGACCTAGGCGATTTAATGGCACATCCGTGCGGCCTTGAGACAAATTTCTAGCATTCCAATCCGTTTGCCCATGACGCAAATACCAATAAGGGCGAGAAATTAAATAAGACATTCAAAAACCTGATTCTATAATGATGAATAAAAAACTATAGGCCTAGTTAATCAATAATATCAAACATAATCACGTTTTGTCATGCCGCTTTTACCCAGTTCATTTTTGGGGAAATCGTATGGCAAAAATCAATAAAAGCTTAAAGCTAAAATCATTCGTGATCCATAAAATGACCGACGCCACTTTAATATAACCAGGGCCAAGCAAAAAACGCTTGCATCAAGGTTTAAAAACCATGCTGTTTTTATACATGGTTCAACCTAATTGGAATTAGCTTGTAAAAGTGGATTATGATTATAATCCACTTTTAATTTTGACGATCAATCAAACAAGGATGAAACAGAGCTTTCATCAGCAACAGCACGAATCGCCTTACCAAGCAGATTGGCCAAAGTAATCTGACGAATATTGGGGACTGCTCTCACTTTATCCGTCATTAAAATACTATCGGTTAATGTCAAACTGCCAATGACGGAATTCTTAATCCGCTGCGTCGCTTCCCCAGCCAAAACCCCATGCGTAACATAAGCATCAATTGCAGTCGCTCCCGATTTCATCAATGCTTCGGCAGCATTACAAAGCGATCCACCACTATCAATAATATCATCAACCAACAAGCAATTACGTCCCTTTACGTCACCAATAACATTCATGACTTCGGATACACCTGCACGTTCCCGACGTTTATCAATAATTGCTAAATCAACATTTAAACGTTTCGCCAATTGCCGTGCCCGAACAACTCCTCCTACATCAGGAGAAACCACCATTAAATCAGTTTTATGACCATATACTTCTTTGATATCACGTGTAAATAAAGGGGCCGCATATAGGTTATCTACAGGGATATCAAAAAATCCTTGAATCTGACCGGCATGTAAATCGAGTGTCAAAATACGGTTGGCACCAGCTTCAACCAGCAAATTCGCAACCAATTTAGCACTAATTGGAGTACGAGGGCCAGATTTACGATCTTGTCTGGCATAACCAAAATAAGGCATCACTGCCGTAATCCGCCGTGCAGAACCGCGACGCAAAGCGTCCAGCATAATCAACAATTCCATCAAATTGTCATTCGTAGGATAGCTGGTACTCTGAATAACAAAAACATCTTCGCCACGGACATTTTCAAAGATTTCGACAAAAATCTCCATATCCGAAAAACGTCGCACGGACGCATCACAAAGAGGCATTTTTAAATAAGCGGCAACGGCCTCTGCCAAAGGACGGTTGCTATTTCCGGCAACAATTTTCATAAAAAGTCACTCCAAAACAAAAGGTCAGAACAGGAAAAACAAAATAATATCAAACCAAAACTATCTTTTAAGATCACCTTTTTACTTTTCTGGTGGAATTAGTAATGGAGTTCCAGATGGTTTATCACCATTCGGCAAAGGCTTTAAATCCCGTCCGGAATTATTGGTAATAACCTGCTTAACACCACCAGCAGCCTCTTCTCCTACTGCAGAAGCGGTATCACTCCAATATATATCAAGCGTATGCGCAGGCACATCATTGATTTGTGAAACCTTACCGATTTCTTGTCCTTTGTTGTTCAATACAAGCCATTCAATATCAACATTCTGTACTGGATGTCCCGTTGTGCCAGCAGGACCATCGGTAACTTTGACAACGCATGAAACGGTAAAATCCGCATCTTTGGGTGTTTCTTGAATTTGATTGGAACGATCATTGAAAGAAATGACAAACTGACGTGCAATCGAAATATTGCCATCTCCAGGAGCCCCAGTAATTCCTTTGAAATAAACCTTTGCTGGACGACGTTTTAAACTTTTCGGATCGTTTTCCATCTGACGTGCTAAAATACCCGTCAAAACCTCCGCCACTGCAGGAGCCGCCTGATCAGCAGCAGCATTTAAAGTAGCCTGATCACCTTCTGACCATGCTTTGGCTGCAATTGATGTTCCTTCACGGGTCGCTTGTTTTGTACCATCATAGGAATAAACGGTATAGGTTGGAATGACCGTATCCCCCTGAAGCTTCGCCTGAACAACCAATTCCCAATCCCCTTTTTTGAAAGGTTTTACGACGGCAGGAACCGATTGGGCTATTAATGATTTCGCCAAAATATCAGCAAATGATTTGGCAGCCTTATCATTTAACAATGCCTCAGTTGGAACGGGCACAATAAGGCGCGCTGGCGGGGGACGGGTTAACTTACCGGCCGCACGGGGATCATTTTTTTGAAATGGGCGTGATACGGACAGACATCCGACCAAAGGCAACAAGCCCATTAAGAAAACACTACATCGGGTTAATGTGACTATCGATCGTTTCATGCGATAATGTTATCCCTTACGACAAGCAATTGATGAAATCTGAAGGCCTAACGGCCCCCCACCGGCCAAAACGCGACGACGATGGCTAAAGAAGTGTGCTTCGTTACTTAACGTATCAAGATTTAATGCAGCACAATGAATTAATCCACGACGTTTCAGACGATGCAAACAATAACCAGCCAAATCAAATTTATAGAGCGCCTCTCCTACCGATGCGAAATAGGGTGTTCCTGACGGATCTTGTCCTATAACTTCTGACCGCATATCTTCTCGAACCTCGTAACCTTTTGCACTGATACAAGGACCAATAACCGCTGTAATTGTTTCGGCTTTTGCACCGGCTGATACCATTTGGTCAATCGTTGCTTCCAATATGCCAAAGGCTGCACCACGCCAACCTGCATGCGCGGCTCCTACCATTTTTCC
This sequence comes from uncultured Commensalibacter sp., assembly GCA_945266285.1. Classification (GTDB taxonomy): domain Bacteria; phylum Pseudomonadota; class Alphaproteobacteria; order Acetobacterales; family Acetobacteraceae; genus Commensalibacter. The sequence goes on from CALYOP010000006.1 coordinate 19,971, forward strand.
ATCTGGAGTACTAAAAAGAACAGGCGCGCAATCAGCTGTTAAAACGCTAATTGCTATATCGGGTTCTGTTGTAATTGCACCATCAGCTTCATAAGTTATTTTATCACCTGCTTTTACGGCAATAACCTTTGTGCTGTGAATCTGTACCGCACCCCACAAACATTCTGCTGCAACACCCATTTCTTTGGCAACACGACGACGATTTTCCTGAACTGCTTTGGGATCGTCTTCTGTTTTCAATCCGCAATTTAAAGAGGTAAAAGCCTGAACCGATACGCCGCCATTTCGGGTAAAGAATCCATGACGCACCTGACATTGCGATAACATAGGATGCCGTACAACCCAAGAATCAACCATAATCGTTATTCCTTTCATCCTCCATAAATCCTGGTGGTTCTGCGATATCCGGAGAACAAAGTGCCATGACTTTAAACAACGTACCCATCTGTTCGGGCGCAATAAGACGATGTATGGCAGCCTGAATTTGTTGTTGCTCTTCTCGATTGGCATGTGCCGATAATTTTTGTGCCCGTGCCATAAGCCCTAATTGGGACAAAAAGCATCCTTGGGTTTGAATACCATATACGGTTGCACCCGTATTTCTCGCAATTTCGGCCAAACTACAAAAATCAATATGCGCCGTTAAATCCGCGCAACCTGGTTCAATAAAAGGCGATACGGGTTTACCCTCTGCCAAAGCTTGCAAGCTATCCCCCCAAACGGGTTGTGCATAACCATAATCAATGAATAACGCTGCGCCATTATGTTTGGATACATGTCTTCCTAAAAAAGCAATAATGGCTTGGCCTTCCTCACAAATTTCGACAACATCCCCAATCGCAACCGGACGATGGAATATGGGAGATTCAGGGCAACGTTCAACAATCTCCTTTATTTTCATCCCATCTTGCACATAAATTTCATCCCATGCCTGTTCTGAAATTTTAACAAACTGACGAATGGGTAAAGCATCAAGGAATTCATTGGCTAGAAAAACCATAGGCATTTCCGGTAATTCATATACCGAATCAAGCCATTGCACCGTGATCGCTTCATGATCCTTCAACGTAATCCGTTGGATTTCGCGCAAACGCGGCGATGTTTCAACAAGATAAAGCTTACAACGTGTATATAAATCCGGTGCAGCTTTACGCATAACACGCAAAATATCGGCCATCAATGTCCCACGACCGGGCCCTGCTTCAACCAAACAAAAAGAAGCAGATTGAGGCATTTTTTCCATAATAGAACGCCCCACCATAATGGTCCATACGGCGATCAATTCACCAAAAATCTGCGATATTTCCGGAGAGGTAATAAAATCTTCAAAAGGGTTTTTTTTAGTATAATAGGCCGCATTAGCTTCGGCCATAAAACAATCTAACCGCTTCGGAGAAGTTTTATGCATCAGATTTTAAAACCATACTTTCCAGTTTCGATGAACGGCAAGCGTAACAAATAAAGGAAATTCCGGCAATGGCCATAGGGATACATAAAACTTGTCCCATTGTAACCCCAAAAGGTAAATAACCAATAAAGGCATCCGGTTCACGGAAACATTCCGCAATACTTCGCATGATTGCATAACCGAGCAGGAACGTTCCTGATAAAAATCCCCCTCGCTCCCTAATCGATTTACGACTGGCCAAAACTAGCATGATGGTAAATAAAAGCACGCCTTCCAACAGGAATTCATAAATTTGTGAGGGATGACGTGCGATCGGCCCACCACTTGGAAAAATCATCGCCCAAGGTAACCAATCTGGTGCGGGCCTTCCCCATAATTCACCATTAACGAAATTGGCCAATCTCCCTAACCCTAGGCCCATAGGTACAACCGTTGTCACCCGATCAGAAAACCCTAGAAAACTTAGATGATTCAGGCGGGTAAAGAGGATTAAAGCCAAAATGACGCCCAAAGCACCGCCATGGAATGACATTCCACCTTGCCAAACGGCAAAAATCTTTAATGGATTCGTAAGATAATAATAGGGTTGATAAAAAAGAACATACCCCAATCTTCCGCCCAAGATAACGCCCAACGTTGCCCATGTTAGAAAATCATCGACCTGAACCCGTGTGGCAACAACTGGCGACCAGTTCACCAGATAACGGACAAGCCACCATCCCAAGACCAATGCGACAATATAGGCCATAGCATACCAATGAATAGCCAATGGTCCTATTTGCACCATAATCGGGTCAAATTGCGGGAACATTAATACAGGAAGCATCCGACGTTACCTTTTAAAAGTCGATCAATAAGAATTTTATGACTTAAAGGTAGGGATCACTTTTGACAAGATAATCCTGAATATATTGACCCACCCCTTCTTCAAGAGATGTAAATTCTTTTGTATAACCCGCCTGACGTAAACGAGTCATATCAGCTTGCGTAAAATATTGGTATTGCCCAATCAAAGATGCTGGCATATCGATAAAATCAACCTGCCGTTGCACATTCAAAGCATCACAGACCGCATGAGCAAGATCCAGATAAGTGCGTGCCTTGCCGGTACCACAATTGTAAATACCGCTCACTTTTGGATTTTCCAAAAACCACAATATGACATCAACGACATCACCAACCCAAATGAAATCTCGTGCTTGCATACCATCGGCTAATCCTTTTTGATCGGAACGGAATAACCGGGCGGGTTTGCCTTGGTTAACCTCATCAAATTTGACTTTGACGACCGAAATCATCTTACCTTTATGATATTCATTTGGCCCATAAACGTTAAAGAATTTTAAGCCAACCCATTGTGGTGGGGTCATATCATCTTCGGCAAGCCAGCGTTGAATATAGGTATCAAAAACATGTTTTGACCACCCATACAGGTTCAAAGGTTTTAAATGAGAAATATATTCCGGCGCATCGCGGAAATCTTCTGGACGGTTAGCACCGCCATAGGTTGCTGCAGAAGATGCATAGATAAAACGCACCTGATTTTCAGCACACCACCGCCAAAGCTTGGTTGATAACTCTACATTGGTTTTCCAAACCAGATCTCCATCCCGAGCCGTAGTTTCACTAATGGCTCCCAAATGAATAATCGCCGTTAGATCATGAACTTGATCCAAAAAGCTGTCCAGATTTTCGGGGGCAATTACTGCATTAGGAATGTGATTCGCGATATTCCGCCATTTATTATCACTTCCTAGCCAATCTATAATTACGGTTTCTTCCTTTAGCTTTGCTAAAGCCGCTTGCAAACATGAACCAATAAAACCCGTTGCGCCAGTGATAATTATCATTTTTTTCAGTATATTCGTGAACAAAAAGGATTCATAAGCTATGGTAATTTATCATACTCGGCTATAACCGATTACACCAGTCTATATTTTCTTATGAAAGGATAAATCATGCCAAACCGACAAAAAATGTTTAGTGATGTCTCTAACGCTGCGGGAAGTGCTTTTTCCGTTTTCAGCGGTGTGCGTGAAGAAATCGCTTCTATTGTCAAAGGTCGCGTTGACGAAGTTTTGTCAACGTTACATGTCGTTCGCATGGAAGAATTTGAAATTGTCAGCGAAATTGCCAGTCGAACCCGTGCTGCACAAGAAACGTTAGAACAAAAGGTTGCAGAATTAGAAAAACGAATTGCAGAACTGGAAAGCAAACAAGCTTAAAAGCTTTTTAAAGACTAGATAAATATTAAATAATCTTGATTTGAGAGGGTGAAAATGGATTTGATCCAATGGAGTGACTTCGAAAAAGTTTTAATGGTTGCAGGCACAATTACACGGGTTGAAGATTTCCCCGAAGCACGTAAACCCGCTTATAAAATCTGGGCTGATTTTGGTGAATATGGTGAACGTAAAACCAGCGCCCAGTTTACTGCACTTTATACAAAAGAAGACCTGATAGGAAAACAGATCGTTGGGGTTATCAACTTTCCAGAAAAACAGATCGGTCCATTTCATTCACAATTCCTGTTAACGGGTTTTCCAACCGATTCAGGCATCGTATTAACGACGATTGAACGGCCTGTCCCGAATGGTACCCGTATCTCTTAAACAGGTTTGTAAACAGGTTTGACAAAGGATTTCTATAAATGCATTCAAGCAATACCTTACCTTCGATTTTAATGATTGGTTGTGGTCATATGGGCAAGGCCATGCTGAAAAGTTGGCTTGATCATCATCTGCCTCCTTCTGTTATCGTGAATCGAAGCACCTTCTCGCTTCCTTCTCCACATCGTTTGGTTTCTTCTATTGACGATATTCCCGCCGATTGTAATCCTGATGTTATTGTTCTCGCCATCAAACCACACCAAGCCAAAGAAGTTACTCCAGCACTAAAGAAATGGGCAAACAAAGCTTTGTTTATCTCGGTACTTGCAGGGAAAACCCTTGAAGGTTTGGGAGAGCAACTGGGAAAAGACGCAGCTATTATGCGGGTAATGCCCAACACACCCGTTGAAATTGGTAAAGGAATGATTTCAGCGATCGCTAACCAACACGTGACGTCACAACAACGTAAAATTGGAGAATCGCTTTTACACACGATGGGACAAGTTGCCTGGCTTGATGCTGAAGAACAAATGGATGCAGCGGCTGCCATTGCTGGTTCGGGTCCGGCTTATGTTTTCCTATTGGCTGAACTGTTACAAAATGCGGCTGAGGAACAGGGGCTTTCTCATGATCTAGCAAAACAGCTCGCCCGGCAAACCGTGATTGGATCTGCGGCATTACTGGCAAATACATCAAAAGAATCATCCCAGTTACGCCAGGAAATAGCAACCCCGAACGGTATGACTGAACGAGCCCTGAACGTCCTTATGGAAAAAAAGGCATGGCCTGATGCAATGAGCAAAGCCATTACAGCAGCAACAAAACGTTCAAAGGAAATGGCTTCTTAAACCCAACCACCGCTTTGCACCAAACCTATAGGATCGATAAAAGAATGGATTACGAAGAAATAGATCAAAAAATTTTTCAGACTGCCATGAATTTATCAGCAAAAAAAGGCTGGCGAAATTTTACGCTGATTGAAGCAGGAAAATTGGCAAATATTCCGCTGGAAACCGTGCGCGAACGTTTTCCGTGCAAAGCGGCTTTGCTATTTTATTTAAACCGTATAGCGGATCAATCGGCGCTGCATGAAGATAATCAACAACAACAGGTTTCTGAATACCTGTTTGATAGTTTAATGCGTCGTTTTGATTGTTTTCAGCTTTATCGTGAAGGTATTATTTCGGTATTGCGTATTCTTCCTTTTGACCCACCCCTTGCCTTTGCATTAAGTCTTGCATCACAAAACAGCATGCGCTGGATTGCAAATGCGGCTGGAATCAATACCCTCGGCGTTCGGGGAATCATCTGTATCAAAGGTCTTGCTGCAATATGGGCTTATAGCCTTAAACATTGGATGAAAGATCAATCTGCTGATTTATCGGCAACAATGGCTGCTTTGGATAAATCAATTAAGAAAGCGGGCAATATTGCCCCCTATGTTGTTGGTAAATCATGCAAAAACCCTTCAGAGAACGATCATTCTTCAGAAGTTTTATCCGTGAATTCGTAATTTTTTTAAAAAAGAAGCAACTTACCCCCTTTACGAATGACGAGAACTTCGTTAAAGAAACCTCGTAAGTTCTTCTTGGGATGTAGCCAAGCGGTAAGGCAGCGGATTTTGATTCCGCCATTCGGAGGTTCGATCCCTCCCATCCCAGCCATTTTCCTTTTTAATTAAATACTGGAAATAATTTTGGCGATAGCCAAGAAGTTATGTCTAGACAATTATGGCAAACCCATTTGTTTTGAACGACTACCGCTTCATCCTTCAGCAAAAAAACCAAAAATTAGCATCGCGATTAATGCACTTGGCCTAATTAAAGTCAGAGCACCAAGCCATATTCAAGACCATCAAATTATAGCGGCTGTAAACAAACATCAAAATTGGATAGTTCAGCAGCTAAAAAAAATTCATGATCGCAAAGCGTGCTATCCTTTGCCAGTATATGAACATGAAGCAAAACATTTTTTCCTTGGTCAACTTTATCCGCTTAATATCCAAGAAAATCCAAATAAAAAGCAACAGATTTCCCTTCAATCTTGTCAAATACAAATCACTATCCGCGTCAATCGACCTGAATCGATCGCAGCGTTGTTAAATAGCTGGTATCGCTTTGCCGCAATTAAAAATTTCTCTGCCCGCTTATACGCTTTTCAGAAAAAAACACCTTGGGTAAACTGGCTTGAAAAACCGCCTCAGTTGCATATTCGTAAAATGAAAAGCCGGTGGGGAAGTTGTTCTAACCGCGGCGTTATTACTTTGAACCAACATTTAATCAAAGCATCCCAGGAATGTATCGATTATGTCATTTTGCATGAATTATGCCATCTTACAGAGGCCAATCATGGTCCGGGATTTTATAAACTTTTAAGCCAAGTTTTTCCTGACTGGAAACGTGTACAATCTTTATTAAAACAACAAGGCTTTGCCCTTTTGATTTGAATAAAACCATATTTAGCAAAATATTCGATTAATTTTTCCGCATAAGCTTTTTATTTGCGCCGATCTATAGCATCATCATTCATACACTTTTACAGAATGATAATTTACTGATGCTACGGGGCTATATGTTATGGGATAAAGAGAAATGAGCAAAAATGTCTGTTTATTTGCCTATTATGATACGAATGGTCTTCTCCCCCCTTATACAGCGCATTATTTAAAAGAACTTAATCAAAGCGGTTGGGAAATTCATTTAGCTTTATCGGGTCAAACAACGATATCAAAAGACATCGAAACCTTTTGTAAAGCTTTCAACATTACCGCCCACCCACGTCCCAATAAAGGGCTGGATTTCGGTGCATGGCAGGATTTGATCCAACAGGGTTGTATCGAAGATGCAGACCGTATCCTATTGGCCAATGATAGTGTGCTTGGCCCTATCAGCCCATTAAAACCAATTTTTGAAATGATGTGGCGTCAACCCGTTGACGTATGGGGCATGATTGAATCTTACGAGGAAAATTGGCATTTCCAATCTTGGTTTCTCCATTTCACGCGCGATGCTTTTAACCACCCTGAAATTCAGAAAATCTTTAATCAATCTTTTGCTTCAATGAGCAAGGTTGAAATCATCTTTAAAGGTGAATTAGGCTTGGGTTTAGCCCTACGCAATTTAACTTCGCTACGTTGCGAAGCTTTATGGTCGGATCCTCATAAAAAATATTTTCGCAACCCATCAAAAACAAATCCTATGCAAATGGATTGGTATAGTGTTTTAACTTCGGGACGCGTACCATTTCTTAAAAAAGAACTTTTACGCTTTAATCCATTTGCTATTTTTTGGTTGGATTCTTATCGCAATTATTTAAAAAATAATAATTTTTTCCCTCTAGCCTGGATAGATCTTTATCTAAAAGATGCACCTCCCCCCCCAGAGGGATTTCTTTATCCTAAATGGTCAAAAAGACTTTCCTATCTTTTCATAACCTTTGATCAGTCGCTCGCCTGGAAAGCCTTTTTCAGGCATGGGCTTCGTTTCCCACATCCTTTTTGATCTGTTGAAAGATTCCCAATAATTCTTGAGCTTGCTGCTCTTGCGTTTCAATATGGTCTTTATGCGGGTTTGTATAATTGACGAACCGATCCGAATGATCAAGCAGATCCTCTACTGCTTTTTGTAATTCATCGGCATCGCCATTGATGGAAATTAACGTGCCATTTACACCATCCATAATATCTTCGGACTGTCCACCAGGAGCACTACAGATTACCCAAACGTCACGAAGCAATGCTTCACGTACCGTCATACCGTAACTTTCCTTCCAACGAGAAGGAAAAAGCAATACATCAATTCCGTAAAAGAAATCATCCATTGTCGTTTTATCATAAGGAAGAACTGTTAATATTTCTCCCTTTGCACCCCAATTTCTTGGGTTAATCGGAGGATATCCAAGATTTACCTTGCTATCTACAATCTTTAATTGCCAATCCGAACGTTTTAGGCGACCAAATACTTCCCGAATCAAAGGATAACCCTTAACTGATTCATCACCTGCAGCAAATCCAAACCGTAGCGGCATATTTGATGGTCTGGGTGGCCGTTTCTTGGTTGGTCTTGGTATTCCATTACGATTGACCTTGATATGATCTCCGGCGATACCGTTCATAATATGAAGCTGACGATGGCTCTCGCTCGGACTTAACAATAACGCTGCCTGTTCTAATCCTTGATGCATCATAGCATAGCGACCATGGATATATTTGCCTGCAAACGGCATACATATTTGGCAAATATTGGTGTCAATCTTGGTTTGAAAACAGTAATTCCCGTCTGCGCGCACCATAAACTGCCGCTCACATAACCACCATGCATCATGTAAAGTGACCACATAGGGAATATTAGCACCCTGGCATAACCGTAAAAGTGGTAACCCTAAACTCTGAATAGAATGAAAATGGACAATATCTGGTTTTATCGCTTCCAGAACTTGTCCGAATCCCATCGTCATATCAATGTTATCGACTACTTGCACTGGATCAACTATAGACGGAATAACGGTTGAAAAAACTAGCGATTCACCCGAATGATAACGTAGCAACGCATTAGGCAATCCATCAATAAATGGCCGCGAAGTGAATATACTTACTTCGGCATCCTTTTCCTTTTCTAGACGCTTTGCTAATTCTTCAGCTACAAGTGTAGCCCCTCCAAAAGAATAAGGTTCGTAATAAATATTTACGGTTAATATTCTTAGTTTATCTTTAGGTAGCGGCTGCGGCACCCCAAAAACAGGCTTTACCTGCGTTTCAGCAATATTCTTGGGATGATACCGTTCATGAACGTCTTCGTAAGCTTGTTCGCCAATACGTTTTCTAAACGCTTTATTACGTGCAAGTTTCAATAACGCTTCTTCCCATTCGACAGGATTCGCAGCTAATAAACCATTTACATCATTTCTTATTACATCCGTGAATGCTTGCTGCGGAGAGCAAACTGAAGGAATACCAAGAATAGAAGCTTCAAGATATTTGATGTTACTTTTGGCATCATTAAAATCAATTGGTTCTAACGGAGCAATCGCAATATCAGCTTTGGCTAATAACCCCAAATAAACATGGTAAGGTTGACTTGGAATATATTTAACCTGTGATTGAACGGCCTTAAATTCAGGTGGAAGTTCCAATTCACCAACAATATGCAACGAAAGATGTGGTTCTTTTTTCATCGCAGCCAAGATACCCGGTGCTGCGATCATAAAATCTACATTATGGGTTTTGGTGCCAGAGCCATATAAAATAACGACTTCATCCGATTGGTTCTCAGATTTGCGATTTTTAATATGATATTCTTTTGCTAAACGTAATGTTTCTTTATCAAGCGCATTCTCAATAATAACAACTTCCTTCAGCCCTGCCGCTTTCATAAAAGAAGCTAAGGCACGGGTCGAAGCAATACCCCGATCACAAGCCAACATTGCTTTGCGGAATAATTTTGCACCAGATAACAGCAATTCTTTTTCATGCTTAGGCAACAAATCCATATAACCGCATTGTAAGTAAAGTTCTCGATCAAATATAAGATCGTCAACTTCCCACCATGGAGACAATCCAACCCGTTTGGCTTCTTCAATTTCCTCCATAACCGATTCAAAACCAGGCACACGATAAAAAATAACCTCTGTGCAGGTCTGTAAAAGTGATTTTACTGTATCGGTTTCTCGCCAATCAACGATTCGACATTTCCATCCCAAATGTTCAAAATGCTCTTTCTTTTGCAAAACACGATATTTGACACATTGCGGCAAAGTCATTTCGGCAACAATGAGAATTAACGGAGATATTCTTTTAAAATCTTTTTTAGATAAAACTCGTTTATAGGTATCTACTGGGCTATCAACGATATCTGAATTAAATGTTTTCTTTACAGCTGGCACATGACCAGGCTTTAATTTTTTCCTACCATTTAAATAGGGGGGAAGACGTTTTTTTACCCTATTATAAACGCCACCATATCCTTCATCCTGATAAATTTCGATGATGCGCTTTTTGACATCTTTCAAACTTTGCCCCGTAGGTAACTGACCCCGAGTCAGATAACGAACAAACCGTAATGGTTTCGTAATTCTCCAAGAAAAAGAATGGATTAAACGTTCCACTTGTTCTTGTTTTTTGAACAACTCAAAATAGAGAACCTGCGATCGCATTGCATGAAATTGCGCACTAAGACGATAGCTTTCTACTAAAGTTTTTAGTTTTTCAAAATCTTTCTCAATTATATCTTGAGACTGTTTTTGATTTGGTTGTGATTGCATTGATGAAATTTTATCTATTGAAACATTCTTGTCGTCAAGCATTGAAAAATAACCAAAATTTAAGAGATCTATCGTAAAAAAAACCGACTACCTATTATGTAGTCGGCTTTTATAAAGAAATGAAGCTTTAATTAAAAGATATTACCCTAATTCTAAGTATACTACTTTGTTGTCGTTGTTGGACTATTGATAATATCAAAGCTATTTGCATTAAGGCTATTTACGGAGACACCCTGAAGAACAATGGTGTGATTGCTGATATTCAATGTTGTATTACCATTCTCTTCGGTAGCCTTTTCCAGCATAGCTTGTAAGCTATCCGCATCAAGACCATAATTATACAATCCAATTTTATTCCCAGAAGAAGCGCTAAAGTCTGTAATAACGGTTTTACCACCGTTACCGGTTTCTTTAATAAAGGCAAATAAGTTATTACCTTTGCTTCCCGTAAAGGTATCATTGCCGGTCCCACCAACTAAAGTATCATCGCCGGCACCACCTTGTGCTATCAAACTGGATGTCCCGCCTAAAACAGTATTCGCAAATACATGCATATTTTTGCTATATGTGGAACCATCAAGCGTTTCGTTTCCTTGGCTGCCAACAAATAGTAAAGGATCGCTGGTACCTCCATCAACCGTATTCACATGAAGATTTAAATTGTCAGCACCAAAGATTGTTGAATTTGCAGCGGTAATTGTTGTATTACCAAAACCATTTAAAAAGGTTAACTGTCCTGAAGTTGTAATTTGATTATTACAACCACGCGAAACGATTAATTTGTCTACGTTCGCTGTAATCGTATCATTAACACCGCCTATGAAACTATTAGCTGGATCGTTCGCATCGGACGCTCCTTTAGTCGAATCAAATAATACGGTACTATTCGTGCCACCGATTACGGTACTACCACCTCCAACGGTAATGGTATTATAGGCGCTAACATCGTTAACCAATGTTCTTTCGCCCATATTGATAACAGCATGATAATCACTCGAGCTTCCACCCATTAGAGTAATACTGTTATATCCTGGCCCTGAAATCGAGTCGGCACCTTCAGAAGTAATATCGTTGTAACCGGTACTCAAAGTAATGACGTTGCGACCTGCACCAGCATCAATTGTATTCTGACCATTACCAGCAGTAATTGTATCATCAGCATCGCCAGTAACAATGTTCCAGTTACCACCGTCAACGGTATTACCTTCAAATTTAATCGGCCCAGAACCACCGATAAATTTACCATTTTCTTTACCAGCCACGTAGGTAATGAGTTCAGTACTACCTGCCAAAATGTCAATTACATGATTTTTGTCCGTTGCCGTAGAAATAATTTTTACGGGTTCATGGAGAACGATTGGGTTATTTTTATCAAAAGTTTTTGTGTCGTTATAACCACCTACTGCAAGGTAGCGAAACTCGTCCCCAACTTTATATTCACGTGTATTACCCGTTACCGAATCGGTTCCACCCCGCCTAATGATCCCCTCTAAAGGTAGATGGTTGGGATTATATGGCAGCAGATCTCCAACTTCCATAGGTGCTGGATTCCCATTATCGGCAAAAGCTTTTACATCTTTTACGAATTGTTGGGCTAAAGCCGTAGCCTTTGCACCGTCAAGCGTAACAGCGATAGTACTCCCAGAAGCACCTAGTAACGTTACGTAAGCCATTTCACTTCATCTCTTTAGAATCAAATTATTATATTTAAGTATTTAGGATTATTTCTTTGCCATATTAAAACAAAATTATCAACAACTATTTTAATAATTTAACGATTTTCTGAATAAAGAAAATACACAAAAAGGTCATCAGAAATTACCTGATGACCTCGTATAAAACCTATGTCAAGTGTAATTTTAGATAATTACGAAGACGCAGATCCATTGCTATTGGAAATGTCGAAGTTAGCAACAGAAAGGTCGCTAGCTTTTACACCTTCCAGAGTAATACTGGTAGCACCGAAGGAAAGCGTGGTATTACCAGCTTGATCGACCGCGCTCTGCAATGCGTTTTGCAGAGAATTTGAATCCAAGCCATAGTTGTAAAGACCAATCTTATTACCAACAGAAGCTTTAAAATCAGTAATAACATTATGTGTCTGTGCATCATTTTTAATAAATGCAAATAGGTTATTACCAGCACCGCCAGTAAATTTAGAATCGCCTGCACCACCAACCAGGGTGTCATCTCCGCTACCACCTGTAGCCGTAAGCTGTGAACCAGCTTCATTACTTGCAAATACATGCAAGGCACCCGTAGAAGCAGAACCATTAAGAGTCTCATTACCGCCACCAGCTGCAAACAGACTACCATCTGGTGAAGAGTGTGTGGCATTTAAGTTCATGTTGAGGCCACTTGCACCAAATATGGTTGCATTACCTGCAGTAACGGTATTGTTTCCTGTTCCATTCAAGAAAGTTAAATTGTTATCAGCGGTAATGTTATTTTCAGAACCACGAACAACGGTTAGATCACCTTGAATTGCAGAAATGGTATCATTAATACCGCCCATGAATGAATTACCTTGTCCACCCATAAACTTAACGGTACTATTTTGACCACCAACAACGGTACTTTCACCACCAACAGAAATCGTATTATTATTACTGCTGTCGACAACTAGTGAAGCGGTTCCAATGTCAACGGTTGAATTTCCGCCGAGCAGTGTAACGCTCTGGTAACCACCTTCACCACCGGAAATAGTATCATGACCGTATGAATAAACCGTATTATTACCTTTTCCAAGGTAAATATTGTTATTGCCCAGACCAGCATTAACCGTATTGTTACCATTCGTAAGAACGATCATGTCATCTGCGCTACCGGTTTGAATATTCCAGTTGCCTGCTTTATCACCACTACCATCAAAGATTGCTGTGTTGGCGGTATTAATAAAGGAACCACTTTCTTGACCAGCGTTATAAGTTGTACCAGCTTTATGACCGGCAACAATACTGACTGAATCACCAGCATTACCTTTACCTGTCAGATTAGTACGAGGATCTGTCGAGGCATTAAGTTCTGCCCTGTCACCGACCACAACATATTTATAAGCAGAACTGACTGTATAATCACCAGCTTGATCAATAGTACCAACATTGATCTTGTCAGCTACAGTAGCAGGATCACTATTGCTAACAACATCAGAAACAACCGTAGTGTTAGAAATATCTGCTAAGTGTTTAACAAGCTGATTAGCCAGATTATAGGCATTATCTGTTTGATTATCCGCGTTGATAGTAACCTGGGAGCCTGATGCCCCACCATTTATTGTAATTGCCATTTATACCACTCTTAAAAAACTAATATCACTTTTAATCCATAAAATATGGATTAATCTCTACATCACTTTAACAATGCAAAGACCGATGCTAAGGCTAACCTACGTTATACTTTCAGAACAGAATCGCGCACAACCACCGTTATGGAAACTTTACCATTCTTTAAATACAACTCTGAGTGATCTATATCATTATAATACCGCTATAACAACCAATTTTTCAGCAGTATCTAAAGAAAATAACATTTTATGTCCAAACTAATATATATAAAAACAAAACATCCTGTATGATATCCGCTTTATTATTGTTATTCTAAACATAGATAATAGCTTATTTTACAGAATCGAATCGTATTATTAAAGCTGAACGAAAATTTAATATTTCAAAATTTTTTAAAATATTTATGAATAATATTTCATTTCGACGTATTTTTTTTCTGATAAAAACCTGACATAAAACCATGTTTCCAAAATACTATATAACCAATAAAAATCTTTCTGATTTTGCATAATCAGCTAATTGATTGTATCAATAGCTTAGAAATTTTTAGGCATATTTAAACATTATATTTTACATACAAAAATAAGGATTTTAGGGATGGATTCGGATCAGCAAAACTATTTTTGTCATGACAAAACTATTAACAATATGCTGTCAGATAATAATAATGAGCTTCTATTTCATGCCCCATCACTTTCTGGCTATGTACATCCTTATTATCCGTTTCTAGTTTGGTTTTTAAATAATCAGCATTTCGATCGTATCGCCATTTTTGATTCTGAACATCGTAAATCTTTAACAAGCTTTTGCGATATTTTTGCTACTTTCAAATTATCAACAAAATGTTATGGCCGGTATAATTCTGAAACCGAACTGCGTTATCCCGAATTATTGCTTCCTTTACCTGATAATTGGGAAGATGGTTTCTTTTCGCTTATATCCATTGATGCAACCTATTTTCTTCTTGAAGACTTGTCATGCTTTAAGAAAAACATTCCGAATCTACCTAAAGATTGTTTTATCTTATTAACTGGTATCTATAATTCTCAAATTACCGCACGAAAGAATCAATCAATTTGGGAAAAATGGAAAAAACAATTTGCCTTTTTTGAATTCTTCCACGATGAAGGCCTGATTCTTTTCTATACAGGAGAAGAGCCCTCTGCTTTTTGCAAAGCACTTTTTGAACTAGAAAGCCAATATCCGCAACTGGCCCAACGCTTGCGCGAACGTTGCGCTATAATTGGTCGTTATTGGCAGCAAAGAATTCAATCACCTCATCAACGTTTTCCAAAAACCGATGACCAGAATCTTTATAGTCAAAAAGATTTTCTGGAATCTAAAACCTTGTTACAGGAGGCACAACAACAAAAACGTCTTCTGGAAAAAAACTTTAAAACCCTAACCGATCAGGTCAAGCAGCTTCACGAGTTTTACCTTCAGCAAATCCAGCAAATCCATCAGACCTATGAAAGCTGGGGTATGAAAGTATATGAAAAGACGCAAAATCGTACCCGAATGGCTGCCAAAGTGTTCTTAGGATACCCATTACTGGCACCTTTACCAAAAATTCAGCTTTCCCATTTAGAAACAACGAATCTTCCCGATTTCCCATCGCTTACTTTTACGCCAACGATTCAAGAACTTTATTTTAAACAAAAAGTAGAAACTGAAAAACCGAACAATCCCGTACGGCGTGTTCTTTTTGTCTCGGGCGAACCTCATACGCCTGGGACATTATATCGTTGCATTCGAAATGCCGAAGCTTGCCGTATAGCTGGTCATGAAGCACGTGTTATAAATTCGAAGGATATTACACCCGATGACATTAAATGGGCACATGTACTTATTTTTTGGCGTGTAGAATTTAGCAATCATATTGCTATCGCTCTGAATCTTGCCAAAGAATTTGGTGTTTTAACCGCTTTTGATGCCGATGATATCGTCTTTAAACCTCAACTAGCTCATATCGAAATTATTGATGGTATTCGCACCATTGGGACGACTGAAGCCGAAACTTCACGAACGTTTAACAACATGAAACAAACGCTTCTTCGAACGGATTTCGCAGTCGCTACGACCAAAGAAATGTGGGAACACATGGCACAGGTTTTAATTGTTAAACATGCTGGACCATTAATTTTCCAACTCCCTAATATTTTCGATGATGAATGTGTGCGGCTTTCACGTTATCATGCTCGTTTAAAACGTATCGATAAACAAGACGACTTCATTCGTATCGGCTATGCCTCTGGGACACGTACACATCAAAGAGATTTTGGAAGAATCATTCCCGCCCTGATTTCGGTTTTCAGAAAACGTCCACATGTAAAATTGGTGTTATTCCGTGAACCTGAAAATCATCGCCCCATTTTATTAATGGGCGAATATCCCGAATTGGCTGGATTCGAAGATCGTATCGAATGGCGCGATACCGTACCTTTAAAAGAACTTCCAAAGGAATTGGCAAGATTCGATATTTCTATCGCGCCACTTGAAACGGAGAATGTTTTTTGCAATGCCAAAAGCGAACTTAAATATTTTGAAGCAGCTTTGACGAATGTTTGTTCTGTCGTATCACCTACGGGACCTTTCAAAAGAACGGTTGAACATGGCATTACTGGTTTTCTTGCCGAAACGATCGAAGAATGGGAAAATTGCCTGTTAACCCTAGTTGACGATGAAATTTTACGTCATAAAATGGCACAAAATGCTTATCATCAGGTTTTATGGGATTTTGGTATCCAACGTCAGGCCAAAATCTGTAATATGATGTTACGAAGCCTTACTAGTGAATCCGCAGCAGCCGAAGCCTCAGAAATTCAATTTAAACGTGGCGATTATAAAGCACTAGGCCTTCCGAAAATACCGGATAGTGAGATTCTCTTTACACATGATGCTTTACAAGAAGCAGAAGTCACAGTGGTGATTACCTGTTACAACTACAGCCAATTTGTAATCGAAGCATTAGAATCTGTCCGAGCTCAGACGCTTGCTTCATTAGATTTAATTATCGTTGATGACCGATCACAAGATAATTCCGTTGAATTAATTAAAGCATGGGCAGAAGATCATAAAGAACGATTTAATCGATTACAGCTTCGGCGTTCTTTGAAAAATGCTGGTTTAGGAGGGGCAAGAAATATCGGTATCGCCGCCAGTGAAACACTTTATTCCATGCAGCTTGATGCTGATAACCGTTTATTGCCAAATGCTTGTGAACGTTTGTTAGACACCATGATTAAAAATCCGCTTGCTGGATTTGCCTATCCTTTTCTGCGTCATTTTGGAGCAGGAGAAGCCATTGGTGGCGATATTCCTTTCCATCCTCAACGCCTCAAAGTTGGGAACTATATTGATGCCATGACAATGGTTGCAAAATGGGCATGGGCTGCAGCTGGAGGCTATTATGTCAAACGCGATGCCATGGGTTGGGAAGACTATGATCTATGGTGCTGCCTTGCTGAACTTGGCATACAAGGAACGCAGGTTAACGAAGTACTTGCGGAATATCGCGCTCATTATTCATCTATGACCGCTACAGTAACTGAACAACATTTCCATAAACCAAAAGTACTGGATTACCTCTATCAACGGCATCCTTGGATTATTCCTGTTCAACCTGAACCTTCAAACTGGGATTAATCAATCCGTTATTTCTTCCATTTCAAGCAGATAAACTTGTTATGGAAGAATGTGATTTTGATTATTCACAAATCAATCAATGAAACACTGTAAAGTTATCATTGTAAATTTTGATGACTTTATAACCAAATTATCCTCGTGGACAGAAAAGCATTACACTTGCGCCCATAATGCATAAAGCCACCCCTATCAAATCCCAACGATCAGGTTGCGTCCCTTCGACCAACCATAACCATACAAGCGTACAAAAAATATAAATACCGCCATAAATTGCATAAGCGCGACCTGCGTAATCCAATTCAATTTTGGTAAGCGAAAAAGCAAAAATAAGAAGGCAAAGAATACCTGGAAACAACCATAAAAATGATTTGTGCAGCCGGAAATAAAGCCAAAAGATAAAACAACCAGCAATTTCCATAAAAGCCGCTAGAATATAAAAAAACAGTGAAAAAAAGATCATCTGAAAATTAGTCATCTAAAAAGAATAATCCTTTACCAAAAAAATTTCGGCAAAATAAAATTTATTATCTTACAAGATGACAATATTTCCCGATGATCTTCTATGCCTTCAAGATCAATATTAAAGAATCAGTGTAACGGAATATTATCCTCAAGTTCTTTTAACCAAATATTGGCATTTCCATCAGATGGCGCCCGCCAATCCCCACGAGGGGACAATCCTCCACCATTTGATATTTTTGGTCCATTCGGCATAGCTGATCGCTTAAACTGGCTAAAAGCAAAGAACCGTTTCACAAAGACCTGCAACCAATGCCGAATCGTTTTCAAATCATAAGCGACGCGTTTATCATCTGGATAATCGGGTAACCAATCGCCTTTTTGATTATCTGACCATGCAGCCTGCGCAAGAAATGCAATCTTGGAAGGTTTAAACCCGTAACGTAAAGTATAATAAAGGTTAAAATCCTGAAGCGCATAAGGACCAATTGAACTTTCAGTACTTTGAATGCTTTGCCCTTCCTGCGCCGGAATTAATTCAGGTGAAATTTCCGTATCAACAATACGTTGTAAAATTTCTCCAGCCTGGTTTGAAAACACATTAGAACGGATAACCCAACGGATTAAATGTTGTATCAATGTTTTGGGCAAACCTGCATTCACATGATAATGCGACATCTGATCACCAACACCATAAGTACACCAACCCAATGCCAATTCTGAAAGATCACCAGTCCCAACCACAATACCGTGATGTTGATTGGCTAAACGAAAAAGGTAATCGGTTCTTAGGCCAGCTTGCACATTTTCAAAAGTAACATCGTAAACGGGTTTTCCTTCAGAAAAAGGATGCTTCATTTCTTTCAGCATTAATTCAGCAGAAGGCCGGATATCGAGAATATCCGCTTTAATACCCAAAGCTTTCATTAAGGCTTCTGCATTATTTTTCGTAAATTCACCGGTTCCAAAACCTGGCATCGTATAACCCAGAATCGCATCCCGCCCCATCTGTAAATCATCTGCAGCCTTGGCTGCAACAAGAAGGGCTTGTGTAGAATCCAATCCTCCGGAAATCCCGATAATCATCTTTTTTGCGCCCACCGAACGAAGCCGTTGTTTCAAAGCAGATACCTGGATCATATAGGCTTCATAACAATCTTGATCCAAACGTACGGGATCAGTGGGGACGAATGGAAAACGTTCAATCTTTCGATAGAATCCAATCGATTCCATCGACGGATTTAAAGAAAATTCAATAAACCGGTAAAAATCATGATCGGCATTCTGATGAAAACTTGTCATCTGCAAGCGTTCCTGCCGCAACAGATCAAGATCAATATCGGCAATCAGATGCTGGGAACCCCGCGGGAAACGATCGGTTTGCGCTAGAATCTTTCCATTTTCCAAAATGGATAATTGCCCATCCCACGCAACATCCGTAGAAGACTCGCCTTCTCCAGCCGCAGCATAAAGATAAGCGCATAATCCTCTGGCTGATTGTGAACGGCATAAAAGCAATCGATTTTCTGCTTTGCCAATCGTGATATTACTTGCTGACAAATTCGCAATAACCGTTGCCCCCGCCATACATGCCCGACTACTGGGTGGTACAGGAACCCACATATCTTCGCATATTTCAGCACCAATAATCAGATCGGGATAATCTTCTGCCTTAAATAATAAATCAATTCCAAAAGGAATTTTTTGATTATTTATTTCGATAAAATCATCAACAATATATTGCCCACTGACAAATTGTCTTGCTTCATAAAATTCGCGATAATTGGGTAGATAAATTTTAGGAATAACACCTAATATTTTGCCCCGATGAATTGCAATCGCACAATTATACAAGGCACCTTTATGGATTAAAGGTGCCCCGACTAATAAAACAGGAAATAAATTCTCGCTACGTTTTTGAAGTTGTGCAAGCGCTTGATCTATTGATTCCAACAACACATGTTGTAGACGAATATCATCAAGTGAATAGCCTGATAACGATAATTCTGGAAAAACACATAAAGCGACATGTTCTTGATCACAATTTTGAGCCAAGGCAATAATCTGTTCCACATTGGCAAAAGGGTCCGCCAAATGTACTGGAAAATTACAAACGGCTACCCGAGCAAAATTATGTCGATAAATTGCATTAAAATTATTCACCTTAAAATCTTTCTATGCCTTTTGTTAGCCATAGAATAACTGACAACCATCATTGCTAAAAGCCCCAGACTGAAAATTCCATTCAGCGTCGTTAACGATAATGGAAGCCACGAAAATAAATAATTCGGGACATCACATGGCTTATTCGGTCGATCCGGCATATTTGCAAAACGCGCCATTAAATCAGATCCGCCAATATTACTTGTATGGCATTCGGGAAAGGGACTAACCCACCATCCCCATTCAACCCCCATATGTAGTATTGATAATCCAAGACTAGCAAGCAAGGTAAGAAAACTTAAAGCCAAGCAAAAGCGGCTCCATTTTCTAGGGAGTAAAATGACCAATAACCCCAGCCCAATCAAACAACGATAAGGCCAACGTTCTAAAAGGCAAAGCGCACAAGGGGCCATACCCCAATCATGTTCAGCAATCCAGGCAAAACCTATAGCGAAAACACCCGCCAGAAACAGCAATGTCCCCATTGTTGATTCATAAACTGTTTTCTTCTGATTCGTAAAAATTGGTTTTCTCCTTGCTTAATGCCTCCAGAAAACGTTTGCCCCATGCAGCCGCCGTATTACTGGAAACATTCTGATATAAAGCCTGCCATCTAGATTTTCTTTCGGCAATACTCATAAGCACTGCCTGATTCAAAGCATCGGCAATTTCATCAGGATCGTGAGGATTAACCAAAAGCGCGCTTTTTAACTCCAAAGCCGCTCCAACCAATCTTGATAAAACCAAAGCTCCAGGATTTTCCGAATCTTGTGCTGCAATAAATTCCTTTGCAACCAAATTCATACCATCCCGCAACGGAGTTATCAAAGCCACATCGGCCAAACGATATAATGCAGGCAAAGCGGATCTTGCTACGGTTCGGGTCATATAACGGATCGGTGTCCAATCCATTTCTGCATACATCCCGTTAATATTCCCTACCGCTTCTTCAAGACTCCGCCTTAGGCTTTGGTATCGCTGAACATCCCCTCGCGAAATAGGGGCAATTTGTAAAAATGATACTTTTCGCCGATGTTCTGGATAACGTCTTAAAAAAGCTTCATATCCTCGAAATCGTTCAAGAAGCCCTTTGGAATAATCAAGCCGATCCACACCAACAATCAATGAAAGTCCTTTGAAACTTTTTTCAAGTTGTTGGAACTCTTCGCTATCTTCCCCAGTTGCGGCCTGTTTACTAAATTCTTCACAATCAATCCCAATTGGAAAGGCCTGTGCATGCATTGGAATACGACAGTTCCGACAAGCAAGTACAAAATTAGTTGTATCACGCATTGTCTGCATACCAACCAGGTCATAAGCCTGAAAAGTTTGCAATAACACATCCGCATTTGGCAGGTTGTTAAAGATTCCCCATGGCGGAAAAGGAATATGCAAAAAGAATCCAATTTTGCATTGGATATTTTGTGCACGTAATGCTTTTCCTAATGGAATCAAATGGTAATCATGAACCCAAATCGTATCATCAGGACGTAATAACGGCGCTAACTGCCTGGCAAAAAAGGAATTTACATCAAGATAACTATGCCAATCCGAACGCGAATAATCCATTAAATTGGGACGGTAATGACATAAAGGCCAAAGAATTTCGTTAGAAAAACCCGCGTAGAAACCTCTATAACGCTGTACGGTAAGATCAACCGTAATATAGGCAATATTCCCAACACGCGTTTCTTTCAGCTGTGGTGTGCCTAAAGTTCCAATTTGTTTTCCTGACCACCCAAACCAAATACATTCCCGATCGCCAATAGCCTCCCGAACACCAACGACCAGGCCTCCAGCCTCTTGCTTACCTTGTAAAGGATTGGGGACTCGGTTAGAAGCAATTATTATTCTACCTGCCATTTATCCTCTTGCCCCTCAGCCAAACTTGCAAGCCATAATCGCAAGGTCTTCGGGTTTGGAAAATCCCTTGGTATACGGAAACCCACCCCCTTCATTTCATTGGCAATAATGACGCCATCTTCATCCGTGACATCATCACCAATAAAAATAGGCCTACGCCCAAGAAAAGGCGGTTTCTTTAAAATCATTCCCAAGGCTTCGCCTTTATTGATGCCGGATGGTCGAATTTCCCAAGCCATTTTTGATGGATAAAGATCAAAATTATCCTTCTGTTGATCTACCCATGACTGCATTTCCTCACGCAACATCTCTCCCAATTCGGGAGCTGCACGGAAATGTATAACTAGGCCATTATGTTTTTTTTCAATTCGAATGGCGGGATATTTTTCTTTTATCTGCTTCGCGCCTCTAATCCAATCGGATGGCATCGGTGCCATAGGAATCCATTCTATAGGATCGTGTGGTCGATGACGTAAAGCCAAACCATGCTCTCCGGCTACGGCATAGGGTATATCTTTTAAAAAAAAATCAATCTGTTCAATGGGACGACCCGTAACAACGGCCAATGCGTCATTACATCGTCGTCTCAAAGCCAATAAAATATCAGGAAGGTTTTGAGGAACGACAACGCTTTCTGGTGTTGAAGCAATATCAACTAATGTCCCATCAAAATCGAGTAAAAAAGCTGCTTGACTTGGTGGTGGAAGTAATCTCGTTTTATCTTGTAACAAAGCTGTCATAAGCTCTATTCTCCCCCTGCAAAACAGTCAAAATATTTTATTTACAGTTTTTACCCTAACCTTCTCTTTTTAAAACGGAAAGCCATTATTTTAAGGAGATTTTAAAAATTGCTCCAAAGATGCCGCATTGTCTTGTGGTGTTGATTTCGTATCATCAGAAGGCTTTGTTTTATTATCGTCTGGCCCTTTGGAAGGTTCCTGATTATTATTTTGTTTCGCCTCTCTAGATGCAGCTGGTAAATTAGGCGCTACAGGGTTACCGCTACATTGAACGACGGCAACATTATAAACCGGATTTTCATAAACCGATATTGCAGGTTCTTCCTGAAATATCCATGCAGCAAAATGTGGCGTATCCGGATGGGTATCAACCAAATCAACAAAAGCTGCACTGTCCGATGCCATTAAAGGGGGACGAATTACGCAAGCCTTAACTTCAATTGTTAATGTTTTATATTGCTGCTTTTCACCAACAGGGATTGTAAAAACAGTTGAACGCGATTCCAATTTATCCAATACGCGAATAACCGCTTCGGAACGTCCAACCCAAACATTTGATGCATAAGAAAGCGGTGAAGCAACTGTATCAGCTTTTGCGACCGAACAGAACGGTACAAATCCTAGTATAAAAAACAATGAATTCTGTAAAATCTTTTTCACACTATTGGACTCCGCAATTGATCAACCATCGCTTTTAATATTTTCCGCATCTGAATTTCATCCACACCCATTAACAGCGCATCTTCAAAGACATCCTGTAAATTTTGTTGGATTTCTTGACGATTTTCTTCCAGAAGCTTGATTTTCTCTTTACATGCAACCGGAT
This sequence comes from uncultured Commensalibacter sp., assembly GCA_945266285.1. Taxonomy (GTDB): domain Bacteria; phylum Pseudomonadota; class Alphaproteobacteria; order Acetobacterales; family Acetobacteraceae; genus Commensalibacter. Next base: position 43,226 of record CALYOP010000006.1, read on the forward strand.
TTCCATCCGGTTGATACCATAAAAAGTTTTGTTGATTGAAGCCAGGCTTCTGCACCATCAAAAATCCTCAGGGCGCTTTTAATTCATTATCATTACTGGGTGTCGTCGAAGATGCTGGCGTTTTATTTAATTTCGATAAGCTATCCGTTACCGAGAAAATAAATTTACTCAGCAACTCCTGAATACTGATAGCACCCTGCGTATGATTAAGTGATTCATTCGGCTTAAGATTTTTTTCGTCACCTCCGGGAGAAAGGGCAATATATTTTCCTCCCAAAAGGCTATCGCTTGTAATCATGGCAGAACTATCAACAGGTAATTGGATATCAGGCCGTAGCGTAAAAGTCACCGTAGCCTTGTATGTTTTAGGATCGATACTTTCCTTAACGACCTGCCCTACTGTTACGCCTGCTAAACGGATATCTGACCCGACTTCTAATCCATCAATATGTTGAAAAGAAGCATTAAGATAGTACCCACTCGACCTTTGCTGCCCACTACCAATAATCGCCAAAACTAGCATTACAATAAAGGCAATCAACACAACAAATCCAGTAATCAGTTCGATAATCTGTCGCGTTTGCTGTGAAGTCGTAAGTACCATTATATATCCTTAATTAATCTTCGGGAAACCATGTTTGATAATCGCCTGTTGCCTTGGGTCTTTTGCCACCCTCGTAATCGCTTCCAGCAGGATGATAGGCTTTCTCAGTTCCCGACGGATTAGGTTGATGCGGTGTTTGCCAAGGTTTACGCATGCTCGCAGGTAAAGGCATATCGGATCCATGATGAAGCCACAGCCACCATTCCGGTGGTACTGACGATGGATCATCGCCTTTATTATAGAGTACCCAACGTTCATGGCGAAGTTCCCCACCGCCCAGTCGCGTAGCTTTACGGGATTCATAATAGGCACGACCGTCAGCATCTTTACCGACCAAGCGCCCTTTCATCATCGTATGAAGACGTGTTCCTAATGTAGTCATAGCCTCAATAATTAGGTAAAGGTTGAAACGACCGCCCTCTTATTCCTTATATGAATACAATATAAAAATAAAATAGGCTCTTTTCCTTTAATAACCTCAAAAACGTAAAAAAACACCTTTAAAATTCAAGTTTTTTAATTCGCCCCATCCAAAACCTTGTAAAACGCTGAAACAGAAAGAGCGATTTGACAATCTGTTGATTATTAAAAATTATCCACAATATCCACTATATACAGAACAATGTATAACTTTTTAATGCGCTAAACGCCTTACTTTGCGTATGAAAAGCGCTTACATTACTTATATGAAAACACGAACACTTTGGAACGGTGTTAGGATGCGTACCCTGCAAGCTACAGCCGATCCTGATGCACCGCTTTATTCAGTAACGATCCCTGCAGATTGGGATGATGATTCCGCATCGGCCCTGATTCAACTTTGCCCAAAAGCAGAATTGGATCATACACCCGTTCGTATGGATCACATTGTCATGACATGGCTCAAACCCCTTTGTGAAAGTACGGAAAAATTTACACTTGAAGATTGGGCACGTTTGTTACTGTTTCGGCAAACGGCTCCTAATCTTTCCATATGGACACAGGAAAATAGCCAAAAACCAGGTTTCGTTGTTAATCTAGCCGCTTTTGCATCCGCAGATAATGGCTTCGATGCAAAAGCTTATTATCAGGCTTTAAAAATCGTTGCCGACAGTATTCGTCTGTTGGCCCACCAACAGCTTAGCTACCAAAATGGTGAATTGCCTTTCCTTGAAGCTTTACCGCCGGCTGAACAACAAGGAAAACTTTTCCAATCAGATAAAGATTCGAATCAAGAAGCGCCAGTAATAGCGGGCATGATTCAACTAACCAATTTGGATGCCTGCCTTGCTCAATTAGGACTGGATTATGACAGTGACAAAGGCAGAGATGTCGCTTGTTGCCTTGCCGCTTTTGCCACTTTATTGGCAAATGTTGGTTGCGGAACGCAATATCTCCCCTTAACTCCTGATTGGAGCGCTTTGCCTGAATTGATGCCTTTGGCAAAAGAATTATGGGTTTTGGCTTCGGTAGAACCGACTTCACCTTTATTACGGGTTGAAACGGGCTTTTCATCACCGGGTCCTGTCGATGCCTTACTTGGTGTTGAAAGCTGTGGTTTGGCACCTATTTTCTCTCCTATCCGTAATGATGGCCGTTTGGCTGTCAGTACGCTCGCGCGACTTGCATATAAAGGCTTAACACTAGAAGCAGCATTTGCATCCGCATTGGCCGGTGAAAAAGTCCTATCTCAACCCGATATCAAAGCACATTATGCGATGCATCAAGCATTAGCCGGCTTTGTAACGCATATGCCGCCTCGTCCTAATCCAATTACTGCTCCTTTATCTCCAAAAGCCACCTTACCCAGAGGCGTTCGTCAACCGCTACCGATGCGTCGCAAAGGTATTACGCAAAAAGCCAGTATTGCAGGACGAGGATTATTTCTCCGCACAGGAGAATACGAGGACGGTAGTTTAGGAGAAGTCTTTCTAACACCGGTTCGTGAAAATGCGATGGTTCGCGGCTTAATGGAAGGGCTGGCACAAGCAGTCAGTATCGGTCTGCAATATGGTGCGCCTTTGGAAGATTATGTCTCTGCTTTTGCCTATAGTCATTTTGGCGTCGCCGGTACGGTTGAAGGCGATCCAGGTGCGCTTTATGCAACCTCTTTTTTAGACTATAGTTTCCGGGCATTATCCGATATTTATCTAAAACGCCATTTACCGGATTCTCCCAATAATCTAACTTCCTCCCATGAGCAGGATATCCCTATGTTACCGCTCGACCTTCCTGCTGAAGAAAGCAATGATTCTGTGTCTTCATCTTCTTCGGGTCGACGAAATCTTAAACTTGTTAGCTAAATAAGGAAAAATATTATGGCTTCTCCCGAAGAACGTCTTGCCGAACTTGGAATTACTTTACCTATACCTATTGCACCCGTTGCGAATTATGTACCGCTTGCAAGAACTGGGAATTTGTTGATTGTTTCTGGACAATTACCCATGGTGAATAACCAATTATTTGCTATTGGCCGTCTGGGTGAAGAAGTCGATGTCGAAACTGGGAAAAAAGCAGCTTATTACTGCATGATTAATATTATTGCTCAAGTCAAAGCTGAATTAGGCGATTTAAGCAAAGTTAAAAAACTGGTCCGTCTTGGTGGATTCGTTTCTGGAACCCCAAATTTCACACAACAAGCAACCATCATTAATGGTGCTTCTGATCTTGCTGTTGAAGTTTTCGGTGATGCAGGACGCCACGCCCGTGCTGCTGTTGGAGTAGCATCACTACCTTTAGGCGCATGCGTTGAAGTTGAAGCAATGTTTGAAGTCGAATAAAATTCTTAGGTCTGATTTTTATCAGACCTAAAAATCTTTAGCCCTAGCTTTCCAGTGCGAGTTCTTCGCTACCATTTTGTTCATCGGACATCATTAGGGCATCACTGACCACACCCGCTTTTTCCCGAATACGCTTTTCGATTTTGTCAGCGATTTCAGGATGATCCCGTAAGAACTGTTTGGCATTTTCACGTCCTTGACCAACGCGCTGGCTATCATAGGAAAACCATGAACCGGATTTTTCAACGATTCCAGCCTTGACGCCAAGATCTATAATTTCGCCCGTTTTGCTGATTCCTTCCCCATACATGATATCAAATTCAACCTGTTTGAAGGGAGGCGCCATTTTGTTTTTGACAACTTTAATACGGGTCTGATTTCCGATAACTTCGTCTTTATCTTTGACCTGTCCAATACGACGAATATCCAAACGAACTGAAGCGTAGAATTTCAAAGCATTCCCACCGGTTGTCGTTTCAGGAGAACCAAACATAACGCCGATCTTCTGACGAATCTGATTAAGGAAAATAAGGCAGGTATTAGACCGCGAAACCGAACCGGTTAGTTTTCTTAAAGCCTGGCTCATCAAACGGGCATGTAATCCGACATGATTATCACCCATATCGCCTTCTAGCTCGGCGCGAGGAACCAATGCTGCCACACTATCAATGACCAGAACATCAATAGCACCCGAACGAACAAGCGTATCTGCAATTTCCAGTGCTTGTTCACCAGCATCAGGTTGCGAAATCAATAGATTTTCAATATCAACCCCAAGTTTACGCGCATAAATTGGATCCAAAGCATGTTCTGCATCCACGAATGCACAATTGCCCCCCAATTTTTGGGCTTCAGCAATAACATGCAACGCCATGGTTGTTTTACCAGAGCTTTCCGGGCCATAGATTTCAATAATTCTACCCCGTGGAACCCCACCAATGCCCAGCGCAATATCCAAGCTAATAGAACCGGTTGAAATCGTTTCTACCTGCACATTCGGCTTTTCACCCATGCGCATAATTGAACCCTTTCCAAAAGAGCGTTCAATCTGCGCAAGCGCACCTTCCAGTGCTTTATCTTTATCCATGAAATTCACCTACAATTTGTTATTTTTTGGCTTGATTTTATATTTCTATAAATTGTGTTTTTTTCTGAAAATTCAATGACTAATTGTGAATTTAAACCCTGGATAATACCGAATTTTCAGTATTACCCAAAAACCCTAAAAATCATTGATTCAATGCAATACCTGCCCCTTGTGGATCCGTATAGGCGTGACAACGGTTACTATCTCCAGGTAATCCTCTGGAACAATAAATCGCATTAACGCGTCCCTGTGGAGTACCAGCGTGCGCAACCTGTCCATCTTCTTTTTCTGAACTATTTAATAAAGTCGATAGGGTTTCAGCACCCGCCGCCGCTGCATCCCGTTGTCCCGAAGCACCGATTGCTGCCTGAAAGCGGTTTTCATAACTAACAATTGCAGAAGTCAACATAGGAATTGGTGTTCTTTGCGGTGAAGAAGCCATGATAATTCCGGTCGTACCTGCAACACGACCAGTACCAAACAAATTATTCATCGTTAAAGCACAGGATACCGCCTGACCATTACGATCGACAACGGTAAAAGCCGTAGAAGCCGGTAAAACGGGCAAGCTTCCTGAACCTGTATTCCCTTCATCAAGAACAGCCTGAGCCTGTTTTTGCTGATCATTGCTATCTTGTTTGGTATAAACAACCGAATGCGAAGCACGCCATTGTCCAACAGCATTTTGTGCGACACTATTCGCGTCCCCTTGACCATTCGATAAAGCACGCCAAGCCATAGCCATCCCCAATCCACCATCAGCAGGAGGTGGCAAGAAGTAAAAATTCTGATTACCTTGTTTTAATGACAATGCTGATACTTCGACAGGCAATGCATTTCGCATATCTTCGAATTTCAGCCCACCGCCAGCCATTTCCGATCCCTTGGCATAGCTTTGGCCCAAAGCACCGATATAGATATCACCGATTCCAGCAGTAATTAAACGATCATAAACCAATTTCAAACGCGGTTGAGACAACAGGTCACCGGCCTGTATAGGCTGACCATCTTCACGAGAAAAGATTTTCCGAATATTGGGATCTGAAAACAAAGGACCTTGAACCGCAGCAATATCCTGTGCAAAGGCATTTGAAACGGTAATCCCTCTTTGAGCCATCCCACTAATCAGACGTAAAATATCATCAATATCCGAACGTCCATAAGCGGCTTGCATAAGATAAAGTCCTCTGGCCATCATAGGAATAGCGGCAGGACGTTCAGCTTTGGTATTAACGGGTTGTGGCAGAAACAGAAAAGCGCGTGCATCCTCACCAGGACGATAAGCAAGACAAGCCCCTCCGCCCCCTAACGAAGCTCGAGAAGGTAATGTAACGGTCAATGCGAATCCCAATGCCGCTGCGGCATCGGCTGCGTTACCTCCTTGTGCCAGAACATTCTTGGCAACGATGGCTGCTTGTGGTTCATCTGCAGCAACATTGCCAACATAACCGCTAATACGATCGCCCCCTCCAATCGGCATTACTTTTGGTGGACTGCCACCACCACAAGCAGTCACGGAAAGCGCAAAAATGGAACTCGTAATCAGACTTCCAAAACGTTTGAACATAGCCGCTTTATTCTCATATTGATTTGACATCACCGAAAATACTTTATGATTATGGTTAGAAAATTGAAAATTTGTTTTGGTATAACGACGCTTTGTCACGCGGTTGTTCTCCGATTGATAAGCAGATAATAGTTTCACTCTGACCGTAGGATCGGGTTATCCTGTTTACTTAATGTATCTTTAACTTCTTTCTTATAATACAACAATCTGTAATTCTGCATTAACTTTGTTGAATTTCAAAATACTATCAATATCGTGAACCTGGTACTATGATCTGGAGATAATTTGTGAAAATATTTTTTCCTTTTAACCGTCTAAAACTGATGACCACCCTTGGTATGGCAACACTTTTTACGATGCCGTTTCATGCAGTAAAGGCTGATAATCCGTCTATAGCAAAACATCAAACTATATCTGCGGATTCTTTTACCCCTAAACAACAAAAAGAAATTATCGCTATTGTCCGACAGGCATTAAAGGATGATCCCACCATTCTGGAAGAAGCTGTTGTTTCGGTCCAGAACTCCAGAGAACTGAAAAAACAAGAAGAAGGTACCAAAAGGCTCAACGAACAAAAAGAATTCTTGCAACAACTTCAGTCAACGGATGGCTCTATGGGTAATCCAAATGCCAAAAATGTGGTTGTTGAATTTTACGATCCCCGTTGTCCTTATTGTAAAAAAGCCCTCAGCGATTTGACCACACTGCTTAAAGAATACAATAATGTTCATGTGATCCTAAAAGTTGTCCCTATCCTCGGAGAAACCAGTTACTTACAAGCACAGGCTATTACCGCAGCAACACGTCAGAATGGTTACGTGCGGATGATGAATGGTTTGATGAAAAGCAATGAAGAGGTCTCATCAATGGATGCGATCAAAGCCATCGCCAAGGAACAAGGTCTTGATGCCGATTTGCTTGAAAAGGATATGAAAGCATCTTCAATTACCAATGCTTTGAAAAGCAATGTTGAGCTACTGCGTTCATTAGCTATTGATGGGACACCTGCTTTTGTCGTTAATGGAAGCAAGATCATTCCAGGCGCCATCAGCCATGATAATATGGTCAAACAATTCCAACTCGATAAAAAATAATAATATTTTACAGGGGCAATTTTAATTTAATCTGCCCCTGTAATTTAATTAAGCCATTGCTTTAGCAACAATCTGAGCCGTTTCCTGTTTAGGAAGAAGCTGTTTTAAAGCATGAACCATATCATCCATCATCGCATCGGTATGAAATGGATTTGGCGTTAATCTTAGCCGTTCAGTACCCCGTGGCACCGTTGGATAATTAATTGGCGTTGCGTAAAGATGATATTCTTCCAACAAACGACGGCTGATTTCTTTACATAATTCAGCATCCCCAATCATGACCGGCACGATATGGCTTTCAGTCTGCATAAAAGGAATGCCCGCTTGACGTAATTTTTGACGGAAACAATTGACGCGTTCAAATAATTTTTCACGACGCCAATTCTGACGGCGGACAAGACGAACGCTGGCTAAGGCTGCGGCGGCAATAGAGGGCGGCAAGGCCGTTGTAAAAATAAAACCTGATGCAGCTAAACGTAAAAATTCGATAATGTCTCGACTGGCGGTAACATAACCCCCATGAACGCCGAACCCTTTGGCTAATGTCCCTTCGATAATATCGACTTCTTGGGCAACCTGATCCCTTTCGGAAACACCGCCGCCCTGTTTGCCATAAAGACCAACCGCATGTACTTCATCCAGATAAGTCAATGCTTGATATTTTCTAGCCAAAGCACAAATCGCTTTGATATCAGCAATATCACCATCCATTGAATAAACGCTCTCAAATGCAATCAATTTGGGAGCATCCTTGGGAGCAGATGCCAGTTTTTCTTCAAGATCTTGCAGATCATTATGTTTAAAAATAACACAGCTTGAACCACGTGCCCCTTTGATACCTGCAATCATGGATGCATGATTCTGTTGATCTGAAAAAGTGATCCAACCGGGCATACTGGTTAAAATCGTTTGCAGACTTGCTTGATTAGAAACATAACCAGATACGAATAAAAGCCCTGCTTCTTTTCCATGTAGATCAGCAAGCTCCGCTTCTAATGCAGCGTGAAGCGGGTGGGTTCCGGCAATATTACGCGTTCCCCCTGCACCAGCCCCATAGTGGTTAATTGCATCAATAGCAGCCTGCATGACTTCAGGTTCAACACCCATACCCAAATAATCATTCGAAGACCATACAACAACTGGCGTTGTTTTTTGGGGGTCTTTTGTATTTTTATCGTAAACAGGATAATGTTCAGATTGACGACTGAGCGGGGTAAAACGACGATATCGTCCCTGTTGTTCAATTTCCTGTAGCTTCTCTCGACAATAAGCATAAAAAGGATGAGAAGAGGACGAACTACTATGCACCTTAACGGACTCCTGAAAAAGGATTATATTCTTCACAACATGAAGTGATCAAAAATCACTCATGTTTCAGAAATAGAATTTACTGTAAAAGTAAGTAAAATGTTAACTTATATTTATCTGGTTTAAAAATAAAATTACTGGATATAAACGCGGATAACATTCTTCTTTACAAAACCATCAGTCTTCGCAGCAATCTGTACCTGTTCACTGGATGCTCCGGCATCAATAATCGCTTTTGCAATTTCCTGAGCATCCCCCGTTGTTAATCGCAACAGGCTTTTTTGCTGTTCATCTGGACTTTGACCTGTAGGAATAACAGCCGTCACCATAAACATAGCATCTGCTTTACGTGACAATGCATTTTTTACAAGCTGCTTCAAGGGTCCCAACCACTGACCTTTATCCGTATTCTCAATAATTTCAATCGGCGGTGCCGGTGGTGGTACTGGTGGAGGAGCAGGCGGTATATAAGGTAACGGACGACGTCCAGCTTTTGGATTAAATGTTCGCTGATCCACCAATTTACAGGCGTTCAGCAAAAATAATCCACCAAAAGCAACAAAAAGGGTACGACGATCACAAGACATATATTGTCTGTTACAACATTTGTTACGAACGGCAAGAGGGAAAAAACATTTTTCTATATATATTCTTTTCCTCGTGACATCAAACACGCATAAAATAAAGCAACATTAAGGTATTTTTGCAAAAGCTAAGAAGGTAAAGCTTATTTGCTAGCAGAAGTTCAAATTTATGTTATAGTCAAATTGGTTTGGAAATCGAGAATCAACATGACCTGTTGAAAAATTAAATTTTGATCATTTCATTCTCAATTTTCGAAGCATTTATAAAATGTTATTCATATTATATTATAAATATTTTTAAACTTATTTTAGAAATTCATTTTGCAAATTGCAAAGACATTTATATCGTTACTTTTTTATTCGTTTTCACATTATAATCATTTTCTGATGATCTTTTTTTGAAATAGAAATTAATAGATTAGATACATTGCGAAGAGTTTATTACAATCGATTGGGAGAATAAATATTATGGCTATAAAAGTTGCGATTAATGGTTTTGGACGTATTGGCCGTCTGGTTTTACGCAGTATCATTGAAACCGGTCGTACCGATGCCGAAGTTGCAGTCATCAACGATCTTGGCAGCCCTGAAGCGAATGCGCATCTGCTTTGCTATGATACGGTTCATGGTCGTCTACCTGCCGATATGAAAGTCGAAGGTAATAACATGATCATCAAAACCCATGACGGTCGCACATTGGGTCCAATTAAAATCACTGCTGAACCCGATCCTACTAAATTACCGTTGCAAGGCATTGATGTTGCTATGGAATGCACCGGACGCTTTACTAAAAAAGCAGATGCACTTCATCTATTACAAGCCGGTGCTCGTAAAGTTCTGATCTCGGCTCCTGGTAAAGAAGTCGATGCAACCGTTGTCTATGGCGTTAACCAGAACGTCATTACAAAAGATATGACCGTTATTTCAAACGCATCTTGTACCACAAACTGCCTTGCACCTATTGCCAAGGTATTATGGGATAACTTTGGAATCGAACGTGGCAGCATGTTGACCATTCACTCTTATACTGGTGACCAACGTACTGTTGATACATTACACAAAGATCTACACCGTGCTCGTGCTGCTGCACAAAATATTATCCCAACCACAACGGGTGCTGCTCAGGCTGTTGCGTTGGTCATTCCTGAACTTAAAGGCAAATTGGACGGCGTTGCTATTCGTGTTCCAACACCAAATGTTTCTTTTGTTGCATTTGATTTTGTCCCAACAAAAGCACCAGCTTCAATCGAAGAACTGAATGCACCTTTCAAAAAAGCTGCTGAAAACGGTCCACTCAAAGGTATTCTTGCTTATAATGACAAACCTTTGGTCAGTTCCGATTTCAACCATACTTTTGTTTCTTCCACCTTTGACGCAACACAAAGCAGCCTTATTGATAATGGCAAATTAATCCGTGTTGCAGGTTGGTATGACAATGAATGGGGCTTTTCTACTCGTATGACCGATACTGCCGTTCACTTCGGAAACATCAAATAATGGTTGAAAAGAAATCCTTTAAAACGCTTGATGATTTGAATTGTAATGGAAAGCGTGTCTTATTGCGTGGGGATTTGAATGTTCCGGTACGTGATGGCAAGATTTCTGATACAACCCGTCTTGAGCGTTTGGCACCTACTATTCGTGAATTAGCGAATAAGGGCGCCAAGGTAATTATTGTTAGTCATTTTGCACGCCCCAAAGGAAAACGGGTTCCCGAAATGTCATTGCGTCCCGTTGGAGAAGCTTTGGCAAAAATTCTGGGTAAACCGGTTGCTTTTGCTGATGACTGTGTTGGGCCAGATGCACAACAAGCCGTCAATGCCATGAAAAATGGTGACATATTATTGTTGGAAAACACTCGTTTCCACCCCGGAGAAGAAAAGAACGACCCCACTTTATCCAAGGAAATGGCTGAACTTGCTGATGTATATGTCGATGACGCTTTTTCATCTGCCCATCGTGCACATGCATCAACCGAAGGGGTAACGCATTTTCTGCCTTCTTTTGCCGGCCGGTTAATGGAAGCCGAACTCAATGCATTAAACATCGCTTTGGAAAATCCAAAACGTCCTGTTGGTGCCATTGTCGGTGGATCCAAAATTTCAACCAAATTGGATTTGCTTTCCAATCTGATTTCAAAGGTTGATGTTTTGATCATTGGCGGCGCTATGGCCAATACGTTTTTGGCTGCTCAAGGTATTAACGTCGGTAAGTCTTTGCAAGAACAGGAAATGCATGACACAGCCCGGGATATTTTGAAAGAAGCAACCAGTCGTGGATGCAAAATCATTCTTCCTGTGGATGCCGTTGTTGCTGCTGAATTCAAAGAAAACACAGCAACGCAAACGGTATCAGTGAAAAACATTCCTGCTGATCAAATGATGTTGGATGTTGGTCCAGAAACCGTTGCATTATTAAAGAAAGAACTGGCACAGCTCAAGACCCTGGTCTGGAACGGACCTTTGGGTGCTTTTGAAGTTGCGCCTTTCGACAAAGCAACGACTGCTGTGGCACAGGAAGCTGCTCGCCTTACCAAAGCTGGGCAATTGGAAAGTATCGCCGGAGGTGGTGATACCGTATCCGCATTGAAACATGCCGGTGTGTTACATGACATATCTTATGTTTCAACAGCTGGTGGAGCATTTTTGGAATGGTTAGAAGGTAAAATCTTACCAGGTATTCTGGCCTTGACGGAAGTTGCTCAGACTGCAGCACCACTTTAATAAAACGATTAAATTAGATTAAAAGCCAAGGGTCTGTTTTTTAACAGGTCCTTGTTTTATGACATTCAATTATTGAAATAATTTCTATAGTAGAACCAGATTAAATATTATATAATTGTTAACCATTGATTTTTATAGCTTAATGGTTGACTATATGATTTTTTTAATTGTGATCGTTATTTTGTGTTTTGCACTTATTCCCCTTGCAAAAAAAGAAGCTGCCAAAAAAGGGAAAACCTTTAGTCTTCCTATTCATCTTTTAAAATTTTTTATTCTTGCTGTTATCGTTGTCATTGCTTCGTTCTTTGTAGACAAGATGTTTCACAAAAATTCTACGCTACCTCCAACGATCCATATACCGCAGCGAATTCAAAATAACACACAATGAAATCAAACAATGGATAGCCAAGCAATGATCGATTAAGGGGCATATTTTGCTCTTTAAAATCTTTTATCTTTGCAGAAAATTGCCGTATAGATTTCTGAAATAAGATAAAGCAGGGCTATCTTTTTATTACATAAGAAATTTTTTAAAAAAAATACTTTGTTGGTTATAATAAGTTACTTCAAATATTGATGTAATAGGCCGTCATGAACTAATTTTTGAAGTAACGCCTATTTGTCATCAATATTGCTTTGATCAATTAACCATTAAAACAGCGTGTTGGTTTCAATTATTGCTATTGAAACCATTTCGATAAATAAAATCTGATAATTTTAAACTTTATTCCGTTGGTGTCTTTTCTTCTACTGTTGATAAATTAACGGAATCGCCTACTAAACCCTTAGCAAATTCCTCAGCAGAAAAATCACGCAGATCTTCAGCTTGTTCACCCACACCCACGGCATGAATAGGTAATTGAAATTGCTGAGCCAATGCCACCACAATCCCCCCCTTGGCTGTTCCATCAAGTTTGGTAATGATTAAGCCCGAAACATTGACCATTTCTTTAAATACGCGAACTTGTTCAATAGCATTTTGTCCCGTCGTAGCATCCAAAACCAACAAAACCGAATGGGGTGCTGTTTCATCGAATTTACGTATGACACGAATAATTTTTGCCAGCTCTTCCATTAATGCGCCTTTGTTATGCAACCGGCCCGCCGTGTCAATAAGCAGTAAATCAACCTGTTCGTTTTTGGCACGTTTTAATGCTTCAAAAGCAAGCCCCGCCGCATCAGCCTGGGGTTTTCCAGAAATTACTGGAGCTCCTACCCGTTCACCCCATATCTGTAATTGTTCAACAGCAGCAGCGCGGAATGTATCGCCAGCCACCATCATGATTTTCTTGCCTTGTTCACCGAAAAAGCGTGCCATCTTACCAATCGTGGTTGTTTTTCCAGTCCCATTAACGCCCACCATCAAGACCACATGCGGTTTTAATTCGGGATTGGGTTCAAATGGAATTGCAACAGGACTTAATACTTTGGCAATTTCAGAAGCCAATGCTGTTTTTACTTCTTCATCCGTAACTTCCGCGCCAAAGCGTGTTTTTCGAAACGTATCAATGACGTTTTCGGCAACTTCAGACCCTAGATCAGCACTAATTAATACTTCTTCAAGTTGTTCAAGCGATTCTTCGTCAAGACGGCGTTTGGTAAAAACTGAAGTAAGATTATTACCCAATTTTTGGGTAGAACGTGATAATCCTTCTTTAAGGCGAGAGAAAAAACCAAGAGCCATTATATTCTTTCCGCTATTATTTCATCCGCATTACCATGAACCACACGTGCTAGAACAATTTCACCAGGTTCTGCCTGTCCTTGTAGGCGCGTCATTGCAAATTGTTCTGAATGGCCACCTTCGGGATTTTCCATCAGTAAACGAATAGATTTTCCAACTAAGGATTGATGATAATGTTCTGCTGCCTGTTTGCCAAGCTTCCTTAGCTGAGCTGCGCGTTCCCGACGCACTTCAACTGGTACGGCAGGCATTTTGGCAGCCGGCGTTCCTTTTCGTTCGCTATAAGGAAATACGTGTAAATAAGGAAAGGCCTGTTGTTCTAAAAAGGTAAAAGTTTCTTTGAATAACCGATCATCTTCTGTTGGAAAACCCGCAATAATATCAGCACTAAGACCAATATCGGGTCGAATTTTCCGCAATTGATCAACGACTTTCTGGACATCGGATGTTAAATGACGTCGTTTCATCCGTTTTAAAATCATATCACATCCGGCTTGTACCGATAAATGCAAATGCGGCATAAGCCGATGTTCAGAAGCCAGCAAATCCCAAAGTATTGGATCAACACCTATCGGATCAATAGAAGATAAACGCAATCTTTCCAAATTAGGAACTTGCTTTAACACATCACGACATAAATGACCCAGTACCGGTTGATCGGATAGATCTTTTCCCCAAGATGCAATATCAACCCCGGTTAAAACAATCTCTTTATATCCCTTTTCAACCAAAGCCTGTGCCTGCTGAACAACGCCAGCAATACTGACAGAACGTGATGGACCACGTCCAAAAGGAATAATGCAAAATGTACAACGATGGTCACAGCCTTGTTGAATCTGAACAAAGGCCCGTGTCCGACCTGTAAAATCTGTTACTAATTGTGCGGCACTTATGCGAACCGCCATGATATCCGATACTTGGTTACCAGAAGCCAAGCTCGATTCTGTCCAGTTTTTTGCCTCTAACTTGTCTTCATTGCCTAAAACCTGTTGCACCCCTTCCAAAGATGACCATTTTTCAGGATCAAGTTGAGCCGCACAACCCGTTACAACAATACGCAGATTGGGATTATTACGATGCAAACGCCGAATTGCTTGTTTGGCTTGGCGTTCGGCTTCGGCTGTTACTGCACAAGTATTGACCACAACCACATTATTTAATGGTTCGGCATGCCGACCGATTACTTCACTTTCATAGCGATTTAGTCGGCAGCCAAAGGTTATGATTTGAGGCTTTTTATCGTCCTCAGACTTCATAGAGGATAGGTATCCTGATTAAAATTACCGGAGAAAGATAGGACAGCTGGGCCAGTCATGATGACGTGATCATCTTTTTCACGCCAATAAATCGTTAGACTTCCTCCATCCATTTTCACCAAACATTCACGATCCGCAAGACCACGGCGCACAGCATTTACAACCGAAGCACAAGCACCCGATCCGCAAGCCAAAGTTAAACCCGCACCCCGTTCCCAAACACGTAAACGCATGCTTTGACGATCCAACATCTGCACAAAACCGATATTGGCCTTTTCTGGAAATAAGGGGTCATTTTCCAGGACCTGACCACAAAAAACGGGATCAACTGTTGATAGATCATCAACAAAAAATGTTACATGTGGATTACCCATTGATGCAGCAACGGGATCACCAGAAATCGGCAGATGCAATGTATCGATATCTTGACTAAGAGGTACTTCCTGCCACTTTAACCCTGGAACTCCCATATCAACACTAACCGTTTTATTGTCGATAATTTCTGTTGATAACAAAGCAGCATTGGTTTGAAGAAGAATATTCTTCTTGTCCAATTTCTCATGCAACAATGCTGCAACACAACGTGATGCATTACCACAAGCGCCGGATTCACTACCATCAGGGTTGAAAAACTGGACATAAATATCCGCGGATTCATCTCTGGCAGCAGATAAAACTACCAATTGGTCGCAGCCTATGCCATAACGGCGGTCACATAAAGCCGATATACGCCGTTCGGTAAACGAGATGTTTTTGGCGCAATTATCGATAATGACAAAATCATTGCCAATACCGTGCATTTTATAAAAAGGAATATTCATTATTTTTTTAGAATAAATTCTTTCCTGAACCGTTGATCAATGAACAATAAAAATCTAATCTTTAGACCATGAGCAGCTTACAAAATTTTCATCCCCGCGCTTTTGAAATTGCTGGTAACGATACTGATTTAGCGTATTACACAGCCCATCCACATTTATCCTTAATGGATGTCGGTGGTTATAAAGCTGTTGAAACTCTATATCATACTTTTTTACAAGAAGGCGATACTATCCTTGATCTAATGTGTGGTCGGAACAGCCATCTGCCTAATGATATACCATTCCAGGAAGTTATTGGATTGGATATCTCTAAAGAAGCCTTACAGGAAAATCCTATTTTAACCAAGCAAATTGTAGAAGATATTAATCAATCTCCACAAATTCCGCTACCTGATGAAAGTATTAACGCCGTTTGTTTATGTTGTACTTTCGAATATCTGCGCAAGCCTCAAGCTATATTTAAAGAATCTTTTCGTATATTAAAGCCCGGAGGTTGTATTTTAATTACTTTTACTGATCGTTTCCTTCCCATACGTGCCACGGCTTTATGGCAAGCATTAAATACAGAAGACCGCCAAAGACTAATTTACCTACTTTTAGAAGAGGCTGGATTTGTTGAACGCGATAAAGGAGAAGTCCATCCCCCAACAGATCATAAAATCTGGAAAGACACCGTATATAGCGTTATTGGGCGAAAATCCTGATTAAAAAATCCTAGAATAGCGTTATCTATCGTCGCTAATATTTCCAAAAATCGCGTTCATGTTTAAATGCTGTTTGCAGAAAATTAGCATGATAATCCATACCTATTTATTCGCGATTTTTATAACGCAGAACAGTGAAAAAATGCGAGATTATAGCTCATTTCATTTTAATTTTTTCCATTTTCATGGCCTTTTTGATCAATTTCTAAAGATTCGCAGGAATAGTTTCTTGACTATATTTTAAAATAAATTAAATATTCAGCAATTTGGTTGGTTTCCTACTTAATTGGTTCAATAAACTTTCGTTGGGTAGGAACTGACGATTTTTTTTACTGATAAACGTGATTCACCACAATATGCTTGAGAATTACCTCTTTTTCATTTCATAGAAAAAGCAGTATTTGCTTCACTTCAATTACCCACATCTGATCTTTCTAATCAATAGAAAGAAAGCGTTTTACCGGATCTTTTTATGCCGTTTACTCAAATCAATCCAGCTTTGTCCCGTGCCCTAGCGCTTAAGGGATACACAACACCAACGCCTGTTCAACAATCTGTTTTAGAAAAAGGCCTTAATGGACAAGACCTTTTGGTATCGGCACAGACCGGTTCTGGAAAAACGGTAGCTTATGGGCTGGCCATGGCCCCAACCCTATTAGGAAATAAAGCAAGCTTTGGCCCAGCAACGAATCCTTTGGCATTAATTGTTGCGCCAACCCGTGAACTTGCATTGCAAGTTCATCAAGAGCTCACATGGCTTTATGATGAAGCAAAAGCAAAAATTATTACCTGTATCGGGGGTATGAATGTCCGTAAGGAAACACAAAACCTGGAACGTGGATGTCATATTGTTGTCGGAACACCTGGTCGGTTATGCGATCATATCCGTAGACGTCATCTCAATTTATCATCACTAAAAGTTATTGTGCTTGATGAAGCCGATGAGATGCTGGACCTCGGTTTTCGGGATGAGTTGGAAGAATTGCTTTCTACCACCCCAGAAAATCGCAGAACATTATTGTTTTCTGCGACAATTGATAAGGAAATCGAATCGCTTGCTCGCAATTATCAGAAACAAGCACTGCGCATTAATACAATTTCTTCAGCACAACAACATCGCGATATCGAATATCGTGCTGTAGTCGTAGCCCCTCGGGAAATTGATAATGCTATTGTCAATCTGCTGCGTTATATCGATAGCCCTACAGCAATGATTTTTTGTGCAACCCGTGAAATGGTTCGCCATATGCATACGGCGTTACTGGAACGCGGTTTTTCATCCGTTTCTTTATCGGGTGATTTAGGACAAGATGAACGAACCCATGCGATTGAAAGCTTACGTACGGGTCAGGTAAAAGTCTGTGTAGCTACGGATGTTGCTGCTCGTGGCCTGGATTTACCAACATTAGATTTGGTAATCCATGCAAGTTTACCCACCAATCCAGCAACTTTGCTTCACCGTTCAGGTCGTACGGGACGGGCCGGTCGTAAAGGGGTTTGTTGTGTTATCGTTCCAAATAACCAACGCGGACGTGCAGAACGTTTACTTTCTATGGCCCGTGTTACGGCAACATGGGGAAATGCACCTTCCATTCAGTCCATCCGTGATAAAGATAATGAACGGCTGCTTAGCTATTCTGCTTTTGCTAATCCTGAAGATATTACAACAGAAGATCAGCCCCTTATTCAACAATTAACCGAAAATTTCTCTCTTGAACATTTGGCAAAGGCTGTGATTTCCCTTTACCGTTCAACCATGCCTTACCCCGAAGAAATTACGCCAGTCAATTTGGAAAGCCGCCGTTCATCTATTCGTAATGAACGTTCAAGAGACAAAGCATCTTCTCCATCACGGAATAAGCCAACCCGTGAATCCATGTCCAATAGTAGCTGGTTTGAAATCCCGGTTGGCCGTAAAAATAAGGCCGATCCAAAATGGTTAATCCCCTTAATCTGTAAGGTGGGAAAAGTTCAAAAGCGCGATATTGGTGATATCCGTATTTCTGATCAATTCACACGTTTCGAAATTGCTGCGAAATGTGCAGACGATTTCAAACAACAAATTAGCCGTGCAAACAATGAAGAGGTAAAAATTTATCCTGCTTCAGGTGCACCAAACAAAAGCACCGGCCCAAGAAAGAAACCAAATACGAAATCTTCTCGAATACCTGCTAAAGGTTCAGCACGTTCATCTTCGTTAAAAAAACGAGGACGTTCTCGTAAAAGCTAAAATGAAAAGGGCAAACCAAAGTTTGCCCTTTTTTATTACCTGAAGCCTATTATGTGTTTTTATTTTATTGTAATTAGTGATGATGGCGATATTGATCTGGGGAGCGATAAGGATGGGTAAAATCATGCATGTCGCGTCTTGTGTTATCGCGCATGTCTCTCCATCTTTCGCGTTGTCGTTCGCCTTGTTCTCTAAAATCTCTGCGACGTTCTTCTGCGCGTCTTTTCCATTCATCACGCTGATCTTTGCCGTAGTTTTTCATATCATCGAAACGTCTACGCTGTTCATCTATCTGCGCATTTCTTTCATCGATACGCTGCTGAATGGCCTGGTTACGTTGTACAATCCGATTATGTATTTCGTCTTCACCACGTTGCAAACGATCCAACGGATCAGGAGGAAGTGGTGCAGCACGATCTTGTGGGGGATAAAATTGTGCATTTGCTGAGGAAATTGTTGATCCAACACCTATAGCAGCTAATAACCCCATAGAGAGTATAAAATGTTTTGAAATCATTTTCTCTTCTTTCTTATCTTTAGCAGATGGTTATAATCTAAATATAAAGCACGGCAAAAATCAGACCGGACTAAGGCAAGATTATTCAAAAATGTTAAATATTGTTACATTCTGTTTTTTCTATATATCCTGGCATCATTAATAATCGGTAATCTTTTGGATGCAATATTATTTTAATATTTTTACAAGTTTTTATGACAAACAGATTGAAATAATGCAATGGAGCAACGAATGAAATTGGGTAGGAAAAATAGCAAATACCTATTTTATTTTCTGGTATGCGGTTCTCTCATAACGATAAACCCGATTCATGATTGCTATGCTGCTAATAAAAAAGATACAGCATCAGCTTCTGCTTTAGAAAAAAAGAATAATAATGATGGTAATAAAGAAGGCTGGTTTAATTTACTGCCTGAAAACAGTATTACCCATCATCATTTGATACTTAATCAAAAGCCAATAGATTATACCGCAGAAGCCGGTACCCTTCTTTTAAGAAACAAAGATGGGGAACCTACTGCAAAAATGTTTTTTGTATCCTATACATTAAACAATCCTTTAAAAAAGGATCGACCCATTTCATTTTTCTTTAATGGAGGTCCCGGCGCAGGAAGTGCTTATTTAAACCTGGGTGTAGCTGGACCAGAGGTAATTAACTTTCCCGATCATAATCCAGCCGATGGTGTTCATGCTAAACAAGTTCCTAACCCTGATAGTTGGTTAAGCTTTACCGATATGGTTTTTATCGATGCCGTCGACACGGGTTACAGCGTATCATCGGTCAAACCAGAAGAAGCCGCAAAAGAATTTTATAATACTAAAAAGGATGCCAAAACATTTGCACAAGCCATTCAACTTTGGCTTAGCAATCACCATCGAGCAAACACACCGATTTGGCTTGTTGGAGAAAGTTATGGTGGCATACGATCCGTCGAAGTCTGCAAAGCGCTTTTGATGGATCAGAATATCCTCATTAACGGTATCATCATGATTTCTCCTACCATTGAAATGGGTTATCTTGATTTGACCGATAATCCTTTAGCCGATGCTTTTATTATTCCTTCCTATATTGCTGCCCATCTGGAAAATACCCACCAACTCAATACACAAAAAATAGATGACGCTTATCATTATGCTTTGAATGATTATTTGCATTTTATGATTAACCCACCGGCAAAGAAACAAGAAGCCGAAGCATTTTATGCAAATTTAAGTAATAAAACTGGTTTACCCATTACTGTTATTGCACAAAATCGTGGCGTTCTTGATCCATCTGCACACGCTATTCGAAGCCGTAATGGAAAACTTTATAGCGTTTATGACGCGACCCTATCCATTGATGATCCTTTCCCAGAGGGTATTGATAATAATGATAGTCCTGAACCAATTTTAGCGGGTTTCGGTCGGATTTACGGCAGTTTCTTTGACCGTTATGCAGCGCAGCAATTACAATTTAAGTCTCCAATGACTTATAAATTATTAAATATGCATCTTAACAGCAAATGGGATTACAAAGATCATGATTTTTCCATTGTAAGAGGCACATCCGATCTCCGTAAACTCATGGCCTTAAATCCCTCTATGAAGCTTTTTATCGCTCATGGTTATTTTGATTTGGTATGCCCTTTTGCTACTTCAAAATGGATTATGGAACATATGCCTGTCGGCCGTGATCGTATTACGCTCAAACTTTATAAAGGCGGTCATATGCTTTATACACGCCCAGATAGTCGTGCTGCGCTATCTCATGATGTTCGCCTTTTATACCAAGAAAATTAGAGGTCATGACTTCTTTATGAAGCCTTCAATAATTTATCAAAATTCACTTACGACCCTGATTGCTATTCTTATTGACAGCATTATTGGAGATCCTCAAAAGATTTATAATAAAATTCCCCATCCTGTCGTAGGGATTGGAAAATGGATTGGCTTGCTTGATGATTATTTTAATAAACCCAATATAACTGAACAAAAACAACTACAGAATGGTAAAATTGCGCTTGGGTTTATTCTTGGATTACCTGTTGGTCTAGCCTTGGGGTTAACAAATGGGTTCAATCGTTTTTTGCCTTTTACAAAATCAACTTTATTACTTGGAACCCTTTCCAGTACTTTAATTGCACAACGATCACTTTACAAACATGTTGAATGCGTAGCTATTGCTTTAGAACATCAAGATATAAAACAAGCACGTTTTGCCGTCAGTCAAATCGTTGGACGTCAAACGGATTGTTTGGATGAATCGGGTATTAGCAGGGCCGCTATTGAAAGTTTGGCAGAAAATTTTTCTGATGGAATTACCGCACCCATCTTATGGAGTTTCATTGGTGGCTTTCCAGGACTTGTAATCTATAAAACCATCAACACAGCCGATAGTATGATTGGACATTTCACACAACGTTATCGTTATTTTGGTCGTGCGGCTGCCAAAGTCGATGATTGGGTCAATTTACCTGCTTCACGTTTATCCGCTTTTTGGATTATGCTTGCAAGTAACCAATTCAAAAAACGATCACAAATTGCCAAAGAAGCAAAAACACATCGCTCCCCAAATGCGGGTTGGCCCGAAGCCGCAATGGCCTTTGGTGCTCATATTTATTTAGGTGGCCCACGACATTATGCCGAAGAAACGGTATCGGCTCCATGGATGGGACAAGGACGCAAAATGCTTGGAGCAAAAGATATTCGGAATTGTTTAAAAATATTTCGAAATGCCTGTTTTTTTCAAGCATTTTTCTTGACAATTACCACAATATTTTTATGTAAAAACAACAAGTTATCGAAAAAATAAAAAGTTACGATACGTTAAAAATTTTACGCTTTCATCCTTGTAACGATAAAAAACCATCCTATATTTTTATTATCAGAATGCCAAAAGGGTTCTGAATGAATACAAATCCAGCACGCTTTAGAGGTGCTGATTATTACCTTGCTAAACCTAGGAGGTTTTATGAATATGTTAGATTTTTCACCCTTATTACATACAGCAATTGGTTTTGACCGCCTGGCCGATGTCATGGGAAACATGTCACGTAATGTGGCAGATACCGCTTATCCCCCCTATAATATCAAGAAAATTGGTGAACATGCTTATGAATTAAGTATGGCTATTGCGGGTTTTGGACCAGAAGATCTTGAACTAACAACACAGAACAATACGTTAACTATTTCAGGACGTATCGTTGACCAAAAAGAGGATAAAGAAAGCGAATACCTTCATAAAGGGATTGCACAACGTGCTTTTGAACGCAAATTTATCCTGGCCGATTATATGCATGTTGAAAATGCCACCTTAAATAATGGCTTATTGCAAATATCTTTAAAAGTTGTCTTGCCAGATACGTTAAAACAACGTAGCATACCAATAAGTAACGTGTCAGCACAACAAATCGAACAGAAACCTATTCCCACGCGGGAAGGTATCGATTCAAATGCTGAAGTTGCTGCTTAATTGTTATTCAATAACGATTTAGCCTCTTTCTAGCCCATTTACCCTCTGGAAAACTTTTCAGGGGGCTTTTTTATTTCTGATGCTAGCGCAATCATATCCTCTATTGAAAGCCATCGTTCAAGATGTTCCGCCCATTGATCAAGGGTTTTATCGACAATTTCGTCATGATTTCTATTATTACCTTTTGCACCAAACAAAGCCAACAACGCATGACGCGCTTCGCCACAATGAAACAGACCATGTAAATAGGTTCCGATAATACGACTGTCGGATGATATACAACCTTCGCATCTTCTATCATCAAAAAAAGCAAAAGGGCGCAAAGAATCATTGATTTTTGTTTGTCCTAAATGCATTTCATAGCCTGTAAAAGCCGCATTATTAAACGTTAAATGACCCTTTACCTGGGTTAAATATTTTTCTTTTTCTAAAACTGTTGAAATATTCAACAAACCTAATCCCGTGACAGTTTCAATCTGCCCTTCTATTCCATGGAGATCTATTATTTCACGTCCCAACATCTGATAACCCCCACAGATGCCAAGAATATACCCCCCCTTACGATAATGAGCACGCAGATCAATATCCCAACCCGCCGCATAAAGTGCCTTTAAATCCGCAATTGTCGATTTTGAACCAGGCAAGAGGATAACATCCGCCCATAATGGTAATGGTTTACCGATTGGTATGAAATGAAGTTGAATATTTTGTTCTTGTTTTAACGGATCAAAATCATCGAAATTCGCAATTGTGGGTAATAAAGGAATAACAATCTGTAACTTTTCCGACTGATTTCTTTGAAAATGCGCCATTAAATCCACTGTATCTTCAGCAGGAAGATTGCGTAAATCGGGAAAATAAGGGATCAACCCCAAATCCCTCCATCCTGTTTTTTGAGCAATCCATGACATGGTATCGGTAAAAAGCGACAAATCCCCCCGCATTTTATTTACGAGAAAACCTTTTATAAGCGAACGGTCACTTTCATCTAAAACGGTGTGGGTTCCTACTAAACTGGCAATCACGCCCCCACGGTCAATATCTCCGATTAACATGACTGGAACTTGTACTGCTTGGGCAAATCCCATATTTGCAATATCATGCGCACGTAAATTAATTTCTGATGCAGACCCTGCACCCTCAATTAATATAATATCGGCATCTTTGCTTAGGATCTCAAAACTTTGCAAAAGATAAGGAAAAAGTTGCGGTTTTAAATTTTGATAATCCCGTGCTTTTGCTTTTCCCCATCGTTTGCCTTGAACGATAATTTGTGAACCCGTTTCACTTTGTGGTTTTAAGAGAACCGGATTCATATGAATATTTGTTTCAACCCTGCATGCTTGTGCTTGCAAGGCTTGTGCACGACCGATTTCGCCACCATCTGCGGTTACAGCCGCATTATTAGACATATTTTGCGGTTTAAAAGGACGTACACGGAATCCACGATTCGTCAAAGCACGTGCAATACCCGCCACCAGTACAGATTTGCCTACACTTGACCCCGTTCCTTGGAACATCAAAGCCTTGGGCATTAATATTCGATGCCTTTTTGTGCTTTAATCCCAGCATCAAAAGGATGTTTGATCAAAGTCATTTCTGTAACCAGATCCGCAGCTTCAATCAATGTCGCTTTAGCATTACGACCCGTAATAATGACGTGTTGCATTGCTGGTCGTTGCCCAAGAACTTGTAACACTTCATCAAGTGGCAAATAATCATAACGCAAAGCAATATTCAGCTCGTCCAGAATAACCAAGCTCAAATCATCGCGTTTTAACAATTCTTTGGCTTTGTCCCATGCCTTACGACAAGAATCAATATCACGTTGGCGATCCTGCGTATCCCAAGTAAAGCCTTCTCCCATCGTATGCCATTCGACTAAACCTGAAAAAGCTTCTGCAGCTTTTCGTTCACCGGTTTGCCATTCTGGCGCTTTGATAAACTGAACAACTCCGACTTTACGGCCATAACCGACCATACGAAACATCGTGCCAAAGGCCGCGGTTGATTTTCCTTTACCCGAACCTGTGTAAACAATCAGCAACCCTTTTTCTTCGGTTTTGGTTGCCAATATTTCACTTTGCAATTGTTTCCGCTTTTGCATTTTCTGTTTATGCTGAATATTCTCGTCCATTGCTTTTTCCTTATATCTTATTTGAATCTTTAAGTATCATGGGAAGGCCAGCTATTATAAAAGTAACTTTGTCTGAAATGGTTGCCAATTTTTGATTAACCATTCCCATATGATCACAGAATTGTCGTGCTAAAGGATTAACAGGAACGATACCCAAACCGACTTCGCTACTTACCATAATGACGGGTGCCATATGTTTATGCAAGCTATCTGCTAATCTATTTACGGCAAGATCGACATTTTGTTCTTCCATTAAAAGATTGGTTACCCAAAGCGTTAAGCAATCAATTAATACTGGTTTTTGTTGCGTTTTCGATAATATCGACACTAAATCTAATGGTTCTTCAATAGTTTCCCATTGATGATCACGACGTTCCTGATGTTTAGCAATACGGTTTTGCATTTCTTCATCCCAAGCACGTCCCGTTGCTAAATAGATCCAAGGTGCCGAATATTGTTGAATCCAATTTTCTGCATAAACACTTTTACCCGAGCGTACACCGCCTAAAACAAGTCCGATCATATTGTTCACATCAAAATTAAAAAATGCTTTCCAATAATTCCATGCAATCCATTAAGATAATACAAGTAAGATAACACAAAAATAGATAATAATTGATTATAACCAAAAACCAATTGGACAGGCAGATGAAACCAGAAATATTACAACTTGTCCCCGTCAGTAAAAGCGTTCAGCAAGAACTAGATACGCTTTATACCACGCATGCTTCATTTGATGGATTTCCATACGACCACGTTCCGGAAAATATTGAAGTATTGTTAACGAATGGCGCCATTGGTGCTTCGTCTCAAATGATTGATGCGCTGCCTCATCTGAAACTTATTACCGTGCATGGTATCGGTCTGGATGCAATTGATTTAGAAAAAGCAAAACAAAAGAATATACGCGTAAGTATTGCCCGTGATTCTTCAACGGATGATGTTGCTGATATCGCTATTGGGTTACTTTTAGATATTACCCGCCAAATATCTGCCCGAGACCGTCATATTCGCGCGGGTTATTGGGTAACAAAAGGGCGCTATCCTCGGCAAGGGACGTCTTTAACACATAAAAATGTAGGCATTATGGGTATGGGGCCTATCGGCAAAACAATTGCACGCCGATTAATGGCTTTTGATATGAAAATTTCCTATACCGCGCGACATTGTCACCACGAAGTCGCATGGGAATTTATTCCCTCTTTGGTTGATCTTGCCCAAAATTCAGATTTTTTAATCATCGCAGCAAGTGGTGGGCAATCTTCCTATCATGCTGTTAATCAAGAAGTGCTAGAAGCTTTGGGAGAACGAGGGTTTTTAGTAAATATTGGACGTGGAAGTATCATTGATGAAATGACCCTTGTTCAGTTTTTAAAGGAGGGTAAAATTGCTGGGGCTGGTCTCGATGTTTTTACGGATGAACCCTATGTGCCACCAGATTTATTCCAATTGGATAATGTCGTTATGACCACTCATTCAGCCAGCTCGACTTATGAAACTACTTTGCGTTCAAGCAAAATGGTTATTCAATCAATCAAAGACTTTTATGCAGGAAAAGACCTTCCTTTTTCCGTTACGTAAAAGATTTTTAAAAAGGATCTTTGAACTTTTGAGGTAAACCCAATGCCTGATTCAAAAGCGCGGTAAAAACCAATCCTGTTACCATTGCATGATTTACATTAGGTTTCGGATGAGCAGAATAAAGTTGATCTGGGTTCCAGCTATAATGCATAAAGGGCATGAGTTGGATACCCGGTGCTAAGCCAAAGCCATAATCAATTTCTAGGCCAAATTCTTTATTACGCTGGGATCGTGCAGAAAATCCCGAATGTTTAAAGGTATCATCAAGCCTTCGAGTTAGACGTTGGCTTAATTGTAAATATTGGAAATGAATTCCGATTGTATCATGTTTACTGATCGTACCAAAACCGATATCCCGAACCCCGAAAAATACCTGATGCTGAATTGGGGTATAACCCCCGGTACGCCAATCCGCGCCACCAAATAAAATAATTTCTTGGGAATCTTGCATACTCGGTCGCCAAATTACCTGTTCAGCTTGTAAATAGATACCTGTACGACCTTTAAATTTTTTCGGTATCCCCCCATACATTCCGCGGGACTTCCATTGGGTATTATAATATTGATCAATATAGGGTGCGGTATCCCAAAATGCCCCAATATCATAGCGTCCAGAATAACGATAATTCATAGGAGCACGGACATAACCGATTTCTACTGGTAAATCCATACCGGTCGTTTCTCCAAATGCCCAATCTTTACCGGGCCAATTATTGTGATTCCTTTTCATTAAACTGGACTGTGTTTGCCAAATACCCGTTTTAATATAAACCGTTTTTACCGGTTTATATTTTATCGTTGTCCCCCAGGTTCCGGTTAAATAAGGCGCAGAACTTTTATCGAAAATATAGAATGATGGATTGGCGCAACCCGCATAAGCAAAAGTACAATAGGTTGGTGAAAAATTAAATTCTGTACTTAATGAACTCCGTCCTGCCAGAATTCTAATTTTCTTATCCAGAAAAGTTTGTTCCCATGTCAGCTCTGCCAAACGGAATTCATCACCATAAACCCATGCACGGTTGTAATTTAATGCACTTCCGGTCATGGAATAATAAGGTTGCCCTTGAAGACTTCCTACATAAGTATGAATTACGGCATTTCTAATTCCCAATAAGGTTTGTAAATCAAAATCAATCCCTGCTCCGATAAAACCTTCAAAAAATCCACCTTTTTTTAAACCACCCGATACTTGCCATTGTTGTTGAGACAAAATCCGTCCATTAAGATAAATTCCGCGTTGTTTAAGCCATTGCCCTGCATCTTTTCCAAGATATTGTAAAGTCAATGGATAACCAGCATTTTTAGCACCCATTTTTTGAGATTTTTCTGCGCCAATGACAGCCGCATAAGGCGGTAGGGCCTGGGCAAAGCTTTCATGATTAACAATAGAACATGCAAAATGCAGCCATCCTCCCGTTATCCATAACCCAGCAATCAATCTGAAAGCATTTTGATTTTTATAATGCGTCACTGGATTGGCCTTTTACTTTTAAAGATGGCACTTATAATCAAATTATAAAACAAAAAAAGAACATGATGAAAAAAATGATGTAACGATCGAAATTATTGTTTTTTTAAATCAGAAAAAACGGCATCCAACCAAGGTTGCATCAGTTCATCAATCATTTGACCACTTGAGGCATCGTGTAACCCACAAGGGCCTATTTGCTCCGCTCCTAATCCAGTCAACAGCTTTTGTAATGTCTTGACACAAACATTGTAATGCCCCGTATAGAAGGTATCCCCCAATCCAAAAAATGCGATACGACAACCATGAAGATCAGGTTGCTTATCTTGAATTATTTTGACAAAAGCTTGCGCATTTGTGGGGTATTCTCCTTCACCATAGGTAGAAATAATGATGATGGTTAAATCATTTTCTGGTGAAAGCATGTCCAATGTCGCATTTTGCATATCAACCAAGGTAACTTCGTGCTGATCTTTTAATGCAGCTTGAACATCCTCTGCAAACAGTTCCGAATTTCCTGTTTCTGTTCCATAAAGAATAAAAATTTTCATAAGCTGGTTTTCCTGATTCAATGTGATAACATGCGGTAATTTATGCATTAACATAAAGTATTTTGCGATTTATTCGGAGACATTTCCTCTTTTTGTTCAAAATCAAACCAATGCACCCTTCGGGCTTTAAGCAATTTCTCTAATTCTTCGGATGCAAGACCTTTTTTCTCTTTTGCTTTATTTTTTAAAGATTGCTCAAGATCTCGAAAAATGATTTCCACCACTTCTTTGGCATCAACCCGGTTTTCAGAAATGGTTCCCGTTGGACCTTTTCGGAACCAACCGACACTATAGAGATTTTCCCCGAGATTATAGGATAATTCCCCTTCATTTTTTATACGAAATCGATCACGTGAAATTACGGTATCCGGTGCATCACAAAAACCAATCGCTGTAACAACAGCAGAAGCAGATATTTCCCTTATGTTCTTATTTTGATCATGAAAAATTACAGCTTTTACAGAATTATCGCCAATAATCTCAATAGGTTTAAGCTGAAAGCGAATTGAAATTTGACACGGTGCATTCGGCTTACCCATATTATTTATTTCACGTAAAACTTTTAAACGATTTTTTACAATTTGCGGAAAGCTGTCTTCGTTATCGGGTGTTAAATTCCCTTCAACAGTTAAATGAACATAGGGAATATTTGCTAATTCCCTTAATATCAATGGATCAGATTTACATCCTTCTGGCAGACCTCTTCCTATAATATCAATAGTTTTGACTTTTCCACCTCCTAAAAGCGCATGACGCGTTAAATCCATCGTCGAATTAATCAAATCCTGATCCGTTTTTGCCATTAAACGCGCAACATCAATTGCGACATTTCCATTCCCAATAATGACCAAATGAGGTCCCACTAATAGTGGTTTCAATTCTTCATTTGGATATCCATTAAGCCATCGGGTTAGACGGCCCGATGGCAATACGCCTGGCAAATTTTCACCTTGAATACCTAAACGACGATCTCCGTAAAGTCCCGAAGCAATGATAACAATGTCATATAATTTCTTTAATTCTTCTAGATGGATAGCATTGCCAACTTCAACACCACCAAAAAAATGTACTGACTTATTTTCAAACAGCCGATCAAACTGACGGGTAATTGCCTTGGCACTTTGATGATCTGGCGCTACACCATATTGCACCAAACCATAGAGTGTGGGTAAACGTTCAAGTATATCAATTTTACAATCGGGTATTTTTTTCAATAAAAACTGAGCCGTATATATACCGCTTGGCCCTGATCCAATAATGGCAATCTGCGGATTTTCAATCATGGAAATCGTACCCATCCAAGCGGTTTTTGACTGGTATCAATATAATAAGATTTTTGGTTCATATAAGAACGCAATCCTTCAATCCCTTTTTCTCTTCCACAACCACTTTCTTTTACGCCTCCAAAAGGTGTTGAAATGGAAAATTGTTTATAAGTATTTACCCATACGGTTCCTGTAGTAATTGCCTGCCCAACCCGTAAGGCCCGTATAACGTCTTTTGACCAAACACCACAAGCTAACCCATAAGCATTATCATTTGCCATCGTAACGGCTTCTGTTTCATCTGAAAAAGGCATTACAACAAGAACAGGACCAAAAATTTCTTCACGGCAAACGCTTGAATGATTTGGCAAACCCTCAATAATTGTGGGCGAAAAATAACATCCAGCTTCATAGATTTCACCCTTAGGACGCATACCACCGGTTAAAATCTTTCCACCTTCCTGACGAGCACGTTCCACCCATTCTTCAACAGCCATTCGATGGGTGTCATGAATTAATGGTGCTACCTGTGTTTGTGGATCGAATGGATGACCTATTTTTAAAGCTTTTGTAGCCTCAACCAATTTTTTTACAAATTGCGGATAAATTGATTTTTGTACCAATAATCGCGACCCGGCGATACAGGACTGACCCGAAGAAGAAAAAATTCCATACAGAACACCGGCAATCGCCATATTTATATCTGCATCTTCGAAGACAATCGTTGGTGATTTTCCACCCAACTCCAAAGAAACGGGTACAAAGCGACTTGCGGCTTTTATAGCAATTTCATGTCCAACATTCGTCCCCCCCGTAAAGGAAATCCGCCCTATCGCAGGATCTGTCACCAGTCTTTCTCCAACAATGCTGCCACTCCCTGGAAGTGCAGAAAACAAACCTTTAGGCAGACCCGCTTCATCAATAATTCGCGCCAATTCCAAACAAACCAAAGGGCTCCAGCTCGAAGGTTTCAATAAAACCGCATTCCCTGCTGCTAAAGCCGGTGCAACTTTTTGAGCATCACTGGCAATTGGTGAATTCCAAGGGGTTATCGCACTCACCAACCCAATCGGTTCATAACGCGAAAACGTCATATAAGCGCCACGCGATGGAGTCAAAGCTTCCTGTGCTGTTTCTAAAACGGCTGCAAAATAACGAAATGTCCCCGCGGCACTATTGGCCAAAGCACGCGTTTCCGTTAGCGTTTTGCCTGTATCTCTTGTCTGGATATATGCAATTCGTTCAACATTATTTTTAATTCCCTCGGCAATCCGATAGAGAATAGATGCTCTTTCATGTGGTAAAAGATTAGCCCATGCTGGATTTTTTACCGCTTTTTGTCCGTATTCGATTGCTTGGTCAATATCGGCATCATTGGCCCCCGTTAATTCGCCATTGATTGTCCGATCCGCTGGAAAATAAGATTGGATGGAATTACCGCCACCTTTTTTCCATATGCCTCCTACATAAATCTTTCCTTGGGGTAAATCATATTTCATTACCGATTGGTTGAATTTATCCAGCTGATTCATATCGACCCACTTTGTTTAAATCATGGTTTTCACACCATTTAACCAATAATATCGCCATGAATGGTATTTTTTAGGCAACGTAAACTTATTTATCTCCAGCCGCACCAGCCGGTGGGCCACTAAAAGCTTGAGCAAACGGGCCAATACGCACCATATCAATTTCTAGTAAAATAGGGCCTTCTCTTTGCAAAGCAGAAGAAAAGATTTCGTCGAATTCATCAATATTATCAATCTTATAATAAGGCATTCCCACACTTGAAGCCATCAGCGAAAAATTAGGGATAACCGACAAAGTATAACAATGCCGCCCATCATATTGGGCATCCTGAATATTACGGATAACGCCGTAGCCTTGATCATTCATCAAAATAAAAACAATATTTGCTTTTTCTTCAACAGCCGTAGCCCATTCCCCAATAGAAAGCATGGCACCCCCATCGCCAATTAACGCCACCGTTTTGGGGTAGCCTTTTACCAGAGCAGCACCAATAGCCATCGCGTTCCCTTGACCAATGCCTCCTCCCAAAGCATGTACCCCTAAATTCGGCGAAGCCAAAGTGACATAACGATTGCCAAAAATAGAATTGGAAAGGGTTATATCCCTGACAAAAGGATGCTTTCCTTTAAAAACATGATGCCGTAATATTTTTGCAAATGTCGCATAAGGGCCAAGTTTTTCCAGCAAAACCTTTTCTGATTGTTCACGTGCTTGCTTTACTTTGACAAGAAAAGAAGGATCAACCGATAATTTTTGTGGTATCCGATCCAATAATCCTTTTAAGGCCAATTTCGCATCGGCATGAATAAATAAATCAACCGGATAATTTCTTGCCCCTTGCGTAGCATCTGCATCAATTTGGATTCTTTTTTCTGGTAATCGCATCTGATTATTCAGCGTTTCATTTCCACGTAACCGTGAACCCACGATAATCATCAAATCACATTGCTGATAAATGGATTGCGCCTCTGGTGTCATATTAAATGCACCCAAACTTGCATCATTAATTTCAGAAACAATAGCCCGACCATGGGTACTGGTAACAACGGCAAATCCGCGTTTAACCAATTCGGATGCTTCTGTCGTTGCTTGATGCGCACCACCCCCTAACCATAACATGGGGCGTTTGGAATCTTTGACGAATGCTGCCAGTTTATCAAATTGTATTTCCGGTGTTTGGATCATTGTTATGCTTGGCAACGGCAAATTGCTATCAGATGAAAGTTTTTCACGTTGTACATCAATAGGAATTTCAACCACCACGGGTCCAGAAGGTGATGAAAGTGCTTCGCTAACTCCAGCGGATAGCATATTCAACACCTGTCTTCCTTCCCAAACGCGATAAACAGCTTTGGAAATTCCATTTAACATTTGTGGCTGTCGGGGTACATCATGAATAGCTGCCCGATCCCGATCAGAAAACATTCGATCAACTTGCGTCGTAATATGTAAAATTGGGGAACAAGCCGTTAAAGCTTCAACTTGACTTCCGGCGGCGTTGCCTGCTGCCGTTCCTGTACTGGTAATAACAACGCCAAGCCCTTGACTAACCCGTGCGTAAGCATCCGCCATATTCATTGCCCCTGCTTCACCACGAGCAGGAACAAAACGTATTTTTCCTTGTCGGTATATGGCATCTAAAATAGGCATATTATGAATAGAAATAACCCCAAAAACTGTCGTTACACCAATTTCATGGAGCCAATTCGCGATATGATCTCCAACGGGAATTATTTGATGATTTGGTTGGTTTTGGATAAATGCTTTACCCATAATAAATTCCTATGGTTATTTATTGTTAAATAAATCTAGACAATCCACCAGATACTTCAATAAAAGTCCCCGTAATATAACGGGCAGCATTTGAACCCAAAAATACAATTGCATTCGCAGCTTCTTGCGGCAAACCCAGACGACCCATTGGAATTTTCCGCTTTTCTGCTAATTCAGAAAACCAATTTTCTCTTGATTGATTCTTGTCTTCACGAGATTCAAAACGCCGTTCCCACTGACCCGATTCAATCAATCCCACCAATATTGAATTAACACGTATCTTCGGCGCCAATTCAACCGAAAGGGATTTTAAAAGATTCTGTACGCCCGCCCGTGCAGCAGAAGTGCAAACCATATGTGGTTCTGGTTGAAAGGCTAAAAGTGAATTCACAGCAACGATTGCACCCTGATTGCTTTGTAAAAGCATATGCCGAAATGCTTCAATCGGATAGATTTGACTGAAAAATTTAAGTTCTAATTCTGTTCTCCAATCCTGATAGGTTGTCTTTTCAAACGTAGCAACAAAACCACGGCCTGCATTATTAACCAATAAATCACATTGCCCCAATTCAGAAGCAACAAAATTAGCCAGTTTATAAACAGCTTCTTGATTCAGTACATCACAAATTTGGGTATAAATTTTTCTGTTCGGTACTTTTCGGCTTAACAAATCTTTTGCATGTTGCAGACGTTCCAAATTACGTCCACAGATAACAACTTTTGCATTTTCTTTTAAAAGCTGTTCCGCCGTAGCCAGACCAATACCTGATGATCCCCCTGTTACAACGGCTACTTTATCCTGATATCCAAGATCCATATTTTGCCTTTCAATCAATGCCTACCAATCGGTAAAATTATCGCTGTTATTTCAGGGAAAAAATATTTTTTAATTAACCACCATATTTTATATAATCTTATTTAAAAACAAAACCGGCATTTACGGGTAATACCTGACCTGTAAGAGAAAGTGCACCTTCGCTTAATAAAAATACAACAACTGAAACAATATCTTGTGGAAATTGTGGCCCTGGAACAGCCCGTTGCGTTTCATAAAGATCATGCCTGGCTTTTGGAACGTAATCGGTTGCTTCACAACGGATAATACCAGGTGCTACAGCAGTAACACCGATTTTTCGAATCCCTAGTTCCCGAGCCAAAGAGCGTGTCATCGCAATAATTGCCCCTTTGCTTGCCGTATAGGCCAATAATTTCGGTGCCCCCCATAATGCCGTATCCGATGCCAGATTAACAATCCGAGCATTTTCTTGCAAAAGCGGTGACAAACCTCGCGTTACTAACCATGTGCCCCGTACATTAACGGTTTGAACCCGATCCCATAATTCGATATCAATTGATTCGAATGATTTTCCACCGACATTTGTTGCAATGGCTGCATTATTGACCAGACCATCAATTTTTCCATAATCTTTTTCAATTTTTTGGCAAAAATCCTCAATTTTTTCTGGATCCGCAAGATCAATCGAATAAAAACAAGGATCATAACCTTTGTCACATAATTGCTTACAGGCTTGCTTGCCGATATCTTCAAGGATATCCGCCATAATAACTTTGGCACCAGCAACACAACAGGCTTCAGCAATAGCAAATCCCAAACCTCGTGCAGCACCAGTCACAATAATTATTTTTTTTGAAAGAAATTTTTCCACCATAAGCTTCAGGCATTACCTCCTTCAGCATTGATTGCATCTTCGGCAATTAACTGATCACGCGCCGCCCGAGCCAGGGTCTGACGCAAACGGGTGATACCAATATCATGTTGATATAAAAGTTCCCGCTTATTGGCATTTAATGGCATGGCTTCCAAAAGCACACGATCCTGTTCAATAACATGCCAATGACGTGCTTCTAAGGTTGTACGATAAAGGAAACGCCATGATTGCAAAGCAAGGTTGCTACCTGTATGGCGACAACGCCAGAAGAAAACCATGCATCTTTTTTCATCAATTGGCGTACAATAGCCGATAATCCGAAAAGCACCGCCCGGCCCAGCTGCGGGTGGATAAGGAATGTCCAAACGGCAATAAATCTGGGTTCCGTCTACAATCATTTCCGTATAATCAAAATTTACGTTCTCTTGATGTTCTCTTTCAATCCGGAAACCATTTTCAATCTTTGAAAGTTTCATGGTATCTTGCTTTGATCCATAAGCCAAAGTAAAGCTTTGACCATGAAGATAAGATCCATGCATCGGATCTGCTAAATTATCCAAAGCATAATAATAAGGACATTCCCAAATCGAATGACAAAGGAATTTTCCCCAGCTTTCATCCGTCAATTCCACAGGCAAAACCAAAGAAGGCGCTTTGGGACGAGAAAGAGACGGAATATAAACAAAGATCGCATCGCTTTGTTCATAGACTTCGTAACTTGATATCGCTTTACGACCTTCCAAAGCACAATTTTTAAGGGCCGGCACCTCCGCAACAACACCGTTCCCATCCATAACAACCCCATGATAAGCGCAAGCGAGCCCTTTGGAATGAACATTTCCCAAAGACATGGGTGCCCCCCGATGCGGGCAATAATCTTCAATACATTGTACTTTGCCGTCACTATTGCGCCACAAAGCCAGTTTACGGCCCAAGATCATCACCCCAAAAGGTTTTTTCCCTCTTACCTGTACCGATTTCGCTACAGCATACCATGTACCTAACAAACCTTGATTGACCCTTGCTGTGATACGATCACGCAAATCAACTTTGGGGTTTATATCTTCACTCATCTTATAATCCTTAGAATGATGCAGAATGAATCAGCATAAACGCGTCAAATGCTTAATTTTGTTATCTCACCGTTTCTATTCGCCAAAAATTATTTAATTGTCTCTCTGGGATAACTGGCACCACAACCATTTTGCTGGTAAGCCCGATCAAGCGAATCATTAATTGCTTGCAATTCATTTTCAAGAATTTCCAAAGTCCAATGGATGGAGCCCGTCGAAGGAACTTCGATTGCATTGATATTTAAATAAGCAACGACCACATCAAAATCCTTAGGTTGTGTAATATAAACCGCCTCAAGTGCCTGAGCCAGACGGCTCTCCATTTCAGTCAATTCACGACCTAATGACTGATTTTTCAATTTCCCGTTAATGGCCATATTCATTAAGGATATCCTTTTCATATCTCACGAAAATGCGCTTGTTCAAATAGACCGTTTTCACAACACGATGTCAAAGAAAATTAATTATGTTTTAATAGTAAGCCTATTTTTTTAACAAAAAATGAAATATTAAATATGCATCTTGCTTAATCCTTACGCGATTAAAAAAAGTAATCATTTCAGGAAAGAATGATAAATGAGACGCGATAACCCTGCAATTGGAATGCCGACTCACACATCAGATATCAAAACGCTGATTCCATGCTTTTTGTTAATCTCTGTGATTTATGTTTTTTACGGATGGGATCGTCTCATTACTTCAATTGAATTACTTACAATCAAACAGGCTTTTTCACTATCACCACAAAATGCTAGTCTATTATCCAGTATATTTACACTTGGCCTAGCTATAATGGCTATTCCCGCCAGTATTGTCGTAATTCGGTTGGGAATAAAAATTACCTTGATTGCCAGTACGCTTTTGTTCTCTCTTAGTACTTTATCCACTGCGTTTTGTTGGAATTTTTCTTTACTGACCTTATCTCGCATTGGAACAGGATTAGGGGAAGCAATTTTTAGCGTTGCTTTATTTTCCTTAATTGCGCAAACAACACCAAAAACATGGCGTGGAACCGTTCTAGGAGGGGCAGCATCCATTTTTGGCCTTTCAATTTCGGTAGGGCCATCCGTAATTGCACATATTGATCTATGGAGCAAAACTTGGAAAGCTCCCTTTATTCTGATTGGCAGTTTGGGGATTTTAAGTGCCTTTGCATTGATGTTTTATTTTCTATGGCAAGGTGAAATAAAAAAAGATGACCCTATTGAAAAAAATGAAATTACGCTTGTTCAGCAAATAAGAAATATAAAGAACCTATTAAGAACAGATATAGCAATCTCGCTTTTTGTTGCTGCAATAAACGGATTGGGTTGCTACACCTATTTATCAATGTATCATAGCTATGCTGTTACAACTCAGAATATGAATTCCGCTCAAGCAGCTTTGGGGATGGATTTTTTTGGCTTTGGAACCATTTTGGGTGGAATCCCTATTGGTTATTGTTTAGATCGTTGGGGAAGGAAAAATGGTTTATTTGTCCTGCTGTTATTAACAGGGATTATCGGATATTTCCTGTTTTCCCTATCCTTAACGGTAACCAGTTCCTGCCTGATTTCTTTGATATTTGGTATGGGGGTTAGCGGGATTTACAGCAATTCCTACGCACTTATTCAAGAACAAGTTGCTCCTCATTACGTCATTACAGCAACCGGTGTTTTTCTAACAATTTACTATCTGGCTGCAGCCTATTCAGGACCTATCTTCCTGCATGCCATGCATTTATCTTATGGATCGTTTTGGCTATATACACTTCCTTATACGATAACGGCACTTTTATTATTAATAAGCTTGATTAGTGGGAAAAGGAACCTTCAAAAATTATAAAAAGCTTTTAACCTTCAAAAGTTAACGCTTTTTGTAATGCTTGATTATATGCTTCAGGACATTCCAAATAGGATGCATGCCCAGCATTAGAGATGGGAAGTAAATACCGTCCCTTTAACGATCGGGTTAACTGTTCCACCTTTTCAAACGTAGTAATGCGGTCTTCTACACCACAAAGAACTGGAACGGTTTGTGTTTGTAGTTTATCCAAATCGCCCCGAAGATTACTACGTCCTAAAAGATTAACAGCCTGTTCATACCCTTTCATTGTGATATTCGACATTGCCTCAGTTGCTTGTTGAATGACAGAAGCCTCTGCATGATCGGTAACCGTTCTCCATGCCCGTTTTTTGGCCATACCCGCAGGACCAAGACTTCGAATATCATTTATTCTCTGCTGCAATAATTCCGATAATGCTTCGTTTTGTGGAATATCATATCCGCCAGCTGGACTAGAAAGGATTAAGCGTTTTACCCGATTTGGGTAACTCACTGCAAAATGGGTTGCGATAATAGCACCCAAAGAATGCCCTACGATATTGATATCATGAATATGTAACATATCCAGAAAGGCTAATAATACCCGAACATAATCATCCTGAATGGGTGCTTTAATCGTTAAGGGATCACTCTGTCCGTAGCCTGGTGCACTCCATGCAATAACACGATAATCTTTGCTAAAAGCAAGGATTTGGGAAATCCAGGACTGTGCCGTAGAACCAATTCCGTGCAATAAAATCAAAGTCTTTTCGGAATGACCGGCTTCTATCCAACGGCATGACCAATTTCCAGCCATGCCTTGACAATTTTTATATGGATTCACTTTAAAGGCTCATGCGGCTTCAAATTCAAAATCATCTGGTTTTGCCGTACCAATCACAACCATCATGGTTACATTATTCATTTCTTCATTTCGAAAATAATGTAACTGACCTGCTGGGTTCTTGATAACATCTTTTGGCCCTAAATGCTGTTCCACAACTTTATCGCCTTCGATCCACCCAACGGTAATATAACCTTCGATCACAAGATAAGCTTCTTCACTATCGCGTTTATAAGGTTTTACTGAAATTCCACGCGGAACCAAGAACATCTCGTTTCTAAAAGTTTTTGGTTGAATAGCACCTTTACCCACATAAATCTTACGACCAAAACCCGCCGGTAGCCACTCAGTCTTTTGATCACGGAAACGAACAGCATGTTTCGCCATTAACTGTTGCAAAGGGTGTGATGAATTGGGATCAAAAGGATATGTTTCCTCTGGTGTAGCACCAAAACTTGGTGCAAGTTCTGGATTATCTTTGGGATGATATTTATACCGAGGTAACATAGCAGAACCCGTCGCCACCATTACGGACATAAAAACGGGTTCTACGCCGGGAGTGCGAAAACCATGCGGAACCCAGGGGGGATTAAGGATAAGGTCTTTATCCGTAACATCGATTTCAACGACTTCCCCATCCTGTTCCCATGCAACGGTTAACACACCTGAAATTACAAAAAATGCTTCTTCAATTTCATGAGAATGACAAGCCGCATATTTTCCCGGTTCTTTATACATGATGCTTAACGTAAAATGATCCGGTTCCATCGTGGTCGTATCGCCCGTTTTGGGTGATCCCCCCGCCCCGATATAGCGTGCTTGAGCCCGGGAAAGGTCTTTATACCCGTCATTTGACGGAAAAGCATGCCAATCAAATCGTTTACTAGCATAACGGCCAATATGCGCATTCATAACTTTTTCAATTGTCATGTTTTTTCCTTTGTGTTCCATGCAAGGGCTTAGCTGAAAATATAAATACCGTCCTAAATGCCAAAATGATTCAGCATTATTGAAAAAACTTTATTCATCTTAAAACAGAAAACTTAATAAAATTATTTCACACAAATATTCAGGATTGCAAACCTTTTGCGTCCCATCTTTTAAATTTTTGGGAAAAATCTTTGGCTATTTGGTTCGCTCTTTCACTAATATCGGACTCTTGATCTTTATTGATTAATCAATACAAAAACTTTGCAGATATATTCGCGTCAAATAGAACATTGAATTTTTGCTTCTGCATCATTTGAGATACTGACAATCGTAGAACCCGCATTTATCATGGTATCCGCCGACAATTTTCCATTTCCTAAGAACAGGAGAAAAGTTCAAGAAATGTAAAGCAACTTAGGAGCCTTTTTTAGGCGTATCTTCTTCAACACGAATAATTTGTGGTTGAGGCTGGCTATAAAGAAAAACTTTATGTTTTCCCATCATATTGGGATAATTATTCCAAACCGCCGTCGTTATATGATCCAGAATATAATCTGGATCACGAGCATCTGTATCCATTGATCCCGTTCCTTGAAATATCGTTTGATAATGATCAGGATGTTCAGGAGCAATACAAAAACCTGTCCTAAAATTGTTATCGGTAACACATTTAAACAATGGATTATCTTTTCCATCAGGTCTGACTAGGGTAACCTTATAATCAATATGTCTCATCGTATAACTATCGGATTTGGTATCCCATGCCGTCGGATTGCCCATACTGTCCGTATACATCGGTTCTGTCCATGTCCGAACAACTTCATGGGTTTTGCTAGGATATTCTCCCGATTCAACTAATGCAATCACATTCGGATGACCATCATTCTTTGGATGCAATCCTGCATCAACTACTTGATACCCTAGCCCTTGTAACCGCTCTTCTGTATATTGTTTCGCTGACATCTCATATCGTGCATCTATATCATATTTAAGCCAATCTTTATCATCACTACGAGTCTTTTTAACCAGTTCAGGGTAATTAATCGGCATCAGCACACGAACAGTATCTAATGTTTTAGAAAGTGGTTGCGTATTACCAGCTTGATTGTTAACAGGCACATAATATTCACTAGGGCCACAAGCCGATAACATCGAACTAAATCCTAATAATAAAATAAATAACTTATGGTTTAGGTGCATCTTTACCTCCTGATGTTGCATCAACATTGTTTTTTTGATTTTTAGGCTTCGTTATTTTGGGTGCGTTTTGTTTTAAGGAGGTTAATCATCCTGCCGTTGCATCCAAACCAACATTCCCACCACCCGCTATAATCCCAGTTAACGCACCCAAGCCGCCCACAATCACATCATGCGCAAAACCTGCTACAATCTTATTAATATCCGTCACCGTATCATAAGTCAGGTTTTTAATCACATTAGAACCTTCGTTTTTTGCTTTTTGATTATTTGGGAATATCCTTT
The DNA here is from genome assembly GCA_945266285.1 of uncultured Commensalibacter sp. GTDB lineage: Bacteria > Pseudomonadota > Alphaproteobacteria > Acetobacterales > Acetobacteraceae > Commensalibacter. The sequence goes on from CALYOP010000006.1 coordinate 83,725, forward strand.
CAGTTTTTTGATTATTATTTATATTTCTAGGATCTTTAGGATTTTTTTGATTGGGTGAGATTTGATCGGCGATAGTTTGACCAATATTAGGCAAGTAAATATTGGCCATATCCCCAGCAGCAGCGGCAACCGTTGCACCAACATCTCCCTTCCCAAATAGGGCACCTCCTATCGAACCTAATCCTGATGAAACCATCATCCCTATATCATGATCACTGATCTGACCCGGAGGGGTCTGTTGACTTTGTCCTTTATCGGGGGCAACGGCATTGACAATATTCGTCAAAATCGTCGTAATATTCTGCGCAATATCATTCTGATGATTAAAATTATTCTGCATCTTGTTCGCATCAAAGCGATCTTTGATATAACCATTTGCCGCTTCTGCATCATTCGATATCTTGCCAGTTGTGGATCCTGCATTCACCACAATGTTCCCACCAATCACAGCATCCGTCACCGTATGCTCATTATGGATCACAACATTGCCTATGGCCTGAGGGCCCTTGGCATTATTCACCACATTCCCAGGCAAAAGCGTATTATTCTTGGCCTCGGTCGCTGTCCCAGCAACGGTATACTGGCTCTTTACTGTTTCAGAACCAGAAACATTAAGACCACTCCAGACCGAATGGTTATTTAGGGAATTACCAATCAAATGCCCGGTTGTAATCTGGTTCTTCGAAATATCCGCTGTGCTGGTAATTGAGCCACCATTTAACGTGGTCGTTCCCGAAGCATTCACTTTCAAACCTCCAGAACCTGCAGCAATCCCAGACATCGTCTGTTCTGTTGATTGATAATTATTATGGATATCCTTAACACCACCCCCTAATGTGCCTTGCGTATAGGGAATATCCGGCGGTTTGCCATTGCCAAACCCAATTGAAGCAATAGGTAATGAGCCCAAAGCATTCACCGAATAATTATTGCCATCTTTCGAATTATTCTGCGGCGTCGTAATCGTCAGATTTCCTGTATCAATCGTAATTGAACCATTGCTGGCTACACCTTGGGTCACCGTGCCATCCGCATGATTAATATCCGGTGTTTTATTTACAATCTGCGCACCGTTTAAGGTCAAATTACCATCATGATTATTAATCGTTACCGAATGCGTACCATTCACAACACTATCAATCCCGCTCTTGCTTAAGGACTTGGAATGACCTTACCCAATAGAAACCTTTCAGCAAAAACCTCTCTTATAGCAAGGTTATTTTTTGTCTGCAGGAGCGTCAGTAACTTTGGTAACGGTAAAGTAAGGTTGGCTAATTTGATGAATACGCTTTTTACCCAGCAAATTCGGATATTGATAAAAAACCGAAGCAGTTAAATGATCTAATATATAAGCAGAAACTTGAGCGTTAGTGTCCATCGTGCCATAACCTTCAAATATCGTCTCATAGTTTGATGGGTTATCCGAATAAACACAAAAATTACCACTTAAAGAACTACTATTACAACGAAACAGAGGATTATCTTTACCAATAGGTCTTACAATTTTGACCTTATAATAAATGATGTGCATCGTAACGGTTTTACCATCGGTTTGCCACATGGTAGGTGCACCCGTATTAGGATCCGTTGACATTGGGGTTTGCCATATAATGTCTTTCTCATAAGTTTTTAAAACCTCTGAATCAATCATCGCGATTGCATTTGGATGTCCATCATTTTTTGGATCAAATCCAACATCTACAACATGATATCCTAATCCTTGCAACATCTCTTCGGTATCGATTTTTCCATTTATTATGTAATGAGCTTTTTGTGCCTCGTCTAACCATCCTGGGCCATTTGCACGAGCCTTTGCAATATATTGTGTTAATTTCTGCGACACAACAACCCTAATCGTATCTTCTGTTTTAGAAAGCGGTTTGGCATTCCCTAACTTATTATCAATAGGAATATAAAATACATTAGGTCCACATGCTGTTAACAGTGAACATAAAACCAAAACTATAGTTAAGGAATATCGTTTCATTTTTTCTCTCTTTGAATTTCAGGGGTTACTTTTAGGTTTTTCCAACTGGGGAGCTTTCTGAGTTAAGGCCGTTAAACCACCTGTAGTAGTATCAATGGCGATATTTCCTCCAGTTAGCATGCCTGTTATGGCTCCTAATCCACCAATAATGCCATCCTTAATAATCCCCGTCGCAACCTTGTTAAAGTCCGTCATGTCATCATATCTAATGTTCTTGTTTATAGCATTTTGGGCTTGCTGTTGTGATGACAAGTTAGGCGTAACAGTTTTAGAAGCATTTCCTTCCTTTCTAAATATTTTATTAACCTGCTTCTGATTTTCAGGATTAAGGGGATTTTTATCTTTACCCAATGGCCCATCTGGAAAGAAATGATCGTAGATGACATTACCAACAAGACCACCACCAACACCGGCAACAGTAGTATCAACATTGCCACCACTGATAATAGCGCCTCCAACCGCGGATAATCCACTCATCAAAGCAGATGCATTATTCTGGTTCACCCACGGAGAAATCTGATGACCCTTTACCTGCTGCGGCTCCATCGTTCTTTGAATTGCCTGGGACATTGGAGGTATCAGGAGTTTGCGAATTGGCATTTACAATTGTATTAATAACAAGGTTTCCGTAATTATTCATTACTTCCGCCGCCTTGTTTTGCAGGGTAAAGCCATTACTAATCTTATTCGCATCAAAGTGATCCTGGATATGACCATTCGCAGCTTCTGGATCATTTGAGATACTGCCAATCGTAGAACCCGCATTCACTATGATGTTCCTACCAATCACAGCATCCGTTACTGTGTGTTCGTCATGAGAAACGCTATTCCCCATAATTCCAGGCCTTACCGGATCCGGACCAAGGATATTTCCTGGAATGCCCATCACCTCCTGACCATTCTGGGTGCCAATAACACCAACACCGTGCTTGTTGCTGACGGTTTCGCTTCCTTTAACGTCCAAACCACTCCAGATAGAATGATTATCAAGAGAATTGCCAACCAGTTGCCCCGTTGTGATTTGATTCTTGGATGTATCTGCCGTGCTGGTGATTGAGCCGCCATTCAACGTCGTCGTGCCTGATACATTGACTTTCAAACCTCCCGAACCTGCAGCAATCCCAGACATTGTCTGTTCTGTTGATTGGTAATTATTATGGATATTCTTGATATTCCCAAAGGGTGATCCTTATGTGTAAGGAACTTCGGGCGGAGAACTAGACAAGCCAAAACCACCCCCAATCGAGCTGGTGGCACTCACGCCCAGCACTTTTGTATTATTGTCATATTTCGAAGTATTTTGTGGCGTCGTAACCGTCAAATTCCCCGTATCAATCGTAATTGATCCATTGCTAGCTACTCCATTGACAATAGAGCCCTTCGCATCAGGTGTTCTGTTCACAATTTGTGCACCATTTAAGGTCAAATTGCCGTCATGATTATTTATCACAACCGAATTCACACCATTTACAACACTATCAATTGCCGTTTTACTCGACGTCGTCGTCTTGCCATGCCCAACAGAAACATCCCCTTTCAGAAAAAAACTACCGCCACCAACACCTAGCGATGTACCACCTCCAACACCAAATGAATTGCTGGAAGCTGTCACTTTAGTCTGCGTCGTTCTATAGCCAGCATTAAGGTTAATATCCCCACCCGCATTGAAAATAATATCATTCCCACTAATCGTCGATGCCGTAGCGTTAATTTCTTTCTTCGCTGTAATATTGACCTTACCGCCAGCCATTACCGTCGAACCTACATCCGTCGTAGTCGTCTCCGTCGCATGACTTTTGTTCGAAGAATGACCTATGGTGGCCGAAGCACCCATTAAGTTATAATCGGCTGTTTTTGAGTCCTCTTTTCTCAAATATCCTGCTTTTCCCATACCTGTTGCAAGGCCAGCATAACCTATATTTTCTGCGTTCAATGCCTGCATGTCTGAAGCCTGCGCATTGGCCGCATCAAATCCGGCTCTTGCAGCATCTGAAACAATACCTGTGGCCGTTACCGCTAGTCCGGTAAAGCTATCCTTGTGAAATTGATCACCTTTTGTACTATCTTTGACGGTATTGAGGTTAATGGTATTGCCAGCCATATTAATATCTTTTTTTGCTAAAACATTTGAAGCATTAATATTGATGTCCTGCCCTGCATCAAGCACCACGCTTTCTTTTGTTGAGCTAATTAAACTGCCGCTATGCAACTCTGAGCTGGATGTGTTTTTGTCACTGACCTTTTTGGTTCCGACCTGAGCACTTAATCCTGTTTCATTTCCAAAAAATCCTGTCTTTTCCGTATGATGGTAATCATAATCATCTTGTTTAAAAGTTAATGCATGTTCGATAATCGATCCGGCCTTTGATGCAACCGTAACATCCTATACCCCACTTAAACGGCCAGAAATATCCACATCCTTTTGCGCAAGTGCTGATAGACTGCCACCTGATATGATTGAGCTGCCAACTTGTTTTTCATAGCTGTTACGGTTTTCAAAAGCACTTGAGGTAAAGGCACCTGATTTATGTCCTTTCAGATCCGTCATCCCGCTATCTGTGACGGTATTTAAACCGATTTTACCCTTTGAATTTAAAGAAACATTCCCTCCTGAGAAAAGATTGCTACCCGATAGTGCCATATCTCCAGACGTTGTTTGCAACGCCGTGTTCCCACCCGATATAATCGTAGTTCCGTAATGCTTGGTCTGGTTACCTGTAAAGGATAACTTCCCATCGCTGGCATGGGTTATACTGGAGGCAGAGGCATCAAGTTCAGCAGCACCAATATTGATTGTTCCGGCCGAAAGTGCAAGATCTGAACCGGATTGGATTAATCCTCCATGGGTCGTGATACTATCACTGGCCTGCATCCCCAATGTTCCTGAGGCCATAATTTGACCTTGCGAACCCAGATAAGATGCATGTCCTCCATCTACCAGATAATGGTTGACCGTATCTGAATTGATCACCGAACCGTCACGCGCTACCAGTGATACATCTCCACCCTTGATCGTGCCGCCAATATTGGCAATATTGCCGTTTGTTGCCGTCAGACCAATTGAATGCGTCCCTTCCATCAGGCCACTATTATTTATTGAACCAGCGGTCAGCCGGACATCTTTTCCCTTAATCGAGCCTCCTGATAAAACAGCCGTTTTGGGAGACAGATATAATTGTGGAACCAATACCGTTTTCCCATCCACAATCTGAGGCACATACCAAACAATATCCTCGTCCAAAGCTGCTTGTTGTTCAGTTGTCAAGGCTTCCCCAAATTGCAAGCCCAGTTTTCCAGACTGACTTGCTGCATTATCCAACAGCGTTTTCAGCGCATCCGAAGCCGTTCTGTAGGTTCCTCCAGAATAGCTTTGTCCTGTAGCTTGGATATATTGTTGCTGAATATACTGACTATCAAATCCAGAATCCCCAAGAAACATATAGGATCCATGGATGTTTAACCGATCCAGCAAATACTGCGATCCGTAAAGTTGCTTCACCGATGTATATTGCGGACGCGTCTCAATCAGATAATTCGAACCTGGTTGAACTGCAGCCGTATTATTCACCGCGATTTCGTGATTTCCGTTCATATTATTGGACGGCTTTGCAGAATCTGGAATTGAAGGATTTCCAGTAATTCCTTCACCTGCTATCCCGTTCAGACTGGAATTACCGCCCGTTACATTCGGATTAGGCCTGAATAAAGCCTGACCGCCTGTTATAGATGATAGAATATCACTTACATTCGTAGAACCACCACCATTAAATCCAGGCAAGGTTACATGCAGACCAGGATCAATCCCTTGTGGATTTGTAACACCACTATAAGCTGGCAATGTGGGATCTTGTTCATTAATAGCTGTAACCTGTGAGGTTTTTTCTTCAAGAGGACTCTCCCCTGGCCCTTTCATACCTTTCTGTCCGTTCTCACCTTGCTCAGTTGTCGGTAATTTCCCCGAGGGAAGGATTGGATTGCTTTGGGTAAAATCAGAGGGTAACGCATGTTCAATAATTGTCGTGTTATTTACCCGCCCTGTAAATTGACCTAGTAGATTACCAGCCGCCGTACCACTTAGGCCACGGTTTACCGTGTTCGAACCCCAGATATGCATGGGAGGTGATATCATAGAATGACCATCAAGGATTATCTTGTTTTTATCGCCCTCATAAGATCCATCAATAGTGTAATTCGGTAAAGGGTTGTTTCTATTATCTTTGGGATATAAATATCGGCAAAATTCTGGATTGTAACAGGCCAGTTTATAAACAGCATCATTTTGATGACCGACATTGTTTAAAGAAGCACCCTGTAAATCCATATTTCTTCCGGCTTCAATATGGCTTACATCATTGGTAATATTACCCGTTGTATGAAGGGCCAAATCTCTACCTGCAGAAATAATAGCCGCAGTAACATTCAGGATTGTCTGTGTTCCTGTCGCTGTAATTTCCACTCGTGTATTGGCTTTATTATTTCCCCCTGAAAGGAACATATAAAAATAGCCAGAGGCTGGTTTTCCATCTGTTGTATACATTCCTTTTGGTGTATTAATCTGCAATATTTTTACATCACTGTTATAAAAATACTGACTCAGATCTGAACTTTTCCATTCCCTTCATCCGCATAATTTTTCGTAAAATCCTTATTGCTTATTCCATCATAGGGTTGCCCCACTGCATTTACTGCTGTGTCATAAACCGTTTTACTGTTGATCTTTTGTTCTATAAGCGTTCCAGAATATTTGTTGGTAAAACTATTGGCCATAAGGGTAATATCACCATTAGCACTTTGAGTGCGAATTAATCCCCAGATATTGGTTATATCTCCTATAGCTTGGATCGTCATAGAACCTTGATCGGCTTGAAGAACACCAAAATTGTCCAGATTTCCATTGATGGTTAAAACCATATTATTGGAGCTTGATAATAACCCTTTGACATTATTGGTTAAACGGGTTGCATTGAGCGCCATATTATTTAATGCAATCAAAACACCATTATTCGTGATCTGATTGGCAGTCAGCATCAAATCTCCACCAGAAGTAATCCCCCCATCTTCATTAATCGTATAATTACCATTAACGGTTAAATTAACGCCTGGGTTTTGATTATCGCTTAATGATTGAGAAGTCGTTTTTCCTAATGAAGTAAATAATATATTATTATTGTTTAGATCCCCATCCAAAACTGCTCTTAAGTTTTGACTGGCAATAATAGTTCCCGTAGAAGACAGACCCGAACTTTGCGCCCTGAACGTAACGTCGCCTGACGACTGAATAACCCCATTATTAGAAAGATGAAGCGTTGTTAATGCCTGCCCTTGAGCATCGGCATATAAAACTATATTCCCGATAGTCCCGTTTCCTAATGCAGGAAAAGTCAGGATTTTCCCGTTTTCGTTTTCCAGAGATTGCGTATAAAGGGTCAAATCTTTTGCTGATTGAATAATCCCACTATTATTATTTAGAAAACCGAGCCCATGACCATTCTGATCACTCTGAATAATAATACCGCCATTCTTGCTTAGAATAATCCCTTTTGTATTCTCCAGCATTGGGGTGATCATTTGAATATCCCCCATGCTTTGTAACCAGCCACCATTTCTTATCGAACTGGACGCATGAACCACTATTCCTCCATTATCCGCAATTAACTGCCCTCCTACATTGAAAATCAAGGTATTTGCAGCTAGCGATAACGTCCTGATCCAGTTCCCATCTGTCCCTGGGCATTATTCATAATTTGTGTATTAGAAGTCAGTGTCACCCCTTGAGACCCATAAATATAACCATTTGTATTATTATTGATATCTCCAGAGGTAGATCCTGTAATCAATCCTCCAGCCAACAATAACCCAGCATTATCAAAATCACTGCCTGTGAAGTGAATATTTCCTTGATTATAAGCAGTAATCTCACCCCCATTCTGGTTGGTAAAATTTTGTGCTACCTGTAAGTCAATATTGGAATTTGATAGAATAGAGCCTTTGTCATTCATGAGGTTCTGCGTTTGAATGACAAGATTACCTGCATTAGTATCTATATTTTTAATAACGTCGTAATTCGTGACATTTCCATTTTTAGCGTCAATATGAATATCTCCATGGTCTGTACCAATCGTGCCCTTTTCGCCATTGATCAAGGAAGAAAGGATTAAATTAACCCCTTGGCCACCCCATAATGTACCCATATTGGTAAAGTCAGAACTAATGGTTAATGACAGCAAACCTCCAGCAAGAATTTTACTGTTTTCAGCGTTATCAAACTGACTAAAAGCAAGCGTTAGATCTTTTAAAGACTGAAGAATGCCACCTTCATTAACAAAAGATTGTAAAGCTGCTCCAGAAGATCCCTGATCCAGACGAATATTGCCATTCTGACTGGTTAAAACCCCATTGCTATTATCAAGATGCTGTGTCGCAATCCAGAGACGGTTATAGGCTTGGATATTGCCATCCTCATTACTGACAGAAACTGCAGGAAACGCCCCGTCTTCACTTGAACCTGATCCTTGCAGCGTAACATCACCAAGGGTGCTTAAAATAACCCCTTTTTGATGGTTACTAATTACATCCGCTGTCAAAGTTAGCGCATGAGTGCCTTGTATCCATCCATTCTGGTTATCGATATTCTGTGTTAATAACTGAACATTATTGCCAACCAAAGACCCGGAAACAAGCTGTACATTATTAAAATTAAGACCTGATGCTGCCGCTTTGTTAGTTATGGAGTGCGCTGCATTAATGTCTAGCAATCCACCCGCTGAAACATATCCGGAATTCGTTAATATAGGAGTTGTCAGCTTTAAATTCTGAGAACTAATCATCAGACCATCATTATTCAGGATCGGCGCATTAAGACTTAAATCCCCGCCTTGTGTAATAATCATGCCAAAAACATCTTGATTACGCTGATTTTCCAGTTTCTGGTTGGCTGTTAACACAGCGCCATTTTTTGAAAGAATAATCCCCTGGTTTGTAAGCATAGAAGCATTAACCAATAGCTGGCTATCATGACCAACTGCCTGAATATTTCCCTGATTATCAAGACCTTTTTCTCCTAAAACAGTCAGGGTAATATTACCATTGGCACTATAAATCAGTCCCTTTTCACTATTAACCAATGAACTGGTCGTTACCTTTAAATCAGAATTGGCAACCATTTGGCCATTATTAACAATATCTCCTGTGAATTGAGCCTGCAGCTGTTGTTGGGATGTCAATAAAGACCGTTCAGAACCACGATAGGATGAACCATGAATTGTAATGTTTCCGTTGGACTGAATTTTACCATTTGTATTATCAATAGCGGTCAAAAAAGCAGGATATCCTGATAATCCGATCGATAAATCACCACCCAAAGCCAAAATATGACCGGCATTATTCTTTAAATTAGGCGTTGTCAGGTTAATCGCTGTTTTTGCTTGTAAATAACCGCTGTTTACAAGGTTATTCTGTATATTAAGAATCAAAGATGCATCACTTAAAATCTGTCCCATATCATTTTGCAAATTTTGAGCATTAATCTGGATATCTTTTCCATTACCCGATTGGATAATTCCAGAATATCCGCCAAAAGATTGATTTTGGATATCTCCAGAAAGTTGTAGATTTATTCCCTGTAAACTTTGAATAAAACCTGAGTTTTCTGAATTTGCTGCATTTAAAGTTATATCGCCATCAGACTGGATCACCCCACCAATCAATTTGTTGTCAGCAAAAATACCTTTGTTCTTTAATGACTGTCCAATTTGAAGATCGACTAAACCTTTCCCATATAAAGATCCTGAATTTTCTAAAGAGGCCGCTTTAATCCATAACCCTCCAAGAGATGCGTAAATATTTCCATTATTCATAAGATCATTGGTAATAGTAAGCGATTCATTACTATTAAGGCTGCTAATGGAGGACTGGGCATTGGCAAGGTTTAATTGATGGGCCTGCAAGTTTAACTGATCCTGACTTTGGATCGCACCTTCAATATACATATCTCCTGTGGCATTGATCTGCAGGCTCTTCCCTGCATAAACTACACCACTACCCATATCTGTATAATTGTTCAGAAAAGCATTTACAGAACCATTCGTGGCTTGAATTGTTCCATGGCTATTCTCAATATCCCCACTTTGAAGTGTAATATCCCCTATATTGTTTCCTGCACCTGCGAGTATTATTCCTTGGCCATTACTTAAACGAGATGTTTGAAGTTCAATATTCCCGTTATTGGAACCTATTTTTCCCAAACGATTATTTAGATCACGGCTGGTAATCCTGACCCAACCAGAAGGTGTTATTAACTGACCTTGCTGGTTATTAATATCTCCACCCGCTATAATTATCAGGTTGCCAGAAATCTGGTTCCCGATTTGTCCTAACCGATTCATCATACCTTGGGAAGAACTAATCCCTATATCCCCTTGACGGGTTAATATGGAACCCGAGTTGTTATCCAGCGAGGCAACCGTTAACGAAATATCTCCGATACCCGTTCTAATCAGGCCATTTTCGTTATTTACATCTCCACCTTGAAGCGTAATAGCGCCATTATTCTGCGATCCGATCTGTCCTGTAATATTGTCAATCTTGCCTTCAACCTTTAGCGTTATCGCATCATTTTTTGTTAAAATATGACCAGAACGGTTGGAAATATCCCCTTTTGTTGTAACAGATAAAATCCCAGCATTCGTAATAATTTGACCGTTATTTGTCAAAGAACCGGCTGTAATCGTTAAAATCCCCTGATTGACAAAGATATTTCCTGCATTCACCAGTCCGTTCAAAAGGCTAATCATACTATCGCAAATAAGGCTACTTAACGAAGCTTTGGCATTATTTAATGTTAAGGACCGAGCCGATAAAGATAACCCTTGCTGGCCTTGAATATCTCCACCCACAGAGACATCTTCTGTGGCATTTATTTTCAAGATCTTTCCAGCATAAATTAATCTGCTGGTCGTATCTGTATACCCACCCATAGACACATCAACCAAACCCGACGTCGATTGAATAACACCTCCGCTATTTCCAACATCTCCACTGCGTATCGTAATATCTCCAGGATTTTCCTCAATTCCTGCAAGAATAATGCCTGAGTTATTCATCAGTTTATTGGATTGAAGAAAAACATTTCCTAGACGGGTAGAAATCTTACCATTATTATTTTGCAAATCATTTGGGGTAATCAGGTTTATCGAACCTGATTGCTGAGATCCAACTTGACCATTATTATTGAAAATATATTGCGGGGCATTAATATTAATCTCAGCATCACGTGTAACAACAGATCCACCATTATTGTTCACACTATTCATTACCAAATTAATCAACCCAGAATTACTTTGAATCAATCCGTTCTGATTATTAAGATTATTTCCCTGAATATGAATATAACCCGTCTGATCTGTTAGAATATAACCTGAATAGTTATTAATATTTCCGCTTGCAGAAAGTATAATATGGTTATTGGCAGCAATACTTCCTGTATTAGAAATATCACCGTTGATCATTGCTTGTATAATTCCTGTATCAGCGCTGATTTTACCATTATTGATCAGGTTTTGCCCTGTAATTGTCATGTTTTTTTGTGAACGGACACTACCTGACTGCTGATTATTCATTTTTTGTGCGGTCAGTCTTAATGCGGGTTGGGTGATGATAGATCCAGAATTATCAAGATTATTATCAACAGCAATGGCACTTTCCTGATTACCAGCAGCAATAATTTTTCCTGAATTGGTCAAAGAACTCGCTTGTAAGGACAAACCATTATTCGCCCCTAGGGTACCCGTATTCTCAACCGTCGTAACACGGGCCTTGAACTGGTTCTGAGCTGTAAGATCGCCACTAACTACCAGTTTTCCATCCACGGTTAACTCCATATCCCCAGCTGTAGAGGCCATCCGCCCATCAACACGAACCCCAGCCCCCTTTTCATTGACCAGCATCTGAATATGGTTCCCCGTCATGCCTCCCAGAACCGATGTCTCAATCGCAAACTCTGGGGCCGTACTGCCATCAGACGCAAGAGGCGTTGCCGTCCCATCATCATAATGATAGCTGTTACGACCAGCAACTATGCGAATATCCTGACCATTTACAGGCGCATTGATACGAACTTTGCGACTGATAATATCCAGAACTGGGACCTCAGCAAAGTTACCACCCTTACCATCAAAACCAATTGTTCCTTCGCCAACCGTCAGGGATTGTAAATGACCCTCCGTATCCAAATTGGGTCGTCCCGTCACCAACGAAGCCCTACTCGTATTGATAAATCCACAGCCGGCACAGGTAATACCGCTCGGATTAGCAATCACCAAGGCCGCCTTTTTCCCGGCAATCTCTGTATAACCCAATAACCGAGTTGGAGAATATCCTGTAACTTCATTCAGAATTAAACCCGCATGCTTACCATCTTTCAGGTGAGGGTTACCTGTGATCTGTCCGGCCAGTTTTGTATTAGTAATTGTTGGAGAATTATTTAAAATCTGACCTGGTTCATTCACATTATACTGATTAAATCGGTTATGAGAAACACCCGCATCATTAGGATGAGCAATATTTACCTGATCAATGCCATTAGGTGTCACATCAATCGTAGGCCGCTGATTGGCAGGAACATTCATATCCACAACAATATTTGCTGAAGGAACAGGATTAGCCATAATAGGCCAAGTTGAAACCAGGTTTCCTGCAAAAAACAATCCAGATATTATCAATGTCTGGATACGCTTATAAGCAGCAGAAACACGAAAAGCGGTAAAACGATTTTTAACCTTGGGCATAAAAAACCTGGTATAGATTTATAATCTAATGAAGATTGTAAACAAAAAAATTAACATATTTTATTCGTAACAATATATTTAATACTGTTAAATGCAACAATAATTTTCTATTAAATAAGATTGAAATAAGTATAATTTATCAACTAATTGTAATGATTTATGTTTATAAACATAGTTATTTTAAAATAATTTTTACTTGATAATTTATTTATCAAAATGTAGTTATAATTTTTACTTAAAATAAAAACAGATTACCAGGACATTCCATGAAAAAATTACTATTATCGGCTATATTTATGTGTTTCTTTACCATAAATAATTCACAAATTTTTGCGCAAGAAAAAGAAAATAATGCTATCGCTAATAGTAATAATGTAGATACATCTCCAATTACCGTTAATCAAAAGATAGGTTCCTGGCAAATTCATTGTGCTTATCCAAATAATAATGATCAAAAAAAGAATTCCCAAGGATGTATTGCTCAACAAAGCCTTATGATTACCAATAAAGACAATACTCAAACACCTGTTGTATCTTTATTATTGGAAAAAGTAAGAGATAATCAGAACCCTACTAAATCCAACCTTTTCAGGTTCACTATTGTCACACCTCATGGTTTTTCTCTACAACAACCCATTACATTTGAAATTGATCATAAAAACCAAATGGATTTACCTTGGATTACTTGTACTACAGAAGGTTGTATCGCCTCTCAAATAGTTAATAATTCATTACAGAAATCCATGGAAACCAATAAATTGGCACATCTGGTTATTCACCGCGTAAACAATACAACCGTAACCATTAACTTTAATATTGAAGATATTCATAATATCTTTACCGCCATGAATGCGCTGATCAATAAAAAAACACCATAATTTTTATGGATATTTATAACGACAATGAATTTAAAATCTGTCCTTTTACGATCTGTTATTCTGACAACTGCATGTTCACCATTTATTGGACAATATGCAGTTGCACAAAATATTCCTCCTCAAAACTTCAATCAATATCAACAATATCTGCAATATAAACAACGTCAGCAAATGATGGATTCTTTACCGCCTCCATCAAGCAACGTTCAAATTAATCAGCCTGATCACAAAACCCAAACACAACGTTGTGTGCCTGTGCAGTCTGTCGAAGTCATGAATGCTAAAAACCTGTCTCAATCAACCATCCATCATATTACAGCTCCATGGCGTAATAAATGTATGAGTCTTGATGACATGAACTCGATTCTGAATCAGTTAAATCAGGCATATATTGATAAAGGTTTTGTTACTACCCGAGCCTATTTACCTCAACAGGATTTAAAAGAAGGCACCTTACACATTGTCGTTGTTGAAGGGAAAGTTTCGGGATTCAACTTCAATGGGATTTCACCAAAAAACCATGAAATTATGGCGTTCCCTTGGGTAAAAGGAGGGATTCTGAACCTTCGTGATCTGGAACAAGGTATTGATCAGATGAACCGTCTTCCCGACTGGAATGCTTCCATGAAAATTGCACCTGGGGATCAGGCGGGAACCTCAACTGTCAACATCAATGCAAAAGATCCAGGAATCCTACATGGACAGGTTTCAACCGATAATAACGGTCAAAGTTACTCTGGAAGAACTATTATTACTGCAGAAGATCTCTTTGGTTTATTGGATATGTGGTCTGTCGAATATGATCACTTCTTAAATACTCGACAAAAAGATGGGCATAATTCTTTCTTCACTGCAGAAGGTTCTATTCCACTTGGGCCATGGACCTTTTTTGGTGGATGGTATCGTTATGATGATCTTTATCATCTTAATTATAACTGGCAGGGAAAAGCACGTTTTGATTCAACCCAAAAAGATTTTCATATCGGAGCTTCACGGGTAGTAGCGCGTAATTCAATTGGTGTTACAACGTTACAGGCAATGTATGAACTAAAATCATTTGATACGTACATTAACCATTCTAAAATTGAAACGCAAAGTGCAACCCTTTCCTCTTTGAATCTAAATGCCAGTGAATCAATGCGCATCTGGAAAGGGGTATGGTATATAAGCCTAGGTATGAAAATAGGGTTGGGAGGTGCAATGGGTACTAAAAGTTGGACATCAAACCACGGAACCTATAACCCTCATACCCAATATGTTAAACCGACACTTGATATTGATGGTTATAAACCGATTACTCAGGATCTAATGTGGTATACCTCTATTCACGGGGAATATGCCAGCAAAAACCAGTATGGAAATGAACAGCTACAAATCGGTGGTCCCTATACCGTACGAGGATATCTGAAACAAACCATGATGGGAAATGCCGGTATTTATATGCGTAATGACCTCGCATGGTCTTTGCCCACACAAGAAATGCATTGTGAGGGATATCAACCTTTATGTAATGCCTTAATAAAAATACGGAACTCTATGGTATCTTCGATGTTGGCATGACGAGAGGTGTTTTTACCTATGCGGATATGCCCAAAACAGAAAAAGGCGGAAATCTTGTCGGGACAGGCCTGGGTATCCGTAAAACATCGGGAACTATCTTCTGGAACGCTTCTGCAACACATGCACTGACAACCGCAGGCCTCCCACCAGAAGGATGGATTGCCATGTTTAATATCGGTGTTCGATTATAATAAAAATGGTAATCTCCAGAACTATTAAATTTATTTAAGACCTTGCGTAAAACAATTAAAACCTGTTCTTTGTATATCAGATATACAAAGTTAATTTTGATCTTTAATGATTTTGTACACGGTTAGCTGTTCTATCTTAGGTTGCTTTGCAATCTCGATAACACTAATATTTTTCTGTTTCACTTATAGAATAACATCTCACTTTATAGTTCGTGGTCGACCGAACTAAATACCTTTTGCTTTATTTCAAGATGCCCCTTATTTGTTCTCTCTAAAATACAGTTATGTTCAGCCTGTGTTTAAACCATCGTTAAGAAACTTTAATTAACACCCATCTGACCAAAATCTTTTAGCCGTTGAATAACATCAAACATATTCAGGCCCAGATGATCAAAGTTTTTTAACCAGAACGAAATATCTTTCCTCAGTGTTCGTTCTTAACAGATTAAGAATCTTATGATCTCTATTACGATTAAAAACTTTGTTAATAAAAACCCGTTTCTCCTAAACATCTTCTTTTTTTAAAGAATTATGGTCTGAATATCCAAATACTATGTTGGCTATATTATTACACAACAACAACTAAAAAGACATAAAACGCTTCCCTAAAACCAATTATAAAAAACCAGATATCTATAAAGTCTTCAGTTTTAAATAAAATGACTTTGTAATATAGAGAATCATCGTTCATATTAATAAAAATCTAAACATTCTAGGAAGGATAGATTATGGCATTAACCGGGATCGATGCCGTTATATTTGGCGTTTATGATATGAACGAAGCCAAAAAATTCCTACGTGATTGGGGATTGAACGAAATTGAATCCACCGATCAGAAACTTTTTTTCAAAACACTTGATGACAGTGAAATCCATGTCTATCCTGCCAGTCATCCAGAACTTGCTCCACCCATAGAAGATGGTAATACCGTTCGGGAAGTTATCTGGGGAACAGAAACATATAATGATCTTGAAAATCTACTTTCTCGGTTAAAACGTCATGGTTTTCCCATTCATACCAAACCTAATGGGGATTTTTTTACTTACGATCCAAATGGAATGCAGATTGGCCTGCGCGTAAGCCATAGTAAATCGGTTAAAGTCAATGTTACTCAAGTTAATGGTCCGAATGTCCATCATCGCATTGATCAACGATCCCCAGTCTATAATCAGGCTCATCCCATACAAATTGGGCATATTGTTTTTTATGGTGCCGATTATGAAGCCATGTTGAGATTTTACTTGGATGGGTTAGGATTTCTGATCAGTGATGAATATCCAGGTAACGGTACCTTTATGCGTTGTAAGGCACGCAGTGGCCATCATAACCTTTTTGTTCTCAATCGTAATGGAAAGCCTGGCATTAATCATGTGGCCTTTACCGTTCGTGACATTCATGAAGTCATTGGCGGTGGACTAGCCATGAGCAGAAAAGGATGGAAGACCGAAATTGGCCCGGGTCGTCATCCTATTTCTTCGGCTTATTTTTGGTATTTTGAAAATCCTCTCTGCGCCGCATTGGAATATTACGCTGATGAAGATTACTGTACTGAAAACTGGGTTCCCGCCCAATTTGAACGTAAACCGGAAAATTTTGCTGAATGGGCTATTGCTGGTGGCATTGATGGCAATACGCGACGTCAATTTAAAGAAACAAAGGATAGTAATCGCGGGAAATAAAATAACTTTTTCCTCTAAAATATAGAGGTAAGACAATCCTATCCATCAGACCTTTTCTGAAATACACAAAGAATCTTTCCACTCAATAATTAAATCAGCAAGATTTTTATTCTTTTCGATTAATTGAGCATTCGGCTCATCCGTTTGATCAACCCAAGTTTCAGCCTCAATAGGTGTTCTGCCAAAATACATATGCCGCTCTACCAAACGGCCACGCCGTTCTTTAGGTAATGCCGTTACAAACCAGCATTCATCAAATAAATCTCGCGTTGCTTCCCATCCCCCATGATCCAACAATAAATAATTTCCTTCACTAATCACCAAAGGTGTATGATCAAAAACAGGTATAGATCCAGCAATCGGTTCTTCAATATTCCGATAAAATGCCGGGGCATAAATAACTTCTCCGGCAATTGGTTGTTTCAGACGTCGTAAAAGAGCTTGATATCCTGCCACGTCAAAGGTATCCGGTGCTCCCTTACGGTTGCTTCTTCCCAAACGTTCCAGTTCTTTATTGGAAAGATGAAAACCATCCATTGGTACTCCAACAGCCATATCTCCCAAAGCTTGACATAAGAGTGCTGTAATTGTTGATTTTCCCGCACCAGGAGGACCAGCAATACCCAATAATTTCCGTTCCCCGTTACGACAAAGATTTCTTGCGCGTTCAATATAGACCGCATCCAGTTGCAAACCTTTAACGGGGCGTTGGCTAGCTTTTAACATAAATGAATCGGCTTCCTTTGATGATATCCTGTAACGATACACCCTATCGCTTGTCATCCAGAACCAAAAGTCTTAATTTTCATAATTGTAAATTCATATAAATCATATCGGCAATCAGGATCCTATTATGCAACATCGACGTATCCCCGCTACCATTATTACAGGCTTTTTAGGGGCTGGAAAAACCACCTTACTTCGGCACGTTCTGCAAAATGCAGGTCGAAAAAAAATAGCGGTAATCGTCAATGAATTTGGTGAATTAGGTATTGATGGTGAAATTTTAAAAAGCTGCGGTATTGAAGGCTGTAACGAAGATAATATTGTCGAACTGGCAAATGGCTGTTTGTGCTGCACCGTAGCCGATGAATTTCTTCCAACCATGGAAGCTCTAATAAATCGTGCGGATCCACCCGATCATATTATAATCGAGACTTCTGGTCTTGCTTTACCCAAACCACTTATTAAAGCGTTTAATTGGCCTGATATTAAATCAAAAATAACCGTAGATGGTGTAATTACCGTTGTAGACACCCCTGCAGCTGTAGCGGGACGTTTTGCTGATGATCCTGAAAAAATCGCACAACAACGCGAAGAAGACCCATCACTTGATCATGATAACCCTTTAGCAGAAGTTTTTGAAGATCAGCTTTGTTCCGCAGATTTGATAATTCTGAACAAAGTTGATTTAGTTGCACAAGATGAAATTGAACCGTTAATTCACAATATTCATCAGCAAATTCCCAGAAATGTAAAAATTATCCAAGCTTCTGAAGGAAATTTAGATCCCGCTATTTTATTAGGTTTAGATGCCAAAGCCGAAGATGACCTTCATGCACGTCCATCACATCATGATACCTTAGATGGCGATCATGAACATGATGATTTTTCAAGCTTTACAGTATCAATCCCCCCTGCTTCTAGCCCTGAATCCTTAATTAACCATTTAATTCAACTAGCCGCCAAACATGATATTTTACGAATTAAAGGTTATGTGGAAATTATTGGCAAGCCCATGCGTTTAGAAATACAGGGCGTTGGTCAACGCTTTCGACACCATTTTGATCGTCTTTGGAAAAAAGATGAACCGCGTCAAAACCGTTTGGTCATTATTGGTGAAAAAGGTATTGACGAAGCTGCCATTAAAAAAGCTTTAAATACTTAAATATTTTAAGGAGATACCTTTTATGCATTTGTTGGTTCGTGAAATTCGCAGCCTTGATGAACAGGCGCAGGCTGAAGATTTGGGTCACGAACCAGCCGATATTATCTTTCTATCTTTTTCCGATAGTGATTTAAAAAATATAGCGCATTGTCTGACGCAATTAGAGGATTCCTTTCCCAGTGTACGTCTTGCACCTTTAACCCGATTACGACATCCAATGTCGGTGGATATTTATATCGAAGAAATTATAAGTAATGCGCATTGTGTGATTTTACGTTTGTTGGGTGGTTTGGAATATTGGCGTTATGGCACACAAGAAGTTGCTGCCATATGCCGAGAAAAAAATATTCCGCTTATTATTCTCCCTGGTGACCATCGCGAAGATACAAAACTCAATGAACTTTCTACAGTCAATTCGGATCTATTAACCCGTTTCAAAAATTTTTTTCGTGAAGGGGGTATATCCAACCTAACACATGCCTTGCGTTTAGCTGCACATTTAGCAGGTTATGGCCATGATCAGGGTTGGCAAGCTGAAGCTTTACCAATGATGGGAGAGTATCATTTTTCTTCTTCCGAACATCCTAATGATCCTACGGCTCTGATTATATTTTATCGCACGCATCTGCTGGCTGGTGATATTGCACCGATTGAAGCTTTGGCCGAAGCTTTGTGTAAAAGAAAAATTAACGTACGCGGCATTTATGTTTCTTCGTTAAAAGATCCTGTTATTGCGCATTGGATTAGTCAGGTTCTTAAAAAAAATCCTCCAAGAATTATTCTGAATGCCACTTGCTTTTCGGCACAACAGGACAATCAGGGCACCCCCTTAGACATTGCGCAAGTTCCTGTTTTACAGCTGATACAACCCAATAGCACACAGACTTTATGGGAAAAAACATTTCGTGGTATATCGCAAAGCGACTTGGCTATGCAGGTTGTTCTGCCGGAATTGGATGGTCGTTTATTAACTACAGCTATTTCCTTTAAACAAAACCAACAGGATTACGCTTATTATCTTCCCTATCTTTCAGGAATAGAACTGGTCGCAGACCGCGCAAAAGGTTGGATTGATCTGGCAACAACCCCCAATCCCGACAAAAAAATAGCAGTTATTCTTTCTGATTATCCCGGTTTCGGTGGTCAAGAAGGTCATGCGGTCGGACTTGATAGCTTTGCCAGCCTGCAAAAAATATTGCAATGGTTGCAAAAAGAAAATTACACCATAGAAAAAGCAATTCCATCCCCACAAGAACTGGCCGAAACGCTTTGTCATAGTGAACCACAACCCATTTTGACGCTAAAGCTTTATCGACAACTTTTTGAAAATTTACCAAAAACTTTTCAAGAAACTGTTTTAAAACGTTTGCCGGATATGGAAAAAGACGAATCCTTTAAGGATGGTGCCTTTACCCTACGTTATCGACAATATGGGCATATTACTTTGGCTATTCAGCCAGATCGCAGCACAGCGGATACGCATAAAATTTTATATCACGATCCCGATACGCCGCCCGCACATGGTTATATCGCGACTTATTTGTGGTTACGTTCTATTCAGTCAATTCACGCCATGATCCATCTTGGCACACATGGAACATTAGAATGGTTGCCTGGAAAAGCGGCCGCTTTATCTGAAAATTGTGCTCCTGTTGTTTTATTACGCGGGATGCCGGTTATTTATCCCTTCATTGTCAATAACCCTGGCGAGGCAGCTTGTGCAAAACGTCGATTAGGTGCCGTAACCATTGGACATTTAACCCCTCCCGTCAGTAAAGCGGTCTTGCAAGGCGCTGCAGCAGAGTTAGAACGTCTGATTGATGATTATGCTGAAGCCGATGGTTTAGATCAACGAAGAAGTAAAATCCTTCTGGGTACTATTCTCGACAAAGCAGAAGCTTGTGGTCTTCTGGCAGAAAACGGAATTGATCGCCGTCAAAGTGGCGATGAAATTGCGCTTAGCCGCCTTGATTCCTATTTATGCGATGTCAAAGATTTACAAATTCGAGAAGGTTTACATGTCTTTGGCACACCACCCATTCAACGCACCCAATTATTAGAAACCATTCAAGCGTATAATCCTGAAAAATCCGATCAGATTGCTCGCCAATTAGATGAATGCGCCCATTCAGAAAAGCATGCCTTGCTTACTGCTTTATGTGGAGGATTTGTTCCACCTGGCCCGGCCGGAGCACCAACACGCGGTTGTGTCGCAGTCTTACCCACAGGGCGAAATCTTTATACAGTTGATCCGCGTGCTATTCCTACGCAAACTGCTTATTTATTAGCTGAAAAAGCAGCAGAAAAACTTTTAACACAATATATGCAAGAAAACGGTGATCACCTTCGTCATCTGGTAATTGATTTATGGGGAAGCACCAGTCTCCGCACTGGCGGTGAAGATCTTGCATTAGCTTATATTTTAATGGGAACAAGACCGATATGGGATAAAGGTTCCGGACGCATTACCGGCGTAGAAATTCTACCTATTGCTTTGTTAGACCGCCCCCGTGTGGATGTTACTTTACGGATATCGGGTTTGTTTCGTGACGCTTTTGAGGCGCAAATCACGATGTTTGATCAAACGGTTCATGCTGTTGCAGCCCAGGATGAAGATGCCGAATGGAATATTTTGGCATCACACATCAAAACGCTTGAAAAAGATGCGCGTGAAAAAGCACTTATTCGTGTTTATGGAAGTGCTCCAGGAACCTATGGCACGGGTATTGAAGAACAGCTTGCAACCGGAAATTGGAATAACCGTGATGAATTAGGCAAAGAATGGTTACAAAAATCTTCTTATGCTTATGGTAACCAATATCAAGGCATATGTGATGAAGCTGGTTTTGCTGAAAGAATAAAAAAGGCACAAGCTTTATTACATAGTCAGGATCATGCCGAAATTGATTTGCTTGACAGCCCTGATTATGCAGCGCATGAAGGCGGATTTGCAGCGGCAGCAAAAACGCTTGATAACCGGCCTGCATTATATCATATGGACACTTCCAAACCAGAAACGCCACGAATTCGGCTACTCGCCGAAGAAATTGCCCGTATCGTGCGTGGACGTACCGCTAATCCAGACTGGATTTATTCCATGATGAATCATCATTACCGGGGCGCTGCTGAAATCGCACGAAATATCGATACGTTATTTAGTTTTGCAGCGACACTGCCACAACGTTTTGACAAACAATTCGATCTTGTTTTTCATGCAACTCTTGAAGATGAAAAAGTCAGAAATTTTCTTGAAACAGCTAATCCTGCGGCAATGCGCACAATACAAAAACGCTTTAAAGAAGCTTGTGACCGCGGATTATGGCATCCACGTTCCAATAGTATCAGCTTTTTATTGAAGGAATTGTAATGAATATGAAACCTACTCTAAAACGCGGATGGTGTCCTTCCTTATTCAAACCCATGGAAACAGGCGACGGTTTTTTGGTACGTATTAAACCATTTCTGTCCCGTATTACCAGCGAACAAGCACATTTCATCGCAGATACGGCCAATCGACTTGGCAATGGTCTGATAAATCTTTCACAAAAAGCCAATCTACAATTACGCGGTTTTAGCCGACAGAATACGTTACGGATCATTCCCGAAGTCATTTATAATCATTTAAGCGCTCCAACATCCTACCAAGAAAAGAAAAGGAATCTGTTGGTTTCGCCACTGGCAGCACTTGATCCTCTTTGTGATCCTGCTACTGAATGGATTGCGCAGCATTTGCAAACCATGTTGCTTAGAACCAATGGGCTTTCACGTTTATCAGGGAAATTCAGTTTTATTGTTGATGGCGGTGGGCAATATCCTCTTACGGATTGTTTTTCTGATATTAATTTACGTGCTTACCAAGGACAATGGGTCATTCAATTAGGCCATACACAAAAAGTCATGGTCTGTTCTGCTGAAAAAGCACCATTATTCGTGATGAAACTAGCCAAATATCTGGCGCAACATGATCCCCGACGTCTTATTCATGATCCAGAGGCTGATAAGTTGTTTGAAATATTCGAAACCCAACTTATCAATTATAATCCACCACCTTTGAAACGTTCTTCAAGTGTTGGTGTTATTGGAGAAAATCTGGGAATTGGTGTGGGCATTCCATATGGATTGATGCATGCTGATGATTTGCATCAACTGGCAGAGGTCGCACAACATCATGGGGATGGTATGCTACATCTTACCCCTTGGCGGAGTATTATCCTTAGTCATTGTTCTGAAGAATTACTTTCTTTTTTCCCTCGGCTAATTACGGATGAACAAGATTTCAAATCACATATTATTGCCTGTCCTGGGAAACCTTACTGCCCGAGAAGTGCAATAAATATTCTACAAGATGCGCCTATATTAGCTCAAACATGGGGGAATAATAGGGGATATCTTCATATTTCTGGCTGTCCAAAAGGGTGCGCATTACCTGATGTAAATAGCATTACTTTGTGTGCTACGGGTAATGGTTACAATATCATTATCAATGGTAAAGCCGATACCGATACCGTTTATATGCATCTTAGTCTACCTGAAACCGTGGCATTTCTTAAGCATCACCCCGCTCCTTCTTCTATTAAAAATTCATCAGAGAATTCTTTGCAATGACTTCGTATTCTTATATTCATGATGGTAAAGCGATTTATCGGCAATCTTTTGCTACGATCCGCGCCGAAACGGATTTATCGGCTTTTACAGCGACACAGGCCAAAGTAGTCGTTCGTATGATTCATGCCTGTGGTCAAACAGAAATCAGCAAAAACATATTCTTCAGTCCTGATTTTATTAATGCTGCTGAAACGGCTTTACAAACGGGAAAAGCAATCTTCTGTGACGCTGCCATGATAGAACGCGGCATTACCCGAAGTCGGTTGCCTGCAGAAAACAAAATCATCTGTACTTTACATGATGATAAGACCCCTGTGATTGCTCAAGAAATTGGTAATACGCGTTCTGCTGCGGCCTTACATTTATGGGGGAACACCTTGCAAGATGCTTTGGTTGTTATTGGGAATGCGCCCACCGCCTTATTTCACCTTATGGAATTACTTGATGACAAAATATTACCAAATCCAGCAGCAATTATTGGAGTACCCGTTGGTTTTGTAGGTGCTGCCGAATCAAAAGAAATGCTTACCCAATGGGGAAAGATTCCCTATATGATCGTTAAAGGTCGCCAAGGTGGAAGCGCTATGGCTGTGGCTGCAGTTAATGCTTTGGCACAGGAACAGGAAATCACACCGTGAATAACAAACTTTATATTGTTGGAATGGGCCCTGGTGACCCTGAACTGGTAACACGCAAAGCAGAACGTATTTTACGCGATTCTTCGTTGGTTGCTTATTTTACCAAAAAAGGTGAAACAAGCCACGCCTATCGCATTGCAAGTACATTTTTACTCCATAAACCAGAGGCCTTAAAATTCGAATATCCTATTACAACAGAAAAACCACATACTGGTTCTGAATATCAAACTGCAATGCAATTTTTTTATGATGATTGCGCAGAACAACTTTCGGATGCTTTGCAAAGAGGATTAAGCCCAGCTTTACTTTGTGAAGGAGATCCGATGCTTTATGGTTCGGCAATTTATCTTTTTGATCGTTTAAATGCGCATTATCCAATTGAAATTATCCCTGGTATTTCTGCCATGAGTGGTTGTTGGAGTAATGCAAAATTACCTATCGTTCGCAAAGATCAAGCTTTGGATGTTATCCCTGCAACCTTACCCATTGAAAGTTTGACCGAACGCCTTAAACGCTGTGATGCCGCTGTTATTATGAAAATAGGTCGAAATTTGGAAAAAATTAAATCGGCTTTAAAAGCCGTAGGCCTATTCGAACGTGCTTTTTACATTGAACGCGGTACACAAATTCAACAACAAATTATGGCTTTATCAGCTTTAGAATCATGTAAAGCACCCTATTTTTCACTTATTCTTATCCCTGGAAGGGCTAAACCATGACGGGAAAGCTTTATATCATTGGCCTTGGTCCTGGTGATATCAATCTTCGAACAACGGAAGTATGCCAGATTTTGCCGCATCTAACTGACTTAGTTGGATATGCTCCTTATGTAGAACGTATTGAAACGACTTCCACCGTTCGACGTCATGTTTCCGATAACCGTCAAGAATTAGAACGTGCACGCCATGCCCTAACCTTGGCAGAGCAAGGACATATTGTTGGCGTTATTTCTTCGGGTGATGCGGGTATCTTTGCTATGGCCAGTACTGTTTTTGAAGCCATAGAAACGGGTAACCCTTTGTGGAAACAACTCGAAATCATTGTGCTACCTGGTTTATCCGCAATGTTTGCTGCCGCTGCTAGATTAGGGGCACCATTAGGACACGATTTCTGTGCTATTTCTTTATCCGATAATCTAAAGCCATGGGATGTTATTCTACGTAGGTTACGTTTAGCAGCCGAAGGTGATTTCGTTATGGCCCTTTATAATCCTGTTTCACGTTCCCGACCGTGGCAGCTAGATGCTGCTTTTGATCTATTACGTTCTTTATTACCAACTTCGATTACCGTCGCCTTTGCCCATGCTATTTCGCAAGATGATGAAAATATTCATTTAACGACCTTGGCCGAAGCTTCAGCCAAAATGGCTGATATGCGTACTCTAATCATAATCGGTAGTCGCTATAGCCGCCTTATACCGCGAGAAAAGGCTAAGTTACCATGGTTTTATACTCCACGATCAATCAAAGAAAATTAATGCTTGAAAAGCCATTCAAATGCTTCAAGCCAAGTTTGAACCATTGGCATCGATTCAGTCTCAGGTCGTTGTACCATAACAA
Source organism: uncultured Commensalibacter sp. (assembly GCA_945266285.1). GTDB lineage: Bacteria > Pseudomonadota > Alphaproteobacteria > Acetobacterales > Acetobacteraceae > Commensalibacter. The sequence continues at coordinate 109,494 of CALYOP010000006.1, forward strand.
CCGGTATTCCCAATTTCCGTGCAGCTATAAGCTTGGCTATCGTTGCTTGACCACCAGAATTTTTGGTGACCAGTCGATCAATATGATGCGTTTGCAAAAATTGAATTTCACTTGCTTCATCAAATGGACCGCGAGCTTGAATCGTTTTTGCATTAACGGGAAGCAATACTTCTGGAGGACGATCAACACTACGTATCCAATATTCATGGCGAATTGGACATTCTTTAAAAGGAAAAATATCTTTTCGTCCAATTGTCAAAAAAACCCGCAAGGGGTTTTCACCCAATGCTTGGGCCGCCTGAGCCATATTTGCGACCGGATGCCAGCAATCACTCTCGCAAGCTTGCCAGGCGGGTCGATTAATTCGCAAAAAAGCCGTTTTAGTTTTTTGTGCCGCCTGCCAAGCATTATGCGTAATTTGTGCAGCAAAAGGATGCGTCGCATCAATCAAAATATCAATAGCATGTTGAATCAACCATTGACTCAACCCTTCAATTCCACCAAAACCGCCAATGCGTACCATAATGTGTTCTGGCAATATAGGGGTTTTCGTTGCACCAGCAAGAGACAAAATGATTTTTACCTGTCGGTTATTACTCAAGGATTTGATCAAAGCCGTTGCTTCAGTCGTTCCCCCCAAGATCAGAACGCTTTTAACTTTTTGCGTCATTTAATGGTATCCTAACTATGCAACCATTTCTTAGTATTATCGGTTTGACCGAAGCAGGTATCGAAGCTTTATGTCCTACTGCACGCCAACGCTTGCAACGAGCAAAATTAGTAATAGGAGGTCTCCGTCACCTTGCGCTTGCTGAACCTTTAATCAATAACGAAAAACAAGTTTGGTCAAACCCCATACATATCAGTATTGACACGATCATTCAGCAAAAATCTAAACCCATTGTGGCGTTGGCTTCTGGTGATCCCTTTTGGTATGGGGTGGGTCCCTTAATAACACGTCATCTAAAACGTGAAGAATGGGAATCTTTTCCAGGGGTTTCAGGCTATTCTCTGGCTCATAGTCAACTTGGATGGCGAGGACAAGATACAATAACGCTTTCACTTTGTGGAAGACCTATTGAGACATTAAGAAGGTATCTTACACCATTTGCACGACTTCTTATCCTATCTGCCGATGGACAAACACCTTATCATGTTAAAAACGCTCTTAAACAATGGAACGTTCCTACCTATCGATTTCATTTATTAGAAGCACTGGGTGGGATTAATGAACATGTAAGATGTTTTAGTGAAAAAGATTGCTTACCTGAACATATTCATCCACTAAATATGATTGCGTTGGAACTGGATTATTTGCCCTTTATCCCTGCAAAATGTGGGTTGGAAGACCATTGGTTTAGCCATGATGGAAAATTAACAAAACAAAATATCCGTGCGGCGACCTTATCCGCTTTACAACCTTTCCCAGGAGGACTTTTATGGGATATTGGTACGGGATCGGGTTCAATTGCTATTGAATGGATACTTGCTTATCCAACCTGTCAAGCAATTGCTATTGAGCATCATCATATTCGTGCTAAGCGCGCTATGGAAAATGCCAGAACGTTGGGTGTTCCTGGCCTTAAGATAATTGAGGGAGAAGCACCCTATGTCTTGGAAAATTTACCAGAACCGCATGCTGTTTTCATCGGTGGAGGAAGCAGTTCCGAACAGATGATTCAAACCGTTTGGAAAGCTCTAAAACCCAAAGGGCGATTAGTTATTAATGCGGTTACAAGTGAATGTGAAATGCAACTACTAGAGTGTTACAAACATTGGGGAGGAACCTTAACCCGTTTGCATACGGAACATTATGAACCGATAGGAAAATTTCATGGATTTCGCCCCACAAGAACCATTACCCAATATGCCGTCACCAAATCAGTATAATATTTCTATTGGTTTAGGATGTCAGAAAAAGACAAATGGATTGCATATTGCCCAAGTAGTTACGAATTTAATCAACCAACTTGAAAGCAAGGCCGAATGTATAGCGGTTCCTGATTTTAAACGACATCATTATAATGTTGAAAAGGCGGCTGAAATTTTATGTCTTCCTTTGCTTTATATTCCAAAGGAATTCTTATTAACACTACAACCCAAATGTTTGAGTTTTTCAGAACGAAGTTATAACCTTGTAGGGCTAGGCTCTGTTGCCGAAGCCTGTGCCTTAGCAGCAATAAATTCCAATGGCTATTTATTGGGACCCAGAATTATAAACCAAGGCATAAGCTGTGCATTTGCAGAAAGAAAAGGATTACAATGACAGTTCATTTTATCGGAGCGGGCCCAGGTGCTGCAGATTTATTAACCTTACGGGGTAAAGATATTTTATCACGTTGCCCGATCTGCCTTTATGCAGGATCCATTATCCCTCCTGAAATGTTAGCTTTTTGTCCTCCAAATGCACGTTTAGTCGATACAGCCCCTCTTAATCTTGATCAGATTGAACAAGAATATGTCAAAGCACATCAAGATAATTTGGATATAGCCAGACTTCATTCTGGCGATCTTTCAGTCTATAGCACCGTTGCTGAACAAATTCGTCGTCTTAAAAAACATCGGATTGATTATACACTAACCCCCGGCGTTCCAGCATTCGCCGCCGCCGCATCCGTAATCCAAAAGGAACTAACAGTTCCAGAAATTGCACAAACCGTTGTACTGACCCGCACATCAGGAAGAGCTTCTGCAATGCCTGAAAAAGAAACACTTGAAGCGTATGCTGCAACTGGTGCAACACTTGTTTTACATTTGTCAATTCATGTTATTGGAAAAATCGTTCCCCGTTTAATCCCTTTTTATGGCCCAACCTGTCCGGTAGTCGTCGCCGTTCAAGTTTCTTGGCCACAGGAAAAAATCTTACGCGGAACATTAGAAAATATTCTTGAACAAATAAAAAACCATCCCGTAGAGTGTACTGCTTTGATCATGGTTGGCCAGGCATTACAAACAGATAATTTCCGCGATAGTGCATTATATGATCCCGAATACCAACGTCGATTTAAATCGGTTAGCCCACTGAAATAATAAAAACCTATTTTTTTAGATTTTTAAATCTAAAATCATTTGTCCTATTAAAAAAATTACGATTCAAAAAATTACGCAAAATCAATTCGGCACATTAGCAGGCCAATACAATATTTTTATTTTAAAGAATTCTGTAAATTTCTAAATGATATAAAAATTATACTATTTCTGTAGCTATAAAACCCAATGATTTTAAAAAAAATTGGTTGGTTGGAATCAATTCAAAATAAGAATCTAGTTTTTCAAAATTGATATACGGATCATCTATGCCAATATTAGTAATTATTTTTCTGAAATCATTCCTTTTTATTTGCTAAAGCTCGCTTTTCCTTTACGCATACCTTTTCGGTCAAAAAGTAAAACCTCCAAATCAATAGTGCTGGATTTCAAAATTGATCGCGCTTGATTCCATGCCTGTTTGGCGACGGCATTACCTAAGGGTAATTTGGCATGCTGTGCCAATTCAAAAGCATGAGCTGCGGTATTCGCTTGCTCAATGGCAGCGACAAGGTTTGTTTCTGCACCTAAATGTTGTGCTAGATCTGCTAGTGCCTTTAGATCAACCTGGCTACGACTGGAATGTAAATCTAAGTGACCCTGCGCCAGTTTGGTCATTTTTGCGACACCACCCGCTAAGGTTAATCGTTCAACAGGATGGCTACATAAATATTTCAGAACCCCTCCTGCAAAATCTCCCATTTCAATTAATGCGGGTTCTGGAAGATGGTATAAATTCTGGGCTGATTGCTCGGATACGTTGCCAGTCGAAGCAATAAGATGATTTAATCCCATAGCTCTGGCAACATCAATACCATGATGGATACTTGCTATCCATGCGGCGCAAGAATACGGAACAACAATACCTGTTGTCCCCAAAATGGATAACCCTCCCAAAATTCCTAGCCTAGGATTCAAGGTCTGTTTTGCTAAAATTTCACCATTCTCGACACCGATGGTCACTTCAACATCCGGTAAAGGATTTACTTCCATTAATGCACGACGAATCATTTGGCGTGGAACCGGATTAATCGCAGGTTCGCCAACAGCTAAAGCCAAACCCGGTCGGGTAATCACTCCAACCCCTTTACCTGCTTTAAAAAGGATACCGCTTCCTTTCGATATTTTACGAATTTGTGCCCAGATTAATGCACCATGGGTTATATCAGGATCATCACCTGCATCTTTAACAATTGCTGCTTTGGCACAATCGTTTAATATTTGACCTTTATTGGCCAAGGCAAAATGAACCTGCCTTCCCTGAGGCAAGGTAATTTGCACTGGATCAGGAAAATCACCATGACATAATGCGTGGTAAGCTGCCTTTGCTGCAGCAGTAGCGCAGGAACCGGTTGTCCACCCATATTTTAATATTTTTCCAGCCTCTTGCTTCAAAACATTTTCCCCTTCAAAATATCAATATGATTCATCCTTCTCAAAACGCCAAAGGTCTGATTATCGCGGCCCCACGTTCCGGTAGTGGTAAAACAACACTTACATTGGGTTTACTTACCGCTATCCGACGCAGAAACATCCGGATTCGTGCTGCCAAGTCTGGGCCTGACTATATTGATCCTGCTTTTCATGCCGCGGCAACAGGAAAGATTTCTTATAATCTTGATAGTTGGGCAATGCCGCCTGCATTACTTGATTATCTATTATATCAAACGATGCAGGATACGGATATCGCCTTAATTGAATCCTCAATGGGTTTCTTTGATGGTATTGAAACAGAAGCTGGAAGACGGGGATGTGGCGCTGATCTTGCAGAACGCTATCATTTACCGGTGTTACTGATCATGGACATCTCTGGGCAGGCACAAAGTGCAGCCGCTATAGCGCATGGTTTTGCAACGTTCAGCCCCGACATCAATATTATAGGGGTTATTTTAAATAATGTTGCTTCTCCTCGTCACCGTGCAAGTACAGAAGCGGCGTTAAAGCGTATCAACATGCCTGTTTTAGGGGCGATCCCTCGCGATAAAACACTTAGTCTACCCGCCAGACATTTAGGTCTTATTCAAGCCGAAGAGCATCCCGATTTAAAGAAACAACTCGAACATTTGGGTAATTACATCGAAAAATATGTCGATATCGATGCCGTTATCAACAAAGCGCAAAATATCGATATCCCCAATAAAAAAGCCTATTATGCGCTCCCACCGCCTGGGCAATATATTGCTATTGCGCGCGATGCAGCATTTAGTTTTATCTATCCCCACATCCTAGAAGGCTGGAAACAACAGGGGGCTTCGATTGAATTCTTTTCTCCACTCGCAAATCAACCACCGCCCGAATATTGTGATGCTTGCTGGTTACCGGGGGGTTATCCTGAATTATATGCAGGACAATTGGCGAATGCGGACCATTTTATAAAAGGGATACGTGATTTTTCTCAAAACCGACCCATCCATGGAGAATGTGGGGGTTATATGGTTATGGGAGAACGATTAATTGATGAACATGGTGAAACTCATAAGATGACAGGTTTATTAAGCCACAGCACCAGTTTTGCTAAACGCAAGATGCATCTGGGCTATAGACGTGCTTTGTTACCGCATTCAAAATCAGGACATATCCTACATGGTCATGAATTTCACTATGCGACTTTGATTGAACGCGGTAATGATATCCCCTATGCTGACCTGACCGACTGGATTGGAACACCAATTGGGCCAGAAGGCGGACGTCGGGGGCAGATAACAGGCTGTTTTTTTCATAGTATAGCATTTAGTTCATGACAGATATTCAATCCATAGAACAACTGGTCAAGTTGTTTAATCATCTACCAACAGGCGATCGTGCCGCCGATGAAGCTTCTCATAGTCGCAACAAAGCTTTGCTTAAACCGCCAGGCAGTTTAGGAGAGCTGGAAAATTTGGTTGGTTGGCTCGCCTACTGGCAAAAGCAATCAAGACCGACACTTGATAAAGTTCGTATTTTGATTTTTGCTGGAAATCACGGCGTTACAGCAGAAAAGGTAACCCCTTATGATCCTTCCATTACCAAAAAAATGGTTGAAAATTTTCGAAATGGTAATGCGGCAATTAATCAGCTGGCTAAAAATGCTCAAGCCGATCTTGACGTAATAGAAGTCAATGGTTTGAAACCCACACGTAACTTCTGTTATGAACCCGCAATGGAAGAACTGGAATTCCTAGAGGCAATTGCCACGGGTTACCATGCAGTACAACCCGATACTGATTTACTGGTATTGGGAGAAATGGGAATCGGCAATACAACCGCCGCCTCCGCATTATGCACAGGGTTATTTGGTGGCGATGCTGAACAATGGACAGGAAACGGTACTACCAGTAACAAAGAAATTATTGAGCATAAGAAAAAGGCTGTACGACAAGCCATTGAATGTCATAAGGCAATTTTGGATAACCCTTTGCAAGTTGCACGCCATTTAGGTGGTTATGAACTAGCAGCCCTATTAGGTGCAATATTAGCCGCACGCCATCTGAATATCCCCGTGCTATTGGATGGATTTGTTTGTACAGCATCGGTTGCCCCTCTGTATAAATTGCATAACGAAGGCCTGGATCATGCACGTTTAGGACACTTATCGGCAGAAAAGGGTCATCTTTTATTAGCTGGTCATTTGAATCTCTATCCGCTTTTGGCACTCAATATGCGTCTTGGAGAAGCCAGTGGCGCTGCTGTCGCGGTTCCAATTCTTCGTGCAGCATTAAGTTGTTACAATGGTATGATTACTTATCAGGAAGCTGGTTTACCTTTACCTGACTAATAATAAATGTTTAAAAAACTACATGCAGACCTTTATTGTGCTCTGTCCTTTTTTACACGCTTACCCGTTGGATGGCTTCACAGCGATCATTTCCCATTTTCCTTTGCTCGAGCAATATGGACATGGCCTTGGGTTGGATTATTGCTGGGTGCCATAACCGGTGGGGTCTTTTTCTTGCTGAATTGGATTGGCCTTTCAGCTTGGGTTGTTGCTTTGATTACGTTAACCGTGCAATTACTGCTTACAGGTGGCTTACACGAAGATGGTCTTGCCGATACTATGGATGGATTTGGTGGCGGTAAAGATAAAGAACACCGTTTAAAAATCATGCGCGACAGTGCCATTGGTAGTTACGGAACGTTAAGCCTTATAATCCTATTAGGTATTAAAAGCAGTGCTCTTGCTGTTCTTTGTACCCAATCTTCCATGGGATATATCGCTTTGATGCTAAGCAATTGTTTGGCGAGAACAAGCATGCTTGTCCCTTTGTTCTGTACGAATGCTGCACGGAAAAATGGCGTAGCAAGCCAACTGGAAAAGCCGCCTTTAATTCCATTTTGGGCGGCCTTGATTGCTGCCGCTGTAATTAGTTTCGCATTTTTGCGTTTGCAAGAAGTAATTATTCTATGGCTTGCAATATTTGCCATTGCTTACACGATAGCAAAAATAGCTTATCACAAAATTGGCGGTTATACGGGTGACGTATTGGGCGCTACCGAAACCATTAATGAAGCGATTTTGTTAGTTTTATTATCTTATCTATAATAACAATAAATTACTTTGAAAAATGGAAAAGCTCAAAAGATCCGAAACCCGGTAATTCACCCAATAATTCTACGGTTTTCTCTTGCGCCAAAGCTCTAATCAACCGCAATGGGCCACCATGAGAAATAATTATTGCATTTTCTTTACGGTTTTTAATTTCATTCCAGACTGCCGTAACGCGCGTTAACAGTTCCTGTCCACTCTCTCCCCCAGGAACATGCCAATTCCAAGGATCTTTGGCCCAAGCATCAATCAATTCACGAGGGATATCATCCCATAATTTTCCTTCCCAATCCCCAAAGTTGAATTCAATCAACCGATGATCAATGTGACAAGGGATATTCCGCTGAATTGCAATAACCTCCGCAAGCTTTAAACAGCGTGACACTGGAGAAGCATAAATTTTTTGGAAAGAAATATCTTGGGGAACGATATTTACAAAAATTTCCCACCCTGGTTTCAAAGCAATATCACGATGACCATAACAGGTTCCCAAAGCAACATCGACGGGCGGGTGACGCATAATACCCAGTGAAAAGGAAGTCATCGCTATCTTTTTTTAAAATTTTTTGGATAATTAATGACCAAATAGATCAGTATCGTTCTGTAATTCTTGAATCTGTTGTTTTTTGCTCCAGCGGCCGGTAATGGCATCCCATAACGCACAAACTACCGCAAACATAATCAAAAGAACAATACAACATATCATCAAGGTGATAAGCGCTGCCATAATTTACTTCCCCTTGATTAATTCGAATTCTATAAAACGATTTTAACTATTTAATGCTTATATAATTATTTTGTTTCAACAATCAACTTATCCCACATTCAAAAGGATATCAGATTTCTAAAGATGATTATAAAATCACGATTAGCATTTATATGCTGGCGATTTTATAATCGAACCTTTTGATTCATTGTGGTCTTTATACTTTATCAGTAACCGGCAGTTCTTTAGCGATATAAGGAGGCAGGCTAAAAGAAGCAACATGTACTTCAGGAGACCAATAACGTGTTTCTCCTAAAATATTTGCTTGTTTTGCACGATTACAAATTAAATCCGCAGATACTTTGGTTTTATTGCTACCTTTTCCTGCGATTCCCAAAGTCATAAAACCACCGACATATGTTGGGACGGTTGCTACATAAGCAGAAACATAGTGGAAAAATTTTGCTCGCCTTTTACTGGTTTCTCTGAGCTCCTCAGCTTGCATAAAAGGAACACCACATTGATTAACGATCAAACCTTCATCCGTAAGAATACGTGCACAATTTTGATAAAAATCATCAGTAAATAATACTTCGCCAACTCCAATTGGATCAGTACTATCTACGATAATCACATCAACGCTGGCGGTTGGTGCTTTGGCGACATATTCAATCCCGTCACCAATGATTACTTCTGCACGAGGATCGTTCCAACATTGACCTGATATATTTGGAAGAAACTGCTTGGAAAGTTCAACAACATCGCCATCAATTTCCACCATTGTTACTTTTTCTACGCCAGGATGCTGCAACACACGGCGTAAAACACCCCCGTCGCCTGCCCCAATAATTAAGACGTTACGGGCATTTCCATGCGCAAACAAAGGAACATGTGCCAACATTTCCTGATAAACAAATTCATCGCGTTCCGTGATCTGAACCACACCGTCAAGCATGAGGACGCGGCCATAAAATTCGCTTTCAAAAATACGAATATCTTGAAAAGCAGATTTTTTCTGAACCAAAAGCTGATCTTCACGAAAACGCTGTTGCCAAGAATCGTAAAGCGTTTCTCCAACCCAATTTTTAGGCATGATTATCTCCAATCTTTAAAAAAACAAGCTGGACAATGATTTTTGCCCAGCCTGCTCAAGATTTCTATAAACTGAAAATGCGGACCAATTACAGATTCTCGCGACCGCGTCGCTGTTCATCCAACAACGTACGTTCAGGCTTAAAAAATCTTTGCAATACAGGAATAGCCAAATGTGGATCACATGCCCCACACATAAAAATATCTAACGCAGCAAAATTACGTTCAGGCCAAGTATGAATTGAAATATGACTTTCGGCCAAAACGACAACACCAGAAACGCCACCATTAGGCGAAAAATGATGAAAATGACTATGTAAAATGGTTGCCCCTGCTACGATTGCTGCCTCTCGCAAGATACGATCAATATCTTCTGGGCTATCAAGATTGGTAGCACCCCAAAGGTCAACAAGCAAATGCGTTCCTGCAAAACGCATCCCATCTTTCACAACAAAATAATCCTTCTGATCTCCCACATTTTCGGAAAGAGCAGAAGGCGAAACCTGGTTATTTCTCGGAGTTTCCGAGACTATCCCCAGTTGAGCAAGTGCGTTCATCAACGTACCCCTAAACCAGTAGACAGCCTGTTGGGCAACATGCCCCCTTGGGCTAAACAAAAGAAAAGCTGAAATACAAAATATAAGTTATTTAATCAAGCCACTTTGATTTAAATTAACAAAAAATTAAAGCAAAGCTTTTTAACCAAACACTTATAATATTTTTAATAACGTTTGCCGTTATACGCAACTCTATATGGTCCTTTCTCATCATAATCTCAAGTGTTTTTTCAAACGCATTTTAAATATTCATACGTAAAGTTTATATTATATTAACTTTACGTGTTGAATTTATTATTTGTTATCTTTTTTTTAAATAATTTTACGACATGAGAAATTTTTTCTTGCTTAATCGTATCTTATCATTATAACCCCATCATCAGACTATAGATAATGTGACTATCCGTTCCATATGCAAGATGTTTAGGTGCATAATGAATACAGTATCCCCTAACTCCTTGGATGATACCTACAAGCCTTCCGAGGATGAGGAATTCATGAATCCTCGTCAACAGGCATATTTTCGCCGCAAACTCTTACTCTGGCGTGAAGAATTATTGCGTGATGCGCATGAGACGCTCAATAATTTGTCTCATAGTCCTCCTGCCGATATTGATTTGAATGATCGGGCGAGTACGGAAACAGATCGTGCCTTGGAATTGCGAACCCGTGATCGTGCCCGCAAACTGATTGGGAAAATTGACAAAGCCCTTAAAAGGATTGATGACGGAACCTATGGTTACTGCGAAGTAACTGGGGAACCGATTAGTCTCAAACGGCTGGAAGCGCGTCCTATAGCAACTTTGTCTTTGGAAGCTCAAGAGCAGCATGAAAGAAGAGAAAAAATCTATCGGGATGAATAATTTATAATTTTAAATTCTTTAATTATGCATATTTTAAAAAGGGCCCAGCTTATCAAATAACTGGGCCCTTTTTATTACAAATTATCCAACAAACGAACGCTACCAAGATGCGCCGCTGCTATTAATCTTGCTGTTGGTTTCCAAACATCTAAGGCTTCCATTGAACGCCCTTCAACTGCCGCTAGATAGTCGACTTTAAAACCATTCTTTTCCAGAAAATCGGTTGCTCCTTTTTGCACTATTGCAATATTTTGACCCGCTTCAAGTGCTATTTTAGCCTTACGCAATGTTTGGATTAATAATGCAGCACGGCTACGTTGCGAATCGGTTAAAAAACGATTACGCGATGATTTCGCCAACCCATCCTCTTCACGAATGATCGGTACTCCTTCGATAACCACTGGCAATACCAAATCTTCGACCATTCTCCGAATTACTTGCAGTTGCTGCCAATCTTTTTCACCGAAACAGGCATATTGCGGTTTCAAAAGTGCAAATAAGCGGCTTACAACTGTGCTCACCCCTTCAAAATGTCCATGACGCAAAGCACCTTCCCATTGTAAAGAAGGCCCCCCTACGGTGACACGCGTTGCGAATCCTTTAGGATACATTGCTTCAACTTCAGGGATCCATACCAGATCAACTTGTTGTTCTTTTAAAAGTTCCAGATCGGCTTCTTCGGTTTTAGGATAACGCTGGAAATCACTTTGTTGATCAAACTGAATCGGATTAACAAAAATAGAAACAGCGGTAAAAGGTGCCAAATTTTTTGCACGTTTGACCAAAGCCATGTGCCCTTCATGCAATGCACCCATTGTTGGTACCAAAGCTAAAGATTTATCTTTCTGCAATTCTTTTGCGTGGCGTAATTCTTCCAACGTCCTTGCAATAATCATAATGATTTAACCAAAATTCTTATGTTTAAAATAACGTTAATCGCACAAATTTAAGATTTTTTGAGAAAATATGACATTCTTTTTTTTAGTAAAAATTCATTCTTTCAAAAAAGGCATATTTTTCTAATAGGGGTTTTATCGCAACACTTTGTTTCGAATAATATATCGAAAAGGCAATATGATTGCAATCTTATGGAACTATCGTAAATAAGGAAAATGCTACTGCTATTTTGTTTTATCCATGAATTTATTAACTCTTTATTAACAGAATGGTTTAAAAAGAGATGATCCGTAAACTTTCCCCTCTTATTCTTTTATCTTTTCTGGCCGCTTGTGGAGGATCTCAACAACCCAACACTGGTCATCGTAATCCTTTGAGTCCTAATAATAAATATCCTAATAATACCTCATTGGGTTATAATGATCGCGTCCCCGATTTCGTTACCCAACGATATGAACCCTTTTCCCGTCAAGAGGTCGTAGCCATTGCATTACGCGAATGGCGCTTATTTGGCCAACCCGTTGCGGATGATGATCCCGTCACACGTCCAGAACCCACAAGTGCTGCCGTTAAAGCAGAACGTATGCCCGGTTTATGGGAAAGAGTAGGAGAATACTGGTGGATAGGTATGGATCCCAGTATGAAAGAAAGCAGTTACACCGGTAAACATAGTTCGAATGGTCAGGTTTTTGATTTTCGCGGTGATACCTATTATGCATGGTCGGCAGCCTTCATTTCTTATGTAATGCGTATTGCCGGCGCTAATGAACGCTTTCCTTATTCACCCAATCATTCAACCTATATCAATGCTGCTGCATCAAACGAATCACCGATATTACGTTCCCAAAATCCAGCCAGCTATGCACCGCAACTTGGTGATATGATTTGTACTGCGCGTGGGAAAAGCCGTTATACTATTCGTTATAACAGCCTTCCGACATCTTATGGATTTCCGGCACATTGTGGGATCGTTGTTGCTACCCAACAAATGGGACAGCCCTTTGGCCGACAAATCAGTATTATTGGCGGTAACGTAGAAGACGCAGTTGCGCTAACCCATGTACCTGTCGATACCAATGGTATGCTTGCTGATAGCCAAGGGAATAGCTATGATTCTCGCTATCCTTGGTGCACCGTTTTGCAAGTCATTTACGACGCCGAGGCCAATCCCGATTACGATCAATAAAACCGATAATTCAAGGCTGAACCCATGGCAAATGTTCAGCCTTCCAACCTTCGACATAACCACGATGGTTTTCGTGATTCTGTCCTCCTTCAAAGCCACCTTTTACATTATAAACCTTTGTAAATCCGGCTTGTATAGCGGCTTGGGCAGCCGACAAACTGCGCACCCCTGATCGGCACAAAAAATAAATAGGCTGATTTTTATCAAGTACTAACTTTTTTAAATCATCAATAAAATGAGCATTTCTTTGGCCCTGAAGATTTTGCCAACTGATTTTTCTAAGGATATGACCAATAGAAGAAAGATCAGGCTCACCAACCAAACTCCATTCTTCTGGAGTTCGAACATCAACCATAACGGCTTCTTTATCCTTTTTAAGTTGATTCCATGCTTCGGTTGGGGAAACATTTTCGATCATACTATTTCTCCTTTTCAAAATCTTTTAAACTGGTGCTATATAAATTAACCAATTGCAATAAATAATTATATTTCGCCAATTGATTAAGATTTATATACACGTTTTCATTTATAAGTTATGCCGTAACCGTTATGGAATCTTCTGCCTATATTCTTATTGTCGATGATGATCATGAAATCGTAGACCTACTATCCCAATATTTGAAGCGTCACGGCTTTCAGGTGGCGCATGCCTATAATGGCGAAGAAACACGCCAAGTATGGAAAACACATCATTTCGATTTGGTTATTTTGGATTTGATGTTACCAGGAGAAAGCGGTTTTGAAATTTCGCATTGGTTACGAAAACAGGCCGATATTCCAATCATTATGTTAACGGCAATGGGTGAGGAAACCGACCGGATCATTGGTCTTGAATTAGGTGCGGATGATTATCTCGCCAAACCTTTTAATCCGCGTGAATTGTTGGCCCGTATTCATTCCGTATTACATCGTTCACGTCGCGCACAACATCAACCCACAATTTCGACAGTCAAAGCTATTCTTTTTAATGGTTGGACTCTTAATCCGTTACATCGGCAATTACTCAATGCGGATCAAATCGAAGTCCCGCTCACAGGAAAAGAATTTGATCTATTAATGGCTTTGATTGAGCGGGCACCTCAAATCGTTACCCGTGAAATGCTATCCGATATTCTCTATGGTCATCAATTACCGCCTACCGATCGGACAATTGATGTCACCCTAAGCCGACTTCGTCGCAAATTACAAGATGATGGCCGCCAAGCACAAACGATTAAAACCGTGCATCGTGGCGGATATGTATTGGCTGTACCCGTTGAATATGTTTAAACGATTTCAAAAATGGCACTTATGGCCACGCTCGCTTGCGACACGAACAGCTTTATTACTCATTTTGGGAATGGGTATGATCGAAGTCTGTGGACTATTGATTCATACCTTGGATCGTATTGACTTTGATCGTCTAACGCAAGAACAGGACTTAGCCAACAGAGCCACTGCAATTTATCGGGATATTTCAGAAACCGATAATAAAGACCGTAGTGATGAAGTCGATGGGCTGGATCCTATTCCAGGTTTTAATATCTTTCTATCCAGTCATGCAGATCTTCAAGGGATTCATCCCCGTTCTGTCAAATTGGAACAAACGGTTTCCCATTTATTATCGACTGTTTTATTTCCTCCTGAATTACGTCCTAGAAAAATTCTTGCTGCAACCGATAATAATCACCGACGCAGTTCGATTTCTTTTCAACTACCCAATGACAAACGTTGGTTGAATATTTCTTATACCTTGGCCCAGCCTAATCCTTTTCGATCGGTTACTTTTCCTATTGCTTTTTTCGTTATGGCAACTTCAACCTGTTTTTTAACCATATGGGGGGTAAAACGTCTTATCGCACCGGTAAGCACGCTTGCCGCCGCTGCAGAACGGTTAGGACAGGATGTGAATGCACCTCCTTTATCTGAAACAGGCCCATTGGAAATAGCAAAGGCTGCACGTGCTTTTAACATCATGTCCAGCCGTATCCATCGCTTTGTCACCGACCGGACACAATTATTGCTAGCTATTGGTCATGATTTACGCACACCTATTACCCGCCTGAAATTACGTGCTGAATTTATTGAAGACGATGCTCTTCGCACGAAATTTCTTGCTGATCTCGATGAAATTGAAGCCATGATTCGGGCGACTTTGGCTTTTGGAAGAGACAATGCTCGACATGAACCGACAACAGCTTTGGATATAGCCAGTTTATTAGAAACGATCATCGATGAAATGCGTGAAGCCTATCCAGATAAACAGGAAAAAATCGTTTTACAAGAACCTTTACCGAAAATTACCGTTTGTGCGAAACCACTTGGTTTAAAACGTGCCTTACGTAATTTAATGGAAAATGCATTGCTTTACGGTGGTAATGTGCGTGTAAATCTTCAAACGCATTATATATCCTCCCATGATCTACAAGACGGTGAAAAAGTCGCTATTCTTATCGAAGATGATGGTCCAGGATTAAAAGACGAAACATTAGAACAGGTTTTTGAACCCTTTTTTCGTATAGAGACCAGTCGTAATCGTGCAACTGGAGGAACCGGCTTAGGCCTTTCAATTGCTCGAAATATCATACGCGGACAAGGAGGAGATATTATCTTGCAGAATCGTTCACCACATGGATTATGTGCGATCGTTACGTTAATTGGATGAACTAATCCAACAGGGTTGCCCAAACCAACCAATCATGGCAAAGCAATAACGTTTATTTATTAAAGAGATTCAATAGCCAATATGTTACAACGCCTCTATGATCGTGCCATAAAACTAGCCGCCAGCCGTTATGCTGCTTTTTGGTTATGTTTAACTTCCTTCGCTGAAGCCAGTTTTTTCCCGCTTCCACCCGATGTGCTTTTATGCCCTATGATACTAGCCAGACGGGAAAAAGCGTGGCTTTATGCAATATTATGCACGTTAAGTAGCGTTATAGGTGGGTTATTAGGATGGGTTATTGGGGCATTTCTTTTGCAATATATTGCCATGCCTATCGTTCATTTTTACCATGCTGATCAGCAACTTTTAAATCTTCAACAGAAATTTCAAACTTATGGTGTATGGATTATCCTCATTAAAGGATTAACCCCTATTCCCTATAAATTTGTTACGATCGCATCCGGTATGGCTCATTTCTCGATTTTGCCATTTCTTGTTGCCAGTGCCGTAACACGCGGTATACGTTTCTTTCTTGAAGCAATATTATTATATCATTTTGGACCACCTATTCAGGACTTTATTGAACGCCGTATGATATGGGTCGCTACGGCATTCGGTGTTATCTTGATAGGCGGAATATGTGCTTTTAAATTTATTTAATATTAACTTAACTTCTGTGTACGTTTTTTTCGGCTATTCTTTTTCTGATAAGCTTGCAAGGCTTTAATCATTATTTTGACATCGTCTGGTGGGATCACGAATCCTACTGGTCCATAACCTGGATGTTGAAAAGCCATTAAAACACTTTCAGAAAGCGTTTCTTCCTGAATAGCCCAACGTGTTTGATAAGCAGGTTTAATTTCTGCACCCATAATATCAGGTAATACTTGGCCCTCAGCTATCGCCCACCGAACAATTCCAAGAACACGGATGAATTCCGAAAGCTGATCCGGTGAAAGTTTCAACGAACCACTAACCCCACTTTCAGGTAAGAAATCTAACGTAACGTTTTTTTTATCTTCTGAAAGTTGAATATTAAAATAGGCAGCCATGACCACTCCTAAACTGTTAAAACCTTTTTTATCATAATCCACCTAACAATATTCTTTAGTTATAGAACCTTTATTGAATATATTACAGATTATGATGTCCACCGCCCCATACCCACCAATTTGGATTTCTTGATGTGAGGATAGAAGCCATTTTTTTCGCTATCTCTGGCGTATCAAATAATCCAAAACATGTGGCTCCTGAACCGCTCATTCTCGCTAAACGACAATCAGGGAGACTTTGAATTTCATCCAGAACTTTCTTAATCGTCGGTTTGATTTTACAAGCAGGTTCCTGCAAATCATTATGTTGTTCCGAAATCGTCCTAGCTAATGATTGAAAACCAGACCACTTTAAATCCAATTGAGCACGATTGGAAAACGCAGCTTCACGTTTTGCAAAAACCTCTTGGGTTGAAACAGCCTCTCCATGATTGACTAATACCATCCCAAAAGATGGAATATGCTCAAAAGATGTTAAAATCTCTCCAATGCCCTCCATCCGAAGTGCTTGTGATTGTAAACAGACTGGAATATCTGCGCCAAGTGTTAACGCAATATCATGCATTTCCTGTTCTGTAAAAGGCAGTTCCCAATAGCGTTTTAACAAACGCAAAGTTGCTGCAGCATCAGCAGAACCTCCACCAATACCCGAAGCAACAGGGAGATTCTTTTCAAGAAGAATATGAGCCGATGGTAAATCTTTTCCTGATTTTTTAGCCAGTATATTTGCCGCCCGAACAATCAAATTATCCTGAGGATCCATACGCTGCAATTCGCTAGCAAAAGGCCCGGTAATTTCCAGACTAATCTTTCCTTCTTGCGGGGATACTGGTAATAGGATCAACCGATCTGCGGCCTCAGCAAATATCGCCATACTATCCAAAAGATGATAACCGTCCGGCCGTTTTCCAGTTACATGTAAATATAAATTGATCTTTGCGTAAGCTGATTCTTGAAACTGAGAATCCATAATTATTTTCTTTCTTCTTTCATAAATGAAAGATTAGGCTTCTTTTTATTTGCATCTTCCAATGCCTTAACAATTAATGCTTTTACATCAGGTTCAGGATGACAACTCAACGCTACATGCCATTGATTAATTGCTTCTTGAAAACGTCCTACTTTCCAATAGGCTACACCAAGATGATAATTCAATTCAGGATCTTCAGGAATTTTCTTAGACGCATCTTCTAGATTTCTAACACCTTCCTTAATCTGGTTATTCATAATCATAGCCCAGCCCAAACTATCTCGGATGGCGGCTTCTTCAGGTGCTATATCCACAGCACGTTGCAACATGATTTGCGCTTCGGATAAATTAATTTTTCTTAAAGTCCAGCTATAGCCAAGATAATTCAGTAATACTGCCTCGTTGGGAGCAAGTTTTAATGCTGTTTCTAAATCTTTTTGCGCTTTTGGCCATTGATTTATTTTATCATAGGCTATGGCACGCGCAAAATATAACGGCCAATCGGCCATCGTTATATGTCGTTCTATTTGAATAGCCTTAGTATAAGCATGGATGGCTTGTTGATAGTCTTTACTCTCTAGAGAAATATCCCCCCAGGATTGCCAAGGATCAATTTGATTTGGATATTTGGTAATCAGTTCTTTTAAAATAGCATCGGCTTCTGACTTTTTGCCTAATAAGGCATTAAGCCTAGCCAAACGTAATTGAGCCACGGTTTTCAGAGGATCATTTTCGTTAATAGCCTGTAAAATTCGGATAGCCTGCTCAATATGTTTTTCATCTGCCATAATTCCAGCCAATAGCAAACGTGCAGAAGAAAGTTGGGGGTTCATTTGTAAAGCAAACTGCAACACCATCTGTTCTGTATGCAAGGCCATAATACGCTGGGGATCCGTTTGAATATCATCATTATCACTATCTTGAGAAGCGATATCCTGCTGAATAGAAGATGCTATTGCCAGGTAAACCTGAGCCATGGCTTCTTGTGTATTATGAACTGGAAAACGCGATAATGCTTTGTCCAAGTCCTTTTCAGCAATTGCCAGATTTGGCAGAACCGTTACCAAATCGTGTACCATAGCCTGAGCCTTACCAGGACGCCCCTGTTTAACCAGAACATGACCGTAAGTCTGTGTTAACATCAAATCAACACCAGAAAACATTCGACTGGTTTGAGAAAATAATTGTGAAGCCTGATCGGTTCTTCCATCCATAAAGGCCATAATTCCTTTATGGAAAATATAAACCCCTGGCAAAAGCGTTCTCTTACTCCCCACATCCAAGGCCGCAAAAGCTTGATCGGTCTGCCCCTTTCCAAATAAGCACCAAGCCTGCAATAAATCGGAAGACAAGGCCCCTAGTGGATCGGAAGTCGTTTGCTTGTAATAAGTAATGGCTTCTTGCCAATTGTTTTTAATAGCGGCCTCATTTCCTAATACCAATGCCGCAACGGGATCATCTTTTTGCGCTTTTGCCAAAACAAACGCTTGATCGCTACCAGCCAGAACACTATAAAAAAAAGCATTCTGTTGAATTTTTTTATTGTCTTTATTTTGTTGTAAAATCTGATTAAAAAGCTCGGCTGATTTTAAGTTATCACCTATTCTTGCTGCGTAAATCGCAGTTAAAAATGCACCTGATCCCCCTGATTTTGGCGTATAAGGAAGTACGGGTTCGGGATCTTTCTCAAGTGCCCATGTTTTTTGATAGGAAGGTAAACCTATGGCTGCCAAAGGAACAGACAAAAAAATTGTGCATAAAATACGCTGAAATCGCATAATGTGTTATCTTCTCAGCTGGCAGGTTATGTTTTCTCTAATAGACTTTGAATGACGCGTAATGATGGATCATATTGCACTGCTAAATCTTTACCGGGAATGGGGCGTAGATGAAGCGTTGGTTTCTTTATGTACAAATCATTTAGAAAATGTAAAGCAAACAGTTCATAAATCACCCATTAAACAAAATTTTTCTTCGCTTTCCAGCTCGCAAAAAGATTTATCCATTCAATTGCAAAATGCAACTAATTTAAATGAAATTTGCGAGATTATCCAATCTTCCAAAGCTAGTCCCCTTCACGACACTGCAATGCATTCTGTTTTACCCAAAGGAAATCCAGAAGGAAAATATTTTATCATTGGTGAAGTTCCCGATCATGAAGAAGATCGAAGTGGTTATGTGTTTGCAGGTCGATGTGAAGCATGGATAAAACAACTTTTATCCGATATCGAAATTCCCTTCGATCAATGCTTACGCATTCCCTTAATTCCTTGGCGCCCACCGGGTGGCCGGCCTCCTTCTGATCAGGAATTACAAAATTGCTTACCTTTTTTATATCGCATTCTGGAAATTTATAATCCCGAATTGATCATCACAATGGGTGTAAGACCGACCCGTGTCTTAACGGGTTCTTCTGCACCTATTGGACGGTTACGGGGACGTTGGCAAAAAATTACGTTACCTGAGCAGAAAAAAACGCTTCTTCTTTTTCCAATGAGACACCCTTCGCAATTGGATATTAGCGTTAAAGCACGTCAAGAAACTTGGCATGACTTATTACTAATCCGTAAATTTATCAATGATAATACATCGTAAAAAAATATTATAAATCTAGCATTTTCAATTTTTTAAAATAATGGATTCACACATTAATTAAAAACAAGAAATCAATCGCTACTTACCTTATTTATTAACATATTATTACCGATAAACTGTTTCTCTTTGTTTCTAGTTATTGCTACAAAAAATTTGTACATTTAACTTTTTTCTAAATTACTTGATTTATCATTTAATCTTTCCTAGATATGCATCATTATGCAAGGGAAAAATTCAATTTCTCCTTCAGTTGTGCGAGCTTTAGTGGCGAGTGCAGCTTTGTTGGCCGGAGCTTCTACTGCCCCATTAAGGGCACAGACCTCTGTTCAACCAGATCGATATAAGGAAACCGCTTTTGCAGTTGTTCGATTATCATCGGGCGGTGCTGCGAATAGTGGAATTAGTTTTCCGCATCCACTGACATCAGAGGATGCAAGAAAAGTCCGCATCATCTTCGATCTGCAACGGAAGGGTGATTTTCAAAACGCAATTATCAAAACGGCTAAAATTAATAATAATCTATTACTTGGGGATATTCTTTCGGATCGCTATCTGAATCCAAAATATCTCCCAGATGCAGGCGAACTTCGGTCATGGTTGAAAAATTTTTCATCTTATGTCGATGCACAAGCCATTGCCAAACGCCTCACAACCATTGATCCCAAAATTACAAATCCGATTATTCATCCAGCACTTGTTTTAGGAAAGGAAACAGCGCGCATTAATTTGCCAACAGATGAAGAAGCAGATCCCATAACAACAACCTTTAAACGGAATATTTTACTCGACCGTACAATTTATGAAAGAGCAAAACAAGGTTTGAATGGCGCCAAAAGTGCGCTGGCACTTATCAAAGCTACACCTGGGATGACCGATCTTTATGCCGCTCAACTACAAGCAGAAATTGCAATGCAGCTTTTCTCTATTGGAGAAAATGAATTTGCTTTGCAAATTGCTCAAAAGGCCTTTTCCCTATCACAAGGACGTATTGGCTTGGCCGGTTACACAGCGGGATTGATCGCATGGAAAATGCAGAAAAACGATCTTGCCTTTTATTTGTTTGAAAAGGCTGCGCAATCTGATTTAACCTCTCCCAGTATTCGAGCCGCTTGTTTCTTCTGGGCTGCAAGAATTGAACAAAAAGTCGGCGATATGCAGGCTTATAATTTATGGCTTAGGCGTGCCGCTGCTTCACCACGGACATTTTACGGTATATTGGCAAACCGTATCCTTAATGAAGCGACATCCTTGCCAGAAGCAAAATTGTCACCGTTATCTTTTTCATCCTCTGATGAAGCATCAGTCTCAAATAATCTGGTTTTAAGTCAGATCGACGTGGATATTATCGCTGATACGGCTTTGGGAAAACGCTTTTTCGCATTGATTCAAGTAGATGAAAAAGAACGTGCGGAAACGATTCTTAGACAATTATGGATGGAATATCAGCATGACACCGCTTTGCATCGCTCTATACAGCTTGTAGCGAAAGCTGTGAAGATGGATGGTTTGTCTGATCAATTAACGTCGATCCTTGATCAAACCAATGATGTAATGAAAACGGCGCATCCATTGCCTACACCTCATTTATCGCCACTTCATGGTTATAAGATCAACCCAGCTTTAGTTTACGCGATGATCCGGTTGGAATCTAATTTTAATGCGCATGCAGTATCCGGCAAAGGTGCAAGAGGTTTAATGCAAATCATGCCGGTAACCGCAAAATATATTGTTGATCAAACCAAAAATATATCATTAAGCCATCCAACACAGTTGCAAAATGAAGCACTTAATCTTGAAATTGGACAACTTTATTTGCTTCATTTGGCAGAACTGGCCAGTCATCAAGGGCAAACGGATTTACCCAAAGGCGGTAATCTGATCCATATGTTGGCTAGTTATAATGCGGGTCCTGCTAATCTGGCCCATTGGTTAGATCAATATAACAACGAAGATCCGCTTTTATTCATTGAAAGCATCCCTTTACAGGAAACACGTAATTACCTGCATCGTGCTTTCGCTTATTTGTGGATTTATTCTGAAAAACTAGATTTACCGATACCTTCGTTAGATGCATTGGCAAAAAATCAATGGCCTGCATTTGCTGAAGAAGAGAAACTCGCTAAATCGACTACGATTCATTAAAAAGCAATCCAAGTATCTTTCTTCCGTTCAGAAGAAAGATACTTTTAACCATTAATTCTTGGCTACAGGTTGTCGGCTCGCTTTAATTTTTAAGATACGACGACCATCCATTTCCAAGACTTCAAACAACCAACCAGAAAAGACAATCTTATCCCCTGTAACAGGGACTCTGCGCAATAACGCCATAATCAGACCTGCAAGCGTATGATAGCTACCTTCTGCTGGCAAGTCACTAAGATGAAGATCATCTTGCACCGCATCAACTGGTGTATTCCCATCCAGAACATATTCATTATGAAGTTCAGATTCCAAACGTGGAGCTTCCAGATGCTGATTACTTTCACCAACGATTGCTTTAAAGATATCGGTCGCTGTAACAATACCTTCAAATGATCCATACTCATCTAAAACCAGCAAAATACCCAACTGATCAGCCCTTAAACGTTCAAGGGCATCCAATGCAGGAATACTATCAGGTACGACCAAAGGTAGTTGTAAGCATTTATCAATAGAAATCGTCTTCCCATCTAAAATACGACTAAGAAGATCATTCACCAAAACAACCCCAACTGGATTATCTATACCTCCATCACAAACAACAAGACGGGTATAATTTGCATTCCGTAACACTTCTTTTAGGTTATCTATTGAGGTTGTACGATCAATTGATATGATTTCATTACGAGGACGCATAACCGCACGAATGGGCCGATCTGCTAAACGCAAAAGACGTTCTATCATATTGCGTTCTTCAACCTCTAGGATACCGACTTGTGCTCCTTCAGCAATATAAGCGCGTAATTCTTCTTCAGTAACCGAAACACGGGCTTTTTTGTCCACGCCCATTATCTTCAAAATAAATGCTGAAGATCTTCCCAATATCCAAACTACTGGCGCGGTAACACGAGATAACACACCCAAAAACCTGGCCAACCGTGCAGCAATAACTTCTGGTTCACGTAAAGCAAGTTGTTTGGGAACCAATTCGCCAAATACAAGCATTAAGCTGGTAATCGCTATCACAACTAATAAAATCGAAAGATCATCGGCAAAGGCCCCAATCCATGGTAATCCCCTTAACCAGCTTCCTAAATGTGCCTCAATCTTAGCACCTCCGAAGGCACCTTCAAAAATTGATACTAAGGTAATCCCCACTTGAATTGTAGGTAAGAAACTTTGTGGATCATCGGCAAGTTTTAAAGCTCGATCAGCACCACGCAATCCCTGTTTCTGCAACGCAACCAGACGAGCACGTCGAGCGGAAATCAAGGCCAGTTCTCCCATGGCAAACAACCCATTCAGGAAAATCAAACACAAAATAACCACAATAGAAATAATCATACGGATTGCTTACCTCTTGCCGATATTACTAAAAATTTAATTGTATCCAATTTTATACGGAAAATACAATTTTATCCAAACGCATACATAATGAAACCCCAATTACATTTTCCTTTTGCAATAACAAAAAATGGGCGGATTATTACATCCGCCCATTGAATGAATATAAATTTTTACAAGTTTTTAAGATGCTTCTTTAATTTCTTCAGAAATCTTTTCTTCTTGCTTGACCTTTTTTACACGCCTTACTACAGGACGTTGCGAAGGTTTGGTTTTTTCTTTTATTTTTTCAAGTAAACTGGCCACTTGTTGCGTATATTCATATTTTGCAGGCCGTTGATGCGAAAGATCAATTTCCGGTGCCATTGGTCCATCTAATTGTGGGCCAGTAAATGCAACTTTAGCAATATGCCAAGGACGTCTTATCGCATCTTTAACGGCGGTTGCTTCATAACCTGAATGCACCATACAATCAGCACATTTTTCGTAATTACCCGTACCGTATTGATCCCAATTCGTTTCCTTAAGCAATGCTTCGAACGTTGGAGCATAACCTTCACCTAATAGATAGCAAGGACGCTGCCAACCGAAAATGGTCCGTAATGGTTTCCCCCAAGGTGTACAATGATAAGATTCATTACCCGCCAAGAAGTTTAAAAAGAGCGGTGATTGGGTAAAACGCCATTTATGTCCTTTACCCAACCGGAATATTTCACGAAATAACTGTTTTGTCTTTTTCCGGTTAAGAAAATGTTCCTGATCGGGTGCACGTTCATAAGCATAACCCGGTGCCGTCATAATCCCATCAACGCCAAGTGCCATTACCTCATCGAAAAAAGCAGCGACACGATGAGGATCCGCATTATCATAAAGCGTGCAATTAATTGAAACTCGGAAACCACGTGATTTCGCTGTTTTAATTGCGGCAACTGCACGATCAAAAACGCCCTCTTGAGAAACAGAGGCATCATGCATTTCTCTGTCACCGTCTAAATGGATATCCCAAGAAAAGAAAGGCGAAGGTTCATAATCATCAATCTTCTTTTCCAGCAATAACCCATTCGTACATAAGTAAACATATTTCTTTCGTGCTACGAGACCACGAATAATTTCTGGCATTTCTTTATGCAAAAGCGGTTCGCCACCAGCAACGGCAATTACTGGAGCACCACATTCTGCATCCGCATCCAAACATTCTTGGGCGCTCAATCTTTGATTAAGAATTTCAGCGGGGTAGTCAATCTTCCCACAGCCTGAACAAGCCAGATTGCAACGAAAAAGAGGTTCCAGCATCAAAACCAGTGGGTATTGCTTACGGCGCTTAATATGTTGTTTGACGACATAAGATCCGACTCGGATCGCCTGCATCAAAGGAACAGCCATGTTTTAGCTCCTGAACCGGTTTCTCTCCGGCAAATTAATTTACAAAATTTTTAAAAAATTAGCTCATACATAAGGTGATTGGAATTTAACAACAAGAGGGAAAATGTTCAAATCCGCTTACAGGAACCACCAAGTTCAAAATTGAGCATTTTATATAATCATTTTTTTTACGAAAATTCTATACTAATTTCTTTTTAATACGATGGAGAAATATGCTTTTTTTGTTTAATCGTCGTCATAATAGTAACATTTTTACAACACGATGAACGTAAATAAATTACGATTTGCAAAAATTCACCAGAAATTCACCATTAAATTGATAAAAAGAACTTTTGAAACTTTTGAAAAAGCGTTTTATACCTTTTTACCAAATAAACTATGATGACTTGTCCTATATACACCCAGTTGTCGAAACCAACGGATAAAATGAATAATGGATCAGAACCCAAAATCTTTTGAGAATAAAAAGGCATCGTCAGAGAACCTTTCTGACTTACAAAAATCCATACCCACTTATGGGCGTTTTCCTCAACTGGATCGCGTGACTGTCCCGTCCGACATGAACAATCTATCGATTGATCAGCTTAAACAGCTGGCTCGGGAATTACGTGCTGAAACCATAGATACGGTTTCTACAACAGGTGGACATTTAGGTGCATCCTTAGGTGTCGTTGAACTTACGGTAGCACTTCATGCCGTCTTTGATGCCCCAAATGATTCGTTAATCTGGGATGTTGGACATCAAGCCTATCCCCATAAAATTTTAACCGGTCGACGCGATCGGATTCGTACTTTACGTCAACCTGGTGGGTTATCTGGTTTTACGAAACGTTCAGAAAGCGTCTATGATCCTTTTGGAGCAGCACATTCTTCTACCTCCATTTCAGCGGGGTTGGGTATTGCTGTTGCACAGCATCTTTTATCAAAAGACCATCCTGAACAAAAAGAACGCAATGTTATCGCTGTTATTGGTGATGGTTCGATCTCAGCAGGTATGGCTTATGAAGCCATGAATAATGCTGCTGTTGCTGGTCCTGGAGCAGAACGCTTAATCGTTGTTCTAAATGATAACGAAATGTCGATTGATCAACCCGTCGGTTCTATGTCGGTTTATTTATCGAAATTATTATCTTCACGACATTTCCTGGGTATTCGTGACCTTGCAGCAAGAGTTGCTAGTAAACTGCCTGTAAGTCTTGAACGTCGGGCCAAACGTGCCGAAGAATATGCACGTGCCATGATCACCGGAGGTACATTATTTGAAGAACTTGGCTTTTACTATGTAGGGCCCATTGATGGGCATAATCTGGATCAACTGATCCCCGTATTACGAAATCTTCGTGATGCTGAACATATTGGCCCTGTGCTTTTACATGTCGTAACGCAAAAAGGTCATGGTTATCAGCCTGCCGAAAGATCAGGCGATAAATATCACGCGGTATCCCGTTTCAATGTTATTACGGGTGAACAAACAAAAGCTCCACCTGGCCCGCCTTCTTATACTTCGATTTTCAGCAAACAGCTCCTTGAATGTGCTCAGAAAGATGACCAAATTGTTGCAGTCACTGCTGCGATGCCTTCAGGAACGGGACTGGACAAATTTGCTCAAGCTTTCCCAGATCGTTATTTCGACGTTGGTATCGCCGAGCAACATGCGGTTACCTTCGCAGCGGGGATGGCTGTTGCTGGATTAAAACCTTTTTGTGCAATTTATTCCTCTTTCTTACAACGTGCTTATGACCAAGTCATGCATGATGTTGTCCTACAAAAACTTCCGGTTCGTTTTGCAATCGATCGGGCAGGCCTAGTTGGGGCAGACGGTGCGACTCATGCCGGTTCATATGATATTGCTTATTTGGGTTGCTTACCGGATATCGTAATTATGGCGCCCAGCAATGAAGCCGAATTGCTTCATATGACTGCTACAGCCGCTGCTTTTGATGAAGGTCCTATTGCTTTCCGTTACCCTAGAGGGCCCGGCGTTGGTGTAGAGATTCCTACCACAGCTGAAATTCTGGCAATTGGTAAAGGTCGTATCATCCGTGAGATGGGCCAACAAAAAGGTGCAAAAAAGGGTGGGATTGCCATCCTGTCACTTGGTGCACGTCTTGAAGAATGTCTTAAGGCTGCTGATATGTTGGCTGCACAAGGTTTGCCGCCAACAATTGTTGATGCCCGTTTTGCCAAACCGCTAGACACCGATCTTATTGATCAATTAGCACGTCATCATCAAGTATTGATTACTATCGAAGAAGGATCACGCGGCGGATTTGGTGCTTTTGTTATGGAGCATCTTGCTGGAAATGGTTTACTTGATCATATTCGTTTTAGAACCATGACCTTACCGGATTATTTTATCAATCATAATACTCAAACGGCTCAATATGCTAAAGCAGGATTGAATGCAGCAGCTATCGTCAATACAGCCCTGCAAGCAATTGGGGTGCAAGAGGTAAATTCTCAATCTATTTCTAAATTAGCAAGCGGACCAACATTATGAAAATGAAACCTATTTTATTTTTTTGTAGCCTAACCAGTATTATTGGAACCGTATCTTTTGCTCAAATTTCTTTAGCCGCAAGCAATTTACCGAATTCTGCTGCGCCAGCTGTGAATAACGATAAACAGGCAATAAAACAGCCCGTTGTCTTATTGTATCAAACCTTAAACCATATTCAGCAACCCAATAGTGGTACGTCTGAACAACGGGCGGCTCTGTTATTACCTGTTTTACAGAAATCTTATGACATCCCCACGGTATTGGCGAATACTGTAGGCTATCGCTATAATTCATTCAGCGATACTGAAAAACAGCAATTAGCACAAGTTTTTGAACGCTTTACGGTATCGCGCTATTTATCGAATTTTACTCCGGATGCCAGTGCAAAATTTGAAATCCTTCCTGATGTCAAACCTGCACCGGTTGGCACGGATCAAATTGTTAGTACAAAAATTGGTGCAGCCAATGATTTTGCTTCTGCAACTGAAGTGAATTATCTGGTGCGCAATACGCCACAAGGCTGGAAAATTGTTGATGTGCTCTTAAATGGTCACATTAGCCAGGTAGCGCTTCAACATGTTGATTTTAGTGCAAGTTTAGCCAATGGTGGTATTCAAAAACTTACTGATATGTTAAATCAAAAAATCGCCTCTTCCACAGATAATAAGTGATAAAATCGGTTTATTTGAAATTTTTATGCCCTTATTTAAATTAAAACCGTCTTTTTTAATTAATTCTTGTCGTGTTTTCGCTATTATTGGATGTATTCAGGCTATTTTCGGGGCTTTTCTGATTAAACAATTTAATAAAAAACAGAAAAATCCCGTTTGTGATTTAAAAGACTATGCTGGCGTGACCATATTGAAACCACTTTATGGTCACGAACCTTTATTAGAAGAAGCCTTAAGTAGTTTCTGTGATCAAGATTATCCCAAAATACAAATTATTTTTGGGGTGCAAAATGCAAATGATCCGGCGATTAAGGTGGTTCAAGAATTACGAAAGCGTTATCCCACAAAAGATATCGATCTAGTTATTGACCCCACTATTCATGGTACGAATTTAAAAGTTTCCAACCTAATAAATATGGCAGCACGAGCAAAGCATGAAATATTGATTATTTCTGACTCGGATGTTCATGCTCCAAATCGTAATTTTATACAGAATATGATCGCATGCTTCAGTAACAAAAAGGTGGGGCTTGTCACTTCTTTATATGCCGGTCTTCCTGCCAGCATGCGTATTATTCAGCGTTTAGCTGCTGCCCATATTAATTACATTTTTCTTCCGGGTGTATTGATTGCCCGCTATTTAGGAAGACAAGATTGTTTAGGTGCAAGCAGTGCCATTAAACGAGAAGTATTACAACAAATTGGCGGATTGGAAAGCCTTCTAAATCATGTTGCGGATGATGCCATTTTAGGGCAGTTAGTCCGAAAACAAGGATTACATATCACATTGGCACCCAATATTGTAAAAACGACAGTTTATGACTCGGATATGAAATTTCTTTACCAGCATGAACTACGCTGGAATCGAACAATTAAAAATTTAGAGCCCCTAGGCTTTACCTTTTCCTTTTTGCAATTACCACTATTTTGGGCAAGTTTAAGCTTACTTTTTAACCCATTCCGATATTTTTCATGGGTATTTTTTGGTCTATGCTGGGGTATTAAAGGTATAAGTTGTCGTATTATTAACCGTAAACTTCACCTTGAACATTGTTCAATTTTTTCTTTATTACCATTTAGGGACTGGCTTTCTGCCATTATTATGATGAATAGCTTTAGGGGTAAACATGTTAATTGGCGTGGTAAGATCATGAAAATAAGAAATGATCTCCGATAGTTGCCGATATCATGATGAAATAAACAATTGACCATTTGCAAAGTTTTTTAGATAAGAAACACTTCCTGCTTATGGTATTGCCAAAGGATCGCATCCAAAATGATGAAAACTCTATTTTTGCAACCCCCCTCTTTTGAAGGATTTGACGGAGGTGCGGGTTCCCGTTATCAGGCTAAACGTGAAATCCGGTCTTTCTGGTATCCTACATGGTTAGCGCAACCCGCTGCTTTAATTCCAGGCAGTCGCTTAATTGATGCCCCTCCTGCTAAAATCGGTATGGAACCGATCCTTGAAGATATCAAAAATCGTGATCTGGTTGTTATGCATACTTCGACACCATCCTTTTCTTCGGATGTCAAAGTGGCAAAAATGCTTAAAAATGCAAAACCTTCTTTGAAAATTGGGTTGGTTGGTGCCAAGGTTGCTGTTCAACCACAGGAAAGTTTACAATATAGTGATGTTATTGATTTTGTCGCACGCAACGAATTTGATTTCACTTTAAAAGAAGTTGCCGAAGGGCGTGATTTCAAAGATATTGATGGTATTTCATGGCGTGATCGTAATGGCGAAATCGTTCATAATAAAGATCGCTCTATTATTGAAAATATGGATAGCCTTCCCTTCGTGACCGAAGTCTATAAAAGAGACTTGCATATCGAAGATTATTTCATTGGTTATCTAAAACACCCTTATTTATCTCTTTATACGGGTCGTGGCTGTAAATCACATTGCACCTTCTGTCTGTGGCCTCAAACGGTTGGTGGCCATAAATATCGTACCCGTAGCCCTGAACATGTTATTGCTGAAATCCGCTTGGCCCGTAAATACTTTCCACAAGTCAAAGAATTTTTCTTTGATGATGATACCTTTACGGATGATTTACCAAGAGCAGAAGCCATTGCCCGTGAATTAGGGAAAATGGGCATCACTTGGTCTTGTAATGCAAAAGCAAATGTTCCTCGCAAAACTTTGGAAGTCTTACGTAATAATGGCCTTCGCCTGTTATTGGTAGGTTATGAAAGCGGCAATCAACAGATCTTACATAATATTAAAAAAGGAATGCGGGTTGAAGTTGCTCGTGAATTTACGAAAAACTGCCATGAATTAGGTATAAAAATCCACGGCACCTTTATTCTTGGTTTGCCTGGTGAAACCAAAGAAACCATTCAAGAAACCATTAAATTTGCAACTGAAATTAATCCACATACTTTACAGGTTTCTCTTGCAGCACCATATCCTGGCACTTATCTTTATAAACAAGCACTGGAAAATGGTTGGCTTGATGAAAAAAATGCAGAACTAATTGATGATAACGGCGTCCAGATTGCACCTTTGCATTATCCGCATTTGTCGCATACCGAAATCTTCAATGATGTTGAGACTTTTTATCGGAAATTCTATTTCCGTGCGCCAAAAATTGCTTCAATCGTAGGGGAAATGATCACCAGCCCGCAGATGATGAAACGTCGTCTTCGTGAAGGGATCGAATTCTTCCAATTTTTACGTGATCGCCATGCTCGATAGTTTTGCTATCGTGCTTGAAATGATATTGTGATTAAAAAGCTTTTGTTTTCTGCTGATGACTTCGGCCTTTCGGTCGAAGTCAACGAGGCTATTGAAATTGCACATCGCCAAGGTTTGTTGAGCACTGCCAATCTAATGATCGCAGGGGATGCTGCAGAAGATGCGATTAAAAGGGCTAAACGGTTACCAAACCTACATGTAGGATTACATTTGGTAACTATTGAAGGAAATTCGGTATTACCGCATTCTGAAATACCCTCTCTTATTGATCAAAATAATCTTTTCCCATCAAATGCACTTGGAATGGGGGTTAATTATTTCTTTAACCCCAAGGCTAAGGAACAATTAAGGCGGGAAATCTACGCACAATTTAACGCTTTTGAGAAAACTGGTCTTAAATTAGATCATGTGGATGTCCATAAGCATATGCATCTTCATCCAACGGTTGGTAAATTGCTTATCGAAGTTGGGCAATCTTTTAACCTAACCCATGTTCGTCTACCACATGAACCGTTTGCTGCCTTAAAAGCAACAGGTAAGGCATATTATCAAGCGAAAGCGACGGACTTGATCTTAAATTATTGGACCAAGATTTTAAAATGGCAATTAAATAATGCGAATATAAAATATCTGGATTGGTGTTTTGGTATTGCATGGTGCGGTCATATGACCTTTGACAAGATTTCTCGTCTAATTGCGAATTTGCCAGAAGGCCGTTCTGAAATCTTTTTTCACCTAGCTGTTAAAAATACGAATAAATTCTATGCACTTATGCCAGATTATGAACCTGCAGAAGAACTTGCAGCGCTTTGTAATCCAGATTTACCAAAATTATTAAAAGAATATGGCATCACACCGATATGTTGGCATGATGCCTGATCAAGTCGTTAAGAATAAAGGTTAGCCTAGTGAATTTTTGATCCATTCTTTTAATTTATCTTTTGGCAAAGCACCTACCTTTGTTGCGACGGGTTTACCATCTTTAAACAGAATCATCGTAGGGATTCCTCTAACACCAAAATTGGTCGGAGATTTTGGATTTTCCTCTACGTTAACTTTAGCAATTGTTAATTGCCCGACCATTTCTCTGGCGATATCTTCCAAGGTCGGAGCTATCATCTTGCATGGGCCACACCATTCGGCCCAAAAATCAACCAATACGGCTCCTTTTGCATTTATAACTTCATGTTCGAAAGTGGCGTCTGTAATGTCTTTGGTATAATCACCCATTTGTCTTTATCCTTTTAAACGTTTTCTTGATATAGAGATTATCGTATTCTATTGTATATGATCAATATGGTTTTCACCTCGTGTCGGATAGTATTTTTCTAGTAAAATTTCTGGTATTTTCGTAATTTTTGCATCATCTGTCCAAACCAGTAAAGCATTAACTAATCGATTAGGATAGATTTCCCTGATCAAAGAACGGTAAGCAGCCATTTGTTTGAGATAAATTTCAGGTATATTTTCGGGTGTTTTCGGGGCTCTACGGCCAGATTTGAAATCGCAAATAATTACCTGTTCTGGTAAAATACGCATACGATCAATTTTTCCGGTGATGACAATCCCATCTACAACACCGATTAAGGGTTGTTCAACCAGACTTTCACTATCAAATAGGAAATGCAAATCCGAATGTTCCATCACGGATAGCACTTGTTTAATTAAAACTTTTGCATCCTGTGATTTCATATGCGTATTCGTACGTTCTATCCATTGTAAGGCAATGGCTTCTCTTTCTTCTTTTGGACAATCAGGTAGATATTGCAACAACTCATGAACCAACCGCCCACGGAAAAAAGGAACTTTTTTCCCTGTAGCTTGAAGCGGTGAATGCACCGAAGGAACCTTCCCCAAATAGACCCCATCCGGTCGGCTAGGAATTAAAGAAGTTAGGTTTTCCGCTTCTTCTGGCGGAGGAACACCGATCCAATCTGGTTCCTTTCCCATCCAAGATGGTAAAATTATTTTATCCGGTGTTTTTAAATTTATACTACCTTTGGAAGCCACTTTTTCTGGTTTAAATGAAGATTGCTTTTCAACAACAAGAAGCTCCCCTTCCCACTTAAACGGATGATGCTCAAATTTATATTTAGGCAAAGCTGACATCGCCTGTATCGCGTTTCGGCAGTATTGATACCAAACATCTTCAGGGAAATTTACCGCTTCATCCGTTTCTTTTTCCTTAGAATTGCTTTTGGGTTTGTACCACCCACAAATTACCAACCACTCACTTGCACGTGTTAAAGCAACGTAAAGTAAACGGTTTCGCTCTTCAATCTCCGCTTGGTAAAATCTTTTTTGTAAATCAATTGTCAAAGGCGTTTGCAATTCTTTTCTAGGAACATAAAGCGGGATTTCTAAATCTGAGGATGGATCCTTAGTCCAAAATAATCGATCGTTTTTATTCCCTTTTCTACGATCACCAGCAGGATTTACAGTATCAGGCAAGATTACAAGACGTCCCTGAAGGCCTTTGGCACCATGCACCGTCATAATCCGCACCATATCGGATGTTGATTCGGCTTCATGCTTAATAATCCGTTCCGACGAACGTAACCAATGCAAAAAACCTTGTACCGATGCTGTATGATTGGTTTCATATTGCTGAGCTGCTGATAAAAGCTCATCAATTGCCTCAAGCGATTCCCCGCCCAGTCGTGCCATTATCTTGGCTCTACCTCCATACTCACCCAATATCTCAGATAAAAGCTCATAAGGAGAAACATAATCAATGCGATTAAAAAGCGTATAAAGCATTTTCCATGCTCTATCCCACCGTTCATTTTCATAATAGCGCGAACGGAGCGCACTCCAAAGTGGTTGATCCTCTTGCCGTCGTCCTGCAAGTTCCATCAAATCATCTTCGGTTAATCCACCCAAAGGCGATTTCAAAACACAAGCCAAAGTCAAATCATCTTGTGGCAAGAGCAAAACATCACATAAAGCCAAAAGATCTTTTACAGCCAATTGATCGGTCAAATTGGTTCGAACCAAAGTCGCAACAGGAATTTTGCGTGATTTCAATGCCCGGATCAGATTAGAAACGAACGCAGAGCGTTTGGTCACTAAAATCAGAACATCACCCGCCATAATTGGTTTCCCACCATAAGGAGGTACTTTATCAATTTGTTTATTAATCCATGACGCGAGTTCATTTGCTAATTGCTGATCAGCACTTTGCTGTTGGATATTTTCATCCAAAACCTCCCATAAATTATCGTCATCAGTTTTTTCGGTTTGCTCAATGACCAGTGGCCATAATTCTACTCTTCCACCCTCACCCAATTTCGAAGATTCATGTTTCAACGCGACTTTGTCTTGTCCCCCTTCGGATAAGCCAGAAGACGAATTTTCACTTGTGAAAACATGATCAACAAAATCAAGAATAGGTTCCGTAGAACGAAAAGAAACGGTTAATTGAGGTTCTTGCCAAATTTGATGCGCAGCCAGGACTTTTTCTCGAAATCGTTGTCGCCAACGATCAAATTGTGCCGGATCTGCTCCTTGAAAAGAATAAATAGACTGCTTGAAATCACCCACGGCAAAGATCGTTCGCGGCCGTGGGGCATTGCTTTCTATCCCTAATCCAGCAAAGAATTCAGCAGAAAGGTCTGATGCAATTCTCCATTGTTCACCAGAATTATCCTGCACCTCGTCCAACAGAATATGATCTAAACCACCATCCAATTTATATAAAATCCATGCAGCCCCTGGATCATCCAACAAATCCAAGGTATGCGAGATCAAATCATTATAATCAACGACGCCTTGATGTTTTTTGCTTTCCTGATAATTTTTCAAAATAGGCACAGCCGCTTGCAGCAAACATAAACTTATCCTGGCGGTTCTTGATACAATACGCTGATGTTCAATGCGGCAAAGCCGTTCCGCATTTTCATATAATTTTGCTTTGATCTTCTTTAATGCTTCTGTTTTGCCATCAGTGGAAAGGAATTTAAGAATGGTTCCCTTCAAAGTTAAATAACAAGAACACCATCTATCCCATTGCGCCCGGCGTTGGCTTACGGGCAATGAAAGCCAACGAATAGCTTGGGTTAAGCAATTCTGTATCTGTTTTACGCTTTTTTCTTGTTCAACAATTTCCAATGATTCTTTTAAAAAAGAAAAATATGCTTCTTCATCAGGCCAGTGTGCACAAACCGGTTGGATCAGTTGATCTTCATTCAAATATGGAATACCAAAAATTTCTGCAATAATAGGTTCGATCTTCCCTTGTTCAATCAAAGGAATTAACGCATTAAATTGCCTTTTATGGCTAAGCAGTTCTTTGAGAACCTGGAAAAAATTATCAATGCTTATTTGTTCGCTTAATGCTTTAATTTTTTCATCTGCAACATCGGGAATACCTTGTTCAATAGCACGTTGTAAGGCCTGAAAATTATCGCTTTCCTCAATGATCTTAAATTGCGGAACAACCGCCGCTTCAACTGGAAATCGTTTAAGGATAGATTGGCAAAAAGCATGATTGGTTTCAATTCGCATGCCACCTGGCAAATCCAGTACTTCTGCAAATAAGGCCCGTGCTGCTTTACGAATTTCTGGCGTTGGCGTTATTTCTAGTTCAATTAAGGAACGATCTAATTCTTCGTTGGTAAAGCCGACCCATTCTCCCAATCTTCGTTGCAAACGAATAGCCATTTCAGCAGCTGCAGCACGAGAATAAGTTAAACATTGTATCCGATGGGGATGCGTGCCGGGTTGCAATTTCCCTTCACCATCCATTCTTGGCAACATAAGTCGCAAAAGACGATCAACCAATAATTTGGTTTTACCGCTTCCTGCAGAAGCCGAAACAAAAACCGATGCTTCGGGATTCGAGGCCAATCTTTGTTGCGCATTAGCCCGATCAATCGCGGGATTATGAAATAGGGGCAAATTTTTCACTATTCATCCCCCCAGAAATTGCTCCATTCCTGAACACGAGCTAACTGTGCATAATCCGCATAACGTGGACTTTTAGAAAGCCTTGGATGGGATAAATAGGGTTGTTTCTCATCGGTTGTATAGGTCAGAATCAAGTCTTCCAACTGTTTTCTACATGCCTCAACCATCTCGGCAATTTTTTCTTCCATGTCTTCTTGGCTAATCTTCTGATTACTTCTTTTCCCCAAAAGCTTTTCCTGATTGCCATTTTCTCGGCCATTTAATACCCAATACAACATCTCTGCTACAGGGTAACGGATATCCTTACCAAACCCGCCTGTACTGGCAATTAAGGATTCCAGAAGTAATTGCGGCAGATAACCTTTCTCTGCCTCTCCTATTGAATTCAGAGAACCTGTTTTATAATCAACCACACTTAACTTGCCATCAGAACGTACATCAATACGATCAGCACGCCCACGTAAATAAAACCCACCATCGGGGATGGCATCAAATAAATAAGAACCTTCGCACTCCACTTTGATCTGTTGCAAGGTGAAATCAACTCGTCGTTGTGCCTCGTGATTTGCAACCCATTCCGCAATATGCAACAAACGCGGCCGCCACCATTGATGATAAGAACGGGCAATATCCTGGCGTTCTTCTAAAACGGATAACAAACAATCATATAAATAGGAAACGGCTCTTTTTTGCCATTCTGGATAGGGTCTTAAATAAGCATTTCTTAGACCTTGATGAACGATTAATCCAAAATCGATATTTTCGTTATTTTCTTCTAATCCCGAAAGCTTTTTAAGCTTTAAAATCCGTTTGGCATAAATTGCGTAAGGATCACGTAGCCATGTTTCCACATCAGTGATTGATATGGTTCTGGGTCGCCAAGACAAAGGCGGTTGAGGTTGTGGAGGCGTTACGGGTTTAGGGGGGCCAAGCGGCCGATCCAGCATTGATGCCCATTGCAAAGCGGGATGTTTTTCAAGATGACTTTTTCGGCCATCCAACCATGCTTTTAAACGCACCAACCAACGAGATTGGACGACAGGAACCCCATCATGTCGCAGCGAGGATGATAAAATCACTTCAGGAGCCGAACAGCAAAACAACATAAAATCATAAGCCGTTCTTCCTAACTCGGCATCTGGAGAAGGCAATCCAATACGCATACGCATTGGCCTGCTCATCCAAGGGCCTGTATCCTGTGCGGGTGGCCAAATCCCTTCTGATAATCCTCCAAGGATCATGGTATCAACCGATTGCAAGCGTGCTTCGATCAATCCCCAGATATAAACCCGAGGATGCAATTCCTTTGCTACATTCCCACGCAAAGCACGTCTGCCACGCACGGCAACCCCTGCATAAGAAGCTTTTAATAATCCTTCTAATGCGACCAAAGATAATGCGGATAATATTTCGGTATGCGCAATCATAAGCGTCAAGTGCTCCGCGACGGCATTACCTTCTTCTCCGTGCCAAAGTCGCTCAGAACCCATCTCATCAGGGGTTGTTGCCAATGCTTCAGCCACTTGTACTAAAAGCGTCAACCATTGTGGAAGCGAGCATGGTTGCGTCTGATGAAGCAAAGGGGCCAAACATTGCTCTAAACGATCCAGAAAAAGCAATAAAACTTCGGGTTTTTCCAAATTATCAACAGCATCAATTTCTTCTTTTTCATATTGCGATCTTTGCAAGGCATAACGAATACCTGCCAGCCCTGATAAAGGCGATGCACCACGCAATACGGTTCTTTCCAACCAACGCGCAGAGGCACGACATTCGCCAAGTGTTAACCCACAAGCAGCCAAAGGGTGTTTGAGCAAAGACAATAATGCCGTCGGTTTAAAATCACGATTCAAGGCACGGATAATCAATCCTAGAAAA
This sequence comes from uncultured Commensalibacter sp., assembly GCA_945266285.1. GTDB lineage: Bacteria > Pseudomonadota > Alphaproteobacteria > Acetobacterales > Acetobacteraceae > Commensalibacter. The sequence goes on from CALYOP010000006.1 coordinate 147,129, forward strand.
ACAGCAGTCGGCGTTTTGGCAAGTGGTTCACCCGCACTATCATCTGCAATTACGCCCCAACGTTTTAATTCCAAAGCAACACGCATTGCCAAATTACGATCCGGTGTGACAAAGGCGACCTTTTTCCCTGGAGTTTCCAGGACTTGCCGCATAATTAGGGCTATAGCTGCTGATTCTTCTTGTTGGTCAATTGCTTCCAATAAATGGACATTTTTTAAACAAATGGATTTACGATTAATCTGCCATTGTTCTAACGCTTCGGCAGGTAATAAAGCCTGTTGCAACGCCCAAACCCTTTTGACAGGAATAGCTGATACCTGTTGTTCCTCTCGCCAAATCTGAATGGCGGAACGTTTTAAATTTATGCCCTGCAACATATGGGCTATTTCTGAATAAGGATGCGTAATAGGCAAATTATCCCAAATTTCATCCGCCAAATCTTCTTGGATATCTGGAATAACAACCTGACCATTAGGAAGTTCAGCAATCGTTGCTAATAATTCGGTAATCACAGGTCGTGCATCCATAAACCCCACCGCCCAAATCGGTTCAAGTGGCTGTTTTTCTTTCCAATTTTTAATCTGGATCCGTAAAAGTGCGATACGTCTTGCGACAGGGTTCATACGATTGTTTTCAATTAACCAATTTGGCCAAGCTTCGGTAACAATTGATAGAAATTTTAATACTTGTTTCCAGTGTTCGGCATAGTCTTCTTCAGTAACGGCATGTACAATCTGCGCTTGTAAATCACAATCATTCCATTCTGCCTGATCCAACATATCAGCCAAGGCTTGTCCTAATTGCCAAGCTTCGTCTTCTTGTGTATGTCCGCTCGTTTTTCGTTCCATCGCCATGATTAATCGTGTCAAAATAGCGATGCGTTCGATTGGTTCTACGGCAGGTCGCAAAGTCAATACATCATATCCAGAGAGCGCAAGACTTGCTTCATCCATTTCTCCTACAGGAATAATGCGTGGTAAGAGAATGGCTTGACCTTTGGTAACGCGTAAAAAGCTTTCGGTTAATGCGCGTGCTGAACGCTGATTTGGAACGATGATTAAACCTTGTCGCATATCGGATTGCCTTTGCTGAATCATGGCAATCCATTGACGAGCGACAATATCTAAGAAAGGTAAGTTAAGCGGAATTGAGGCGACTTTCATCAATCCTTATTTCCCAAAATTCGGTTCAAGACGGTCTTCCCATCCTTTAAGAATCACTTGACGGTTTTCGTCATTCTTCAAAGAAAATTGAATAGTCAATGCATCCAAAAGGGTTAAGTCACCCAGACGTTCTGGCCATTCCACAATCACCACTCCTTCTCGGGCTTCATCCCATCCCAATTCAATTAAATCATCGGCACCTTCTAAGCGCCACAGATCATAATGATAAAGTGGAAATTTAGGCGATTCATAAATCTGAACCAACGTAAAAGACGGGCTAGGAACCTCCATTTCAGCATCGCCACAGACTGAACGAAGCAAAGCTCGTGAAAAAGCTGTTTTTCCAGCCCCCAATGGGCCCGATAACAGCAAAGCATCACCAGCTTGTAATTTAGACGCAATTTGCTTAGCCAATGCTTCTGTTGCTTGTAAATCAGGCAAATCGTAGATCATTCTCTTTCCCTAAATATTAATTTTTTAATAATATAGGGATCATAATAGAAAATTTCTTGTCAAAATGATTACTAATTTTTTCTATATATTAATCGTAAACAAACCTCTAACGAATCATTGTTATCTTGTTAATTTGTTTGTGTTTTTCACACATATTTGTTTCATATAAATAATAAATTTATGTTAGCGTGATTTTAGGTTTTAAAACCAATAAAATCACCAATAAAAATAGTAATTATTTACCTGTATAAAGTACTCGTTGTCATAATTAATTTTTCTACTGAATATATTTTCAACAATTACCAAAGGATTTATATGCTATGAGTATAACAAAAAACAGTGATGGTTCCGTTACCATGTCAGGAAATGTAACACCTGGTAGTGAGATTTATCACGTCAGTGATGCAAATCATATGGTTTATGTCTATGGAACAAATCATTTTATATATGGATTGCCTGATACAAAAATCGCATTAATGTCAGATTATTCATCAATAGCCGCTTATAATGGCAATTCAGAAATTGACTTTATTGGAAATGATGGTTGGGCTTACCTAGAAGGAAATAATTATCAAGTCAAAATTTTTGATAATAATTCTGAAGCTTACGTCAATAATAGTAATGTTGCCTTTTCAAGCTTTCCCAATGGTAATCAGCAAACAGCTAAAATTCATGGAAATAATAATCTTATTTCGTATTGGACCAATGCCAATGGCATTGTTTCGGGTCAGAACGTAACCATAAATGGTAATTTTTCGAATAATAAAACAACGATCACCGGCGATGGATCCAGTGTCCACATCAATGGAGACCAACAACAGATAACAGTAAGCGGAAATAACGATACGGTTAATTATTCTGGTAATAACGGTATTATTCACCCTCAAGGAAATAATATAACTGTCAATGCTAATTTCGCAAATATTTGGTTGCCGGATAACGTAGCTGTCAACGTAACAGGTGCCGGCAATATTATTCACATGGGGAAAGGTGATATCGTCAATGCTACTTGTACCGATAGTACTCATGCTAATGGATACACAATCCCTGCAATAAGATTACGTAACTTTTATTCAATAGGTAGCGCAGGAGGTGCTTCACCAGGCTTCATATTTGCTAAGGATCTTGGTTATGCTGTAAATGATATTGTAGATATAGGAAGAAATAATGTAAGCATTTCTACAGACGCTTCAGGTCTAATGAATAACGCTTACGTAACACTGGACGGAAAACATAATCAATACGCACATCTAGATTTAACAGGATCGCAAAATCGGCAAGATATTAATGATGACGATAGAATGCATAATGCGGTTATTAGCTATACACGTTCTCAAACATGGCCAGTAAGTATAAAAAGTGCACATGATATTCGATCTATTGCGCAACAAACTTCATCTTCTGATGTGAATGATATGATTACTTCACGTGCCGTTAGTAAAGCTGCTTATAATAATCATCAAACAATGACATCCGTCTTACCCGAAAGCACAACAACGACTGGAGAAAGCTTACTCAACCCGATCATGAACCCACAACAAGCAATACCTGCTGCTGCACATTTAAGTTAAAATAAAAAACAAGCCTGTCATGTCATTTTACGTGACAGGCTTAGCAATTATCCAATCCATTCTAACACCTTTTTGCGCTATAAATTATCGCATCATTAGTTGCCATTATTTAGAAAAATCGTTAGCCTGCTGTTTTCAAATACATCAATCTAATGAGTCGAAACTAATGACAAATTCCCCTATCGTTACAGACGTCGCCATTATTGGAGCCGGTCCTGCTGGTTTATTCGCAGCTTTTGAATGTAGTATGCTAAAGATGCGTTCTTTGCTGATTGATGCTCTGGATAATGTTGGGGGACAATGTACAGCACTTTATCCCGAAAAACCGATTTATGACATTCCTGCGCATCCTGCCATTACTGCTCAGGAACTTATTGAATCTCTCGAAAAACAGATTAAACCTTTTTCCATTCCTCGCCTTTTGTCACATCAGATAATCGAATTAAAAGGAGAAAAAGGCAATTTTCAGCTAACGACTCATAAAAGGCTGGATATCCATGCCAAAGCAGTTATTATCGCTGTTGGTGCTGGTGCTTTTGGTCCTAATCGTCCTCCATTAGATAATATTGAGGTCTACGAAAAAACAGGACATATACAATATTATGTTCGACGCAGTGATCAGTTTATCGGCAAAAATATTGTCATTGCTGGCGGAGGTGATTCCGCTATTGATTGGGCTTTGGCTTTAAAAGATAAAGCAAACCATATTGATCTGATCCATCGGCGGGATCGTTTCCGTGCATCACCAGAAAGTCTTTCTCGATTAGATGCAGCAATTGCTGAAGGTAAAATCCAAAAAATTGTACCTTATCAATTAAAAGAACTTCATGGAGAGAATGGTATCCTTCAATCCGTTGAAGTCGCCACCATGGATGGCGAAACGAAAAAATTAAAAACAGATTATTTACTAGCTTTTTTTGGTTTAAGTACTGATCTTGGCCCCCTCGATAAATGGAACATTGAAAAGACGGCGGGCAAAATTCCAGTCAATCCTTCCAATGGAGAAAGTAGCCTTCCTGGCGTTTTTGCCATTGGCGATATTTCCATTTATCCTGGGAAACTGAAATTAATTCTGCAAGGATTCAGCGAAGCTGCAACCGTTGCCCATGGTATTTATCCTATAATCTATCCCGATACCGCTTTACATTTTGAATATTCAACAACGCAGGGTGTACCCAATACTTAAAAAAGATCACAATTATGTCTGACCTAAATCAAGCAAAGGATTCATTACCCTTCACACAATGGGCTGGTGCAGAATTAAAAGTAGATTTATCAGCTATTGCAGAAAATTATCGCCGTTTACAAAAAAAAGCACCATCAGCACGTTGTGCGGCTGTTGTTAAAGCAGATGGCTATAATTTAGGGATGATTCCTATTGCCAAAAGGCTAAAAGAAGTAGGATGCTCTGATTTCTTTGTCGCTTATCTTGATGAAGGTTTAGCTTTACGATCTATATTATCCGATAATGACCGGATATATATCCTTCACGGATTATTTCCTGGAAGTGAATCGATTTGTGCCAATGCTAATTTAATCCCGATTTTAAATAGTCTTGAACAAATCGATAACTGGATCAGATTCTGTAATCAAGACCAAACCCGCCATGCCGCCGGGGTACAGCTTGATAGTGGTATGTCCCGTTTTGGAATTGGACCTGATGAAATCGAATTGCTATGTCGAATAGACTGGAAAAGTTTTGACCTTGCTTTAATCATGAGTCATCTTGCTTGCGCAGATATACCGAATCATCCGTTGAATTTTAAACAACTGCAGCAATTCCGGTTAATGAAGCAAATGCTTCCCCCTGCACCGGCAAGCTTATCCGCATCTAGTGGTATTTTTCTAGGAAAAGACTGGCACTTTGATTTAATAAGACCGGGTGCCGCTCTTTATGGAATTAATCCAACACCACAAAAACCCAATCCTATGCAAAATGTCGTAACCTTACTTGGTAAAGTAATTCAGATACGCAAAATTAAACCTGATATTGCGGTTGGTTACGGAGCAAGTTTCGTTTCAAAAAAACCAATGCGACTTGCTTTGGTATCCGTAGGATATGCAGACGGATTTTTAAGAAGTTTCGGCAATAAAGCCTTTGCAAAGTCACAAAAATATCCTGAAATCCCGTTACCCATTATCGGAAGAATTTCAATGGATTCACTTTGCATTGATATTAGCGGGTTATCTGAAAAAGCATTACATACAAGTGATTTCGTTGAACTCATTGGTCCAAATTGTCCGATTGACCATATCGCAGCAACAGGAGGAACAATCGGTTACGAAATGCTAACAGCGCTTGGCAATCGATATCAACGTATTTATTATTAAATTTTGGGAAACAGCTCAATCTATATATAAAGCTATTGAGCAAAACGAATAAAAGCTAAGTTTTATTCATAAATGTAATGTAAATATTGAATCAAAATCGATTGAAAAATAAAGGCCAGAACATTACTGATGTCCTGGCCAAAGGCTTTATTTTACGTCATCGCCTGTAGCTTCTGGAGCTGCAGCGCCTTGATCGTCAGCAGCTTTTTTCGCATGCTTTTTGTTATGATGTGCTTTGTTATGGTGCTTTGCTTTACTGTGGTGAGCTTTACCCTGATGAGAAGAAGCAGATGCATCAGCAGGTGTTGCAGATTCAGCAGGAGCAGGTGTTGCAGGAGTTGCTGCAGGAGCAGCAGCTGGTGCAGCCTGAGCAGGAGCAGCTGGTGCAGCTTCTTGAGCGAAAGCAGGAGCAGCCAAACCTAATACAGAAACAGTTGAGAGAGTTGCCAATAGGCGACGAGAAATCAATTTCATAATATTCTACCAAACAAAAAATCTAATTAATAAAGGAAAATCGAAGTGTATCACTTGATTTAAAGTGAATGTAACATAGGGATTCGATTACGTCTTCGATTATAATTTCCGAATTTTTTCTATTTTTAACAACTTTGCCTTATTTTTGTCTTATTTAAACAACTTATAATAACGGTTCCGCATTAATTTCATCAGCAAAAAAAGCCATTTCATTAATAATAACGAAATGGCTTTTTATCATTCAAACAAATCGTAGCTATTATTTACGATTGTTCACTCCGCTGACGGGTATGGCGTTTGCGTTCATGTGGATCAAGATAAAATTTTCTGATACGAATAGCCGAAGGTGTTACTTCAACCAATTCATCTTCTTCAATATAAGCAATTGCTTGTTCCAAAGACATTTTCCGAGGCGGTGTTAACAGCAATGCTTCGTCTTTTCCTGCAGCACGGATATTGGTAAGCTTCTTTTCCCGAATGGGATTAACATCCAAATCATTTTCACGAGAATGTTCACCAATAATCATACCAGAATAAACTTTTTCCCCTGCACCGATAAACAAAACACCCCGGTCTTGTAACGAAAATAGCGAATATTGAACAGCCACGCCATCTTCTGCAGAAATCAAAGAACCATTCCGACGACCAGCAATTGGTCCGGCCCAAGGTGCATAACCGGAAAATAAGCGATTAATGATCCCTGTTCCACGCGTATCTGTAAGAAATTCGCTGTGATATCCAATTAACCCACGTGAAGGGATTGAAAAAGTAATTCGAACTTTATCCCCACCAGAAGGACTCATATCCTGCATTACCCCTTTACGAAGGGACATCTTCTCGACGACAACACCAGAATAAGGTTCGTCAACATCAATTAAAACCTCTTCGTAAGGTTCTTCTTTTTCGCCGGTTTCTTCGTTAATTCGTGTTAAAACTTTTGGACGACCAATGGTCAGCTCAAAACCTTCACGGCGCATTGTTTCAATCAGAACCCCTAATTGCAATTCACCACGGCCCGCCACCTCAAAAGCTTCGCTTTCGGGACTATCGGTCACACGAATCGCAACGTTACCTTCGACTTCACGAAATAGACGTTCGCGAATCTGACGTGATGTTACTTTTTTACCTTCACGTCCACCCAAAGGCCCGTCATTAATACGGAATGTCATTGACAAGGTTGGCGGATCAACAGGTGTAGCATGTAATGCTTCTGTTATTTCAGGAGAAGCAATCGTTTCTGAAACCGTAGCATCTGATAAACCAGCAACCGCGACAATATCCCCTGCCTGGACTTCATCTACAGGCACGCGTTCCAATCCACGGAATGCAAGCAATTTGGTCAGGCGCCCTGTTTCAACAACACTATTATCGCTGCGCAGAACCCGAACAGGCATATTCAGCTTCGCCGTTCCTTGTTCAACGCGGCCTGTTAAAACACGACCCAAGAAATTGTCATATTCCAAAATACTGGCAACCATTGCAAAAGGCGCATTCTGGTCAACCTTTGGAGCCGGAACATGTTTAATAATCAGTTCAAATAACGCACTAAGATCTTGTTTGGGGTTTTCCAGATTATAATCAGCCCAACCATTACGGCCAGAAGCATATAACATTGGAAAATCAAGCTGTTCGTCATTCGCACCTTGTGCTGCAAAAAGATCGAATACTTCGTTATGCACTTCATCAGGACGCGCATCCGAACGATCAACTTTATTGACGACGACGATTGGGCGCAGTCCTCTTTTTAATGCCTTGGCCACCACAAATTTTGTTTGAGGCAAAGCCCCTTCAGCTGCATCAACCAAGACCACAGCGCCATCGACCATACTCAGAATACGTTCAACTTCACCGCCAAAATCAGCATGGCCTGGCGTATCAATAATATTGATGCGGACATCATTCCAAACAACCGATGTACATTTGGCCAGAATGGTAATTCCCCGTTCCCGTTCCAAATCGTTGCTGTCCATAGCGCGTTCGGCAACCTGTTGATTGTCACGAAAGGTCCCCGATTGCTTTAACATCTGGTCCACTAATGTTGTCTTGCCATGGTCAACGTGTGCAATAATGGCAATGTTGCGGATTTCCATTTTTATCCTATTTCTCCGATAATAACGTCAATTTTTTCCTCTACTTTTTCCAAGCAGAGCGAAAAATTCTAATGATTTCTAAAATAATCTGTCTATTTGCTTGCCAGACCAGTAGAAATTTTTAAAAGTTCATCACTTCTTTCAATTCTGGAAGCGGTCTAGCTCCAAAATGGGAAATAACTTCAGCAGCAACAACACTTCCCAAACGCCCACATTCAGCAAAAGTTCGATTAGACGTCCATCCTGCCAGGAATCCAGCGGCATAAGCATCGCCCGCTCCCGTAGTATCTACAACAACTGTAGGAACACAAGCAACTTCTACCCGCTCGGAACCAGAAATAATGACACTGCCTTTTTCGCTTCGTGTTAAAGCGACCAAAGAAGCATCACGAGAAGCCTTTTCTGCAGCTTCGTCAAAATCTTCAGTTTCATAAAGTGAACAGATTTCATTCTCATTCGCAAACACAATATCAACCTGCTTGCAAATCAAATCATGAAACTGTGCGCGGTGACGCGCTACACAAAACGGATCCGAAAGACTTAAAGCAACACTTTTTCCTGCATTATGCGCGATATTTGCAGCGTGATAGAATGCTTTTTGTGCCAAATCCCCATCAAATAAATAACCTTCGAGATAAGTTACTTTCGAAGCCTTTATGACTTCTTCAATCACATCTTCGGGTCCGAATTGAGTACAAGCTCCCAAATACGTATTCATTGTCCGCTGCCCATCTGGCGTAACCATAATGATGGAACGTGCTGTTAATAGATCGGGATTATCACGTGATTTTAAAGCCTGTGAAGGAAAATAAACACCACCTTGACGAATATCTTCACCAAATTTTTTACCTAAGGCATCATCAGCTACTTTGCCCAAATAAGCCGTTTTCGCACCCATAATAGCGGCAACGAAACAAGTGTTTGCAACAGAACCACCGCTCATTTTCTTTTCAGGTTTAATGAGACCGGTTAACTCTCTGGCTCGCTTCGCATCAATCAAAGCCATGCTGCCAGCAATCATTTTATGTTTTGTTAAAAATTTTACATCAACCGGTGCTAAAATATCAACAATCGCATTACCGATGCCGACAATATCATATTCCGCTTCATCATTTTTAACCCTGCCAAGTATTTCTCTAAAGCTTCGCATTTCCCTCTTCACCACTCCCTATAACCATGTTGCCTTTGTAATCTTGATCTCATTTTACTTTATTCGACGATTCATTTATTGTTTTATCGGAACCATTTTGAAAAAATTAGATTATAAAATTGATACTTTGCTCTTTTATTATAAAGATATTGATCTGTCACTTGACATAAAAAAAGGTGCATATAACTTTCTTGTTCTTAAGCCTATGACCTTAACCTCAACTTTAAAACGAGAGTTAATTGTTTAGAAAACGAAAAAACGAAAAAAATACCCCGCCTTCTCAACAAACTATGCCTCATGCGCCCAATAATTCTCAGGAACCAAATCAAACAATAACTATTAAACCAAATACAAGCTTAGAGAAAACTGTAATGAATCGACCAAATCCTATACTAGCAAATGCACGTTCTTTATCCTCCGGAGTTCTTCAACGCCAAGATGCTTCCCACCGTAAAACTTTGATCGTCGGTCAAGGAATCCGCGTAAATGGAACCATCCAGGATGTAGAACAATTAATTGTTGAAGGAACAGTCGAGACTCCTGCAATTAAAGCCAAAGAATTAATCGTTGCCGTCAACGGCACCTTTACAGGTGAAGTAGATGCGCAAGATGTCGAAATTTCCGGCGTAATTGACGGTAGCCTTACTGTGCAAGGAAGTCTGACCATCACAGCAACAGGTCGCTTATCAGGGAAAGCAAGATGTCGGCGTCTTAAAATTGAAGATGGCGGTCAAGTGACGGGTCATATCGAAATGATCACTTCAGAAAAATTAAAACCTTCTTCTCATAGTAGTACGCATCTTGAGGAAAACATTGCAGAGAAAACGGATATCGATGAAAGTCCTTTATCTATTGATGATGTTCTAACTCAAGCAAGCCTTCATCAATCCTAAGAAATACTATCCCCCTTTTTTGGAAAAGGGGGGACATTCTATATTAAGCAACACTGCCACGACGGTCACGCAACCGAACATAAGCAATTTGTGCATGTTCTACGCAATATGGTTTTCCAGGGATGGCTGTTGCTTTACAAAAATGGAAATCTTTGGTTCCGGGATCTCCAATTGGCCAGCAGCATTCTGTATTCGATCGTCTTTGTGGCAATTCTACCGGTTTTGAAAAATCAGTTTTGAGCTTTTTAGCTTTAACAGTTTGTGGTTTTTCAATTTGTTCTTCAACCGCAGCTTCGATTTTCTGAGCAAGATTTTCCTCAGTCGAAATTACTTTTTTCTTCGAAGAAGGCTTCTTTTCTTTTACCTCTGATGCGAGCTGTACTTTTGCTTCAGGTGCACTATCCAAATTATCTTGGCTACGCACATCCGTTTTTTCTGTTTTCGTTTTATCAGTGGTCGTAACTGTTTCGGCTTCTTTAGTTTTTTCTGCTGTTGCCTTATCCGCAGCATTCCGACGAATAGGTGATGGTCTTGCTTTAAGTCCTAGGCGATGCGCTTTACCAACCACCGCATTTTTGGTTACATTTAGCTGCCGACCGATCTCTGCTGTTGATAAACCTTGCTCCCATAATTCTCGTAAGCGAGCTACGTTTTCTTCAGTCCAATCCATAATATTTGCTCCTATTTACCCCTATCCATCTTGGGATCATTCTCAACCTATATTTTATATACGGTCACGATTTATCAACTGAATTTTACGATTTCCAACTCCTAAGATAAGTTTTCCTGCGCATAAATCCAAGGCATCTTGTCCGAATACTTTTCGACGCCAACCTGTTAACACCGGCAATTCGGTTTCACCACTGGCAAGACTCTCAATTTCTTTGCTACTTGCAACAAGTTTCGGTGCAACTTCATACGCTTCACATTTTGCTAATAAAAGGACTTTTAACAAGGATAACAATGCTTCAGACGGCCTTTCCGCCTTTTTCTCGCGAAGCGATGGAAAATTAAAAGAATCCGCCGATCGTTTTTTAAGCATTTTTAAGATGTCTAAAAGAGATGCACCTTCAGCACCTTCAGCAAAACCATTACTTACACCACGTATACGATTCAGCGCATGAATATTCGTAGGGACAACGGCCGCAATTTCCAAAAGACTTTCATCACGAATCAAATGTTGTCTTGGAATATTTAAACGCTGAGCTTCTCCTTCACGCCATTTGATAATCTCATATAAAACCCCCAAAACATATCGGTTATGCGTCGGTGGTTTAATACGTTTCCATAATTTATCTATGGAGGGCTTATAATTTTCAGGATTCGATAAAGATTGGATTTCCGTACTTACCCAACTCAATCGATTTTCTTCTTTTAGTTTTTTAAGCAATATCTCATAGATCTTACGCAAATAGGTAACATCAGCAGCAGCATAATTTAACTGGGCCTTAATCAAAGGTCGAATCGACCAATCACTAAAACGATGCGATTTATCAATACTAACGCCAATTAAGGATTCAACCAGATGATTATAACCAATTTGATTGCCAAAACCCGCCACCATTGCAGCAATCTGCGTATCAAAAATTGCTTTTGGAAGCCTGCCAAAAAGGTGGAAAAAAATTTCTAAATCTTGCTGAGCTGCATGAAAAACTTTCGTAACCGATTCATCGTCTAGAAGCTTCGTCAAAAGTGACAAATCCAGCCCCTCTGCCTGAGCATCCACAATAAACACACCGTTATTACCAGCCAATTGCACCAGGCATAAATCTGGCCAATAAGTGTGTTCACGAACAAATTCCGTATCAACCGTGATAAAATCTTCTTGCAACAAATCATGGATTACGGACTCCAACATTTGATTACCCGTAATCATTACTGGATCTTTAAATTGCATTAACTGCTCTTAAAATCATAATCAAAATAAACCATGCCTTAATCATTAGCTATTAAGTAAAATTATCACAACTTGCTGAACTGAAGGTTATAGCCGATAAAGCTTACGAGGAAAACGAAACAGGCGCCAATTACCTTCACTATTTCGCTTATAAGCAAGCTCAGCATGTTCATATGAACGACCTGCCAAATGAGAAGGTCCTAATTTTAACGTATCTAATGATGTTTTTTCTCTATCTTCCAAAATCTTTTCAACAAGAATTTCCATAATAGCAATAGAAGTCGCACCAGGTCCCGTGCAAGACCAAACATCAGAAAAAGATTGATGTGCCGTTAAATTATATTCCTGTTTACACAAAATTGCTTCGATTATCGGGTTTTCTGGAACACAAACAATGAAATTATTATCAATGCAGTATGGCTCACCCTCTGAATAAAACAAAAAACAATCAAATTGATTGTTACAAATTATGGCATCAAGTCCATTAAAACAACGAATATCGACATCGACATAAAACCCACCCTGTTTTAGTAAATAGCAATTTCTGAAAAAATCAGACTTCATGGTATGATGAACGCAGTTTTTATCGAATAGCTTACGATAATGGCTTCCATAATGGTGTTCAATAAATTCCCCAGCAGTTGCCTCATTAAAAAGTTCATAATCAAAAGTATTATTATGAGCCCTCAGGGTTCCAATTGCGTTCTGTACGTCAAATGGTGGCCTGGCAGTATGCCAGTATTGTATGATTTTTTTTGGAATATGAGGGGGCAGCTGACGAGGCTCGTCATCAAGAACCGATTGATCTAAAAATGTAAAATAATCCCCATTAATATAATCAGTTAATAGATCCATAGGGTATAAAGCAAATTTAAAAGCGTTCGCTTTTTCTTTTTCTTCGTTGCTAAACATATTGTCTTTTTACCTTATTTTTAAGTTGCTTAGCTTAAAATTTCCCTGTCTTGATTTTATGGTATAAAAATAGAATAAATAATTCCTATTTCTTGAAAATTTTTACAACAAGTCTATGTCCGATCATCAAATTCATTCATTAACCCAGCTGGGTCAGTCGGTTGCTTTACCGAAATCTCCTGAAGAAGCAAATCTGGAACGTGTTCCTTCCCCTCATCAAGGGTATCACTATATGATCCGTTTCACGGCACCCGAATTTACTTCGCTTTGCCCTATTACAGGACAACCAGATTTTGCACATCTTGTAATTGATTATATTCCTAATCAATGGATCGTCGAAAGCAAATCTTTGAAACTTTTTCTAGCAAGCTTTCGAAATCATGGTGCTTTCCATGAAGCCTGCACCCTAGATATTGCAACGCGTTTAGTAACCTGCCTGGAACCCATATGGTTACGTATAGGCGGCTACTGGTATCCTAGAGGCGGCATACCAATTGACGTATTTTGGCAAACCGGCAATCCACCTGAAAAAGTATGGATCCCCCCTCAAGAAGTACCGGCATATCGAGGAAGGTAATCCCTTCCTCAATTAAAGTTTAAACTTTGTGCTTAGAAGCATCAACAACATCAATGATGAGCTGAGCACATTGTATTTCATCAACCAAATCACGCTGCTTTTCGACATCATTACCGTTAGCAGCTTCTTTAAAGCTCTGTTCAAGCTCTGTCAGGCGTTTATATCCTTCTTCAGCTGAAAGTTCAGATAGTTTCCTGATGTTATTTGCCAAAACCGTACATTGGGTTTCCTGCATTTCGGCAAAACCACCTTCAACAAAGAAACTATCGGTTACTTTATCCCCTTCATACAGACTGATAATACCACCGCGTAAAAGAAAGATCATCGGTGCATGACCTTCCATCGCGGCGATATCACCTTCTGAAGCAGGTAAAACAGCCATTTCAACTTGTTTAGAAAGAATCACTGCCTCTGGACTGATAATTTCAAGCCTTATCGACATTCCTGTCTTCCCTTGCTGTTATAGAAACAATCAGTTTGCCGTTTCTTTTCTAATTTTTTCAGCCTTAGCGACCGCTTCTTCAATTGTTCCAACCATATAGAACGCTGCTTCTGGCAAATCATCGTGTTTACCATCAATGATTTCCTTAAAGGAGCGAACCGTATCTTTTACCGGCACGAATTTACCAGACATACCCGTAAAGACTTCTGCAACGTGGAAAGGCTGTGACAAGAAACGTTGAATACGACGTGCACGTGCAACCACTTTCTTATCTTCTTCAGAAAGTTCATCCATACCCAAAATAGCAATAATATCTTGTAGGGATTTATAGTTTTGAAGAATCTTCTGCACTGCACGTGCAACTTCGTAGTGTTCATCTCCAACAATACGAGGATCCAGCGAACGTGATGTTGAATCAAGCGGATCAACAGCAGGATAAATACCCAATTCAGCAATTGGACGACTTAAAACCGTTGTTGCATCCAAGTGAGCAAAAGTCGTCGCCGGAGCAGGATCGGTCAAGTCATCAGCAGGGACGTAAATCGCCTGAACAGAGGTAATAGAACCTTTTTTAGTTGAAGTAATACGTTCCTGCAAAGCACCCATTTCAGTTGCTAAGGTTGGTTGATATCCCACTGCAGAGGGAATACGACCTAACAAAGCAGAGACTTCTGAACCAGCTTGTGTAAAGCGGAAAATATTATCAACGAAGAAAAGAACATCTTGTCCTGCTTCATCACGGAAATATTCGGCTACCGTCAGACCTGACAAAGCCACACGAGCACGAGCCCCAGGAGGTTCGTTCATCTGACCATAAACCAGTGCCACTTTTGAACCTTCAGTGCTATTTCCATCAACCTTAATAACACCAGCATCAATCATTTCGTGGTAAAGGTCATTTCCTTCACGTGTTCTTTCGCCAACACCAGCAAAAACGGACACACCACCGTGACCTGTTGCAATATTATTGATCAATTCCTGAATAAGAACGGTTTTACCAACACCAGCTCCACCGAAAAGACCAATTTTACCACCTCTCAAGTAAGGACAAAGCAAGTCAACAACTTTAATCCCTGTTTCAAGAATCTGGTTTGAAGTTCCTTGTTCTTCAAATGAAGGTGCCTGACGGTGAATAGGGGCACGCTTCTTTGCATTCACGGGTCCCATTTCATCAACAGGTTCACCAATGACATTCAAAATACGACCCAAAGTTTCAGGTCCTACGGGCATACTAATTTGACTACCCGTATCTTCGACTTCCATGCCGCGTACCATACCATCCGTAGAATCCATAGCAATACAGCGGACTTCATTGTCACCAATTTCCTGAGCCACTTCTAAAACCAGTGTACGATCACCAATTTTGCAAGTTAAAGCATTCAGGATAAAAGGAAGATCACCGGTGAATTGAACATCAACAACGGCCCCTTTGATTTCTGTAACACGTCCGACGGAATTGCTCTTAGAAGTATCAGAGCGACCATTAGCATCCGGTCGACTTCCTACATCATTTTGGGCCATGTTTTGCTTGATCGCGGTATCCGACATAATAAGGTCAGCTCCTAGTACAATAATTATAAAAATCAGGCCGCATTGGCGCCTGAAATAACTTCGGTTAATTCATTCGTAATGTTTGCTTGGCGTGTTCGGTTATAATACAGGCTAAGTTTATCAATAGCTTTTCCAGCATTCCGTGTTGCACTGTCCATAGCCGTCATCCGAGCACCCTGCTCACCCGCATTGGTTTCAAGCATGGCAGAGAAGATTTGTGTTCTCAGATTTTGTGGTAATAACCGTTGTAACAAAACATCTTCTTCGGGTTCAAAGATATAATCTGCCTGATCTCCAGAAACAGGAGCCGTAAAAGATTTTTGTTTGGTATCATTTTCTTCAGTGACCGCAAGATTAAGCGGAACAAGCTGTAATTCAGTGGGTACTTGTGTCATCACGTTTTTAAAGTGATTATAAACAACCGTACAAACGTCAAACTGTTTATTCGCAAGCATTGATTCAATATAACTTGCTATATGATCGGCCGATTGAATATTGACATCACCCAGACGGAAATCCGTTATCTCTGATCCAACAATCAATTTCGGTGCTTCATGACGCCAGTAAACCAACGCCTTAAAACCAACAGGGAAAATTTTAACAGTTTTTCCCTCTCCCAGAAGACGATTCACCAGATTACGTGTAGCACGATTGATATTGCCGTTGAAACCACCAGCTAACCCTCGATCACTACTCATCGGAATAATCAGATGCACATCCTGCTTACCAGTACCAGCCAATAGGGGGGGTAAACCGGGACGCTCTCCTAAAGACCGTTTTAGGCTTACCAAAACCCGTTGCATCGCTGCAGCATAAGGTTGCGCTTCTTTTGAACGTCGTTCAGCACGACTTAATTTAGCAGCAGCTACCATCTTCATAGCGCTTGTAATCTTTTTAGTCGATTTTACGCTATTAATTCGAGCCCGTAATTCTTTTAAAGAAGCCATTCCTCAATATTCCTTAGGCCGCTTGTTTAAACTTAATGACAAAGTCTTTCAAGAAACCAGCCAATTTTTCTTCCATTTCTTTGGAAATCTGCTTTGCGTCCCGAATGCCGCTTAAAATATCGGATCCTGAAGAACGTAAAACCTGAATAAATTGCCGTTCGAATTGTGTTACCTTGTCAACTGGGATGTCATCAACATAACCCCGTGTTCCAGCGTAAAGGATCGCAACTTCTTCTTCCATAGCATATGGCGAATTTTGTGGTTGCTTTAAAAGCTCCGTCAAACGGGCACCACGATCCAACAATTTCCGAGTCGATGCGTCTAAATCAGAAGCAAATTGGGAAAATGCTTCCATTTCACGATATTGCGCCAATTCTAGTTTAATACTACCAGCCACTTGTTTCATGGCTTTACTTTGCGCAGCCGATCCAACACGCGAAACTGAAGTACCAACATTTACCGCAGGACGAATACCACGATAGAAAAGATCTGTTTCCAAGAAAACCTGACCATCAGTAATCGAAATTACATTGGTTGGAATATATGCGGAAACGTCCCCTGCCTGTGTTTCAATAACAGGCAAAGCGGTTAATGAACCAGAACCATGTTCATCAGACATTTTTGCAGCACGTTCTAACAAACGTGAATGTAGATAAAACACATCTCCAGGATAAGCTTCACGTCCTGGTGGACGACGCAACAAAAGTGACATCTGACGATATGCAACGGCCTGTTTAGATAGATCATCATAACAGATTAAAGCATGCATGCCGTTATCACGGAAATACTCACCCATAGAGGTCGCTGCATAAGGTGCAATATATTGCATTGGTGCTGCATCAGAGGCTGTAGCAGCAACGACAATACAATATTGCATTACGCCTTGTTCCTCTAGTGTACGAACCACCTGAGCAACCGTTGAGCGTTTTTGTCCAATAGCAACATAAATGCAATAAAGACTTTGCTTCGGATCGTTCAGCGCATTAACCTGTTTCTGAGCAATCATGGTATCAACTAAAATCGTTGATTTACCGGTTTGACGGTCACCAATGATTAATTCACGTTGTCCACGACCAATTGGCACCAAAGCATCAATAGCCTTGATACCCGTTAACATTGATTCGCAAACTGATTGACGTGGCATAATCCCTGGTGCTTTAACATCAGCCAAACGACGTTCAACGTTTTGCAAAGGGCCTTTTCCATCAATTGGATTACCCAAACCATCAACAACACGGCCCAACAATCCTTTACCAACTGGGACGTCAACCACGCGATTAGTACGGGAAACGATATCCCCTTCGCGGATCTTGCTATCGTCACCAAAAATAACCACACCAACATTATCATTGGCCAGGTTTAAAGCCATTCCAGTCAGATTGCTATTCGTGAAGGAAACCAGTTCCCCTGCCATAACGTTTTGCAGGCCATAGACCAGTGCAATACCGTCACCAACAGACAGAACAACTCCTGTTTCCTCAATGTTAGATTCCTTATCAAAGGACGCGATCTGCTTCTTAAGGATGTCCGAAATTTCTGCGGGACGGATTTCCATCACGCGGCTCCCTTCATAACATTGTGTAAGCGATTAAGACGAGATTTAAGGCTAGCATCATAAAGCTGAGCCCCGACACGCACGACTAAACCTCCCAAAAGAGAGGAATCAATGCGTTCTTGAATATTAACTTTAGTATATCCTGCTTCTGCAAGTTTTGCCTGTAACTGACTGCGTTGCGCGTCGTCCAGAGGATGTGCTGAAATAACCGTAGCTGTCATCACTCCACGCCGGTTATTGACGAGTGTAAAAAAAGCAGAAAGAAATTCTTTAAGGCGTGGCAAACGACGATTATTTGCAACAACGCCTACAAAATTCTGTATAATCTGACCAAATCCGGCCTGTTTTAAGGTTTCAACGACCAAATTACGACTTTCGGCAGTATCCAGCGCACGATTGTCCAAAACCTTTTGAAAATCAGGACTTTCATCAATGATTTTCAACAGATTTTCAGCTTCTTCAATAACTTTATTTAACGCACGCTCTTCCTCAGCCAATTCATAAAGAGCCGTAGCATAGCGACCCTTTAAATCATTTGCCGTAAATACACTTGAAGCTGCGGCTGCAGCCATGGTTCCACCAGTAGCCACTCTTTTATTCTTTCATACTATCTTTAACTTTAATAACCGCTGTAATTTTGGATATTGGTTTTCTAGAATAACTGTACCAAAAGTCCTGGTTTGATTATTAAAAGCTATTTCACGACGTTCCGAAAACAAAACCATTTATACTTCCAAAATACAACAGGAGTGCCTTTATTCAAAATTGTATTTCTACTTTGAATGTGGAATCCAATAAAAGATTTTCAAAAAAAAAGAAACAATTTTGTTTCCTGGCGGCAGAAAAATCCTTAACACCGCATTAAATCTTTTTAAAATTTTTGTGATTATGGAGCGGGCGAAGGGAATCGAACCCTCCTCGGTAGCTTGGAAGGCTACTGCATTACCACTATGCTACGCCCGCGATGATGATCATTTGCTTTTTTTAAAAGCTGTGTCAAACCTTCCGATTAGTTCTTTTAAACAAAAATACTGCCAAATCAAGAAATTTTTCACGCTGTTTAAATTTTTTTATCGATTTGCATATTTTTTGGCGTCATCCTCTTGACTTTCAGCTCATTAAATTGTTTTTTCTTCTCTACAACAGGCCAGCTTATTATATTTTAAAGCTTGGTAAGTTCGATTTTGATACCGCAGGGGTGTAGCTCAATTGGCTAGAGTGCCGGTCTCCAAAACCGGAGGTTGCGGGTTCGAGACCCTCCACCCCTGCCATTATCGACTTTGATAACCAGACAAGATGTGTTATCCATCTGTCATGATTTTAAATTCAACCGCCACATTGTGAATCGATTTTTTTTGAACTCGTAAGCTTGTGGCCTTTTTGTAAAGAAAGGTATTTCGTGTCGGTCAATCCCACGAAATTTCTCCAAGATGTTCGTGCTGAAGCCAGAAAAGTAACCTGGCCTTCACGACGTGCAACTTTGGTAACAACGGGTGCTGTGCTTGCTATGGCAGCAGGAGCGTCGGTTTTTTTCTTTATTGTCGACCAAGGTATTGGATTCGGCATTCGTGTTTTGTTTGGTTTGGGAGGATAAACGATCATGGCAAAGCGTTGGTATGTTGTGCATGTTTATTCGGGCTTTGAGAAAAAAATTGCCCAGCAGATCAAAGAACAGGCTGAACAAAAAGGACTTTCCGATCATATTGAAGAAGTCTTGGTACCTTCTGAAGAAGTCATCGAAGTTCGCCGTGGTCAAAAAGTAAATTCAGAACGTAAATTTTTCCCAGGTTATGTGCTGGTAAAAATGGAAATGTCTGATGATGCTTGGCATTTGGTTAAGAACACACCAAAAGTTACTGGTTTTCTTGGCAATCGTATGCGCCCTAGCCCGATTACCAGCGCCGAAGCTGAACAAATTATGAAGCAGGCTCAGGAAGGTGTTAATACACCACGTCCTTCAATTGAATTCGAAGTTGGTGAACAGATTCGGGTTTCTGATGGGCCTTTCACTTCTTTCAATGGTATTGTTGAAGAAGTCGATTCCGAAAAAGGTCGTTTAAAAGTCAGCGTATCAATCTTTGGACGGTCAACACCGGTTGATCTAGAATATAACCAAGTTGAAAAGCTTTAAGCTTTTTTGAAAAACGAATAAGCAATGGGGATGCTTACTGCATCCCTTTTTTATTGGGAAAAACCTTACGAACGACGTGGCAAAGCGATTAAATATTGCGCTGTTATATCTGCTATCCGTCCTAATAAAGCACTAAGTGTTTCAACAAGATCAGAAGTCGAACTGCCTTTAGGTGCATTTTCTAAATTAAGTAATTGGTTATGTCCTACAAGCGCTACATTAGCATTAGCCTTATGAACTGCGATTGAAGCCGTAACAACAGCATTCCCTTTTGAATCTTTATTGAAACGGGAAATATCGAGTTCCACATAAGCATCTGATTGTGTAAAGGTCGCTTGATTCTGTGCGAAAATTCTTGAATTGGGTAAACGTTGCGATAAATTCAAAGCCGTAATACGTCCAATCATTGAATTTAATGCTTCGCTCCACGCAGCCCCAGAGGTTAACCCCAACTGATAGCTACCCGTTTCACTGACGATTCGGTCACGATCTAAAGAAGATGCAATACTGGGTGTTCTGACTTCAATAATAGCGGGCCCACCTGAAAGAATCTTACCGGGCATAGGGGATAAAGTATAATAGGTGGGGCTGTTATTGCTACATGCTTCTAAAAATGTTCCCGTTGCTATCATACCACCCATACCCAACAAACGCTGAAACAGGATTCGGCGTGATAGGGAAATTTCTGAATGAAAAGCTTTTTTTCTCATGGTTTGCGTCCTGTAATAATCGCTGATGGATGCTGTGTCATAAAATCACTTAAAAAGCGTAAAGAACGCGCTGCCTGACTTAATTGCACAATCATATCCTGTAAATCCCTATGAAAATCAGTATCTCCACCATAACTAGCCAAAAGCACATTCGCATTTTTCAAAGTATTATCCAATTGACGACTCATTTCTGGAAGTTGCTTGAGTAAAGGGGAGACACCCGCATTTGTTTTACGCGTTAACTGACTAAGATTTTCCATAGAAGCCCGTAAAGCCTTCAAGGATTTCTTCATATCGGGACTGTTTAACTGATGATCGGTGTGGGTGAGCAAATTATTGAGATTATCCCCAATTTGATCCAAAGGCATCGCTGCGATTCTTGAGGCAACTGTTGAAAAAGATGCCATGATATTATCCATCCCACCCGGCTGACTTGGGATAAGAATGGCGTTATTTTCCATTTGTGGAACACTATAAGGAGAATTTTTCACAAAATTAAGCGCAACCAACGAAGTACCCATTATCATGTTATCACTGGTAACCGAAGCTCTTAATCCATTTGCAACAAGCGCCTTGGTGATTGAGGTTAATGTCGCGACATCATATTTTTTGTGAAAAGAAAAAACGCGTTCCGGTTGGATTTCCATCTCAATACGGGCTTGGGTTTTACTGGCCTTACGATCAATTAATAAGGATACCTGTCGTACTGTACCAATCTGCAATCCAAATAAAGTAACCTTGCTCCCTTCGCCTAATCCTTTGACAGAAGAAACGACATACGTAACCAAAGGCACCGTTTCACGATAAAAAGAATCTTCTGCCGTATCTTTATCCTTATAAAGGGCGAATGGGACTTCAGAAGACGGTGTATATTCTGTTTTTGATGAATTTTTAAGATCACCCACCGTGCCAAAAGCAATGCCACCTGACATTAAAGCCTGAATAGATTGTAATTCGATATTCATTCCACCTGGGCCAAAGCCAATTTTAATCCCGGAAACATTCCAAAAACGCGTATTAGGATGTAAAAAATGGTTATAGGGTTCTTTTAAAAAAATATTCAAAATAATTGGCCCCACCCCTTTGGGAGGCATCATATAATCTAGCACTTCGCCTGCTATTGTATCTCGATAAAAAATAGGAGCACCCGGCCCTAAAGAGCCAAGATTTTCTGTTGCAAGCTTATATACATTACCTGGTTGATCAGATCGTAAACCAGGTGGTGTTTCCAGACCGACAAAATAACGCTGTTTTCCGCCTCCACCTTTACTTGGGTCAACTGCAATATAAGCACCACTAAACAAAGTTTCTAAACCTGAAATATTCGTCCCGTTAAATCGCGGCCGTACCACCCAAAAACGTGCGTTTTTCGTTAAAATACTTCTTGCCTTACTGGTCATGGCAATTCGCACATTCACACGACGCATATCTTTGGTTAATGAGACGTTTTGAACGGTTCCCAAAACTACCGATTTGTTTTTTACCTGAGTTTGACCGCTAATAATCCCGTCCGCAGTCTCAAAAGATACGGTAATTTCTGGACCATTATTCAGAATCGCCTTCCATCCCAAATAAAGAGCTAACAAGGCAACTAGAATAGGAATAACCCATACTAATGGGAATCGAATTCGGCGTGATAAAGCCTGAGGATATTTTTGTTGATTATCTTGTGACATTTTATCTACTTAATTTTTATAATGTTACAAGCTGTATCTGCTTTTTGACAGCACTTTCCCGACCCGAACGATCCACTTCAAACGTAGAATTTAAACCCGCATAATCCCACATCAAACGTGGATCGAAACAATCCGCTGCAAAAATGGTCAAAATGACAACCGAAGCAAATGCAAAGATACCGCCATCGGCAACCACGTTGGCAAGTAAATTAAACCGAATCAGTGCAATCAGAATCGAGATCATAAAAACATCAATCATCGACCACCGTCCGATAAAGCAAATAACTTGGAAAAGTCGAGATCGAAAAATAAGCGCACGTTTTGACCGCTTCATACAAGCACTAATCATAAACACAATCCCAATGATTTTCGAAACTGGGACAATAATACTAGCGAAGAAAACCAACAGTGCTAATGGAACCATATGACTTTGCCAGAGTTCAACGACCCCTTGGAAGATTCGATGATCACTACTTTTCCCCATCATCGTCATCGTCATAACGGGATAAAGATTAGCAGGAATATAAAGAATAAACGCTGAAATCAGTAATGCCCCGGCGCGCGCCAGACTATCCTTTTTACGTTTTCTCATAACCTGTCCACATCGCGGGCATTTAGCGATTTTTTCTTCGCTAGGAACGGGATTTTCTGAAGCAAAAACTAAATGACAACTCTGACACGAAAACAAATAATTCGTATTCGGTATTTCTTCGGATTGATATTCCGTAACGCTTATATTCTTTTTCTGAGATCCAACTGTTGTTTTCTTCTTTATCGGACAGCGTTTCCACAAATTGATAAAATCAAAAGTCGCATCGGTTATACTCATACAGACCATTAAGAGTAAAATGGCATAAAGGGCATAATCAATCGTGACATAAGCCATATCAACCAGTTTTGTATAAGCAACAAAGACACCAAGAATATAAACCTCAATCATTGACCATGGTCTTAGAAGTTTATAACAATGCAATAAAGGTGCCGTCCATGATGGTTGTTCTTTCTTCTGTTCCAAGGATAACAGAATCAAACTTAACCCAATGGTTACAACTGGGAAAAAGATAATAACCATTCCCACAAGGATACCAACCGCTCTCCATCCTTCATGAAAGAATGTGATTGGACCATCAATGACACCCAATGAATTCTCACGTCCGTAAATATTGACAGTTAACAACGGGAAAGATAGCATCATAATGTAGGCAATAAGCGAACATAATGCAAAAGCAAAAGGAACCTGCCAGGATTTGGCTTGGGGGTGACGATAAAGTTGCCGATGACAACGTTCACAATAAGCCAACTCACCATGGTTCAGGGTCAACCGTTTCTGAAACAAACCACAACTCGGACATTCGATCATATCGGAAAGATATTTTATCTCCGAACTGGTTTCATGACATTCCAACACAATGTTTCTCTTTATTCGTGAAGACTACAAGCAAGCGATACTTTAAAAGCAAATCGTAATGTTTAAAAGGATTCCCGTAAAATCATTTTCAAATCGAAAAATTTACAGAACGAGGCATTCAAAAGAATTTAAATAAAATATGCGCATGCTCTTGCAGGAAATTGCAAGCTCATATATAGGTTTTCACCAAAAGCCGACATAGCTCAGGGGTAGAGCAACTGATTCGTAATCAGTAGGTCCTCGGTTCAATTCCGAGTGTCGGCATACCCAATTTATTAAATCCAGTACAAATTTATTTATCTTTAAAATCTTAGTTAATGCTATTTGTTTTTATATAAAAAGGCACGGAAATTATCCCTGCACAACTTAAATAATAAATAGCTATTTATCTCAAATAGCTATCAATTATTTCAAAATAGAACTAACTAGCAAAGAATTTTAAATACTCATTCCCGAAAATAACCGCAAAGCTTATTACCGTCTGGATCACGCAAATAAGCTAAATACATTTTCGGCCCATTCGCCGGATGCCGAAATCCAGGAGGATCTTCTATCGATATCCCACCATTTGCCACACCTGCAGCATGCCATTGATTAATCTGTTCTGGTGAATCCATCATAAAACCAATCGTTCCGCCATTTGCATATGTCGCTTCTTTTCCATTAATAGGTTTACAGATAATAAATGTCTGTCCATCTTTTCTATAATAGGGACGACCTTTCATATCGATACCTGAATCGGATAGGTTCATCGCTTTAAAAATCGCATCATAGAATTTTTTTGATCTTTCTACATCGTTAGTACCAATACAAACGTGACTGAATAACATTTTATGTTCCTTTTCCATTCGCATTTTTGTTGAATTAAAGTTTAATATCGAATTGAGGGAAAATAGACAAATCGAAAATTGACTTATTGTTTGCAGAAGCGCAATATTTCGGATGGTAAACTCTGAAATGAACATTAATTAATTAATAAAATATGCAATCTGTTTTCTTAGCTCACGAAGTTGACTTTCAAGGCTGGCGTAACGCAACACGTCGATTAATCTCTGATCAAATATCCCCTGATTCTATTCAGTGGCATATTCAACCACCCAAAGATTTATTTACGCGGCCTTATACGGAATCAACGTCGGATAAGAATGAAAATCTGCCTGCTTTTAAAATAACCCGTCGTGTTTTCGAACTCTGTCAAACCGTTATCCAAGCTAATGAACCTGAACGGTTTGATTTGCTTTATCGATGGATCACCTTATGCCAAAATCATGCAGATCCTTTTAATGACAAAACACATCATGCTTTGATCCATCGTATAGAACGGCTGGTTCAAGCAGTGCAGGCCGAAACCAGTCGCTTGCGTGATCTCTTACGCTTTCATAAACAATCGGATCGTTCCGAGCTTATTGCTTTTTTCGAACCAACCCATTACGTTATTGAAGCCAATAGCGATTTTTTCCAAAGACTTCAAGCCGATCAGTCGTGGTTACTTATTACGCCCTATCGCAGTTTGAAAGTTAATGGACAACAAAAAATATTTGGTCCAGGATTTTCATCGAATCCTTTAAAAAACCATGATGCCGATCAATGGAATGATTTTTTAAACGATTTCTTTCCGAAGGATCAACCGCTCCAAAAGCAATATTATTGGCAAGAATTACCACAAGCTGCCTTACCAAAAGATGAAGTTTTATCACAAACGCAATCCATAACGCCCCTTTCCTCTTCTGAAGAAGCCATTACATCCGTTCCTACTATTTTAAAAAATGTTGATTTTTCCATGATCAAACTGGCACAGACGGCTGCGGAATGTCAGCGTTGTGCCCTTTGGAAACCCGCAACGCAAACCGTTTTCGGAGAAGGTTGTGCAAAATCACGCCTGATGTTGGTTGGTGAGCAACCGGGGGATCAAGAAGATCGATTTGGAAGACCATTTGTTGGCCCAGCAGGTCAAGTTATGAATCATGCAATTGCTCATGCTGGCTTTGAAAGACAAGACGTTTATACAACGAATGCCGTTAAACATTTTAAATTTACACCAAGAGGTCAACGGCGTATCCACCAAAGCCCTAATCCACAAGAAATAGCCGCTTGCTCATTTTGGCTTGAGGCAGAACGCGAAATTGTCAAACCTACGGTTTTACTTATGTTAGGCGCATCAGCAGCACGGTCTATTTTAGGACGACCGGTAACAATTTCACGTGAACGCTCGCAATTTATCCCATTGAACAACGATACCATCGGGATGATTACCGTTCATCCTTCTTATTTGCTTAGGCTACCCGACCGAGAAAGTAAAAAACGGGAATATTGGCGTTTCGTTGAAGATCTAAAAAAAGCCTATACCCATTTAGGTTAATAAATCAGGGTGTATAGGAAATATTTGCCTCTTCAGCGGCCTTTTGTAGATCAGGCGCACCACGAAGATTCAATGGCACGGGCGTACCATGATTGCTTCGCTGACAAAGATTAGCTGCCATAGCAAAACTTTGATGGGCTGGTGTATCTAGTTGTTGACGTAAACAACCCACATCTTTTTCCCAAGGCATACGTCCTAATTCAGCGTTACAGCCAGCCAATAAAGCTACCGTACCAAAAAACAAGATAATTCTTCTGATCACAGTTTTACCTATCTATTAATTTCGTATCAGGCAGAGAATATACACCGATATGTTCAGAAGAATATCTTTATCATAATAATTTTTTAACGGTCATCATCTTTGACGTTAAAAAAGAACATGGGTTTTTAAACCTAAAATCGCGCCATCATTATATGCTTTTCGTGTTGCCGCAATATGATGAAAATATTCGAAAACCGGTTGAACCATAATTCCACGATAAAGAACAAAACCATAATTGGCTTCGAATATCATAGCATTACTTTGTACTCCTGGAGCTCCATTTAAAATAGAGAATTGCCCATGCACCATGTCCTGTCCATGATTGATCTGATATTGTTGTGCACGACTTAAACCGCGAGGAACCGTATAATAGGTCATCATCAATCCGAATTGATCGATTGGACGTTTTTTCCAGAATCCTCGATCTAATATCCCAAAGTTATAAAAGTCCTTATATGTCGAAGTCGTCGGTGAATCATGTCCCCAATTGGCCAGCACATATAACCCATGATCGGTAGCACTATCATTGCGATATACCATCTGATCAATTTGCAACCAGAACTGTGTTCGATAATCTTTTTTGCCTGTTCCAGTTGCTTTCCCAGACCATGTCGCAAATTTGCTTGTATCGAAACCGCCCCCTATTTTGATATGACCATTTAAATGATCCTTACCAAATTCTGGGGCATAACCAAATTCCCATGGAATATAAGCACCGGTAGATTTTCCATTTCCCCAATCCCAACCAGTCCTTCCCCCTTGTGGCCAAGGTATACTTTGATAACCACCAATCTGAAAATAGCTTTCCTTAGTAGGTCTGACCAATATTCTTCCGCCCCATACTGATCCAGGCCAATCCGAAAACCCTTGTTGTGATTGAACACTTCGTGGGTGACCACATGTTGCCAGAACCATAAATTGGCAATTCATGGGACTATGAGAAAAATCATCACCCGTACTTATACGACCACCTTTGATTTCAAAACGGTCATTAAATAAATGTTCCTCAAAATACAGGTCATACATACGAATAAATCGTGAATAACCCCCACCATAGACTTCCTGGGCTTGTATTTGTGAATCACCCAGATAGTCAGCACTTGCATTTCTTCCTGAACGATGTAAGAAATTCGCATGCGTTGAAAATCCTTTGACCCCTGCGATTTTTTCCCAGTCCATGTCAAATGTAAGCGCAAATTGTTGCGTATAATCAACGCCTTTCTTACGTCCACCACGAACAACACCTGCGGTTTCAGTTACCCAGTCAAACCCCATATTCAACCCATGTTTATTGAGATATTTATTGACATCAGCCAATAATAACTCACTACCTGGGTCATCTGCTTTAACCTTCTGATCAGCAAACTGCGATTTACCGATGATCTGCGCATCGTAAAGTTTTTCAGCCTGCATATTGTTAGGGGTAATGATTGTTTGCTTTTTCTGTAATTCTTCTGCGTGAGCAGGTTGAATTTCTAAAACACCATACAGAAGGCATGAAGATGATAATAATAAAACTGTTTTTCTAACTAATTGAAAATAGATCGTATCTTTAATCATAAAATCCTTTAAATGTTAATCAAACAAGCCCATTCTGTCATATTTCAAGCCAAATGAAATAAGCATCATTGTTTTGAATGGGTATTTGTTAATAAAAGATTATAATTTTATTTAAAGATAAAATAATACACAATAAGTGCGACTATTTCAATTAAAGAACTTACCTTTAATATTGAAAGACTTTCGTTACATCATCAAGTTTTTCAGTCTACACAATTCTGATAGAATGTAGGTAACAATATTCATAATAAAATAACAATATTGCTACCTACAAAGTTTCGTTTTATTAAAAAGAAATCATTTTCCCTGGGGTAATTATATTACCAATACTTAACAATGATTTTGCCAAAGGTATTGCCAAAGGAGAAAGTTGTCTCCCTAGCAAAATTGAACGATGCTCAATAGAGGTTAGCATTTCAAAATCATCATTATTTTTCAGAATATCATCCCGGATCGCCTTACCAATACGAACCGTTTGGGCAATACCATGCCCGCTCCAACCATGAACGGCATAAATAGGTGTCGTTTCCCCTATTTTGCGGCAATCTACGGCCCCGTTTAACGTTAAATCGGTCGTTCCACTCCATACGAAATCAAATTTGATATCATCCCGATGTGAAAAAACAGCCTTTAGCCGTCCAGTTAAATATTCATTAACCTTTTCTTGATTCCATCGCATCCCGGTTCCTTGACCACCAAATAATATGCGTTCTTTTCGAACCGGTCGGAAATAATCAATTTGTAATTGGGTATCATATATTGGATAAAGCGAAGGTAACAAACTCTTATGTCCACCTTCAATAGGATGCGTAACCCCCACATAAGAATAAAAGGGAATAGTAGAGTTAATATCGGATAAAAGCTTGAAAGTTGCATGGTGAACAGCTAATATTACTCCCTTTTTTGCAAGAACTGTTCCCTGCGCTGTTCGTACAAGAACACCTTTTGGTGTTTCATCAATATGCAATACTTCCGCATTTTCATAAATTGAACCACCATTTTTAATAAAGCCATAGGCCATACCACGTGCTAAAGCCAAAGGATGCACTTGTCCACCAATCGCATCTAATGCACCACCAGAATAGAGATCAGATTTGACATGTTCCTTGATTTCATATGGACCTAATATGCTGACACTTTCATCGCCCAAATGTTTTCTTGCATCTGCACCTTGTGTTAAAGCACTAAGGTGACCTGGATGAATGGCTGCTGTTAAATGGCCTCGGTGCATATCCAATTCCAGCGCATAACGTTCGCCAATAGATTTGATCAGATCCATTGATTCTACAGAAGTAAACCGCCACAATCGGCAAGCTTCATCGTAACTAAAATTTTCAATAATCGATTCCGCTTCCCAACGAGCGAGCCCAGGCGTTAACTGTCCTCCATTTCGACCAGAAGCTGCAGAGCCGATTCGATTTTTTTCTAGCAATATCGTATCGACATTTGATTCCGACAAATGAAGTGCCGTGGAAACTCCAAGCAGTCCGCCCCCAATAACAACAATATCACATTCCAAATCGTGTTGAAGTTCTGGAAAACCTGTCCAAGGAGAAAGAGAGGCTTCATAATAATTAGCAGGACGATCAATATCTGGTTTGACTGTATTTGTATTGCTATCGACCCAGTTCCAATCTTCTTGATTATTGTAATCTTGGGTTTGCATAAAGCAAACGTCATCCTTTAAAACTGGTTTTTCAATTTTTTGTTCATTAACCATTCTCAAACCTCAACACCTAACTTCACTTCGACAACATTTTTTGCTTGTAGATAAATTTTTTACGCGTCTTACAGTATATTAGATAAATAATACCAACGATTGACCAAGAAGTTCCTAACAAAAAGGAATCTTCTTCTAAATTGCACCACATAATACCAACCGTAAAAAGTCCCAATAACGGTAAAAAAATATTCATGGTGAAAGCTTTTGGACTTCGAAAATCTTTTCCTTTAAAGAAGTACAGTATAAATACAGAGATATTTACTGCACTAAAAGCGATCATAGCACCAAAGCTAACCAAAGAAACAGCAGTATCTAATTGGAAAAACACCGCGCTTAATGATACAAAGCCAATAAATAATACACAAAACAAAGGTGTGTTATATTTTGGATGGATATATTGGAATATTTTCCCCGGTATCATTTCATTTTTGCACATACTATATAATAGTCTGGCCGCGCTGGCATGAGATGCCAAAGCAGATGCAAAAGTATTAATCAAAATCGCAATAAGAAAAATAGACTGAAACAGTCTTCCACCAACATAAAGCACAATTTCAGGCATTGCTTTTGTAGGATTCTTGAACTGAATATTGGTAGGATAATATAATTGGATATACCAAGCAGAAATAAAGAATATCGTTCCACCAATTAAAACGGTTAATATAATCGCGCGTGGAATGGTTTTCTTAGGTTCTCTCGTTTCATTGGAGAGCGTTGTAACCGCATCAAATCCTAAAAAAGAAAAACATAATACCGCTGCACCACTTACTAATGGAATAAAACTATAATCGCCATTAATTAATGGTCTGAAAGTAAATATATATCCCGGCCCGTGTAATAAAGTTAAATCACGAATAACTAAATATATAAAAACGATAGTTAATAATACGGGAACACCAACAAATATAAAATTTAAATTCGCAATTAGTGAAATATTTTTACAGTTAAGATAGGTAACCAACATGGTATACAAGGTAATCGATATCCATACTGGAACCATTGGAAATAAAGCTTCTAGATAAATCCCTGAAAGTAGGGAATTAATCATTGGCAATAGAAGATAATCAAGCAGTGTTCCCCACCCAACGATAAACCCGCTTGCTCTACCACATATATTCTCCGTATAAGCATATGCTGAACTGGAATTGGGATATAGTATGGAAAGTCTGCTATAACTAAACGCAGTCAAAAGTATAGAAAGTAAAGCAAAGATATAAGTTAATGGGACACGCCCATGGGTAACACCAGAAACAATACCAAATGTATCAAACACCGTCATCGGTGTCATATAGGCAATGCCAATAACAACAACCTGCCACAAAGATAATTGATGATTGGTCTTAACTAACTCATTCTGCATTATCCCCCTTTCACTACTAAATATTGTTACGAACCCTTAAATCATTAGCTGAAACATTATAGCAGGGATAATTACTATTACGTGATAAATATACGTATTGAAAATAGTATTATTAATAATATCGTTTAATTGGGAAGTGTTATGGGTGGATTATTTTGTAGTGAT
>CALYOP010000007.1 GCA_945266285.1 uncultured Commensalibacter sp.
ACTGCTACTTTATAATATTGCACTTCCTTACGATTTATTAATCAGATTGTTATAAGCACAAATTAAAAACTATCATTTGTTAGATAATATGGTTTAATTTAATCATTGATATTTTGTTAATAGCTAGGATAGAATTTTAGCTATACCTAAAATTATTTTAGAAATCTGACTTTCGCTATATATTTATAACCATAAAGTAATTATCCTTATGTGTTATCGAAAAAATTTCTAAAAAAGATAAGGTAAAGCTATGAAGAAAATGAAAGCGGCTATTTTTGTTGAAAAAGGCAGAATAGTATTAGATCAAAAGCCTATTCCAGATGTGGGTACCAATGACGCATTAATAAAAATTACGACAACGACAATATGTGGTACAGACATTCATATATTAAAAGGTGAATATCCCGTCGAAAAAGGACTGACAATTGGTCATGAACCTGTTGGCGTTATTGAAAAACTTGGATCTGCAGTCAAAGGATTTCGCGAAGGACAAAGGGTTATTGCAGGTGCTATTACTCCATCAGGACATAGTAACGCTTGTATGTGTGGCTGTGCGTCACAAGATGGCCCGGATACTCCGCATGGGTTTAAGGTAAGTGGAGGATGGAAATTTGGTAATACAATTGATGGAGCACAGGCAGAATATTTACTCGTAAATGATGCTGCTGCTAATCTTTGCGCTATACCCGATCATTTAACGGATGAACAGGTTTTAATGTGTCCTGATATTATGTCGACTGGTTTTTCAGGAGCAGAGCGCGGAAAGGTAAAAATAGGGGATACTGTCGTTGTTTTTGCACTTGGTCCAATTGGTTTATGTGCTATAGCGGGTGCAAAACTTATGGGTGCTAGTAACATTATTGGTGTTGATTGTATTCCTTCACGTATGAATGTAGCAAAGCAACTCGGCGCAAATCATCTGATTAATTTCAAAGAACATGATGCTGTTGAGCAGATTATGAAGTTGACAGATGGAAGAGGGGTAGATGTTGCGATCGAAGCGTTAGGTAATGAAAAAACCTTTCAATCGGCTTTGAAAAGTTTAAGACCTGGAGGAAATTTATCGAGTTTGGGTGTTTATTCAAAAGATCTCACCATTCCTGTTGATGCTTATGGAACCGGGTTAGCTGATATTGATATTTACAGTGGTTTGTGTCCTGGTGGAAAAGAAAGGATGCGTCGTCTCATTTCCGTTTTAGAAACAGGCAGACTAGACCTTAAACCTTTAGTAACACATCATTTTAATTTTGATGATATCGAACAAGCTTATGATTTGTTTGCTAATCAAAGAGATGGTGTTTTAAAAGTTGCTATTAAGCTCTAAGGTATGAAAACTTCGAATTTGACAACTTGCATGAAGCATAGAATGTTTTATACTTATGGGTAAATTAAGGTTTTGGAAAATGTATACCGTAACGAAACATTTGAAGCTTCTTGCAATGTATTCCTTGCTGGGTGGTTTGATTTTATTTGCCCATCCAGCATCAGCCAAACACGATAATCCTCCTCCATTGCCTAAAAATGAAGATACGAGCTTAAATCCGCAACAAAGACCTGAGGATATATCGCAATTTGCGCCTAATCCTAATGAGCAAACGTCATCAAAAGCAACAAAAAATGCACGTGGACAAGTGCTGCATTATAATGGAACAGAAGCTCCTCCTCCACTTTTGCCAAGATATGGTCAAAAATCAACGAAGTTAAATGGTACTGAAGGTTGGGTGAATAGTAAACACCATAGTGGTAAAAACGATTTAGGAATTAACAATCCCGTATCTGTAACAGGTGATCCATCTCAATCGGGAAGGAAAACCGTATTTCGTAGAGCTGCACCAATTTTTGAACCCAATTATTAGGGAATTTATAACTTTTTTTCCTTAATTATGTCATCAATAGCTTTTTGCGCTTTTTTGACAACCTCTTGCAAAGGGAGTGTAGCATCAATATCAATGATAGGGGCCCCATTATACGTTATTTTAGAAAGTGACGTTATTTTTCTTTCTAAAGAAGCAGGTTTATGGTCTGGTTTACGTTTCATGGCTGTATCGATATCGACATTCAAACGGATAACTAAGTCTGGTTTATGATCTGCCATCCAACGATAAAGCTGCCATTCAATTTTAGTTAGATAGTTCGCAATAAAACTTTTTGGATTTTCAAGGGATAAATCAGGACCTTCAAGGCCTCCTCTAACCGAGACTTGAGGAAAACGGTCTGTAATAATTGCAATTCCTCTTTTCCGAATTCGTAGCATTTTACAAAAACGAAAAACGCGCCGTAAAGAAAATGCAAAAATAGCAATAGCCAATAAGCCATTAGGCCCTTTATCTTTTTTTGCTTTATGAGTTTGCGTTTGTACTTTTTTATCGATTTTTCTACCAATAAAAGGCACACGTGCAATAGTACGTCCGATGTTTCCTGTTTGTCTTCCTAAATGACAAAGAGCTGTTGGACGTTTTTGCTGCATCCATGTCAATAAAATTTGACAAAGTGTCGTTTTCCCAGAACCATCCGTTCCAACAATAGCGATCAAAGGGGGCAATTTTTGATTCATTAAAAAGATATTCCAATTTAAACGAATATATATATGACAAAAATAAAAATTTAACCATCATTTTATAAACTTGTTGAAAGCACAAGTAAACATAATGTCTTTTTAGTTAAAATCTGCTGATCAAAAGGGTGATTATTTTTACAATATATTACAGCATGAAAGTGAATTTCATTTTTTAAATTAATCCGTTATTATTTATAAAGCCAATAAGGCCTAAAATATGGGAGATACCATTATTCAAACATTTATCATGCTATTGCAGATATAATTTTTCAAAATAAATCTGTAAATCTGCGCTTTTATTCCTTTTTTTGATGCTATTCATTCAAGTTATAATATCTTAGAAATTCTATATATGCACCAACAAGATAAAATTTTGTATAACAAGCCCTTAGCCCCTTTAATTGCAATTATTGGATGTGACGGTTCTGGCAAATCGACATTAAGTATGGATATCGTAGAAGCCTTAAAATCGACTTACCCAATTCAGCGATGCTATTTGGGACAAGGTTCAGGAAATATAGCAAGGCATATTCGTAATTTTCGGTTTGGTGGCAAATTTCTTGAGAAAATAATCAGTAAAAAAGCGAAGACGACACGAACCAAAGGTGAAAAAATTCCAGGACTAATTACAGCATTAGTCATTTACGCATTTTCAGCTATTCGGGTGCGTAATTTTAAAAAAATGATGTCACTAAGAGAGCATGGTATCATAGTGATCACGGATCGTTATCCACAAATAGATGTTCCAGGATATTATGACGGTCCAGGCCTTTCGGCTGCGCATACTTCAAATTGGATGATCCGGTTATTAGCAAAATGGGAATATAAAAAATATGAACAAATGGCATCCATTAAACCACAACTGATTTTTCGTTTAAATATTGATGCAAAAACAGCTTTTGCTCGAAAACCAGATCATGATTTTGAACTTTTAAAAATCAAAGCAGCAACAACGCCGAAACTTACTTTCGGAGGCGCAAAAATTATTGATATTGATGCCGAACTTCCGTATGAAGATGTTTACAAAATTGTTTTAGAAAAAATCAAAGAAAACATCGCAAATAAAAAATGATAGCTTTTAAAGGGCTGGAAGTTGAATATCAAATCTAACAAATTATTAATTACAGGGAGTTTTCTGTTCACAGGGGGTGTATTTCTTGCTTCCTGTCCGATTTTGGATATAAAACTTGGACGAATTCTCCTATTATCTGCTGATAACAACTTGGTCCCTTATGTAAAACTTATTGCGAAATCGGGATCTTTTTCCGTTATAATGCCTTTAACTATTTTAATAAGTGCAGGACTTTGGTTCCGAAAAAGAAAAATAGATGCCATTTGGTTTTTAAGCTCTTTGGTTGCAAGTCGTATTTTCTTTTTAATGTTAAAATTCATTGTTCAGCGTTCCCGTCCTTTGTTTCCAGACCGACTTGTCCATAGTTCAAATTGGAGTTTCCCAAGCGGTCATGCTGTTAATTCGCTATCATTTTTCATTCTTTGTTATATTCTGTTTGCAAAAAATCCAAAATGGATTGTTGTTGTTTTAATATGGGGTGGTTTGATTGGGTGGAGCCGTGTTGCTCTTGGCGCGCATTGGTATAGCGATGTCATTGCCGGATGGGGAGGCGCTTTGCTTTGCACAGGTTTAGCAAGTAAAATCCGTTATTCGGAATTATTTCAAGAAAAAATTAAGAAATTACTAGGTATTAAAGTTTAAAAACTAATATAATGTATTCTTTTAATTTGGATAAATAAGTAATGATTTTTTGTAAAAAAAGTAATAGCTCATCTAATTCAATAATAAATAATATACACTTTTCTAAAGAACAATGTGATACATTATATGAAGCAATTTTAATAGATGATGACATAACACTAAATGCTAAACTTCCTGATAAAATTATTTTTAATTATACTCAAGAACAGATTACAGAAAATTTAGCGATTTGTTATCAGTTATGGGACGAAGGTATCCATGAACCGGGTTTTAATTCTATTCTTGATACGCTTTGTCAGGGTAGAATGCTCTCAGAAACAGAAAAAGCACTATTTAAAAAAGTAAGAGCAAAATTTAAACATTTACGTTGTGGTTTTCGATTATTCGATCAACGACATCAAACACCTCTTATGATCGGTAAATTAACGAGCTTGATGGGTGTTTTACAAGATGCTTTTAAAAACAATCATATCTATTTGGTTAAGTTTTATGCAAAAGCTTTAAAACTCGTTTGGACGACGTCTTTATTTTCATATATTGAAAAAGAAGCTTCTCATCTATTGCCTTGTGATATCGAAGATTTTTACAAAACGATAAAAAAACTTGTAGCAAATGCAAATAATTTATCTAAACAACAAAAAATTACACCGCACGATTTTCATGTAATCCGTAAACAAATCAGTTTAATTACCGCTATTTATACAAATTTTATGGTGTTATACCCTTCAGAATACCATAAACAAATCTTTGTTTATATGGCAACGATTAATGGTATGATGGGAGATTATCACGATAAACTAATACAGAATAAATTAAAGAAAACCCAAGACTATTTCTTTGATCAGATCCATATTCCAGAAGAAATTTTAACACGATTAAATGTATTTATAGAAAATTTTCAAAGATCTTTTTAAATCTATTTTATTGTAATTAATGTGTTAGATTGATAATTATTTTTGAAGGTGCGAGATATAAATTAATAAGGGTTATTTAATTATACTCACATGCTATCCGTTAATTATATATAATAATCAACGGATAAATTAAGCACATATATAAATATTACAAATATCAAACATTTTTTTCAAAATATGTAAAATGGATATTATCCTGTGTTTCATATTTAAAAGGGACATATCCGTTTTTTAAATAAAATGGAATATTTTTTTCATGCTTGCTTCGTGTGAAAAGTTCATAACGAAAAGTAGGGTATAAAAATTCTAACGCTTTTAATAGTTGTCCTCCGATACCTTGATGTTGACATTTTGGATCAACAACAAGCTTTCCTATATATAGGGTATTTTCTATAGCATTTCCTCTTATAGAACCTATAATATGTCGAGATTCATCAACAGCTTTTAAAACAATACCCTTATTAAATTCGTCTTCTACTTCTTTTAAGGTTTGGATAAGGGGTTGTATTTGATTATTTTGAAGAAATTCAGCTTCACTGGCAAAAGCTTGTTTTTGTAAAGTTAAAATGTCTGAAAGATCATCTAAATTCGCAATTTCAATATTCATGAATATAAATTTTTATTTATGTAAAATTAATAATTATTCAGGTTTCTAATATCTATAACAAAATTTAATTCATTGCAAAATTTTAATTAAATGATGAAATTTTAAACTGCATTATTATTTATTTTCAGATGTCGGTAGCGTTAATTCTGACATAATTCTATAATATATAGAATAACTTAAGTTGTTTTTGACTTTTCTATTAGGAAAATAAAA
Source organism: uncultured Commensalibacter sp. (assembly GCA_945266285.1). GTDB lineage: Bacteria > Pseudomonadota > Alphaproteobacteria > Acetobacterales > Acetobacteraceae > Commensalibacter. Next base: position 6,006 of record CALYOP010000007.1, read on the forward strand.
TGCCCCAATCTTCCAATAAAAATACACTTCGTGAAATGCCTGCTTGCAATTGCTTTGATATGGGTACTGTAATTGATAACGAAGATTGTATGGCTTCATATGAAGCGATCTTTCCTTCACAGCAGGAAGCAGAAACAAAATTAAAACAACTTGAAACGTTGATTCAATCGATTCAATCGGATCCGTGTGAAATCAAAAGTAAAATTGAAAAATGCGATGAGGGCTATAAACTTGAGCTAAATGCCAACTTTTGTTGTGGCGCCGAAAAAACGATATTTTTATTCCGTACTCGCTAAATCACTTAGTAATTAGAAAAGGGAAATAAATGATAAATTTTATTTCCCTTTTTTCAATTTAACGGCCGATTTTACGTAAAGGCTTACCTTCCATTAAATTACTTTCAATTTTTTCCAAAGTGACACCAGAGGTCTCAGGAACAAAACAGAAAGTGAAGATAATAAATAAAATATTTAATGCTGCATACAGAAGGAATGTTTTGGAAGAACCAAGATTATTTAATAAGGTAAGGAACGTATTTCCAACAATAAAATTGGCAACCCAATTGGTGACGGTCGATGCGGCAATACCGAAATCTCTTCCTTTAAGTGGTTGAATTTCTGAACAAATTGTCCAGATTAACGGACCTGCGGACATAGCAAAGCCGACAATAAAGACCAAAAGCATGCATACACACAGATATTGCAGTGTTGGATCTGTTATTACATCATTCCGCATCAGATACGAGACGATACCCAGACCAAAAGCCATTACGCAGAAACCTATATATAATGTTGGCTTACGACCTAAACGATCAACCACACCAATAGCAATAAAGGTCGCAGCAACGTTAACTAATCCAACTAAAGCAGTGAACCATAATTTTGCGTCACCGGTATATCCCATCGCTTCGAAAATTCTTGGGGCATAATACATAACGACATTCATACCGGTAAATTGTTGAACGATCTGTAAAACAATACCTAATCCAACTGAACGACGAAAATTAGCATTTGATACAAAGAGACTTAAACCATGTTGTGGTTTTTTGATTTGTTCTTCAATATCAGCGACTTCCTGTCGGGCGATTTCTGTATTACCGGATCTTAGTTGAAGCAGAATGTTATAAGCTTCTTTACTACGACCTTTCATAACCAACCAACGGGGACTATTTGGAAGTACAAGAACGCCAAGTAAGAATAAAGCTGCCGGAATAGCAATGATCCCTAACATCCAACGCCATGCATGGTTAATTCCAGAAGTACCAAAAAGTGTATCTGATAGGAAAGCGACAAAAATACCAATAGTAATCATTAATTGGTAGGACGAAATCATAGCACCACGTTTTTCTTCGGGTGCAATTTCAGCAATATATAAAGGTGCTGTTGTACTGGCGATACCGACTGCGATACCTAAAATAAATCGCCAAAACATAAGCTGCATGACACTATAAGCAAAGGCACATCCAAACGCTGATAAAATAAAAATAATTGCACTAACAATTAAACAGCGATTACGTCCAAGTGCAGAAGATGCCCATCCACATCCTAAGGCACCAATAGCCGCTCCGAACATCATACTACTGACTATATTTTCAATATGACGATCCGTAGTAGCGAATTCTGCTTTAATCAGATCTGTAGCTCCTGATATCACACCGATATCAAGACCAAACAGCAAACCAGCTAGTGATGCCAGCAAGGCAACTAATGCAATACTGATCTGACGCCCTGCAGGTGGTTGTGCGTTATCTTTCAATGTAAATTGATTCACGCCTTATTTCCTCCAAAGTTTAGAGTTTTACTCAAACGAGGGTTTTGCATAATTTTAATCATGAAAAAACCATAATTTGACAACGATAATTGAGAATTAAATAACGATATAATTTGTACAGCTTCGCTTTATTGCCCTTCTCAAAATGTAAAAATTCAAAAATCAAAATACGATTTTTAAAATAGAATATTTTTACATTAGCAGATAACGGATTTTTTACATCAAATTATTTTTAGAAATTTGTGGTAAGAATTATTTATAATACGTTGAAATATTTTGTTTTATTTTATTAATTTTTTTTAGAAATTTTTAATATATTTCAACGTTGGTTAGCAAGATAAATCGCGTATTACATTCCCATTAGAAAAAAATAACCAACCACACCCAACGCAATGCAATAGAATCCAAACGGCGTTAAAGCCCATTTTTCATGATCTTTAAAATACCGCATCAGAAAAGCAGTACTGATCAAAGCAACAATACAAGCAACAATTGAGGCAATAATCGAAATCTCAACATGTTCCCAAGGGATATGCAATTTATATATTTTCCAGCTTTGATGTGCGGATGCGGCTAAAATAACAGGAAGTGCCATTAAAAAAGAAAAACGGGCCGCATTTTCGTAAGAAAGATTTCGCAATAACCCTCCGATAATTGTTCCACCTGAACGAGAAATCCCTGGGAAAAAAGCAGCACATTGCCATAAACCAATGATTAAAGCATCTTTAGGTTGTAACTCAGCAATGGCAATACCTTCATTTTCTTTTTGAGAAGCGTATCTTTTTCTTCTCATTTTTTCGCCAAAAATTAAAATAAAACCGTTTATAATTAAAAAGATACTAACCATATCCGGTGTTGAAAAAAGTGATCGTATCCATTTTTCAGCCAAACCACCCAAAATAATGGCAGGCAAAGTAGCTAAAACTAACAAATAGAGAATATACAAACTTTCCTGACGACGTCGATCACCATCCTTGCCAAGAACGCCACGTCCTAAAGCATGCCAATCACGCCAAAAAAATACCAAAAGTGCAAATGCCGTTCCGAAATGAAGCATAACCAGAAAAGGCAAGAAAATTTCGTCGTGACTGTTTATATTCATATGCAGTAAAGTAGGAACCAAAACAGCATGTCCCAGACTGCTGACTGGGAAAAGCTCGGTTGCTCCTTGCAATATGGCAATAAAAAGGGCTTGGATAAGGGACATTGATTTTTAAACTCTGTTTGTCGTTTTTAATAATCGGTTCAAGTGCAGCGAATTTAGCAACCTTTGTTCAAAAAGCATACCTATTAAATGCCTTATGGAGGAATTATTTAAAACAAAACAATTTACAGATGCAATTTACAAATTATTATGTCAATTTTGAAAATAAATTTCAGGGTCTATAAAAGGAAGGGCAATCGAAGTGAAAAACTGTCAAATTGGTGCCTATTTGGCGAGTACACTAGTATTGCTGGTTGCAGGCCTCTTTTATACTTATTCATATGTAACCTTATTTGGTAATGGTCATGATCGTTATCCGATAACGGCACAATTTTACTCTGCAAATGGTTTATCACCCGGTGGAAATGTTATTCTTGCTGGAGTACCTATAGGGACTATTCGTGCAATTCATTTGAATAAACAGACCTATATGGCTGATGTCTTGTTGGAAGTTGATAATAATATCAGAATTCCAAAAGACAGCGTATTAACGGTAAATAGTACCAGTATGACCGATGACGATGCGGTTTTTGTATTGCCTGGGAAATCCAAAGAATATTTTGAAGCTCAAAATACCATAACCAATACACGTGAATCGCTAAGTCTCGAGCAACAAATAGGTAATTATATATTTAATACGGGAAAGCTGAATTAATTATAACTAAAATAGAAATGTGAATAATAATATGAAATATCAAAAACTTGGTAATAAATTAAACGTCTCAAAAATCGGTATTGGCTGTATGGGCATGAGTTTTGCTTATGGTGAATATCCTGAAGCAGAATCTATAAAAACCCTTCATCATGCAATTGAATTAGGTGTTAATTTTTTTGACACTGCTGAATGTTATGGCCCTTATCGTAATGAAATCCTTTTAGGAAAAGCTTTTAAACATAAGCGCGACAAAGTTATCATTGCTACTAAATTTGGTTTTGCCATAGATCCATCTACAGAAAAAGTTATTGGTTTTAATAGTAATCCCGAACATGTAAAAGCTGTGGCAGAAGCATCCCTTAAACGATTGGGAGTTGAGGTTATTGATCTTTTTTATCAACATCGCGTTGATCCCGAAGTTCCTATTGAAGAAACCGTGGGTGCTATGGCGCAACTTGTTAAAGAAGGAAAAGTTCGTGCTTTAGGTTTATCAGAAGCAGAACCTGATGAAATCAAACGTGCACATGCGACACATCCAATTACGGCATTACAAAGCGAATATTCTTTGTGGACGCGTAGTGTTGAACATGAAATCTTACCACTTTGCAAAGAATTAGGAATAGGGTTTGTACCTTACAGTCCTTTGGGTAGAGGTTTTTTCACTGGAAAATTTACAAGAGAAATGATCTCTAAAAATGATTTTAGATCCGTATTGCCTCGTTTCAGTGAAGACAATTTTGATTCTAATCAAAAATTATTAAAAAATCTTAATGAAATTGCCAAAGAAAAACAATGCACAATGGCACAACTTGTTTTAGCTTGGCTCATGCATCAAGACGAAAATATCTTTCCTATCGTTGGTGTTCGCAGAATGCAGCATTTAGAGGAAAACCTTAATTCTCTTAACGTAAAACTTGACGAAAATGATCAAAAACGAATTTCAGAAGCCTTACCTCTTGATCAAGTAAAAGGAGACCGTTATTCTGGGGGCCCTAAAGCTAAACAAGCAATCGTAACTTCAAATTAAGATAATCAAGTTCATAACTAGGTAAAGGCTATGGTAAATACAAAGATAAAAAGGTTTTTTTGTTTTTTTATCTTTGTATTAAGTTTTTTATGGTGTTTTTCGACACAGTTATATCAAACGAAATATACGAATTATTTTTCTGTCCGTAGTTTATTTACGAGTTATTCAGGAATCTTGGCCCTTGGCTGTATGAGCATCATTATGCTTTTGGCCATTCGGCCTGCATTTCTTGAAAAACGTTTGGATGGCGCTGATAAATTATATCGTTTACATAAATGGTTAGGGATTACCGTTCTTGTTGTCTCTACGCTTCATTGGTTGAATGTTAAAATTCCACATTGGTTAATAAGTTGGCAATTAATGGCTCGTCCAACTTCGCGGCCACCACGAGTACCAGCTGATTTTTTTCTTTTCCGTTTTTTTCAACAGCAGCATCATACAGCTGCTGTAATCGGCGAGTGGGCTTTTTATGTAGCGGCCTTTTTGATGGTTCTCGCGCTAATAAAAAAGATCCCTTATTGGATATTTATTAAAACCCATTATATCCTTGCAATTTTATATCTCTTATTCGTTTACCATAGCATTATTCTAATTAAGTTTTCCTATTGGACAGATATTATTGCGCCCGTATTTGTTTTGTTGATAGGGACTGGTATTTTTGCCGCTTTTGTTGTTTTGTTAGATAAAGCGCAAATTACACCAAATATCGCGGGAAAAATTAACCATCTTAAATATTTTTCACATAATCAATTTCTTCAAGTTGACATTCAGGCTGATAAAAAATGGCCAGGACATCAAATTGGACAATTTGCTTTTTTAACCTTTAGTCGTCTAGAAGGACATCATCCATTTTCAATTGCGTCCGTTTGGAATAAAGACGAACGAATATTAAAATTCCTGATTAAACCTTTGGGAGATTATACAAAAAAGCTTCCAAGCCGATTAAAAATCGGGGATAAAATTGTTTTAGAAGGTCCATATGGAACTTTTAATTTTCAAAATAAATCATCACAGCATCAAATCTGGATTGCCGGTGGGGTAGGGATTACGCCATTTATTGCTGGCATTGATGGGATTATTCATAAGCAACTAAATATAAAAACCGTTGACTTATTTTATACACTCCGAGAAATCGACAATTCTTTTATCGATGAACTGCAAGAAAAAGCAAATAGAGCAGGGGTACGATTACATTTAATCAATACATCAATTTCCAAACAACGATTAGATTTTGAATTAATTACGAAGAAAATTCCAAATTGGATTGAATGTGATTATTGGTTCTGCGGACCCGAAGGAATGCAAAACGCTATTACCTCCCAATTAAGGCAAAATGGGGTTACAGATGATCGCCTTCATTGGGAATTATTTCATATGAGATAATCGACTATTTTTTCAGCTTTAATTGATCAAGCAAACCCCAATTCGTGCGTTCAAAACAAAGCGGAGAAATTGCTATTCGATGATTATTAATTGCGTTGGTTTCAGTACCTAAGTCATCTTCTTTTTGAGGACGATTAAAGTGGAACCAATAATATGGATTTGATTTTGGATCTAATTTTTTAATCGTATCAACTTTATCCATGAATCCTTTACCTTGTGCAGTAAATTCAATGGATTGAACATGATCTGGGGAACAGGCTGGGAAATTTATGTTAAGACAACTTCCTTTTTGATACCAATGCATTTTCTCAAGATCTTTAATAACCTGAGATCCATATTTCTGTGAAGTTTCCCAATAAATCGGTTGACCATCAATAAAATTTTGACTTAACGCAATAGAAGGAATTGATAATAAAGCCCCCGTCATCGCAGCACCAACCGTACCTGAAAATACAGTTTCAATACCTAAATTACCGCCGCGATTTACACCTGATAAAATGAGATCAGGCGCTTCTGGCATTAAACCTCTAACACCCATAATCACACAATCGCCTGGAGTACCATTAACTGCAAAACGACGATCACCTTTTGGAAATGCGCGTAATGGATTATGTATGCTGATTGAATGCGACGTCCCACTTTGATCTTGAACAGGCGCAACAACCCATATTTCATCAGCAAGTTCAGATGCAATTTTCTCTAAAACCTGTAGACCAGGTGCATCGTAACCATCATCATTTGTTAATAAAATACGTTTGAATAAGAATTCTTTTTTATGTGTCACAGATTTAATCGTTTCTAAATAAATTTTCTAATTAATGGGTAAGGAAAGCATTAGGGATCGAATGTAATATGAATTACCTAAATTGTTCCTTAAAATAATTATAATGCTATATTCCCCTTAATTTCTATCAAAAACATTATTGGATATTCTATTATCTTCATTAGTAAATTGATTTTAAATATAAATTATCACTAGACTTGATTTCGACAAATTAGTAAAGGCATGAGGTATTATAAGCGTATATTTTGTTAAGATAAATCATCGCTATTAAAACAATATAACCTATTGAATCTAAATATTTAATTTTATCATTAATAAATCGAAAACTACACGATTATTAATATTATATGTTAGCAGTGTATAATAACTATATGATTTTAAAAAATTACAAAAATTTACAACAATATAAATGAAAAACGGATTACAGAATAAATCTTACAAATGAATTATCAATAAAATTAAGATGGTTATTCCAGATTATTCAATACCAATCTTAGTAAAAAATATTTCACTTAACCAAAAAATTTAAAAATATAGGTGAAATTTAAGAAATTATTCTAAAATACAAAAATGGTAGAGTGGAGTAGGTGGTTATATGTAATTAGATTGATATCCCTATCGAATACATTGATTTTATACGTAACCTATTCGAATATTTTATCTTAAAAAATATTTTCTTCTCTATTTTACGATTAAATAAAAAGAGAAGAAAATTTTAACAAAGTGAATTAATTAGTTTTTGCTATTCGTTTCCAGGTGTTTATCACTGTATCTGGATTTAATGAAATCGATACAATGTCTTCTTGAACCAACCAATCAGCAAAATCGGGATGGTCGCTGGGGCCTTGGCCACAAATACCGACATATTTTCCTTTTTCTTTACAGGTCATAATTACCTTTTTAAGCAACGTTTTGATAGCTTGATCCCGTTCATCGAAATCTGCGGCCAATAATTCAAGACCTGAATCACGATCTAAACCTAGCGTTAATTGTGTTAAATCGTTTGATCCGATAGAAAAACCATCAAAATATTCAAGAAATTCCTCAGCTAAAACAGCGTTACTGGGAACTTCACACATCATTATAATTTTTAAACCATTTTCTCCGCGTTTTAACCCTTGAGAAGCTAAAAGATTAATGACTTTTTCGGCCTGTTTTAAAGTACGAACAAAAGGTATCATTATTTCGACATTGTCTAGTCCCATTTCTTCACGAACACGTTTAAGTGCGATACATTCCAAAATGAAAGCGTCCTGGAAGTCTTGACTGATATAACGTGCAGCTCCTCGGAAACCCAACATTGGATTTTCTTCTTCTGGTTCGTAAAGCTCGCCACCCAATAACTGGCGATATTCATTTGATTTAAAATCTGACAAACGAACAATAACGGGTTTCGGATAAAAAGAAGCAGCAATCGTTGCGACACCTTCAGCAATTTTATCAATATAAAAATCTCTTGGTGAGGCATGTCCACGTGTTATCTGTTCGACGGTTGCTTTCAATTCATCACTTAAATTAGGATATGCCAATATAACTTTGGGATGAACACCAATATTATTGTTGATAATGAATTCTAAACGAGCAAGTCCAACACCACCATTAGGGATTTGACTAAAATCAAACGCTAATTGAGGGTTTCCCACATTCATCATGATTTTGACATCAACAGGAGGAAGCTCTTTACGTTCAACTTCGGTAACATCAAAAGGCAAAATGTGATCATAAACATAACCCGTATCACCTTCAGCACAACTGACAGTAATATTTTGATTTTCCTGAATAATACTGGTTGCTTTACCACAACCAACAATGGCAGGAATACCTAATTCCCGCGCGATAATAGCAGCATGACAGGTCCGACCACCACGATTTGTAACGATTGCAGCCGCTTTTTTCATAATGGGTTCCCAATTGGGATCGGTCATATCCGTAACCAATACATCACCCGTACTAATTTTATCCATTTCAGATAATGAATGTACAATTCGTGCGCGACCTGAACCGATTTTTTGACCGATTGCGCGGCCTTCTAGTATGGCGGTTCCTTTTTCTTTGAGCTTGAAACGTTGTTCTGTTTTGCCATTTTGCTGACTTTTAACGGTTTCTGGTCGGGCTTGTAAAATGTACAAAAGTCCGTCAATACCATCTTTACCCCATTCAATATCCATAGGGCGTCCATAATGCTTTTCAATAATTACAGCATAATTGGCCAGTTGCTCAATATCGCTATCAGATAAGGCGTATTTATAACTTAATTCAACAGGTGTATTTTCTACATAAACAGGTTTACCCGTAAGCATTTTTTGACCAGGCGTAGAAAAAACCATCCGGATCAATTTTGATCCCATATTACGCCGGATAATGGCATTTTTGCCTTGGGCTAGTGTAGGCTTGAAGACGTAATATTCATCTGGATTAACGGCACCTTGGACAACTGTTTCGCCTAAACCATAATTAGCCGTAATGAAAACAACATCCTTAAATCCAGATTCCGTATCCATAGTGAACATAACACCCGATGCACCGATATCGGAGCGAACCATTCGTTGAATACCTGCTGAAATGGCGACTTCTGAATGGATAAAGCCTTTGTGAACACGATAAGAAATGGCACGATCATTATAAAGTGAAGCAAAAACTTCACGTATCTTTTGCAAAATCTCATCAATATCAGAGACATTCAAAAAGCTTTCTTGTTGTCCGGCAAAAGATGCATCAGGCAAATCTTCAGCAGTAGCAGAAGAACGAACAGCAAAAGATAATTTTGGGTTACCAGCACTAAGTTTTATGAATTCGGTGCGAATGGCATTTTCTAATTCAATAGGAAAGGGCTGTTGGACAACCATATGTCTGATTTCGCTACCTGCGATAGCCAAAGCACGCAAATCATCAGCATCAAGATGTTCAAGAATATTATGAATACGATTATCCAAATCTTGATATTTAAGAAATTCACGAAATGCATAGGCTGTTGTTGCGAAGCCTGTTGGTACTCTTACCCCTTGTGGGAGTTGACTTATCATTTCACCCAAGCTGGCATTTTTTCCGCCAACAGAATCAACATCTGTCATTCTCAAATCTTCAAATGGAACAACGAGGGCATTTGGTTCAAACAATTTGCTAGCCATAAAAGTCTAACTCCCTGCAAAAAGAAGTAAAATTCATTGATCAGCGTAATTTCGCTTATTTGATATTTATTAGTAGGGATTACTCCAGCTCCTAATCCATTTACTTTACACATAGTTCGTAATAATTTAAATAATACTGGGTCTTAACGTTTTGTTGATGAAGTCATGGCACAAAGAACAGCTTTTTTTGTTTCCGATAGCACGGGTATTACCGCCGAAACTTTTGGGCTTTGTACTTTAAAACAATTTGATTTACCTATTCGTCATATAAGATTGCCATTTATTGATACGCCTGACAAAGCGCGTAGGGCGGCTGAACAAATTAACAAAGTGATGGAAATTGAACATTTACCACCAATTGTATTTTCAACTTTGGCTGTTCCAGAAATATCCACAGCATTTCGCCAAGATTGTAGGGCTGTTTTATTCGATTTATTTGAATCGGTTGTTGAACCTATGGAAAAAGAATTAGGGATCAAGAGTAATCAAAATATTGGTCGTTTTTCAGATGTTGTTCGTAGCAAAGAATATGAAACCCGTATGGAAGCAATTAATTTTTCCCTTGAGCATGATGATGGGCAAACCCATCGAAATTTACAAGAAGCCGAAATTATTCTTGTAGGGGTTAGTCGTAGCGGAAAAACACCAACATCGCTTTATTTGGCCATGCAACATGGTATTAAAACGGCTAATTATCCATTAATTCCAGAAGATTTTGAACGGGATTGTTTGCCAGCATCTTTGCTTGAATATCGTAACAAATTATATGGTTTAACAATTGATCCTATAAGATTAAGCGAAATCCGAAATCAACGTCGACCAAATTCAAAATATGCTGATTTGAATAATTGTCGATATGAAGTTGCTGCAGCTGAAACGCTTATGCGTAGAGAGAACATTCATTTTCTTTCAACAACAGGCATATCCATTGAAGAAATTGCCACGAAAATTCTGCAAATAATCAATTCAAAAATATTATAAAATCAAATGGTTAAAAAAATTTTTTGATAATTCACTGCTGTGTTTTCTTGCATATTAGTTGGCATAATATATATTATACGATAATTAATAATGTGCGATTAAACGATTGAATTTGATTTTTTCGATGATGATTTTTGGTTTTGATCAAAACCATTTCGATCTGCATTTTTAAAATGTTTTTTCTAAAATGATAATAAACACGCTTTGTTTGAAATTATTGCGATTTGTCTGTGTTGTTCGTTTTTATAAATGTCTGCTAAATTTTGATAAAATTATCCCCTATTCACTATGCTCCAGATATAAACAAATTTTTTTTTGCTATAATTATGCAGAATGACCCTTAACAAAACTATCATCAGTTATGAAACTGATTAGCAATGAACAGATTTCCTGCTACAAAATAAAATACAAACGGATATGGATCCCTTTAATGCCCTACTCATTCCTGACTACGATATTAAAATTATTATTAACACCCATATCCAGACGTAAATCATGGATAGGATAAATATACAAAGCGGGAATAATTCAGCTTGTCGCACATTTTTTAAAGAAACGCTAATAACGCTCAGCAGTAGCCTAAAATCAGATCAAAGACCAGAAAACACTTGTATTATAAAGGATTTTTGGGAAAGTCTTATTTAAGAACTGATATAATATCAACTAATTCTCTAAAATTATTAATAAAAGGAATAGGTTGTTTCATCAGTTCTTTATCCATTCCCCAACGAACACCAATGAAGCTTACTTTTGCCAATTGACAACATTTTAAATCAATCTGTGTGTCACCGACATATAGCGTATCTTTTGTTTTTGCATTCATTTGCTTCATAGTGGTCAAAAGAGGCAAAGGATCAGGTTTTTTAACAGGTAAGCTATCACCACAAACGATTATCGAAAAGAAATCATAAATTTTGAAATATTTTAAAATCGTTTCTGTGATTTCTGTTATTTTATTTGTACAGATGCCAATTTTTATTTCTTCATTTATTAACGATGCAAGAATTGATGAAGTGTTCATATCGTATAATTTTGATGTTTTAGCAGGCTCCATACGGTAAATATCAGTATATTTCCTGACATCCTCCGACAGCTCATCTTTGGTCAAGGGTATTTTGAGGGCTTCATACAATTTCTTTATAAAAATATCTGTCCCTCCCCCGATAAAACGCCTGATAATTTCTATATCCAAAGGAGGAACAGATCGTTTTTGAAGCATGATATTGATACATCTTGCGATATCTGGCGCTGTATCAATGAGTGTTCCATCTAGATCAAAAATGACATTTTTATATTTTTTCATAATGTTTTTGATGTCTATAATAAAGGGTTGTTATTACTGGAATAGCCAGTAGTGGTAAAATACAAAGGTTAATAGTAGTCCAGCTATAAGTATTTAAAACCCATCCTGCGGATAAGGCCCCTATGCCTGAGAAAGTAAAGGTAATAAACTCAGCGATAGATTGCATGGCATATTTTTGATCGGAATCATAAGACCTGGCAAGCAGAGCGCTGCCACTAATAAACATCAAATTCCATCCTATGCCCAAAAAAAGCAGTGCAATAAAAAAGGCTAAAACGGATTGAAGGAAAATCATTATTAAAGCACATAAGACATCGAAAAAAATGCCAATAAAAATAACATTACTTTTACCCCATCGGCTAATGAGTTTTCCTGTGATGAACGAAGTAGCAAACATCCCAATCATATGAAGCTGAATAACACTCGTGCTATAATGAATGTCATGATGTGTTTTCATCATGGCTATAGGGGTTGCAGTCATTGCAAACATCATCACCGCATAGCTGATTGCATTGACTGAAACCGCAGCAACATAAATTGGTTGTTTGATAGCTTGGAAAATAAATGGTCTTTTGGGGATTTTTACTGGGTTGATATTCTGTTTTTCTGAAGTTTCGTGATAAAGACATAAAATAATCAAAAAAACCAGTAATCCCATCAGCATCGTTGTCAGATAAGCATTGCCGATACTGTATAGGTTACTATTGCTTATAAAGCGGTTAAATAAACTAGGCCCAATAAGGACGCCAATCACCCCAGCCAGTAAAATCGTTGAAATGGCTTTATGTTTTTCTTCGTTTCTAACAAAATCCGCGGCAGACAGACGATAATATTGAGAAAACGCCTGAAAAACCCCCACAAACGCCGTTCCTATTGAAAAGAGAATAAAACTATTATGTCGAATAGCGGTAAAGGTCGTAAACCCACTTATAACTGCAAAAAAAGCTCCCGTTAAAAACGCTCTTTTCCTGCCAAAAAACCGCATAATTGCTGCCGCAAGCAACGTCGTTATGGCGGTTGCCAAAGTAATCAAGGAATAAGGAAGTGTCGCCAAATCCTTAACGGCTGCCAATTGATAACCAGCCAGTCCCGTATACGTCAAATCAACAGAAATTGTAATGATAAATAGGGCCTGACATAAAAACAGACATAAAATATTGGGTTGAGATAAAAGCCGCATGATTAATTCAGACCATCATCAATGACGTACCCTTGGGTCATCCCGCCATCCACTATACGTTTTATATTTGACTTTGTACAGGCAATAGCTTCAGGAATGACTTCCATTTTATAGGATTTAGATTTTAGATCACGATAAAATATTGCAATACCATGATAGGGAAGAAGTCTGGATCTTAATTTGTATTCTGGATAAATTCGTAACCCTAATACCGGTAGGATTTTGGTATGAATTGTTGATCTTACAGAACCTTCGAACTGTAAATTTTCCCAACATAAATCAGCAGCAGCATATTTCAGCGAGCGATATATATCCAAAGATTTTTTGGATAAATCATCTACAAATTCTTTTATCTTGTTATTTTGTTCAGTATAGATTTGAAGATATTCTTCATAAGTCAAATTATATTGACGCAGATTGATACTGCTTTTCATGCTCTTGCGCCAATTTTCCTTTTCTTCATAAGTAATATTATCTTCTGGTGCATTAGAGGAAAAATAATCTAGCCATTTCGTATAGTTTTTAGAAAAAGCTTCTGAAACCGGAGAAAGCAACTCCGTAATATCTGCAACATCCAGTCGATCTGATAAATTATTAATAAAAACAAAATCTTTTATTTGTTTTAAATAATTATTGGTTTCAACAGTATTCACTCCAAATGGAGTACTATAAAAATTGCTATCCACTACAATGTGAAATTTGATACCAGGAGGATAGATCTTAGAAGCCAGTTCTGAAATGCCATATAAAGAAAATAAAGCTACCTTTTCAGCCGCAGATACTTGGGTCGTTTGGAAGCGTTTAAGGGGGTTTCCAATATTACAGAAAATAGGAATAACGATATCAATAGGTTTGTTTTTGGCTATATCTTTTTTTATAGCTTCATGCCAGATTTCACAATTATAAAATCGTTCTCTTGAATTAAATTGAAAGGCTCTGTCATTGATAAAATTTATAATCTTTTCAGCTAACGTATTATCTTTTTGTTTTTGAATAAAGTTGTCCATTTTGAATCTTGTATATATTGCACTCTCCTTCATTAATTGTAAGAAGTGTTGGTCAGCTTGTGCTGTAATTATTTCAATTAATCTTGGATCATCTTTAGGTAATGCATAACCATAAGCTAAGCTAAGCTAGAATCGCTAATTACCTCACCTATTTTACTAACAGCAATATATTGATTATCTTGCATAATAATCACCTTAAACAAATTGCACAATAAGTAAAAATAAAAAAATATTTAATAACAATACAAATGAATAATATTTGAATATGATTAATTTTATTAAAAACGACAATTTATAAAATATTAATCGATGATTTTTGCTTATTTATAAAAATTATATTAATTAATATAATTTTTTATTATGATTCTTAATTATTATTAAGCATATTATCATTACAAACTAATTAATAGTAATAAATTATTATCTAAAGATCTTTACTTTAGAAGATATACGACGTCACTTTAAAAGTAATCCATTAACCATCGATAAGTCATTCTAAAACCCTATACTAAAGGGTATTTCTATTATTACAGGGTTTTACCATGACACTTATGCAAAGAAACGGAAAACCTTCCATGACTTCTATTTGGAAGGTCAGTCCTCATATGGGAGGTAATCAATTTTGCCTGCTTGATCTTAATCCAAACAAACTTCTGATTGTTAGTGAATCTTGGGTCAGTACTTATAAACTGGAAGTTGTTTTTCCGATGAATGGCTCTCCATTCGCCCCTAGACTAGAAGCCATGGAGGGCGATCTCAACGGGGAAATAACGCGCAATTATAAAACAAAACAGCAACTTATCAACTTTCTAAAGCAATGCGGGATTCAGCCTGATCCTAAGCATCCTTTCAATATACGAAAACTATTTGAACATGAGATGACGGCAGCTTGGCTGCCCTACCCTAAAATGGGAAATACCAATTCTGGCACCGGCAGCCGAAGTGAAGAAGAATTAAAAGTAAACCGTTCCTCCGATGGCATGAAGCTTCGAGAAAAAATTGCTTTAACCTTTGACAAAGCCTTGATGTTAATGGGGCATGATATTGCGCAACGTTTTACCTGGGATGATCTTCTTGGGGTGGTTGATATACTGATTAATTTTATTAATGGAAATGGTGCTACTGATACTTTTAATTTTGATCTGCTAGGTATGGCCTTTGCTACGGCCCAATGGAATGGTTTGCGGGATATATCCAATTTTTTGATGCCGTCAAAGAGGTTGCTTTTTATAGCCCAGCCCCTTGGATCGGAGAAGCCCTTGATCCCGTTGCTAAATCCCTGACCACCAGCAGCAATTACATTGGGTTTGATTACTTGCTCGGATTTCTGATGCAATACGGTAGTAAAACAGCTGAATCATATTGGCCCAATGGTATGGATTTGATAAAGAAATTTGTTAATAACAATAACGCTGATTCAGCGTCACAAATTACTACTCTACAATCCAGTACCGCGAATAAAGAAAAAGATAGCCTTTCTACTTCCAACGCATTTGATGCAAAGGATAGAGATAACATCCGCAATATTCTCATGATCCACAAGGCCTTAGATCAGGCTGGATTTTATTTTCCAGATCTCAGTCAGGAAATCATGAGAGCAGCCGTCAATATCAATAATGGGCCAGTCAAATTTGAATTTGACCTTCGTGACCCAATAGAAATCCAAACCAAAGACGGCGGCGAAGCAAAAATAAAGATTAAAGGTGATATTACCTTCACCAAAAACGGCAAAGAAATTCAATTAAACTATGGAAATACCAGCCTTTCTTTGACCAACCTTATCAATGGTGAAGAAGAGGAAATCAAGCAAAAACTCGATAAATCCAATAATCTCGTTCAAACTATGGCTATAGAATTTGAAAAAACAAAGGTTAAAATTTCCTATGACAAATTATGGTCAACCCTTAGTTCAGACGGCACTACCTTTAGCCAAGGAACGCATCAGGAAGGAGACAAAGTATATCTCCGCTTCAAATACGAATCTCCAGAACTGGAGACCGCTCTGCCGCCTGACCCGTTGGGAAATACATGGTCGAGTAAAATGCACGGTTGGGCTGTAACAATAGATTATCGTCCCGGCAAGCTGGATAATAAAAATGATCTGGATGATCTAAGTGGGCTTGCACCCGAATATGTTTTGACTGACTATTATTATCAAGTTCTCGCCGCTAAAAAGGCCGCTGCTTTGGCTGGAAACAATACAGAAAATGACAGAAAAAAAGTATGAGATTTCCTCAAGAAAATATAAAATTACCAGATCAAAAAAACGAACATAAACTTTCTAATACGACTGATGCTGCTAGTCCCCTCACAGAACTCTCGGGATCGTTTTATCCTTACAATGCCCTGGCTCATCACAATATCAGTCCAGAAAGAGCTTCGCGAGAGGCATTGTTAGCGATTGGAGCTGCTTTGGTGGTGGCACCGTTTATTTTGGAGTTCTGGCCTGTCTTTATACGTCTGGCTCCTACAATCATACGTACCCTGCCAAAAATCATTCCTAAAGCACCCTTGCCCCCCGCAGGTGTTGCTCCCATGATCAAAGGAATACCTGGAAGTTAATAGCCGCTTGTGATATTTTTTTATTCTTTTTCTGGAATTAACCCCTCATGATGGCTTTCCTTCGTTTTCTACTCTGCTTTTGTGTGATTCTTTTTGGAACCGTTTCCTGTCACGAAGACGATGATGTTGCAACCCTAAAAGCCGAAATAAAGCAAAGATGGAATATCGAGGTTGTGGATCATAATTTACAGGACACCCTCAGACCGTTACTGGTTTCCAAGAGCAGTGTCGCCCAATTACAAGATGTTTCTCCAAAAAACGAAGGGGCGTGCCTCAAGGTCGTTATCCAAGCCTTCTCAATCTATCCAGTCCATTTTATCAAATCGCTTATCTCAAGAGTTGCCGTTGCTGATACCATCACCACATGGTCAATAGAAGTTGGGGGATTTAATCACGAAAATACAATTGCACTAAATTGCAACGGTATTCACGGAAAAGGCGCATTAAGTTCTGATTTTCTTCAAAAATGGGACTTTGATAATATGCATGCTTTTATCGCAAGTGTTTTTTTCGATCAACATCCTTCTTTATTTGATAAGCAAGATTGGCAATCTTACAATCCTTCTGATTTTCATTATGGCGATATGGAGGATTATAAGAAATCTTTACAGGATCACTCTCCGAAAAGTCGAGATGGGGATAATTATCTTTTTAATAGTGGTTTTGTTTCAACTGAAGGTCTAACGGATATCTTTATAGATATAAAAACCTACGCGATGAAGATATTTGGAGAACCTCGGGAATTTGCGCAGATTATTCGTAAATATCCTCGCATGCGGGGAAAAACGCAGATCGTGATGAATATTTATCTCACCCTCGCCCCTGAACTTAAATCCTTCTTCGATAAAACCGGCCTAACAGACGCGGTTAAAGACTAATCACAAAACCAAAACAGAACCATTATCTATAGCTTCACGATCAGATTTTTACCAAATTAAGGAATAAAATCTAATTGTGGCGTTGTTAGGTGGAGCGTTTTCTTATCTTTCAATCTTTCTTGGCAGATAATTGAATATTATAGTAGCATTTTGTTAACATCCGGAACCAATTCATGCGCTACATATTCTGTCTTCTGCTTTGCGTTTGCTTTATTACTTTTGGGCTTACTGCCTGCCACAAGGATGAAGATATCGCAGCGCTTAAGGACGGAATCAAGCAAAGATGGAATATCGAGGTTGTGGATCACAATTTGCAGGACACCCTCAGAGCGTTACTGGTTTCCAAGAACAGTGTCGCCCAATTACAAGATGTTTCTCTAAAAAACGAAGGGGCGTGTCTCAAGGTCGTTATCCAAGCCTTCTCAATCTATCCAGCCCATTTTATCAAATCGCTTATCTGGGGGAACCGCAGAATTCGGAAAAAATCGTACGCTAAGCTAACGGTGTTCTCGTGACAGCTCTTTGACTAGGCTTTCTAAGGCCATTCTGATAGCCCTGACTTCCTGAAAAGCCATGGCTAAAATTTGTGCGGCTAAAAGGGATAACCGATGGTAAAGTAAGTTATCCCTGTCGAGATACTGAAAAGCGTTATCCTCGTTTTTCCCAAAACTGTTTTGCCAGTTCGCTCAGAGCGCTAGTTAACTGAGCGACAGATTTCGCACTTTGCAAATTATTCTGCCCGGTCTGTACATTGGTATCAGCAGCATCGCGTATATTGATAATACTGCGGTTTATGTCTTCACTTACTGCTCCCTGCTGCTCGACCGCAGTCGCTATTTGCGCGTTCATGTCGGTAATTTCGTTAACGCGTTGGCCAATTCCATCAAGAGCTGTAGCTGCTTCCTCTGCGTGAGCTACACTCGTGTGCGCTTGCCGACTACTTTGCTCCATGACTGTAACAGCGGATTGCGCTCGCTCTTGTAGAGCGCTGATCATGCTTTGAATATCCGTTGTCGATTGCTGTGTGCGAGCAGCAAGACTGCGAACCTCATCGGCGACAACAGCAAAACCACGCCCCTGCTCACCAGCACGCGCGGCCTCAATTGCTGCGTTGAGTGCCAACAAATTCGTTTGCTCGGCGATCCCTCGTATAACGTCAAGAACTTTTGATATCTCGTTACTTTGACCTTCAAGCTCATGAATAACCTGAGTGGCTTGCCTAATTTCACCTTCAAGGGCAGTGATTGACTGGCTTGTGTGGGCTACCAGACGCTGGCCAGATGCCGTCTCAGTGTCTGCTCTTCCGGCCGCATCTGCAGCATGCTGTGCATTGCTCGCAACCTCTTGAATGCTTGCCACCATTTGGTTTACTGCCGTTGCTATTTGATCTGTCTCTGCCTGCTGCTCAACTGTAAGTACATTGCTTGACTCAATATCCTTTAGTAGGCCTCGGGTGTGTTCGCTAAGCCGATTTGATGCATCACCTATGCGACCTACTATGGCGCCTGTTTCAGCTTGCATCATTCGTAAAGCAAACTCTATTTGGCCAAACTCATCGGTGCGCCCAGTGTAGAGGGATTGACTTAATGGGTTATTGGAAATATTCCTGGCTCTTTCAACCAGTCTTCCAAGAGGAGAGAGAATAGCCAAAACACTAACAGAGCTTAAGCTTCCTGACATTAAAGTGGCTAACAATAAGCTGCTTATTGATGTATCAGTAAGCATGCCGGCAGCCATTGCGCTTGATATAATACTACCCCATATGAGCAAGAGTATTTTCACGGAAAAGCTAGCAGCCAATTTCGGCCTCGCGGCCTTCCCGCTTCTCAATTGAGCATATAATTTTTCCGCAGCCAAAACCTGCTCAGGTTCAGGCTTGGTCCTTACAGACTGGTATTCAACAATCGAACCATTCTTAGCTATTGGCGTTACATAAGCACTTACCCAATAGTGGTCGCCATTTTTACAGCGATTTTTTACTAGCCCCATCCATGAGCGGCCAGATTTTAATGTACTCCACATATGCTCAAATGCAGCAGGCGGCATATCTGGGTGTCTTACGATGTTGTGAGGCTGGCCTAATAGTTCTTCCTCAGTGAAACCACTGATTTTAATGAAGTCAGGATTAACGTACGTGATATGGCTTTGAGGGGAGGTAGTCGAAAGAATATTGGCATCTTTTGGGAGTTCTAAGTTTCGACCCGTCACTGGTAAATTCTGGCGCATAAGAACCTCAAGGGTTGGCTGTTTTATTTTATTGTTTTCGGCATTAAGCCCAATTTCTTGAGCGTTACGATAAAGCTAGCATGGAAACGATAGGTGCAAGCAAGTTAAGGGTTGCATCGCGCATGTCAATCTAGGCTATACCCTAACTTGATGTCAGGCAGGGCCGCGCCGCTTCGTCAGAATAGAGTCTGCTTTCCCATTTTTTGACACATGCCCGCGAAGGTTATAGATTTCAGCCTGACAGAAATGGGCTTTGAGGCACAACGGAACAGAAAGTGCACTTAAGCCGCCTTCAACCAAGGAGACATCGTGCAGGGGCACCGCATCGGCTACGTCCGGGTCAGCAGCTTTGACCAGAACCCGGAACGCCAGCTGGAACAAACCCAGGTGAGCAAGGTGTTCACCGACAAGGCATCGGGCAAGGACACCCAGCGCCCCCAGCTCGAAGCGCTGCTGAGCTTCGTCCGCGAAGGCGATACAGTGGTGGTGCACAGCATGGATCGGCTGGCCCGCAACCTCGATGACCTGCGTCGCTTGGTACAGAAGCTGACTCAGCGCGGCGTGCGCATCGAGTTCCTGAAGGAGGGCCTGGTGTTCACTGGCGAGGACTCGCCGATGGCCAACCTGATGCTGTCGGTGATGGGGGCCTTCGCTGAGTTCGAGCGCGCCCTGATCCGCGAGCGGCAGCGTGAGGGCATCGCCTTGGCCAAGCAGCGTGGCGCGTACCGGGGCCGCAAGAAAGCCCTGTCCGATGAGCAGGCTGCTACCCTGCGGCAGCGAGCGACGGCCGGCGAGCCCAAGGCGCAGCTTGCCCGCGAGTTCAACATCAGCCGGGAAACCCTCTACCAGTACCTCCGCACGGACGACTGACACATGCCGCGTCGCTTGATCCTCTCGGCCACGGAGCGGGACACCCTGCTTGCGCTGCCGGAAAGCCAGGATGACCTGATCCGCTACTACACCTTCAACGACTCCGACCTGTCGCTGATCCGCCAGCGACGCGGCGACGCCAACCGCCTCGGCTTCGCCGTGCAGCTCTGCCTGCTGCGCTACCCCGGTTACGCGCTGGGAACCGACAGCGAGCTGCCCGAGCCGGTCATCCTGTGGGTGGCGAAGCAAGTCCAGGCCGAGCCGGCGAGCTGGGCAAAGTACGGCGAGCGCGACGTGACCCGTCGCGAGCATGCCCAGGAACTGCGCACCTACCTGCAACTGGCCCCGTTCGGCCTGTCCGACTTCCGCGCCCTGGTGCGCGAGCTAACCGAGCTGGCCCAGCAGACCGACAAAGGCTTGCTGCTGGCCGGTCAGGCCCTGGAGAGCCTACGGCAGAAACGACGCATCCTGCCGGCGCTGAGCGTGATTGACCGGGCCTGCTCGGAAGCCATTGCGCGAGCCAATCGGCGGGTCTACCGCGCCCTGGTCGAACCACTCACGGACTCGCATCGGGCCAAGCTGGACGAGCTGTTGAAGCTCAAGGCCGGCAGCAGCATCACCTGGTTGACCTGGCTGCGCCAGGCACCGCTGAAACCCAACTCTCGGCACATGCTGGAACACATCGAGCGGCTGAAGACATTTCAGTTGGTGGACTTGCCCGAAGGCCTGGGCCGGCACATCCACCAGAACCGCCTGCTCAAGCTGGCCCGCGAGGGTGGGCAGATGACGCCCAAAGACCTCGGTAAGTTCGAGCCGCAGCGCCGCTACGCGACCCTGGCCGCCGTGGTGCTGGAGAGCACCGCGACCGTGATCGATGAGCTGGTCGATCTGCATGACCGCATCCTGGTCAAGCTGTTCAGCGGCGCGAAGCACAAGCATCAGCAGCAGTTCCAGAAGCAGGGCAAGGCGATCAACGACAAGGTGCGCCTGTACTCCAGGATCGGCCAGGCGCTGCTGGAAGCGAAGGAAAGCGGCAGCGACCCCTATGCCGCCATCGAGGCGGTGATTCCCTGGGACGAGTTCACCGAGAGCGTCAGCGAGGCCGAGCTGCTGGCCCGGCCGGAAGGCTTCGACCACCTGCACCTGGTCGGCGAGAACTTCGCCACCCTGCGCCGTTACACGCCGGCCTTGCTGGAGGTGCTGGAACTGCGCGCCGCGCCGGCCGCGCAAGGCGTGCTGGCAGCCGTGCAGACCCTGCGTGAGATGAACGCCGACAACCTGCGCAAGGTGCCGGCCGATGCACCCACGGCCTTCATCAAGCCGCGCTGGAAGCCGCTGGTGATCACCCCGGAAGGCCTCGACCGGAAATTCTACGAAATCTGCGCCCTGTCCGAGCTGAAGAACGCCCTGCGCTCCGGCGACATCTGGGTCAAGGGCTCGCGGCAGTTCCGCGACTTCGACGACTACCTGCTGCCGGCCGAGAAGTTCGCCGCACTCAAGCGCGAGCAGGCCCTGCCCCTGGCGATCAACCCGAACAGCGACCAGTACCTGGAAGAGCGTTTGCAGCTGCTGGACGAGCAGTTGGCCACCGTCACCCGCCTGGCCAAGGACAACGAGCTGCCCGATGCCATCCTCACCGAGTCAGGGCTGAAAATCACCCCGCTGGATGCGGCGGTGCCGGATCGGGCGCAGGCGCTGATCGACCAAACCAGCCAGTTACTGCCGCGCATCAAGATCACCGAACTGCTGATGGACGTGGACGACTGGACGGGCTTCAGCCGCCACTTCACCCACTTGAAGGACGGGGCCGAGGCCAAAGACAGGACGTTGCTGCTGTCCGCAATCCTCGGTGATGCGATCAACCTCGGGCTGACCAAGATGGCCGAGTCGAGCCCCGGCCTGACCTACGCCAAGCTGTCCTGGCTGCAAGCCTGGCACATCCGCGACGAAACCTATTCGGCGGCCTTGGCCGAGCTGGTCAACCACCAGTATCGCCACGCCTTTGCCGCCCACTGGGGCGACGGCACGACCTCATCCTCCGATGGCCAGCGCTTCCGCGCGGGTGGCCGGGGCGAGAGCACCGGGCACGTCAACCCGAAGTACGGTAGCGAGCCGGGACGGCTGTTCTATACCCATATCTCCGACCAGTACGCGCCGTTCAGCACCCGCGTGGTGAATGTCGGCGTCCGCGATTCCACCTATGTGCTCGACGGCCTGCTGTACCACGAGTCCGACCTGCGGATCGAGGAGCACTACACCGACACGGCCGGCTTCACCGATCACGTCTTTGCCCTGATGCACCTGCTAGGCTTCCGCTTCGCGCCGCGCATCCGCGACCTCGGCGAAACCAAGCTGTACGTGCCGCAGGGCGTGCAAGCCTACCCGACGTTGCGCCCGCTGATCGGCGGCACCCTGAACATCAAGCACGTGCGTGCCCACTGGGACGACATCCTGCGCCTGGCCAGCTCGATCAAGCAGGGCACCGTCACCGCCTCGCTGATGCTGCGCAAGCTCGGCAGCTACCCGCGCCAGAACGGACTGGCCGTGGCCCTGCGCGAGCTGGGCCGGATCGAGCGCACGCTGTTCATCCTGGACTGGCTGCAAAGTGTTGAACTGCGCCGCCGCGTGCATGCCGGCCTGAACAAAGGTGAGGCGCGCAACTCGCTGGCCAGGGCGGTGTTCTTCAACCGCCTTGGGGAAATCAGGGATCGGAGCTTCGAGCAGCAGCGCTACCGGGCCAGCGGCCTCAACCTGGTGACGGCGGCTATCGTGCTGTGGAACACGGTGTACCTGGAACGCGCCACCCAGGGGTTGGTCGAGGCCGGCAAGCCGGTGGACGGCGAGCTGCTGCAATTCCTGTCGCCGCTGGGCTGGGAGCACATCAACCTAACCGGCGATTACGTCTGGCGGCAGAGCCGCAGACTGGAAGACGGGAAGTTTCGGCCCTTACGGATGCCCGGAAAACCTTAGCGTACGATTTTTTCCGAATTCTGCGGGCTCCCCTATCTCATCTGCGCAAGGCAGAACGTGAAGACGGCCGCCCTGGACCTCGCCCGCGAGCGCCAGGCGCACGAGGCCGGCGCGCGGACCCGCGCCACGGCCCACGAGCGGACGCCGCAGCAGGAGCGCCAGAAGGCCGCCAGAGAGGCCGAGCGCGGCCGTGAGGCTTGGACGCTAGGGCAGGGCATGAAAAAGCCCGTAGCGGGCTGCTACGGGCGTCTGACGCGGTGGAAAGGGGGAGGGGATGTTGTCTACATGGCTCTGCTGTAGTGAGTGGGTTGCGCTCCGGCAGCGGTCCTGATCAATCGTCACCCTTTCTCGGTCCTTCAACGTTCCTGACAACGAGCCTCCTTTTCGCCAATCCATCGACAATCACCGCGAGTCCCTGCTCGAACGCTGCGTCCGGACCGGCTTCGTCGAAGGCGTCTATCGCGGCCCGCAACAGCGGCGAGAGCGGAGCCTGTTCAACGGTGCCGCCGCGCTCGCCGGCATCGCTGTCGCCGGCCTGCTCCTCAAGCACGGCCCCAACAGTGAAGTAGCTGATTGTCATCAGCGCATTGACGGCGTCCCCGGCCGAAAAACCCGCCTCGCAGAGGAAGCGAAGCTGCGCGTCGGCCGTTTCCATCTGCGGTGCGCCCGGTCGCGTGCCGGCATGGATGCGCGCGCCATCGCGGTAGGCGAGCAGCGCCTGCCTGAAGCTGCGGGCATTCCCGATCAGAAATGAGCGCCAGTCGTCGTCGGCTCTCGGCACCGAATGCGTATGATTCTCCGCCAGCATGGCTTCGGCCAGTGCGTCGAGCAGCGCCCGCTTGTTCCTGAAGTGCCAGTAAAGCGCCGGCTGCTGAACCCCCAACCGTTCCGCCAGTTTGCGTGTCGTCAGACCGTCTACGCCGACCTCGTTCAACAGGTCCAGGGCGGCACGGATCACTGTATTCGGCTGCAACTTTGTCATGCTTGACACTTTATCACTGATAAACATAATATGTCCACCAACTTATCAGTGATAAAGAATCCGCGCGTTCAATCGGACCAGCGGAGGCTGGTCCGGAGGCCAGACGTGAAACCCAACAGACCCCTGATCGTAATTCTGAGCACTGTCGCGCTCGACGCTGTCGGCATCGGCCTGATTATGCCGGTGCTGCCGGGCCTCCTGCGCGATCTGGTTCACTCGAACGACGTCACCGCCCACTATGGCATTCTGCTGGCGCTGTATGCGTTGATGCAATTTGCCTGCGCACCTGTGCTGGGCGCGCTGTCGGATCGTTTCGGGCGGCGGCCGGTCTTGCTCGTCTCGCTGGCCGGCGCTGCTGTCGACTACGCCATCATGGCGACGGCGCCTTTCCTTTGGGTTCTCTATATCGGGCGGATCGTGGCCGGCATCACCGGGGCGACTGGGGCGGTAGCCGGCGCTTATATTGCCGATATCACTGATGGCGATGAGCGCGCGCGGCACTTCGGCTTCATGAGCGCCTGTTTCGGGTTCGGGATGGTCGCGGGACCTGTGCTCGGTGGGCTGATGGGCGGTTTCTCCCCCCACGCTCCGTTCTTCGCCGCGGCAGCCTTGAACGGCCTCAATTTCCTGACGGGCTGTTTCCTTTTGCCGGAGTCGCACAAAGGCGAACGCCGGCCGTTACGCCGGGAGGCTCTCAACCCGCTCGCTTCGTTCCGGTGGGCCCGGGGCATGACCGTCGTCGCCGCCCTGATGGCGGTCTTCTTCATCATGCAACTTGTCGGACAGGTGCCGGCCGCGCTTTGGGTCATTTTCGGCGAGGATCGCTTTCACTGGGACGCGACCACGATCGGCATTTCGCTTGCCGCATTTGGCATTCTGCATTCACTCGCCCAGGCAATGATCACCGGCCCTGTAGCCGCCCGGCTCGGCGAAAGGCGGGCACTCATGCTCGGAATGATTGCCGACGGCACAGGCTACATCCTGCTTGCCTTCGCGACACGGGGATGGATGGCGTTCCCGATCATGGTCCTGCTTGCTTCGGGTGGCATCGGAATGCCGGCGCTGCAAGCAATGTTGTCCAGGCAGGTGGATGAGGAACGTCAGGGGCAGCTGCAAGGCTCACTGGCGGCGCTCACCAGCCTGACCTCGATCGTCGGACCCCTCCTCTTCACGGCGATCTATGCGGCTTCTATAACAACGTGGAACGGGTGGGCATGGATTGCAGGCGCTGCCCTCTACTTGCTCTGCCTGCCGGCGCTGCGTCGCGGGCTTTGGAGCGGAGCAGGGCAACGAGCCGATCGCTGATCGTGGAAACGATAGGCCTATGCCATGCGGGTCAAGGCGACTTCCGGCAAGCTATACGCGCCCTAGGAGTGCGGTTGGAACGTTGGCCCAGCCAGATACTCCCGATCACGAGCAGGACGCCGATGATTTGAAGCGCACTCAGCGTCTGATCCAAGAACAACCATCCTAGCAACACGGCGGTCCCCGGGCTGAGAAAGCCCAGTAAGGAAACAACTGTAGGTTCGAGTCGCGAGATCCCCCGGAACCAAAGGAAGTAGGTTAAACCCGCTCCGATCAGGCCGAGCCACGCCAGGCCGAGAACATTGGTTCCTGTAGGCATCGGGATTGGCGGATCAAACACTAAAGCTACTGGAACGAGCAGAAGTCCTCCGGCCGCCAGTTGCCAGGCGGTAAAGGTGAGCAGAGGCACGGGAGGTTGCCACTTGCGGGTCAGCACGGTTCCGAACGCCATGGAAACCGCCCCCGCCAGGCCCGCTGCGACGCCGACAGGATCTAGCGCTGCGTTTGGTGTCAACACCAACAGCGCCACGCCCGCAGTTCCGCAAATAGCCCCCAGGACCGCCATCAATCGTATCGGGCTACCTAGCAGAGCGGCAGAGATGAACACGACCATCAGCGGCTGCACAGCGCCTACCGTCGCCGCGACCCCGCCCGGCAGGCGGTAGACCGAAATAAACAACAAGCTCCAGAATAGCGAAATATTAAGTGCGCCGAGGATGAAGATGCGCATCCACCAGATTCCCGTTGGAATCTGTCGGACGATCATCACGAGCAATAAACCCGCCGGCAACGCCCGCAGCATCGCGACCGTCATCGGTGAGAAGTTCGGCAGGTATTGGGTGGTGACAATGTAGGTGCTGCCCCAAATGGCAGGTGCTATCGCTGTGAACAATAAATCGGGCGTGCGTAATGACATGCGATTACAAGACCTCCGCTACGGCGATGGGTTTTTGAGAGTTGCAGGCGCCGCGATGACCGCACCCTGACTTGGACTGGCCCTGCCTCGCACCAATCCACCTGCGGCTATGGCCGCGATCATGCGAGGCCCGAAAATTACACGACCTGTACACGTCCGCCGAACCCGGAACGCAACAGAGCTTCGTGGGCATCCCGATCCGGGTCGTAGCAGCAGTCCTGGACCAAACGCACGTCGTAGTCCGCATCACTAGCCCAGGCGACGCTTGAAAGAACAACGCCGGTGGTGCTTATCCCGGCCATGACAAGCGTGCTTACGCCGCGCGTCCGAAGGTCGGCGTCGAGCGCCGTGCCATAAAAGACGCTGGCTCGCGGACATGCATAGAAAAGGTCGCCCCGTTCGATCGCAAGCCCTTCGACGGGCAGACCGGTGCGAAATCGTCCGCTCGGGAGATACGGTGAGATTTGGCGATTCGTCGCCGGCGGCGCATGTTCATACTCTTCGCCGAGCGAAAAGTTGGGGAACAGCACGGGCCGGCCGCGCAAGGCGTGCTGGCAGCCGTGCAGACCCTGCGTGAGATGAACGCCGACAACCTGCGCAAGGTGCCGGCCGATGCACCCACGGCCTTCATCAAGCCGCGCTGGAAGCCGCTCCGGCGATTACGTCTGGCGGCAGAGCCGCAGACTGGAAGACGGGAAGTTTCGGCCCTTACGGATGCCCGGAAAACCTTAGCGTACGATTTTTTCCGAATTCTGCGGGCTCCCCTATCTCAAGAGTTGCCGTTGCTGATACCATCACCACATGGTCAATAGAGGTTGGGGGATTTAACTTTGATAACACAATTGCCATTGATTGTGACGATGTGCATGGTCAAGGCATGCTTAGTGCTGATTTTCTTCAAAAATGGAAAACAGATAATATACATGCCTTTATTGCGCGTATAATTCTGGAACAGCACAAATGGCTATTTCAAAATCAAGATTGGCAATCTTACAATCCTTCTGATTTTCATTATGGTAATATGGAGGATTATAAAAATTCGTTGCGTGATCATTCACCAAATAAAAGAAATGAAAATAACACTTATTTTACTAGTGGCTTCATTACACAACTAGGAATGACAGCAATTGATCAAGACTTTCCAGACTATGCCATGAGGATATTTGGGGAACCTCGGGAATTTGCACAGATTATTCGCAAATATCCTCGCGTGAAGGGAAAAGCGCGAATCGTAATGAATATTTATCTCACCCTCGCCCCTAAACTTAAATCCTTCTTCGATCAATCCGGCCTAACTGACGCGGTTAAAAACTAATCACGAAACCAAATAAAATTATCCTTTAAAGACTGGGCTAATGAAGAAACGAACAGTCCAGCAGTACAAACAAAGATGATACTTGAATACACCATCATATAATTAGAGGTCACGATTGCTTATCGACGTAATGAGTTGCTGAAAAAACATCGTAATTTCTTGAGAAGTAGAATAAATATTGTCCTAAAATGTTTGTAATGCACTTCAGTTAATTGAATACTGACCTCATAAAACTCATGATCCGCAAAATTATAGATTGTGTTCCCATAGTCATAAAAATTTTCTTAGTTGCCAATTTCAATTAGTTGATGCACTATCTAATAATAGATGCACGTCGAAATTCTTTAAATCAATTTCATCTCCAATTAAAAATGTTAATTCAGAATTAGCGAACTCTGGCTTTACAACCATCTCACTATTTCTTACCCAATAAGTATTTGGTAAATTAGTAAGAGGTTGGCATTTGCATATTGACCATTTTATTATTTTAAAATTTGGAATATGGCAAATGAACTAGTTTTTATAAATTGTTTTTATTATCTTTTTTCCAAATAATATTCCTGGATATTCAATAAAAATATGAACAAGATATGCAGCTATTGATAATAAAAAGCATACCAATAAGATCGTAACCCAATAGAAAAAAGATGAATGTGAAGAAAATAAACGGATATTTTCAAAACTAAATAATGAAGAATATATAATACCTTGTAGTAAATATATGCTGTAACTAATTTCCCCCATCCTTAATGATGATGTTAAACCCAATAGACCAAAAATATTGCATCCTGATACAATCAAGTAAAATATTAAACCTAAAATTAAAGAGGGAATTATTTGATAAGCAACCGTATAGTTTCTAATTAAAACAATTAATAAAAATATTATAAAAATAGAGGCTATGGAATTTACAGAATTATTTTTTATTAAAAATCTTAAATTTATATTACTTTGTAAAGTTGCTACTAACATTCCTATAAAAAATAAACAAAAATAAGCCATATCTCCAGGGGAGAAAATATAAAATAAATTTTTCTGAATGCAAAATATTCCAGTAAAAAGCAAAAAAATACAAAAGCAAAATGAAGCAAAAAAATTACAAGAAAAAATTTTTAAAAAAGGTAAACAAAAATAAAAAAACCACTCATATCGTAAAGTCCACACTACCCCAGCTAGTAATAAAATTGTATTTGGATAATTATTAATATCTGGTAAATTGAGTATGCCTGAAGGTAACCAACAAGCGATTTGTATTAATAACGTTTTGTATGAAACGTATAAATGACCATTAGACTTGATAAAGACAGCAATTAGTACACAAAGAAAACAAAATATATAAACTGGAAAAATTCTAAATACACGATTAATGTAAAACTTGCTCCAATTCATTTTCCCTTTATAGAGCAAAAGTCGGCTCCAAAAAAGATATCCCGTAATAATAAAGAATGTAGCAACTCCAATACTACCAATTAATGTATAATAAGGATTAGATGGAGCTTCCCATTGTCCATTAATGATAAATTGGCGATAAATCGCACCATGATATAATACTACTGAAAATGCTAAAAATCCACGCAAACCATCAATTGTTGTTACTCGATTTTTGCTATTATCAATTTTTATATATTTAAAAATTGAAGTTTAAAAAAATAAACTAATAACAAAAAATAATGAAATCGAAGATAAAATTGAAGGTATATGCATTGTTTTTTTAACATTTTATGTGATTGTTAATGAATAAAAATTTAATTATTAATTTTTATAATCTTTTATTCATCATTTGATTATTTTTTTGTTTTAAATTATTTTTTTGAAAATAAATTTTTTCACGTTGATACGATATCCAGACATGATGGTTACTAAACCAATCAGAACCAATTAACATATCAACGGTATCATGAAGCGGTGCTACTGTAAGCGTAGGCATTAATTGTATTTCATTTCCTAAACGGAAACTTTTAAATCGATGCCAATGATAAATGGTTTCTTGCATGTCAACACCACTTGATATTCCGCCTGGACTACGTTTTAAGTCATCAAGTGTAATACCTATACGTAATGCACTATCTAAAGAAAGAATACATGAACGTGCGCCACTATCAAATAAAGCACGGATCGGCGTTTTATTTACCTCAGCCATTACGATTACACGATGTCCATAAGGCTTAATATCAATCACCTGTTTTTCTTTATCCCAAAAAGGTGGTGCCCGACATAACATCGAATTCGTATTTACTTGCCAAAGTTTAAGATTATTTTCCCGAAGATTAAATTCTAAATCAAATTCAGAAAGAATATCTCCACCAATTAATCCACCAACAGCCGGGATAACATTCGGATAAGAAGGTAAATCACCTACCGGTATTGTTAATGGTCCTATTGTTAGTCGATCCAGTTTCATTTTATCAATGATGACATTTTTTACCAAACGTTGACCACCGCGTGGACCATTCATTACCGTTTTTTGTAACTGATCTACAGGTAAATGTAATTGTTTGACAATATGAGCGGATATTAAACTTCCTTCAGAACCTGTATCAACGACCATATTAATTGGATATCCATGAATTGTTATTGGAACCAATAAATACCCACCTTCATTTCGAAGATGCAAATTGGCCAATTCATGAAATTCACAACCATGTCGTGAATGTGGAGCATTTATTTCCGCCTGAACCGGAATGTTCAATAAGAGAAGTATGTAAAGAAAAAAGCCTAGATACTTCATAATAACTTTTTCCGATTAGAATGCGGATGTGCTTGTTCCCAAACCTGTCGCAAATGACTTTCATCCATATAAGTATAACGCTGCGTTGTAGAAAGACTAGCATGCCCCAATAATTCCTGAATAGTACGCAGATCGCCTCCTCTTTGCATTAAATGCGTTGCGAAAGAATGACGCAAAGCATGCGGTGTCGTATGTTCTGGTAAACCCATTATGTGACGGTATTCGCGTATCGTTTTTTGTGCAATAGCCGGATTTAAACGTTTACCCCGTATTCCGATAAAAACGGGTGCATATTTATCATAACCAGAAGGATGAATTTTTTGCCATTTTAAAAGAACCTGAGTTACTACAGGTAACATTGGAACCAACCGTTCTTTGTTACCTTTTCCTACTATTCTTAAAATACCATTCTGATTATCGGGAAAACCTGCCTTTTGTAAATCGATCCAGTTTAAATTTAAAGCTTCAGATAAACGCAAACCGCAACCATATAACAAAGTAAATAGCGCAATATCGCGATATTGCGCTAGATCATTTTGGTCCGTAATCGCAATATTATGAGTAAGATCAATCGCCTCTCGTGGTGACAAAGGATGCGGTAAAGGTTGCTTAACTCTTGGCAAATGTATCAAATTTGGAGCAATATTATCGACAGCATGATAGCGTGCTAGATAACGGTAAAAAGATCGTAACGCTGATACGCGTCTTCTGCGCGTTCGGATAGCTGCATCCGGTGTATGTCGTCCTTTTCCTAAAGCAGGACTATTCATTGCCAGATCATTTTCATAAGCTAACCATGCCCGTAAATCTTTATGAGAGACATTTTTTAAAACCGTTATATCGGGTTCCTGTCCCATATGTTGCGTTAGAAAAGCAAATAACCGGCTTAAATCCTGTTGATAGGCTGTTATACTATTGGGTGAAGCTCTACGGACATCACGCATCCAGCTAAGAAATTGTTGAAGGATATTAACAGCTTGCATTGCTTTTCTTCCTTGGCATTATTCGTGATTTGGCCATAGATCATGAAAATGATGTAACGGCCCATGTCCATGCCCTACATCTAATTCACTACTATTGATTAAGGCTTGGTTTAAAAATGCTTTAGCATTCCCTACACAGTCTATCATTTCTGTATTAGGCATCAAAGCTGTGATTGCAGAAGAAAGGGTACAACCCGTTCCGTGATCGTTTTTAGTAACAAATCGTTCAGAAGAAAAATTATAAATTCCTTCGGAACCACATAAAATATCCCGACAAATATTGCCCTTTAAATGCCCCCCTTTTAACAAAACCCACTTTGATCCCATTTGATGAATAACTTTAGCTGCTTCATTCATATTTTCTTCAATAATAGGATCCGTTTGATCCAATAGCACACAAGCTTCTGGAATATTTGGCGTTACGATTGTTGTAATGGGTAGTAATTCATATTTAATCGCATCAACAGCATGCCTATCCAATAAATGATGTCCACTTTTGGCAACCATAACGGGGTCTACGACAATATTTTTTGCCTTATAATGTTTTAACTTTTCAACAACTTTTAAAACAATTGATTTATTCGCTAACATACCAATTTTTACGGCATCAACACGAATATCTTCGAACACAGCATCAATTTGTTCACCGACAAATTCTGCATCCAAAGTACGATAGGATTTCACACCACAAGTATTTTGTGCCACCACCGCTGTAACCACCGACATGGCATAAGTCCCCAGAGCGGAACAAGTTTTGATATCAGCCTGAATACCCGCACCACCAGAAGGATCTGTTCCAGCTATGGTTAGAATGTTTTTTATCATTATGAAACCTATCAATAACTGAATTGCAGAAAAATAAACCAAAGACTGAGAATTCCTCTGATATATTATTCTTCAAACATTTTTATAAGAGAATATTTAATTCTAAATTTATTGCTTTTAATATTTTTATTTTATCTGATAAAGTAATTCAAATCATTTCCACGGATTTAATAGCTTTCACGCACTTCATGAAGCAATCCCATCTTTCAATGGATTCAAAATCAAAACAAATTTCCGTCTTGTTATCTTATCCGTTCAAGGGTCCTTTTGATTACAAAATACCCGATGGATTAAAGGATAATAAGATCAAACCAGGCACTATTGTGACGGTGCCTTTAAATCGACGTGAAGAAATCGGTGTAATATGGAAAAAACATCCGTTACCAAAAGGATTGGCGTTGGAAAAAATGCCAGATACGCCGTTTGATAAACTGAAACCGATTATTTCAATTCTCGATCTACCACCGTTACCCGATGTTTTATTAAAATTTATTGATTGGGTAGCAGCCTATACACTTTCACCGCCCGGATCTGTTCTGGCAATGGCATTGAGAAGCGTTAAATCCCCTCAAACAACCCATAATTCTATTGGGTGGATCAAAATAAATACAATTCCATCGGATTTTCGTATTACCGAACCACGTAAAAAAGTATTGGATTTGCTTGATACAAAAGAACCTTGTCCAGCCAGAACTATCATCGATAAAACCGGTGTGGGTCAAAGTGTTATTCAGGGATTGTCCAAAGCCGGTATTATCCAAGCGGTATCGTTACCTAATAGTACTTTATTTTTTCAACCTGACCCACAATTCTCAGTTCCTAAACTGTCACAAGAACAACAAGAAGCTTCAGATAAGCTTTGTCAGTGTGTTAAAGATAGGAAATTTTCTGTTACCCTTTTACAAGGCATTACCGGATCGGGTAAGACCGAAGTTTATATGGAAGCGATTGCTCGCTGTATTGAACAAGATCAACAGGTTTTGGTTTTATTGCCTGAAATCGCTTTATCAACACAATGGACAGATCGTTTTGCCAAACGCTTTGGTGTTCAGCCTGCTCTTTGGCATTCTGATATTGGATCAAAGCGCCGTCGTTTAACGTGGCAAGCCGTTGCAGAAGACAATGTTTCGGTTGTTGTTGGTGCCCGTTCTGCACTTTTCTTACCTTTTACAAATCTTGGTTTGATTATTATTGATGAAGAGCATGAGGCTTCTTTTAAACAAGAAGAAGGCGTCATTTATAACGCACGCGATATGGCAATTGTGCGAGCTCAATTATCAAATATCCCGGCAATTTTGGTATCGGCCACACCTTCGTTAGAAACATTGGTCAATGTCGACAATAAACGTTATGAACAAGTCACACTTTCATCAAGACATGGCGGTGCAACTTTACCTATTATTGAAACGCTCGATTTACGTAAAACACCTCCAAGTCGAGGATTATTTATTTCACCACCACTAGCCAAAGCCATCCAAACCACGCTTGATAAAGAAGAACAAGCGATGTTGTTTCTTAATCGTCGTGGTTATGCCCCTTTAACTTTGTGCCGAGCTTGTGGTTTTCGTTTGGAATGTCCCAATTGTTCTGCATGGTTAGTGGAACATCGACGCACACATCGCCTTGTTTGTCATCATTGTGGTTATATGGAAGCTATTCCTAAAATTTGTCCACATTGTAAAGTCGAAGATAGTCTGGTACCCATTGGACCGGGGATTGAACGAATAACTGAAGAAGCACGTATCACTTTTCCAGAGGCCCGTATCCTAGTTATGGCTAGCGATACGTTAACCAGCCCTAGAATGACACAAGAAGCCGTTCAGCAAATAAGTGACCGTCAGGTTAATTTGATTATTGGTACTCAAATAGTTGCCAAGGGTTGGCATTTTCCTTATTTAACCCTTGTTGGTGTTGTCGATGCTGATTTAGGTTTAGATGGTGCAGATTTACGTGCATCCGAAAGAACCTTACAACTGCTTCATCAAGTCGGTGGGCGTGCAGGTCGTGCAGAAGCAGCAGGTAAAGTTCTATTACAAAGTTATATGCCAGAACATCCCGTAATGCAGGCTCTGGTTAAAGGGGATTTTAATGCCTTTATGCATCAAGAAGCAGCAGAACGCCAACCTGGATTTTGGCCACCCTATGGTCGTTTGGCAGCAATCATTGTCAGTGCAGATACGCATGAAGAAGCAAGTGCTACGGCGCAGGCTATTGGAAATTGTACACCGCATGGCGATGGCATCGTTGTTTTAGGTCCCACTCCTGCTCCACTTGCTTTACTACGTAATCGTTACCGTCAACGATTATTACTCCGAACACAACGTCAAATTGCTGTACAACCGATATTGAGACAATGGTTGAGCAATATTAAACCCAAAAAAGGAGTGAAAATTGACATCGATATCGATCCAATGTCTTTTTTATAAAAATTATTAAACAAATGAACCAAAATTATAGTAAACTCCCCCGAAAATATTATTAACTTAGGAAGAATAATGTCTCTTGATACCAACGATACCCAATCCTCTGATCTTGGATTAACATCGGATTCCCCTATTGAAAATTTAATGGATCGTTCAAAAGAGTTATTAATTGTTACACATAATGGCCGTTTTCATATTGATGATGTTTTTGCTTTCACGACATTATCGATTGCACTGGATTTAGATAATAGGCCGTTTCAATTACAAAGAACACGAGATGTCGATATCATCAATCGCGCTGATATCGTATTCGATGTTGGCGGTATATTTGATGGAAAACGGCGTTTTGATCATCATCAGATTGGATCCCCGGAACGTGATATCAAACAAACGCCAAAGAATATTGAAGGTGTTATTCCTTATAGCTCAGCAGGAATGAT
Organism: uncultured Commensalibacter sp.; assembly: GCA_945266285.1. Classification (GTDB taxonomy): domain Bacteria; phylum Pseudomonadota; class Alphaproteobacteria; order Acetobacterales; family Acetobacteraceae; genus Commensalibacter. The sequence continues at coordinate 41,851 of CALYOP010000007.1, forward strand.
CTGGCAGGCTTTTGGTTTGGATGTAATTCAGAAATTAGCTCCTGACCTGGATGAAAAATCCCGTAAAGTCGCGCATAATGTTATTGAAAAATCATTGGTTATTCCAATTGACGCTATTGATAATGGGAAACTACAGCCTGAAAATGGATTAAATTTATCCTCTGTTGTTAATGTATTTAATCCGGCTTGGGATAATGATGATCCTTCTACCCAGATCGAGCGTTTTTTTGAAGCATCACGAATGTTACGCACGATTTTGGTCTATCAACTCAATATTGAATTTGCCCGTGTTCGAGCGATTTCGTGCTGTGAAACGGCATATAAAGAAAACCCTGATAATCGTATTTTAATGTTGCCCCGGTGGATGCCGCATATTTATCCAATTTTTTCCAATGGATGGAATACGCAATTCGTAATTTATCCGGCCGAAAATGAATGGCGTGTTGGTACTGTGCCTATTCGTATGCATGGTTCAGATCGACGAAAATTATTTCCAAATAGTTGGGGCGGCCTTGAAAAAGATGAATTAGAAGCAGTAACAGGAATTCCCGGTGCTAAATTTGTTCATAAAGGCTGTTTTATAGCAGTAACAAATTCAAAAGAAAGTGCCATTGCTTTAGCCGAAAAAGCATTGGGTTAAACAAGAAAAGAAATTGCAATGATTCCCTCCAAGACGGCTTTAATCTTAATAGAATATCAAAACGACTTCACGACACTCGGTGGTGTAATGCATGAAGCTGTGAAAACTTGTATGGAACAAACCAATATGTTGGAAAATACAAGCAATGCTTTGATTAATGCCCGTCAAAAAGGGGTAAAAATCATTTACGCCCCTATTACATTTTCAGAAGATTATCGTGAAATTAACTCGAATATTTACGGGGCTCTAAAGAATGTTTTACAAGCAAAAGCCTTTAGAAAAAATAGTTGGGGTGGAGAAATTACCGATCATTTAAAACCCGAAGCTAATGATATTATTGTCGAAGGGAAACGGGGTTTAGATGCATTTTATAGTACTAATCTGGATTTTATACTGCGACAATTGGATATTCGACATGTAGCGATTTGTGGATTTTTAACAAATTGCTGTGTCGAATCTACGGTTCGTACTGCCTATGAAAAAGGATATGACGTCTATACCTTAAATGATTGTTGTGCAACGACAGGATATGAAGAACAACATATCGCTTTAACCAAAGATTTGCCTTTATTTTCTCATGTCGTTAATCACCAGAAATGGTTAAATAGTCTGGATTAATTTTTTAAATCAAATTGGTTTTAAAATATCCCTATTCTCTAATCGTCTGAATGATAACCATTTCTAATTTGTGAGACATAATGGACAAAAAAAATATAATCGCAATTATTGTCTTCGCGCTTCTTATTTTTTCTCGTTGCCCTCAAACATTACTTCATGCACAGTTTTGGGCAGAAGATGGCGTTTTATGGTATACATAAGCTTATCAGTTTGGTTGGAATAGTTTTTTTATTTCAAATTCTGCCTATTTTCAAACGATATCTCGATTAATCGCATATATTTCCTTACCATTTGGGTTGGAAAAAGCGCCAACAATTTACGCATTATTTGCTTTTTTATTTCAACTTTTACCTATAAGTTATCTTTTATCTAACCGTTATCAAATCTTTGCCCATCTTGGACAGGCCGTTTCTTATTTGGTTGTTTATTATGCGTTTTACCGAATACGCTTGAAGTTTACGTTAATTTAACAAATTCGCAATGACATTTAGCATTTTGTACTCTTCTGATTTTAATTGCTGAACCTTGTTCTAAAAAATTGATTCAGATTGCTGAACTTTTGGTAATAGCAATATCAGGACTAAGTGGACCTTTTTGTGTTCTATTATTTCCGGTAGCAATCATAATAACATGGTTATACCCCAATCGAGCAAGAAAAGAACGTTTATTTATTCTTACCTTAGGGTGTTGCGTTCAAAGTATATCTTTATTCCAAACATTACATGCGGATCGTTCAAATTTGTCATTGGGTGCTAGTTTTGTAACATTTGCTCAGATATTGAATACACAAATTTTTGGTGCTTCTCTTTTTGGCACTTTTAATATATCAAAAATTGTTAAAACTTCGCTATGGGAAGATAATATATTTCAAATAGCAATGTTAATATTCTTTAGCGCTTATCTTATCGGCGTTTTATACAAAACAAACAATGCGATACGATTTATTTGTTTATTCGCTGGCATTCTTTTATGCACGTCTTTAATTACCCCACAAATCAGCCTTACCGATCCACAATGACCAATGTTGACAATACCTTATGCAGGTGGAAGATATTTCTTTATGCCCTTGGTTGCATGGGCAGCTGTTGTAACGTTTACATGTGCTTCTTCTAATAAGGCCTTATGTTCGATCAGTATTATATTTATGATCACAACGATTTGCTTCGCCATTCCTGGGGATTGGAAGCAGAACAAAAAAAATACACCCGGATATTGGAAGAATAATGAATATATGTATAAAAATTTCCGTGTTCTTGCGAAGAAATTTGATCAAGCTAAACCTGGAGAAAAATTTGAAATCACGCTTTCTCCGAATGTGATTATGCACCTTACGCGATGAGAATTTAATTTTCTATAACTGTTCTACGTGTTCCACACCTTGAATAACCTTGATTTTTTGTGCAAGGATAGGAGTAAGATTATAAGCCGTTGGCAATAAGATTTCGACTTCTTGTTGATTAGGCAAACTCGGAAGCAAAGTAATTTTTCCTTTGCCTTTCGGGGCATTGTCTAAAATATTTTGAATCAGATTTACAGCATTGATTTGATTAACCCAAATTTTTAATTCTTTAACCAAATCCGCAAGCGCTTGTTCAAGATCTTCAACTTCCTGAGCTGTAATACGTAAATTCTCTTCATCCATACGTAAATCAACCGTAACAATAACCATTCGTCCTGTTACCAACAAATCGCGATAACGATTAAGGCTTTCAGAGAAAAAAGTGACTTCACATCCTCCGGTACGATCCGATATGCCAACCCATGCCATTTTGTTACCAGTACGAGTTGGACGTTCTTTACAATTTAAAATACATCCGGCAATTTTAACTCGGCCATGACCAGATCTTGCGAGTTGTTCCAGTGAATCCGCAGGTTTAACGCCAATTTTCATCAATAGCGTTTTAAAAGAGTCTAAAGGATGCGCCGTCATATGATATCCGATTGCTTCGGCTTCCATACTTAACCGTTCCATTTCTGTCCAGTCGGAAATTGAAGGTAGTTTGATCGGTTCTGGTAAATTTTGACTACCGTTTTGAAATAAACCAATCTGTCCAATGGATACTTCATCCTGACGTGCATGTGCTCTTTTAAGAATAGTTTCGGCACTAGCAAAAACTTTTTTTCGGTTAGGTTCTATTTTGTCAAAAGCGCCCGCTTTTGCTAGATTTTCCAATTGTCCTTTATTTAATTGACGACAATCAATACGTTCTGCAAAATCGGCTAAATCTTTAAAAGGTCCGGTTTTCCTTGCTTCTTCAATTGCCTGCATTGCAGAAAAGCCAGCACGTTTAATAGCAGCCAATGCATAACGGATCGCTTCTGTACCATCTTCCAAAATTTCAACCTGAAAATCGGCTGCAGATTTATTGATATCTGGTGGTAATACTTTGATATGAATTCGTTGTGCTTCTTGCCTCAATGCTGCCAATTTATCGGTTTTTTCACGTGCTAATGACATACAAGCGGCAAAAAAAGCTACAGGATGATTAGCTTTCATCCAAGCGGTTTGATATGAAACCAAAGCATAAGCAGCAGCATGAGATTTATTAAAACCATAATCAGCAAAACGTGCCATCAGGTCAAAAATCTCGATTGCTTTATTTTTTTCTATCCCATGTTTTACAGCGCCTTCGGTAAAGATAGCACGTTGCTGATCCATTTCCGAACGGATTTTCTTCCCCATAGCGCGTCGTAATAAATCTGCAGCACCTAAACTATAACCAGCGAGTTTTTGTGCAATCTGCATAACCTGTTCCTGATAGACCATAATGCCATAGGTCTCTTCAAGAATATCACGAATTTCTTCATGAGGCGGTTCCCAAGCTTCTCCATGTTTGCGACGACAATAATCGGGAATATTCGCCATAGGACCCGGTCGATAGAGCGCCACTGCAGCAATTAAATCTTCAATTCTTGAAGGTTGCATTTGACGTAAAACATCGCGCATTCCTGCACCTTCAAACTGAAAAACGCCACCCGCTTCTCCACGACCCAACATCTCATAAGTCGCTTTATCATCTAATGGTATTGTTGAGAGATCGACTTCCTTTCCCAATTTCCTCAACATATTGACGGCTCTTTGTAAAATCGTAAGTGTTGTTAGACCTAAAAAGTCGAATTTAACCAAACCAACTTGTTCTACAAATTTCATGTTATATTGAGTGACCAACATGTCACTTTTCGGATCACGATAAAGCGGCACAAGTTCAACCAAGGGCCGATCACCAATCACGACACCTGCAGCATGCGTCCCCGCATGGCGATAAAGCCCTTCAAGTTGTAATGCGACCTCTAATAATCTTCGAATATTTTCATCGGTATCTCGCATTTCCCGTAAACGCGGCTCCGTAGCAATCGCATCTTTCAAAGTAACGGGATGTGCAGGATTATTCGGAATCAATTCGGCAACTTTGTTAACCATACCAAAAGGCAAACCCAAAACACGGCCAACATCACGAATAGCTGCACGTGCTTGTAATTTACCAAAGGTAATAATCTGAGCGACTTGATCCAAACCATATTCATGACGAACATATTCAATTACTTCGTCTCTACGATCCTGACAAAAATCAATATCAAAATCCGGCATTGATACCCGTTCTGGATTCAAGAAACGTTCGAAAAGCAGATTGAATCTTAAAGGATCCAGATCCGTGATTGTTAATGCCCATGCAACTAATGATCCGGCACCTGATCCTCTTCCTGGACCGACAGGAATGTCATGATTTTTTGCCCATTGAATGAAATCTGCAACAATTAGAAAATAGCCAGAAAAGCCCATTTTCTCAATAATGCCAAGCTCATATTCCAATCGTGTCTGATATTCTTTTCGTTTATCCTCGCTAAGATCATTCAAAGCCTTAAGGCGTTTATCCAGCCCATCATGTGCCATGTCGCTTAGGGTTTTTTCTGCTGTAAAACCTTCTTTAATTTTTCGACTATTCGGAAGCATGGGCTTACGCGTTTCTACTTTAACCGCACATTTTTGAGCAATAGCCAAAGTATTACTACAAGCTTCGGGTAAGTCAGCAAATAACTCACACATCATTTCTGGAGGTTTAAACCAATTTTCACGGGTTACCCTCCAACGATCTTGCATATCCACGGTGCACCCTTGTGCGATACAAATGAGAACATCATGTGCATCATACATTTCTGGTGTAGGGAAAAAACACTCATTAGTTGCAACAATCGGGATACCGTAACGATCAGCGAGTTCGATCATTCCAGGTTCAATCGATTTTTCATCGATTAAATTATAGCGGTTCAGTTCAACAGCAATACGATCAGGAAAAGCTTTGGCCCATTGTTCTAAAAGTGCTGCTGCTTGTTTATCTTGTCCTTCTGCTAACAAACGAAACAAGAGTCCTCTCGTTCCTCCGGTTAATAGAAACAAACCTTCAGAATATTGACAAATCGTATCGACAGAAACACAAGGGTCAGCAGGATCTCCCTTAAGAAAACCTTCGGATGACAGATATTGCAGATTGGCAAGACCTTTTTCATTCTGCGCCAATAAAACAATGGGTAAGCTCGAATTCTGTTCCAGTTTTTCTCCAATAGCAGGTATACCAATTTGAGAACCAATAATTGGTTGAATACCCTTACCGACACAATATTTAGAAAATTCCAAAGCACCAAACAAATTGCCTGTATCGGTAATAGCAACCGCAGGCATCGCCATTTGATTTGCCAAATCTACAATTTGTGGAACACGGATAGCTCCTTGACTAAGTGAATAAGCGGAATGTACACGCAAATGGACAAAGGAAGCTATAGACATGTTTTAATTCCTAAAAATTATAGGGAACGACTTTCCCTTCTTCGATGGTAATAACGCGATCCATCTTTTTGGCTAGTTCAATATTGTGCGTTGCAATTAATGCTGCAAGGCCTTCTTGACGAACAATTTGTAACAAAAGATCAAAAACATGATCTGAAGTTTTTTGATCCAGATTTCCTGTTGGTTCATCCGCCAATAAAACATGAGGATGATTAGCCAAAGCACGTGCAATTGCTACTCTTTGTTGTTCTCCACCCGATAATTTACCGGGAAGATGATCTAATCTTTGTCCAAGAGAAAATTTTTCTAACCAATTTTTTGCGTTTTGTGCTGCCTGTTTCTTTGAAACATGCGCCGTAAGTTGTGGCAGCATTACATTTTCTTGCGCAGTAAATTCAACAAGTAAATGATGAAACTGATAAACAAATCCGACATAATGTAATCGCATTTGTGTACGTTCATAATCATTCAATTGCGTTGCATTTTTTCCACTAAGAAATACTTCGCCTTTTTGCGGTGACTCTAACATACCAGCGACATGTAATAAGGTCGATTTACCTGTACCCGAAGGGGCAACTAATGCAACCAATTCCCCTTGATTCAAGGTAAAATCAATACCGCGCAAAACATCTAACTGACCATCACCACTTTTGTAAGAAAGCCAGATATTTTTAAGCGTCAATACAGGTAAAGGAGATTTATTCATGACGCAATGCTTCCACAGGATCCGTTTTTGCTGCTTTCCAAGATGGATAAAGTGTCGCCAATAAAGACAAAATTAAAGCCAGCCCCATCACTTCAAACACTTGAGACCAAATTAATTGTGCCGGCAAATGTTCCAAATAATAAACTTCAGGGTTAAAAAGATTTGTACCGGTCAGTTTCTGTAAACCTTGACGAATATATTCAATATTTTTACAAAAAATCACCCCAATTACCGTACCAACTAAGGTTCCTGTAACTCCGACAGACGCACCACACATTAAAAAAATACGCATAATCGCACCACGTGTCGCCCCCATTGTACGAAGGACAGCGATGTCCCGTGTTTTATCTTTGACCATCATGATAAGGGACGAAATCACATTAAATGCAGCGACTAATATTATCAAAGTTAATATTAGAAACATAACATTCTGTTCGACTTGTACAGCTCCAAAAAATGCATTATTGCTTTGTGTCCAATCGACAAATCGCAAATCGTCTTGAGAAAATCGATCTGTTAATTCTCGCGTTGCAGAAGTCACATGCGCAGGATCTTTGGTGCGTATCTGAATACCGGTTATCGTATTTTTCAACTGGAAATATTTTTGTGCCGACAATAAAGGCAAAAAGACATAACCCGCATTATAATCATTCATTCCCGTATCAAAAATACCAACCACTTCATAACTTTTAATTCTTGGGATGGTGCCGATAACGGTCGCTGAACCTTTGGGAGAAATCAGAGTGATATGAGACCCTAACATCAATCCAGCACGTTGCGCTAATGTAGCACCGATAATAATAGCATTGTCACCTTGAAATTTTGCTAAAGCTGTTTCATCAAGTGAATTGCTTACTACCGTTAATTTCTTTAATCCTTCCGCCGTCATACCACGCACAAAACCACCAGAAGTATAATCTCCAGCCGTAAGCATTACTTGTCCTTCGACAAAAGGAATTGCTGAAACTACGGATGATGATTGTTCGATTTGACGTGTTAAATCATCATATCGAGAAATCGGTGCCATTGTGCCATAAGCACTAATATCCCCATTCATACCTAAAATACGACCTAACAAATCGGTTTTAAAACCATTCATTACAGCCATAACGACAATAAGAGTACCAACGCCTAAAGCAATTCCAATCAAAGAAAAAATGGCAATGACTGAGACAAAACGCTCACCTTTTCTGGCACGCAAATAACGCCCAGCGACCATTCTTTCAAAAGAATTAAACATCAGCTTTTTTACCGATCATTATAATTAGAAATATAATTAGCGACTTCTTCGACATCAAGTTCGATACGTTCACCAGTTTTACGGCGTTTAACTTCAACTTTGTTTTTACTAGCCGAACGTGGTCCTACAATAATTTGCCAAGGATGTCCCATTAAGTCTGCATCTGCAAATTTGCTCCCTGCTCGTTCGTCACGATCATCGTAAAGAAAGTTTTCAGGATCAATTTGATGAAGTTTTTCACAGATTGAAACACAAGCTTCGTCTTTAACACCCAGATTAATAATGCAAGCTTTGAACGGCGCTATGGAATCTGGCCAAATAATTCCATTCTCATCATGGGAAGACTCAATAATAGCGCCAACCAAACGTGATACTCCAATGCCATAAGACCCCATATGTGGATAAATTTTATTACCATCCGATCCAATAACCGCAATATCCATTGATTGGGTATATTTCGTACCGAAATAAAAAATCTGACCAACTTCTATTCCACGGCCTTCACGGCGACGTGCCTGCGGTATTTGATCCCAACGGCTTTTATCATGCTTTTCATCCGTTGCAGCATAAAACTGCGTGATTTGTTTAAAAAGATTGGCAAGTGCTTTTTCGTCTTCACTATCGATTTGCATATTTAACCAATCTTGTTCTTCAAAATCAGCATCGAAGAAAACGCCACTTTCACCAGTAGGTGCCAGGATAATAAATTCATGACTTAAATCACCACCAATTGGTCCCGTATCCGCCAACATAGGAATTACTTTGACCCCTAAACGTTGGAATGTCCGAAGATAAGACAACATCATTTTATAATAGGTGATGACGGCTTTATCATAATCAATGTCAAAGCTATAAGCATCCTTCATTAAGAATTCCCGACCACGCATAACACCAAAGCGTGGGCGGATTTCATCACGAAATTTCCATTGAATATGATAAAGAATTTGGGGAAGTTCTTTGTAAGATTTAACAATTTGGCCAAATAAATCCGTGATCATTTCTTCATTGGTTGGACCATAAAGCAGATCATGTTTATGACGATCCTGAATACGTAACATTTCTGGACCATAGGCGTCATAGCGTCCTGATTTTTTCCATAAATCCGATGATTGTAATGTTGGCATTAAAATTTCTTGGGCACCAATAGCATTTTGCTCTTGACGGACTATTTCTGAGATATTTCTTAAAACCCGTAAACCAGCAGGCAACCAAGCATAAATACCTGACGCGGTTTGACGAATAAGGCCTGCTCTAAGCATCAAACGATGTGATGCGATCTGTGCCTCAGAAGGAATTTCTTTGATTGTAGGAAGAAAACTGGATGATAGACGCATTATGGGTGACCAATCTTAAAATAATTTTTTATTAATTATTAAAAGAAAACTCCAAAGGAACCAATGGAGTTTTACAATTTTTTTTAAATTCGCAAGAGATGAGCATCAACCCACGGTTTTTTCCTAAGTTTTCTTCCTAATATTCGACGAAGAATCGATTTTGCACTATCGATTACAGCTTCGTCATTAAGCCTGACTTCTCTGGGTAATGCTTCTAATGCATCGGCAAAATCATCTGCGACATATATGCTTTCTTCATCATTCGGATCTAATAAACCAGGAGCACTAACCATTGGATCAGCGATTAAATGACCATCTTGATCCATAGCAAAGCTGCCAATAACAACACCGTTAAATAGCATACGTCGACGGGCAATCATAATATTGCCATCCATGGACAAAAGACGATTACCATCTACGGCCAATCGACCAAAAGGTGCGCTACCAACAATTTCTACCTGTTTATTCCTAAAACGGACAATATCGCCATCTTCTAACAATATCGGTTTCGAACCCGTTTTTTCCGCAAGTTCCGCCAATGAACTTAGATGTATCCATTCGCCATGAACCGGAATTGTGTAACGTGGTTTAACCAAATTAAACAAATCCATGACTTCATTATAACTGGCATGACCCGATACATGAACCAAATGATCTCGGCTAGTGATTACTTTGACCCCACGACGCACCAAATTATCCTGAACATGGGTAATTGCCCGTTCATTACCAGGAATATTACGACTACTATAAATTACAGTATCGCCTTGTCCTAACGAAATGGTTTGATGTGTGTCCAAGGCGATACGTGTTAATGCGGAACGTTCTTCACCCTGACTACCGGTAATGATGAAAAGAATATTTTCATCCGATAAGTCGTTAATGTCGCGTTCGGTTAAAAAAGGTGGAACCGAAGATAAATACCCGCTTTCTCTTGCTGAAACTTCCAGATTATGCAAAGAACGACCAATAACCACAACACAACGATTTGCTTCTTTTGCAGCAATGGCGATACTTTCTACCCGTGAAACGTTACTGGCAAAGCAAGTAACTGCTACCCGTCCCTTTAATCCTTTGATCAGCTCAATTAAACTTCTGCGAACGGCCCCTTCCGTCTCAGGAGGCGTTTTGACCATTACATTGGTACTATCGCAAACCATTACGAGTACACCTTCACGCCCGATTTCTGCAAATTTCTTTAAATTGGTTACTTCACCAATTACCGGATCAGTATCGAGTTTCCAGTCTCCTGTATGCAACACCGTTCCATAAGGTGTTCGAATAACAACACTCTGTGCCTCAGGAATCGAATGGGTAACAGGAATAAACTCTAAATCGAATTCATCGATTTGAATCCGAGAACCCAATTTTATTAAGTGGATCGGTACTTCATCCAAGAGATTGGCTTCTCTTAGTTTTCTTCTTAATACAGCGGCACCGAAGGAAGTTACATATATCGGACATCGTAATTGAGGCCAAAGATAAGCAACAGCGCCAATGTGATCTTCGTGAGCATGTGTAATGATTAATCCCAATAGATTTTCATTTTGTCTGGCAATAAAATCAGGATCAGCTACCAAAATATCAGCTTCAGGCATATCATTACCACCAAAGCCAATACCGCAGTCAAAAGCAAGCCATTTGTCATTTAAGCGATAAAGGTTAAAATTCATGCCGATTTCGCCTGTCCCCCCTAAAGGAAGAAAGGCAAAATCATTTTTGCTTTCATTCATAATCATCCTTTTCTCAAACTGTTAATTTACTATTTTTTCTTTAAAAAATTTCGATCTGCCAGAATTTTTAATCCAACCAAGGTTAATTCTGGATTAATTTCGTCAAAAATCTCTGTTCCTTCGGATAACAAAGAGGCCAACCCCCCTGTTGCAACGACTTTTAATTCTGTCGTTGATAATTCCCTTTTTATCCGCTCAATCATGCCTTCAACCAATCCGATATATCCCCAATATATACCCGATTTCATCGCTGTTACGGTTCCTGTCCCTATTACCGCTAAAGGACGTCCAATACCGATACGTGGCAAACGTGCTGCTGCACTGTGTAGAGCCTCTAGTGATAAATTAATACCAGGTGAAATGATACCACCACAATAATTACCATCTTTATCGACAATATCAAAGGTTGTTGCTGTACCAAAATCAATAATTACCAACGGTCCATGATAAAGTTGATGTGCTGCCAAACCGTTTAATAAACGATCAACGCCTACTTCTTGTGGATTTGGAAGCTTGATTTGGAATCCCCAATCCAAATTTGCAGCAGCAATAACTGGTTCAACTGAAAACCAGTAACGGCATAAAAGTCTTAAATGGTATAATGCTGCTGGCACCACAGTACCAATAATCGCACGATCAACTGATGCGGCTTGAATATTACATTTTTCCATTAAGGTCAGTAACCAAACTGCATATTCATCCGAAGTACGTTGATGATTTGTACTAATACGCCAATTGCCCAGCCATTTTTTACCATCATGAACTGCAAAAACGATATTCGTATTTCCGGCATCAATTACTAACAGCACATTAAGAATTCCCAACTAAAGAAAAATTTCTCCTATTGCAATTTTTTCCAATCCGTTTTTGGTTTGCAATAATAAAATACCTTCTTGATTAATTCCTTGATATAAACCATCAATCTTTTTTTTATGCAAAGAAACAGACATCGCTGTTCCTATTGGAAAGCTTCTTTGCATCCATGCATTACGTATATTGGGAAACCCTTTTTGGATAGCAATATCTTCCCAATAAGAAAACAATTCAAGAATGAATTTAGCAAATACAATCGGTTTCGGCAAAAAACCGCTTATATCTGCCAAACAGGAAACGGGTCGGTCTAATGAAACAGGTTTATTTTTAATATTTAACCCAAAGCCAATAACGATCCATTCTATCAAATTCGGATATTGAATCTGACTTTCAATTAAAATACCACCTAATTTTTTTTGATTACCTAATAAATCATTAGGCCATTTGATGCAGAGCTTTTCATTATTTCCGATTGTCTTACAGACACCATCATAAAAAGCTAAAGAGGCAATAAAAGGCCAATAAAAAGATTGAATAAATGTAGATGTTGGTTTGATCATTATGGAAAGCGCCAAATGACCTTCTGGTTCTGTCCAACTTCTTCCTCTACTCCCACGTGCAGCAGTTTGCTGATCAGCAATAACAGCTAGTCGATCATTACATCCTGCTTTGGCCCGTTCAATGCAATAATCATTGGTCGATGGCAGGATAGAATAATGTTCTATCCGCCATGAGGAGGATGTTTTCATCCTATCAAATTACATTTTTATTAAAGAAGTTGCGGCCATGAAACCATATACCATAATCGGTCTCATAAATAAGCAGAACCCAACTGTCACAATACCCATTCCAAAAGAAACAAAAGACAGCGACAGCGAATGCTGATCAAAGGATTCTACAGATTGATCAAAATACATGATCTTAACAATACGAAGATAGAAAAATGCACCAATGATACTGGCCACAATACCAATAACTGCAAGCCACATCAAATGCGCAGAAATTGCAGCCCCAAAAACCAGGAATTTACCAAAAAATCCTGCCAATGGGGGAACACCAGCCATACTAAACATAAAGATGGCCATTGCGACAGCTAAAGCTGAATCTGTTTTTCCAAGTCCAGCAAGATCATGAATACTTTCAACAAACCGACCTTTGCGACGCATTGCGATAATAACAGCAAAAGTTCCAACATTCATAAAAAGATAGGAAGCAAGATAAATTAATGCTGCAGAAACACCCGCTGCCGTTCCCGTAGCAAGACCAATCAAAGCATATCCCATATGAGCAATAGAGGAATAAGCCATCATCCGTTTAATATTGATTTGTGCAATCGCTCCGATACTTCCAATAACGATCGAAAGTATGGCGATAACTTCAATCAATATTTGCCATTGATGGGTAAAACCTGACGATGTCGTCATGATACGCAATAGAACCGCAAAAGTAGCAAATTTAGGAACGGTTGATAAAAATGTTGTCACCGAAGTCGGTGCCCCCTGATAAACATCAGGTGTCCACATATGAAATGGTACGGCTGAAATTTTAAAGCATAATCCTATTAAAACAAAAACCAAACCAATAACAAAACCAGCAGAATGCTGCGAATTCGTTGTTAAGACTCGTTGAATATCATCAAAACCTAACCCACCTGAAAAACCATATAGTAAGGACATACCATAAAGTAAAAGTCCAGAAGCCAGCGATCCTAAAACAAAATACTTAACGCCTGATTCCGTTGAAAAAACGTTATCCCGGTCAAAAGAACACAATATATACAAAGCTAACGAAGAAAGCTCTAACCCCATATAAAGCGTCATCAGATTACAAGCGGATGTCATAATCATTGCGCCAACGGTTGAGAAAATAATAAGCACCGGAAATTCGAATTGGTTCGTATTATTCCCCTCATTATAATCCAATGATAATACAACGCTTAATAATCCGCCCAGGATAATCAAGAATTTCATAAATCGGGAAAAATTATCACTTATAAATAAACCGAGATATCCCCCTCCTGGAGGCATAGTTAATGCAAGGAAACCAACGGTAATAAAAGCTGCAACAGATAGAATTGTGCATGAAAAGAATGCATTTTCTTTTTTTTGCACAACCCCAAATAAAAGAATAAAAAGCCCACTGATTGATAACACAATCTCAGGAATAGCAATCGTCCAGTTCATCGGATTAAAACCTGACTTCTAATAATCAATGATATAGAAGGAAAGTGCCAATAATGACAACTAACCCTATAACCATGGTGAAAGCATAAAGTGCTACAGAACCCGTTTGCATGCGTCCTAAAAGGCTTGCACTGCAATTAGTCATTTTAGCAATTTCTCTAGGTGTTCCCTGTACAATGCCTTCGTCTCCCACCTTCCATAATAAATTACTTAATATTTTGTAAGGACGAATGAATATTACTTCATAAAGCTTATCAAAATACCATGCATTTAAAAGAAATTGATAAACGCTACGGAATTTCATTGCAAAAATTAAAGGAATAGCCGGACAAATTTTATAAAGGAAATATGCTAATGCAATCCCTAATATACCCAAAATTAATGGCATATAAGCAATCAATATCGGCGTATGATAGAAAATCTGCATGATATGATTATCAGGAGCGTTTAGAATGGAATTATTCCAGAATGCAACTTGATGACTTCCAATATAATATGGTGCCAACAGATAACCACCAACAACGGAAGCAATAGCTAATACGACCAATGGTATTCCCATGCTATTCGGTGCTTCTTTTGCCGGATTAAAAATCGTAATATCTCTAGGCTGTCCATGAAATACAAGGATTAATAAACGCCAGCTATAAAAAGCAGTCAAAAATGCCGTAATAGCTGTCATCGCCCATGCATAATATCCCACAGTTGAATGTGTCATCCAAGCGGTTTCTAAAATCGCATCTTTAGAAAAATATCCTGCAAATGGGAAAATACCTGCTAATGCTAAGCAACCAATCCACATTGAAACACAAGTTAAGGGCATCTTTTTTGCCAGGCCACCCATTTTGAACATATTCTGTTCATCATGCAAAGCATGAATAACGGCGCCGGCTCCAAGAAACAATAATGCTTTAAAAAATGCATGCGTTGTTAAATGAAATATTGATACCTGATAAGCACCAACCCCAACGGCAACAAACATATATCCTAATTGTGAACAAGTTGAATAAGCGATCGATTTTTTGATATCTGGTTGAACCAAAGCAACCGTCGCAGCAAAAAAAGCTGTCGTAGCACCAATAACGATAATAAATGTTTTAACGTGTGGAGCAAATTCAACCAATGGCGACATTCTTGCCATTAAAAAAACACCAGCCGTTACCATTGTAGCGGCGTGAATTAATGCAGAAACGGGCGTTGGACCTTCCATCGCATCTGGTAACCATACATGGAAAAACAATTGTGCTGATTTACCCATGGCTCCGACAAAGAGAAGAAATGCAATTACCTCATAAAGACGAACATCGCTTCCTAAGATATGGTAGTGGTTATCGACCAATAGGGGTATTTTTGCAAAAATATCAGCATAAAAAATCGACCCAAATTGAATAAATAACAAGCAAATGCCTAATAAAAAGAATAAATCGGCAATACGATTAACAACAAATGCCTTAATCGCTGCTTGAAGTGCTGAAGGTCGATTATACCAATATCCAATCAACAAATAACTTGCAAGCCCGACGCCTTCCCAACCGAAAAACAACTCAATAAGATTATCAGAGGTTACCAACATTAACATGCTGAACGTAAACAACGATAAATAAGCAAAGAAGCGGTAGGAAGGCATTTCGTCATGAGCCATATATCCAACGCTGTAGATATGAATAAGCAGTGATACACTACTAACCATAGTCAGCATACTGATGGATAAGATATCTAAACGTAAATACCAATTAGCATGAAATGTACCAGCATTGATCCAGTTAAATACGACTGCTGATCCACCTGTTAATCCACTATGAAAATACTGATATAATACAATCCATGCAAAAACAGATGACAAAACCATACACAGGATAGAAATAAACTGTGCAAATTTATTACCTGCTACTTTACCAAGCAAGCCAGCCAACAAAAAACCAGCTAAAGGCGAAAATACTGACGTTATAAATAACGATGATGTCATAGGTGTCATATGATTTATCATCCCTTCATTATCGAAGCATCTTCGATTTGAACAGAATGACGATTGCGGAAATATGCAACAATAATCGCAATCCCAATCGCAGATTCAGCCGCCGCAATGGTTAAGCTGAATACAACCATAATCTGTCCCGTCAAATTTTGCAGTGCAGAAGAAAAAGCAATCAAATTCAAATTAGCGGACAGAAGTATGAGTTCAATAGACATCAATACAACCAATAAATTCTTTCTGTTAGCAAAAATCCCAAACATACCAATCGCTAAAAGTCCAGCGCTAACGGTCAGATAGGGAGCAAGGCCAATTGTATGAATAATATTCATTTTTTTTACTCTCCTTTCTGTCTTTTTTCAGTAATATCCATTTTATCTCCGGGACTTGGACCAAAAGAATCTTTTTCAGCAATACCGTAATAAGAATCTTTGGGGCGTAAAAATCCACCATTTTCTTCAACCCCTTGATTGAGGTTTACTGATTTCATTTCCAAAGTTTGTACTGGTTCACGCATATGCTGACGCGTAATATTTTGACGACGATTAATCGGACGATGACGTAATGTCAGAACGATCGCACCAATCATCGCAACCAATAAAACCAGACCACTAATCTGAAATAATAAAATATAATGTGTATAAATTGCTGAACCTAATGCTGTTGTATTAGGAATAGCCTTTAAGTTTGGTTGCGATACAACATCAATAATCTTTGGATCAATTTTGTAATTTAATGCCACCATGACTAATTCGAAAACCAGTACACCGGCAACCAAAAGGCCCAAAGGCATATAACGTTGCACCCCTTCACGGGCTTGTACCAGATTCGTATTCATCGTCATTACGACAAACAAAAACAAAATCATCACAGCGCCGGCATAAATGGTGATTAGCATAATCGCCAAAAATTCCGCACCAGCTATTAAGAATAAACCTGCTGCATTACAAAATGCCAAAACCAGAAAAAGCGCAGCATGCACAGAATTTCTAGCCGATACGACCATAACAGCAGATACGATCAGAATTGCTGCAAATACATAGAAAAGAATAACGGTCATCATTATCCTATCCCTTGATGCAGGGCTTTTAGAAAGCCATACTTAATTAAAATTATTTTACTCATCACAATATCTCTGCTTACCGATAGGGTGCATCTTGTTCTAGCCGACGAATCAATGCACTTTCCCATTGATCACCATTCGCGAGCAATTTTGCTTTGTTGTACATTAATTCTTCACGGGTTTCAGTTGCAAATTCATAATTAGGCCCCTGAACAATCGCATCCACGGGACACGCTTCCTGACATAAACCGCAATAAATACATTTTGTCATGTCAATGTCGTAACGCGTGGTTCGTCGAGAACCATCATCTCTGGGTTCTGCCTCAATTGTTATTGCCTCTGCTGGACATGTCGCCTCACATAATTTACAGGCAATACATCTTTCTTCCCCATTTGGATAACGTCGTAAAGCATGTTCGCCACGAAACCGCGGAGAAAGCGGGCTTTTTTCATAAGGATAATTAATCGTTGCCTTGGGTTTGAACATATATCGTAATGTAACCCCTAATCCTGTCAGTAATTCTGACAGTAGAAAGGATCTGGCTGTTCTATCAATAAAACTCATCAGCTGACCCCTCCATTTGGTAAAAGTCCCGTTGCCATTAAAAATCCCGCAGTTAATACTACCCATATCAAACTAAAGGGTAAAAAGACTTTCCATCCAAGACGCATAAGCTGATCGTAACGATACCGAGGAAAAGCACTACGAACCCAGATAAAACAGAATAAACAGAATAATATCTTTAAAATTAACCAAAATGGTCCCGGTAACCAATTAAAAGGCGCAATGTCAAAAAGCGGTAACCAGCCACCTAAAAATAATACCGATGTCATCGCTGACATTAAAATCATGTTTCCATATTCTGCTAAGAAGAAAAGACCAAAAGCGAGTGAGGAATATTCACTGAAAAACCCAGCCACCAATTCACTTTCACCAACCGCGAAATCAAAGGGTGGGCGATTAGTCTCAGCCAAAGCAGAAATAAAGAAAATAATGAAAATAGGAAATAATGGTATACAAAACCAGATATGCCGTTGCGCAAGCACAATATCATTAAGATTGGCACTTCCAACCAATAACAATACTGAAACAATGACTAACCCTAAAGAAACTTCATAAGCAATCATTTGCGCAGTTGCACGCATTGCACCAAATAACGGATATTTTGAATTCGATGCCCATCCGGCCAACAAAATTCCATACACGCCAAGAGAAGAAAGCGCCAGAAGGTAAAACACCCCAACATTAAGATTAGCAACTGCCCATCCGTTATTTGTAGGGATAACAACCCATGCGGCCAATGCCAATGTAAAAGAAATCACAGGAGCCAGAAAAAACAAGAAACGATTTGCTCTAGCTGGGATTGTTGTTTCCTTAAACATCATTTTAACGGCATCAGCAAAGGGCTGCATCAATCCAAATGGCCCAACAACGTTGGGACCACGACGTAACATAATCGCCGCCAGAACTTTACGTTCCATCCATGTTAAATAAGCAATGCCTACTAATAAGGGTACTAATACAGCAAATGTTTTAAGAACAATAAGTAAAATGGAACCTATTGTCGTATATAAAAAGAAATGCGCCACCAGGATTTACTCCGCCGCTTCTGCTGAAATTGTTTGACGCAATTTCGAGCATTCCTGCATCGTCGAACTTGCTCGACTGATGGAATTCGTTAAGAAATAGTCTGAAATAATAGACATAACCGGTTGTTTTTCAATATTCTTCGAAGTCGCACCCGTATATTTTTGCAAATCAAGATTTGATTCTTGTAAACCTATTGATGCAAAAACAGGATGATTTTTTACCATCTGATCACGAAGTGATTCTAGATCGTAAAAAGGCAATTCATGTTCACAGGCTTTCGCAACAGCAACAATAATTGACCAATCTTCCTTCGCCATTCCCGGTGGGAATATTGCACGGTAACTTCGTTGAACGCGTCCTTCCGTATTCGTATAAGTTCCTGATTTTTCGGTATATGTTGCACCTGGCAAAATAACATCCGCTCTTGCTGCTGCCTTTTCACCGTGATGTCCTTGATAGATAACAAAACAATTATCTGGAATAGTCTTTACATCGAATTCATCTGCATCTAGAAGCCATAAAACTTCGACCCCATTATTCAACATTGCAGCGATATTTTTCCCTTGATTTTGTGGAACAAAACCAAGATCAAGACCTGCGACACGCGATGCCGAATGATGAAGAACGTTAAAGCCATTCCAATTTGGTGTAACAACTTCATATTTTGTTGCTAATTGAACTACTTTCGAGAAAATAGCTGATGCATCCGAACGGGTTAAAGCACCATGTCCCAAAATAATCATCGGCTTTTTTGCTGATTTCAATATTTCAGCAAAATCATGTTTCCCTTCCAGAATTTGATCAATAACCGATAAATCTTGTCCCAGATGAGAAACTTTATAATTAGGATCTGATGGTAATGGTCCTACCATCCCGATAGGAAATTCTTGTGTTAATGAAAGCCAACGTTTACGGATACGCGCATTTAACACGGGGGCTTCATGTCTTGGAAATGAACCAATAATCAATAATGCATCTGCATTTTCAATACCGGCAATCGTGCTATTGAAAAGATAAAGTCCTCTTTGTGATAAATCATAAAAAGCACCATCCTGACAGCAATCGGTATTCGAAGATCCCAGGTTATTCATCAATTGCTTAAGCGCAAACATACTTTCGGCATCACAAAGATCGCCTGCAATGGCACCGATACGATCCGCTGATACAGATTTCAATTTGGTAGCTGCAGCATTAACCGCCTCTTCCCATGAAACTTCTGTTAATTTCCCATTAATCCGAACCCATGGTCTATCTAAACGGCGATTTTTCAAACCATCAAGGGAAAAACGTCCTTTATCCGATAGCCATTCCTCATTCACATCATCATTAATACGCGGCAATATTCTCATGACTTCATTACCGCGCACTTGAATCATGATATTCGTACCAACGGCATCCATAACATCAATCGCATCAGAATTTTTCAATTCCCATGAACGAAAATGGAATGCTGTTGGACGTGAGGTTAATGCACCCACAGGACAAACATCGATTAAATTGCCTGATAATTCTGAACTTAACCCTTGTTCAATAAAAGGTGTTATTTCCAGATTTTCCCCTCTGTTAATACCACCTAGTTCAGGAACACCCGCAATTTCATTCGTAAAACGGATACAACGCGAACATTGGATGCAACGCGTCATAACCGTCCGAATCAATGGTCCCATATATTTGTCACGTACTGCGCGTTTTTTTTCTGAAAAACGTGAGCAATCTCTACCATAAGCAAATGCCTGATCTTGTAAATCACATTCCCCCCCTTGATCGCAGATAGGACAATCAAGAGGATGATTAATCAGCAAAAGCTCCATCGTTCCACGTCGGGCTGCACGAACGGCTTCGGTATCCGTTTTAACGACCATTCCCTCCCCAACAGGTTGAGAACACGAAGAAACCAAAGGTTTACGAGAACCGGCAATTTCAACAATGCACATACGGCAATTACCGGCAACTGATAAACGTTCATGATAACAAAATCGTGGAATTTCTTTGCCCGCTACTTCGCAAGCCTGCAATACTGAAGTTCCACTTGGAACTTCTACTTGAATACCATCAACCGTTAACTTCGTCATCTTACTTACCTAGCCCCCACAGAAAATTCCGCAGGCACCTGAACTTGTGTTGCTCCACCATGATTTGCTTTATATTCATGAATACGTTGTTCCATCATAGGACGGAAATTACGAATTAAAGCTTGCACTGGCCAAGCAACCGACATTCCCATTGCACAAATCGTAGCATTTTCAATTTGGCCCGTTATTTTTTCAAGCAGATCAATTTCTTCAATCTCTGCACGCCCTTCGACCATACGTTGCATAACACGCATGACCCATCCCGATCCTTCGCGACAAGGACTACATTGCCCACAACTTTCATGTTTATAAAAAGCTGAAATACGCGCAATTGCTTTGATCAAATCTGTTGATTTATCCATGACGATAATTCCGGCAGTACCTAAACCAGAACCAACTTTACGCAAATCATCGAAATCCATTAAAACGGTCTCGCAGACCTCTTTGGTCAATAGCGGCATAGTACTTCCCCCCGGTATTACTGCCAGAAGGTTATCCCATCCCCCTCTTACGCCACCACCATGTTTTTCGATAATTTTTTTTAATGGAACACCTAATGCTTCTTCAAAAACACATGGTTTTTCAATATGCCCAGAAAGGGCCATCAGTTTTGGCCCTGTATTATTAGGCCGTCCAATCCCTGCGAACCATGCTGCACCACGACGCATAATCGTTGGAGTTACCGAAATACTTTCGACGTTATTAATTGTTGTTGGACAACCATAAAGACCACTACCTGCTGGAAAAGGTGGTTTAAGTCGTGGCATGCCTTTTTTACCTTCAAGGCTTTCCAGCTGTGCAGTTTCTTCACCACAAATATAAGCACCAGCACCACGATGAATATAAAAATCAAAATCCCATCCGCTACCACAGGCATTCTTACCAATTAATCCAGCTTCATAAGCTTCATCAATAGCGGCTTGTAAGTGATTAGCTTCATTATAATATTCACCACGAATATAAATATAAGCCGTATGAGCCCCAATCGCAAAAGATGCTAATAATGCACCTTCTACAATTTTATGTGGCTCATGACGCATAACTTCACGGTCCTTACAAGTGCCAGGTTCGGATTCATCCCCATTAATCACCATGTAATGCGGTAATGGTCCCTCTTTCTTTGGCATGAATGACCATTTCATACCTGTTGAGAACCCTGCTCCACCACGACCACGCAATCCTGATTCGATGATTGTCTTAATAATCGTTTCACGACCCAATGCCAAAATGGCTTTGGTATTATCCCAGTCTCCTCGTTTACGAGCACCGGCTAAATGCCAATCATCATGACCATAAAGATTGGTAAATATCCGATCTTTATCACTTAACATTATTTGCCCCTTCACTAGACGACTTGGCTTCAGGTTTATTTGAAGAAACTTGATGATCAATAGGTGCTGAATTCAAACGACCTATCTGAGAACCTGGTTTGGGCCGTTCTCCCCGACGCAATGCTTCAATAAGCGCTTCGGTAGATGCCGCATTCATATCTTCATAATAATCATGATCAACTTGTAAAATGGGTGCGTTTGCACATGCACCCAAACATTCAACTTCAGAAAGCGTAAATAAACCATCATTACTGGTTTGGCCGATTTTCTCAATCCCGGTCGCTTTCATACAAGCGGCTACAACGTTATCCGAACCACGTAACCAACATGGCGTTGTTGTACATACTTGAAGATGATATTGCCCAATCGGTTTTAAGTTGAACATCGTATAGAATGAAGCAATTTCATAAACTCGGATCGGCGCAATTTCCAAACGTTCAGCTACAACCTGCATCGCAACCTTTGGAACCCATGCACTCTTTGTTTGTCGATTCATCTGATCTTGTACAACATAAAGCAAAGGTATAACCGCACTGGCTTTCCGTTTGGGTGGATATTTTGACAGAATCTTTTCAATCTGTTTTTCGCTTTCAGCATCAAAAGCGAATTCTTCAGGTTGTTTAATTACCAATTTATCTGACATAACCTCTATCTATCCACTTCACCGAAAACCAAATCCAATGATCCAATAATGGCAACCATATCTGCCAACATATGTCGATGGGACAATATGTCTAAAGCTTGTAAATGCGCAAATCCTGTCGGCCTTATTTTACAACGATAAGGTTTGCTGCTGCCATCTGCAACCAGATAAACACCAAATTCACCCTTTGGACTTTCAACAGCAGTATAGGTTGCACCAGCAGGAACATGGAAGCCTTCACTATAAAGTTTAAAGTGATGAATAAGTGCTTCCATCGAATGCTTCATATCTTTACGCTTAGGTGGCGATATCTTGTTATCTTCAACTTTAATCGGTCCAGGTTTCATTTTTTGAAGGCATTGTTCGATAATTTTTGCACTTTCACGCAATTCGGCTACGCGAATTAAATAACGATCATAACAATCGCCGTGACGCGCAACAGGAACCTGAAATTCAACCTTGTCATAATTATCATAAGGTTGAGAACGTCTTAAATCCCAAGGAACACCCGAAGCACGAATACAAGGACCAGAAAAACCCCATGATAATGCTTGTTCAGTAGTGCAAACACCAATACCAACCGTTCTTTGTTTCCAAATCCGGTTATTGGTTAATAAATTTTCAATATCATCAATCAGTTTCGGAAAGTCTTTAACCCATTTTCCAATCTTATCTTCCATCCCTTCTGGAAGATCTTTGGCAACTCCACCATGACGAAAATAATTGGCATGAAAGCGTGCACCCGACACCCCTTCATAAAATTCCATAAGCTTTTCACGTTCTTCATAAGCCCAAAGCGATGGTGTCATTGCACCACAATCAAGCGCAAAAGCGGTAACATTCAATAAATGGTTAAGTATCCGTGTAATTTCAGCGAAAAGAACACGAACCCATTTTGCTCGATCGGGCACCTCAACTTGTAAAAGCTTTTCTGTTGCAAGAACAAATGCATGTTCTTCACACATAGGAGATGCATAATCAAGGCGATCAAAATAAGGTAAGCCTTTATGATAACTCTTATATTCTAACAGTTTTTCAGTACCGCGATGTAATAATCCAACATGCGGTGTCGCCCGTTTTACAATTTCACCTTCCAGCTCCATAACAACACGCAAAACACCATGCGCAGATGGATGCTGAGGACCAAAATTCAGGGTGTGGGAATCTCCTTCCATCACGCGAATGTCGTTTTGCTGGATTTCAGCAGACACATTTCGTGCGTCAGATGGAATTTCCTGTTGTTTAGCTTCGTTCATCAAATATCCTTTTGCCGTTTTATTTTCGTCATAAACTAAAAATTAAAATGAATACGGCTTAATATTCTGACGTTTTTCAAAAAATTTTTCATCACCGGGTAAAGTCACTAAACCTTCCCAAGGAGAATCAAAATTAAATTGCCGCAAATCTTGCGTTAATTTAACGGGTTCATAAACAACCTGACCTTGATCAACGTCATAACGAACCTCGACATAACCAGTAAGCGGGAAATCTTTACGAAGGGGATGCCCCTCAAAACCATAATCCGTTAGAATTCTTCTAAGATCAGGTTGGCCAGAAAATAAAACACCCATTAAATCGTAACATTCACGTTCCCACCATGTGGCACTACCCCAAATATGGTGTACCGATGGGATTGGCGTATATTCATCTGTTTTAACAATAACTCTTATACGTTGATTTAACGAAACAGATAATAAGTTATAAACAACTTCAAAACGCTCTTTTTCTTGTGGAAAATCGACACCACAAAGATCCATCAACTGTTCAAAACGACATAAATGATGGTCACGCAACAAAACTAACAGCTTAAGCAATTGATCACGTTCGACACGAACCACGAGTTCATTCAGATCAAAGCCTGCACGAGTCACCCCTTTAACCGAAGTCATTAACATAAATGCTATCGATTTAAGACGTTCGGGATTAGCAACCCAACCCGCATTATTTTTTTCAATATCAACCACGAAGAATCGTCCCTGTTCGTTGAATCTTTTTCTTCAGCAACATAATGCCATAAACCAGCGCTTCTGCTGTGGGTGGACAACCAGGAACATAGACATCAACTGGAACAATACGATCACATCCACGTACAACAGAATATGAATAATGGTAATATCCGCCACCATTTGCGCAAGATCCCATCGACAAAACCCAACGAGGTTCAGACATCTGATCATAAAGTCTACGCAATGCAGGGGCCATTTTATTAGTTACTGTTCCGGCAACCAACATAACATCCGCTTGACGAGGCGACCCCATGGGAACGACTCCCATACGATCCAAATCGTAACGTGGCATATAAGCATGAATCATTTCAACGGCACAGCAAGCCAATCCAAAAGTCATTGGCCATAAACTTCCTGTTCGGCCCCAATTGACTAATTGATCCAATTTAGCAACCACAAACCCTTTGTCAGTAATCGCCCCAGTAATCCCTTTAATGACGGCTTCCTGTTCGGCACCAGGAGCTAAAGCTTCCTGATTCCAATATATCTTGTCTAATTCCGAGGCACCTGAAACGGGTGTCTTATCCTGACTCATAATGTTTTTCGTCCGCAAAAATTTTGTTCAATAGTTAATATAATCTTACTTTTAAAATTAATCCCATTCCATAGCACCTTTGCACCATTCGTATATAAAACCAACGGTCAGTACAACCAGAAATGCAACCATGGACAAGAAACCAAAGAGTCCTATCCATGACAAACTAATGGCCCATGGGAATAGAAATACAATTTCCAAATCAAAGATAATAAAGAGAATACCAACCAGATAATAACGCACATCAAAACGCTGACGAGCATCTTCAAATGCTGGAAAACCACATTCATAAGGAGCCTGCTTTTCAGCATATGGTTTTTGACGCGCACAAAATAACGGCGCAACAAGCATTCCGCAGGCTATCAATAAAGAAATCGCTGCAAAAATAACAACAGGAAGATATTCACCACAAATAGATTGCATTAGCATACTCTTGAATATGATATTTTAAAAACAAGTTCGTCGCGAGAGATATTTTCGCTCACGTTGCAATACTTGTATGCCTATTTAGGCGATATCGCGAATTTTTCATAGTCATTTTAAAAAAATCTTAAAAAGTTGATTTTTTTAACGAGATGGAAACTTTCAGTATTTTAATAATACCAAAACGCGATACTCATTATTCATATATAATATTTTTTATGGGGAATATAAGAAGCCACCTTATTAAAGTGGCGCGAGTGACGGGGCTCGAACCCGCGACCTCCGGCGTGACAGGCCGGCGCTCTAACCAAACTGAGCTACACCCGCGTGGTGTGTTCTTCTTTTAGTCCAACTTGCTTAAAACATCAAGCTTAAAAATTAATTTTTTTAAACCTTTTTTAACATCGCAAGTTGTCATCTGATTTTTAAAATGGTGGGCGATGACAGGATTGAACTGCCGACCCTCTCGGTGTAAACGAGACGCTCTACCGCTGAGCTAATCGCCCTTTGTTAAAAATCAAACAACGGCCTCTTATCATCGAAGCCGTCGCCTTCATAGCGCGTTTAAATTAAAAAATCAACGGCTAACTGCTTCTTTTAAAATTTTTCCTGGTTTGAAGCGTACTGAAGTAGAAGCTGGGATATTAATTTCTTCTCCTGTCCGAGGGTTACGGCCTTTTGCAGCCTTACGTTTAGCAGTTACAAAGCTACCAAAACCAACAAGACGTACTTCTTGTTTTTTTGCCAGTGTTTCTTCAATCGTGCTTAATACTGCATCGACGACTTCACTTGCTTTGGCTTTTGGTAATTCAACTTTTTCTGCAACTGCAGCAACGAGTTCTTGTTTATTAAGCGGCTTTTCCATGTTTTATCTTCCACATAAACGATACAGATTTAAGTAAACTTTATACTAAGCTAAACTATGACGTGCTTTTTACGCACGTCAACTCCAGACATAGATTTAACAGTAATTTATCGCATGAAACTTGCATGAGGTTGCAACTTCACCACAAATTTAATGCGCCAATCCTGTTTGTGCCGGTATAGCAGCCTGTGTAGCCACCGATTCTGTTGGCTCTTCCCATTCAATGGGTTCAGGTGGACGAATCAGCGCTTTGTTAATAATCTCATCAACATGCGATACCGGAACAATATCAATGTTCTTTTTAACGACTTCAGGAATTTCAACAAGATCTTTTTCATTTTCTTTAGGGATGAATGCCGTTTTAATTCCTGCTCTAAGCGCAGCCAACAATTTTTCTTTAAGCCCACCAATAGGTAAAACACGACCACGTAACGTTATTTCACCCGTCATAGCAATATCACGACGAATAGGTATCCCTGTCATGACACTTACAATTGATGTCGCCATAGCAACACCTGCTGAAGGGCCATCTTTAGGAGTCGCGCCTTCGGGTACGTGAACGTGAATATCTCTTTTTTCAAACAAGGTCGGTTTGATACCAAACATTGTTGACCTACTTTTGACATAAGATAATGCAGCAGAAACACTTTCTTGCATAACGTCGCCAAGCTTACCGGTATTTTTAATATTCCCTTTTCCTGGCACCATTACACTTTCAATGTGTAATATATCTCCACCAACTTCAGTCCAGGCCAATCCTGTTACGACACCAATCATATCTTCTGATTCGGTTTCACCATAATGGAATCGCTTAATGCCTGCGAATTCTTCAAGATTATCCAGCGTTACATCAACATGTTCACATTCGCCAGAAACAATCTTCTTAACAATTTTACGTGCTAGCTTAGCGATTTCACGTTCTAGATTACGAACACCGGCTTCGCGTGTATAAGTGCGAACCAATTCGCGTAGAACATCATCGCTAACAGACCATTCTTCAGGTTTAAGATTATGTGCTTCACCTTGTTTTTTAATCAAATGCCGGCGCGCAATTTCAATTTTTTCATCTTCGGTATAGCCCGAGATCCGAATAATTTCCATGCGATCTAATAATGGCTGCGGCATATTATAACTATTTGATGTCGTGACAAACATGACATCAGACAAGTCATAATCAACCTCAAGATAATGATCAGCAAAGGTCGAATTCTGTTCAGGATCCAATACCTCAAGCAATGCTGAACTTGGATCACCACGCCAATCCGAACCCAATTTATCAATCTCATCCAATAAGAATAATGGATTCGATGTTTTTGCTTTTTTCATTCCTTGAATGATTTTACCAGGCATCGCACCAATATAGGTTCTACGATGTCCTCGAATCTCGGCTTCATCACGAACACCGCCCAAAGACATACGCACATAATTTCGACCTGTTGCTTTAGCTATTGAGCGTGCAAGTGAAGTCTTACCGACACCTGGAGGACCAACCAAACACAGAATCGGGCCTTTAAGTTTCGATGAACGTGCCTGAACAGCCAGATATTCAAGGATTCGTTCTTTTACTTTCTCAAGACCATAATGATCCTGATCCAGTATTTTCTCAGCCTCTTTTAAATCACGAGAAATTTTGGAACGTTTTTTCCATGGAATCCCAACAATCCAATCCAGATAATTCCGTACTACGGTAGCCTCAGCAGACATTGGACTCATTGAACGCAATTTTCTAAGGTCAGCTAATGCCTTATCCCGTGCTTCAGCCGTTAATCTGGTTTTCTTAATTTTTTCTTCTAATTCTGACAGTTCGTCTTTACCGTCTTCACCTTCGCCGAGTTCTTTCTGAATAGCCTTTAATTGCTCATTCAGATAATATTCACGTTGGGTTTTTTCCATCTGTTTTTTTACACGGTTTCGAATCCGTTTCTCAACCTGTAAAACACTAATTTCAGATTCCAAATGCGCAAATAATTTTTCCAAACGCTCATTGATCGGAATCGTTTCTAAAATTGCCTGTTTTTCAGAAACCTTAAGATTCAGATGACTCGTAACCGTATCAGCAAGTTTTGCAACATTTTCAATTTGGTTTACGGCAACCAAAACTTCAGGTGCAATTTTTTTATTAAGCTTCATATATTGTTCAAACTGCGACGTCACAGTCCGAGCTAAAGCTTCTAGCTCTTTTGTTTCTTCAAAATTTTCATCAATTTCTTCGATTTCGGCTTCGAAAAAATGTTCGCCATCTTTAAATTTTGTAATAAGTGCACGTTTATCACCTTCGACTAGTACCTTTACTGTGCCATCAGGTAATTTTAAAAGCTGTAAAATCGTTGAAACCGTTCCAACATGATAAATATCTTCCATTGCTGGATCTTCTTGAGCTGCATCTTTTTGTGCAACCAAAAGAATCTTACGATTTTCCTTTGTGACTTCTTCCAAAGCACGAACGGATTTCTCGCGACCAACAAAAAGCGGAACAATCATATGCGGAAAAACAACGATATCCCGCAATGGCAGAATTGGAATAGTATTCGAAGAATTCTGAATATCAGATTCCTCTGTATTATTTAATTTGATTTCACTATCTTCAGGCTTGGTTTTCTTATCTGTCATATAAATATGACCTCCTTACATGGACGATCTCACGAGAATGCCCAATGAGGCACATTCTCTTATACATAGAGGTAGAATCCCATAAAAATAACCATGAAATATGGGACTTATCTATTTTATAGATAATTAATCTATAATTTGTTTTCCAGATTTACGGCAGAATTAAGTCAAACAAATTATTAGCAATAACGTAACGGGGGTGATTATAGTATGAAATATTTATACTGGAAAACGAAATCTAAAATTGAGGGAACAATTATAACTTTTCCCTCTTTAATATATTGATATATCAACGAATTAATCAATAATTATTCGTAACTTTTGGTTCGATTTCATGCACATCCATAAAATCAAACCTTAGCTATAATAATTAAGCCGATTGTTCGGTAATGTCTTTTTTCCCGTAAACGTAAACAGGCGTCGTTTTATGTTCAACGACATCTTTATTCACTACAACTTCACTAACATCTTTAAGATCAGGAAGTTCAAACATCGTGGATAATAAAATCGCTTCAAAAATAGAACGTAACCCACGAGCACCTGTTTTCCGATCAATAGCTTGATGAGCCACCTCTTCCAATGCACTATCCGTAAAATTTAGTTGCACATTTTCAAGTTGGAAAAGTTTTTCGTATTGTTTGACTAAAGCATTTTTAGGTTTGGTTAAGATTTCGATTAAAGCAGCTTCGTCAAGATCATCAAGCGTTGCTATAACAGGCAAACGTCCGATAAATTCAGGGATTAATCCAAATTTCAACAAATCTTCGGGTTCAAGATGGCGGAATACTTCGCCAACTGAACGATCATCAGGCGAATGAACTTCGGCACCAAAACCAATACCAGAGCCTACACTACGCGCACTAATAATTTTATCTAAACCCGCAAAAGCACCACCACAAATAAACAACATATTTGTAGTATCGACTTGTAAAAACTCTTGTTGAGGATGTTTACGGCCGCCTTGTGGCGGAACAGAAGCAACGGTTCCTTCCATAATTTTAAGAAGTGCTTGTTGAACCCCTTCACCACTTACATCTCGTGTGATTGATGGATTATCGGATTTTCGTGAAATTTTATCAATTTCATCAATATAAACGATACCACGCTGCGCCCGTTCGACATTATAATCCGCAGCTTGCAGTAATTTTAGAATAATATTTTCGACATCTTCACCTACATAACCAGCTTCAGTTAACGTAGTGGCATCAGCCATAGTGAAAGGAACATCTAATATACGAGCAAGTGTTTGTGCTAATAAAGTTTTACCTGTCCCAGTTGGCCCGATCAACAATATATTGGATTTAGCGATTTCAATATCATTGCTTTTTGAAGCATAATTCAAACGCTTATAATGATTATGAACAGCAACCGATAAAACTTTTTTTGCAGCTTTCTGACCTATAACGTAGTCATCTAGAACTTTACAAATTTCACGAGGTGTTGGCACCCCTTCTTGAGATTTGGTTAAATGGGTTTTGTGCTCTTCACGGATAATATCCATACAAAGCTCAACACATTCATCACATATGAAAACCGTTGGTCCAGCGATTAATTTGCGGACTTCATGTTGAGATTTCCCACAAAACGAACAATAGAGGGTATTTTTGGAATCATTACTATTATCAGTCATTGGTTACTCCCCCTCTCGAATAGCCAAGAGGCCTATTCAGAGGAAAATACTTTCTTTCCTCGTATGTTCTTATAAACTGTTCTAATTTCATATAAGAAATATATTCTAAATTTGATCAGAAACAATATCGTGCAGCAATTAATTCTTATTTAGAATCGTCTTGCGATATGTTATTTGCGCGTCTTTGGACAACCTTATCAATAATACCAAATTCCTTTGCTTCATCAGCAGACATATAGGAATCACGTTCCAAACGTTGTTCAATTTCCTCAAGCGTACGACCCGTATGATCTTTATAAATCTCATTGAGTCTTCGACGCATCGTTAAAATTTCTTTTGCTTGAATTTCAATATCACTTGCTTGCCCTTGAGCACCACCCGAAGGTTGATGAACCATGATACGGGAATTAGGTAGCGCAAACCGATATCCTTTTTCACCACCACAAAGCAATAATGATCCCATGGATGCTGCTTGACCAATGCAAACCGTACTAACGGGGCAGCGTATATACTGCATTGTGTCATAAATTGCCAAACCAGCAGAGACAACACCGCCTGGACTATTAATATAGAAAGAAATTTCTTTCTTGGGATTAACACTTTCCAGATAGAGTAATTGTGCTGAGATCAATGAAGCCACTTGATCATAAACGGCACCGGTTAGAAAAATAATTCGCTCTTTAAGCAAACGGGAAAAGATATCGAAAGCTCTTTCTCCACGTGAAGTTTGCTCGACAACCATAGGAACAAGAGTATTATCATAAATTTCCAAAGGCTGATAATCCCGCATTAATTTTTCCTAATCCGACTTTATACAAAAAACTTTATAATAAAGATAATTTAAAAAAAACCATTTTACCAGTCTAAAGACAGCGTAAATGGAATGGATGTTTTGACATAAAACAAAACATCCATATTTAATTTAAATTGTTGAAGAAGGAACTTCAGCAAGCTCTTCAGGAGTTACTTCTTTGTCTTCAACTTTTGCAAGTTCAATAATATAATTGACTACTTTATTTTCAAACAATGGGCCACGTAGTGATTCAACTGCCTGTGGATTGTTACGGAAGAATTCGATAACTTCTTTTTCACGACCAGGATAACGCATTGCTTCCGCACGCATTGCTTGAAGCAGTTCATCCTGAGTTACAGAAATACCATTCTTCACGCCAATTTCAGCTAATAATAAACCAAGCCTTACGCGACGTTCTGCAATCTTGTGATAATCAGATTTTAACGTTTCTTCGTCTTTCTGAGCATCTTCTTCATCCAAACGGCCAGCTTTACGTTCATTTTCGATATGCTGCCAGATTTGATCGAATTCAGTTTTCAATAGTCCAGGCGGAACTTCAAAATCAACCTTACCTGCCAAAACGTCGAGCAAATCACGTTTCAAACGCATTTGAGATGCTTGATCATATTCGGAAGAAATCTGTTTGCTAACGGCTTCTTTAAGACGATCCAGATTTTCCAAGCCAATTTTCTTAGCCATTTCATCATCGATAGCTGGAAAAACACCTTCTTTTAAAGCTTTCGCATGAATTGAAAAAACAGCCTCTTTGCCGGCAAGATGTGTTGCTTGATAATCAGCAGGGAAAGTTACGGTAATATCACGTTTTTCATCACGCTTCATACCTTCCATTTGTTCGCTGAAACCAGGAATAAATCCAGATCCACCAAGCTCAACGGCAACATCTTGTCCTTTGCCACCATCAAATTCAACACCGTCGACTTTTCCAACGAAATCCGCAATCAGAATATCACCTTTAGCAGCAGGACGATCTTCTTCAATATCCTTCAACTCACGTTGACGTGATGCAATATTTTCCAAAGCTTTTTGAATTGCATCTTCAGAAGGCGTTGATTTTAAACGGGTTAAAGAAATATCGCTTAAATCTGGAATGGTAAATTCTGGAACCAATTCTACTTCAAAAGAAAATTCTAAATTATGCCCTTCTTGAAGTGATTCATCTTTTAAAACGACATGCGGTTGAATTGCAGGACGTAAACCCCGTTCATTAAATATTTGCGCGATGGAATCCCTTACCATCTCGTTTACGACTTCGTTTTGAACAGAAGCACCATAACGCTGTTTAACAACCGAGAGTGGAATTTTCCCTGGCCGGAATCCAGGCATATCCATTTTTTTGCCCAGTTCACTTAAACGGTTTTGTCTTTTTTCTTCTAATTCTTTGTCTTCGATTAAGACATTAAAGCCACGTTTAAGGCTTTCGGAAAGCGTTTCAGTAACCTGCATCAGCCAGGCCATCCTCTCGGTCAAATAAGTTATTATCTTCTCTGAAACGTTTATATGAAATTAAACGTTTCAGAGAAGATATCAAAAAAAATAGCATTTGAATTTATCAATACGGAATTTTGGTGCGGACGAAGGGACTTGAACCCCCACGGCTTGCGCCACCAGAACCTAAATCTGGCGTGTCTCCCAATTTCACCACGTCCGCAAAACCACAACCGTGTTTCAAGAGGTTAGGATTTAGCGCACATTATACAATTGAGCAACCATATTTTTCTGAAATCTTAAAATATTTTGCATTTTCACGTGCCTGACCTAAATATTTGACGATATTTTCCGCAATTGGCCACGGATTACTTAGTCTTCCTGCCTCTCCATGTAACCATACGCCGGCGCATGCGGCTTCCCATGGTGGCATCTTTGTTGCAAGTAATGCGCCTATAATTCCAGATAATACATCTCCAGAACCAGCCGTTGCCAATGCAGATGACGCATGATGATTGACTGCAACCTGGCCGGTTGGTGACGCAATCAAGGTATCTGGCCCTTTTAAAACAACAACCGATCCCAATTTTGATGCAGCTTCTTTAACAGCATCCAAACGCGTTGAAGCAATCGATCCAAATACCCGTTTAAACTCACCAATATGAGGCGTTATAACCGCAGCTCCTTTTAAAGCTTTAATACCATTTTTCTGAAAAACTCCTGCATCGACTAAGACAGTTTTACCTTCTTTAATTAGAATTGGTAAAATCTTCTTTACCTCTTTTGGCAATAAACCTGGACCACAAATCCAGACTTTACACCGTTCATCTTCAAGTAATTTTTCTAATTTTTGCGATTCAATCACAAGGCCTGGATCACCAACGCGATAAATATCGGGATTTTCTGGAGCAAAGATTTTAACTAAGCCTGCCCCCGTCATCCTAGCCCCTAAAGCGGCCAAGCGGGCGGCTCCGGTCATTTCACTACCACCACAAATACTAACAATACCGCGATGATATTTATAATCATGGATATCCGAAGATGGTATTTCCCATAATCCAGGTTCGTTCTGCCAATGATTACCCTGAACAGACTGTAATGTTTTATCAGGAATACCAATATCGCCTAATATCGTTTTCCCACAATATTCACGACCTGGAAAAAGTAAATGTCCTGGTTTCAAGCGAAAAAAAGTAATCGTATGTTCAACTTTTGGAGCATAACCTCTGATTTCACCAGTACGACCGTCAATACCAGAAGGTATATCAATAGCAACAATACGATTTGCAGCTTGTAAAACTTTTGCAATTTTATCAGCGATTGGTTTGCTTAACCCTGCTCCAAAAACAGCATCAATAACCAATGATGCATTGGAAACAGATTCTACGCTAAAATCAACATAAGGCCCTTCCCATTGGGATGCTGCCCATGCCGCATCGCTTCCTTTTTTAGGAGATGCAAGCACTGCAATAGATACAGGCCAACCTTCTTTTGCAAGAAGTCTAGCTGTTACGTAACCATCACCGCCATTATTCCCTGGCCCACATAAGACAATTGTTTTGCAAGGTTTATATAACCTTAGAATTGTTCGGGCCACAAACCAACCGGCATTTTCCATCAGTTGTTTAACGGGAATTGTTTTGCTGGCTTCTTGATCAATTTTTGCCATTTCAGATGGCGTTGGTAAAGCAAATTGCGAAAATTTTTCTTCCATGTATTCCACTCTTTATGCTTGAAAAGCCTTAAGAAGGTCTCCATGTTCAACTTCTAAACTTTATTGCGCTTATGAATGACCTTACGAAACCTAATTCTATGCAATATTTTGCCAAAATAAAATAATTGTTCTAGAAGTTAAAACCCAATTCAATCAATTAGCAATGATTTATCTGATTCAATCATATCTTAATCCTAAAGGAAACAATATGTTACATTCTTATTTTCTTTGGAAAAGCATTATTTCTATTCATACTATTGCCCTTGCAATTTGGATTGGTAGTTTATTTTTTCATGCTTTTTGTTTACCTTCATGCCTTAAATTATTGGATCAAACACAACGTAATTCAGTGCAATTACAAAGCTTACAAAAATTATTTTCTTTAAACTGGATTACTATTTTTCTTTCTGTTGTTTGTCAGGCTTTCTTAAGCAATCTGTATCCAATTAATGCATCCATTTGGATTAATTATATTCCACTTACGTTGATTATATTGATGGCATTGTTACAAGTTTATACTTTTGTTAAACCCTACCAACAGGTAAGACGTACAATACGACCAAAATCCACTCAATTTGAAAAAATTTATAATTATTTCAAACTTATTGTGGTTTTAGGGCTTATCAGCATTATCTTTTCCTCATTGTAATCATTACAATTCCATTTCATTATTGAAAAACAATAAGATATATTGGTTGTTTTCCCTTTAAAATTTATTTATTGTTTATAGATATATAATAGCAGCAATTTATTTATATTTTAGTTTAAGGTCATAAACGCTTTGCCTGTCCGTTCACGAAAAAACAATTCAAAAAATAAAAACATCCAACCCAAAAACAATGAATCTCCTGAGAACATTACTTGTCAGGATGAATCCATTTTATTTTCGCAGCTTGGCTTTTCGCCGAATATCCTAAAAGCTGTAGAAGAAATTGGTTATAAAACACCTACTCAAATTCAGGCACAAGCCATTCCGATCATTTTCCAAAATCGTGACTTGGTAGGTATAGCTCAAACAGGCACCGGAAAGACGGCATCTTTTACTTTACCCATTCTTGAAATTCTTTCTAAGACCAGAGGTCGCGCTCGTATGCCACGTGCGTTGATTTTAGAACCCACGCGGGAACTTGCGTTACAGGTAGCTGAAAATTTAAGTTCATACGGCAAATATCTGAAACTTTCTCATGCTTTACTTATCGGTGGTGAAAGTATGATGGATCAAAAAGACGTCCTTAACCGGGGTGTTGATATTATTATCGCAACACCAGGGCGTTTATTGGATTTGTTTGAACGCGGTGGTATTTTACTGAATCAAATCCATATACTTGTCATTGATGAAGCAGACCGTATGTTGGATATGGGTTTCATTCCTGATGTAGAACGAATAATAAAGCTTGTTTCAACAAAACGTCAAACAATCTTATTATCCGCGACTATGCCAAAAGAAATTAAACGCTTGGCAAATTCCTTTTTATCGGATCCTGCAGAAATTATTATTTCTCCACCCTCATCAGTTGCACAGACAATTGAGACCGGGTTGATTATGGTACCACAACGTCAAAAAAATCCAGCATTACGAAAACTTTTAAAACAAAAAGAAGTTCAGAATGCCATTATATTCTGCAATCGGAAAAAAGACGTGGATTCATTAACTCGATCTTTAAAACGCTACGGCTTTTCCGTAGGGGCATTACACGGCGATTTAAGCCAGAGCCATCGTACTGAAACGATGGATTTATTTAAAAAAGATAAAATTAAAATCCTAGTCTGTTCGGATATCGCAGCACGTGGAATCGATATTGATAATTTATCCCATGTTTTCAACTATGACCTTCCCCGTCAGGCAGAAGATTATGTTCATCGCATTGGCAGAACCGGTCGTGCAGGCCGCGTTGGACATGCCTATAGTCTTGCTACACCAGATGATCAAGAAGTCATTGAATCGATTGAATCACTAACGAAAAAATCGATTCCGATAATTGATATTAATGAGCTATCTACGCAATCAACGAATGAAGATAAAGCTGTTGAATCGGTGGCCAATAAGAAAGATTTGTCAAAATCGAAGCGACATCAAAAAACAAAAAGCAGCGAACAAACAACGTTTTCTATTTCATCAAATGATAATAATTCAAACGAAATTATTATTGGATTTGGAGATTTTGTACCGTCATTCATGTTATTTTCAACACGTCGTTAATATTTCAAAAAAGCGGTAATTAACCGCTTTTAAAAGCGATATTCTATTTCTATTAACAGAATATGACGATGGTTTAAAAACCTATCAAAATTATGCCTTATTGGTAAGATTTATAAAAAATATAAGGAATTATCGTTTTACTATAACCTTAATTGATTTATTAAAGTCTAATTTTTTTATAGGGCTAGTAAAACAACAATTAGCGCAAAATAAATTAGGATATTTATTATTCATCGATCTTTTCATTTCACGAAATTAGATATCTTCTATTGTGATAACTCCATAATTTTTTTGATTCCAAGAAATCAACACTATTAATCAACAGAATTAAGCATATTTTTAAAACATATTCAAAGTTAATCGTGCTTCATCACTCATACGAGAAACATCCCAAGGTGGGTCCCACACGATTTCAACCTCGACTGTTTTTACATTCGGCACTTTTTCCACAGCAGTTTTAACCATATTAGGTAATTCTTGAGCACTTGGACAATTTGGAGCAGTTAGGGTCATTTCTATATCAATACGGCCATCATCATGAATATTTACAGCATAAATGAGCCCTAATTCATAAACATTAACCGGAATTTCAGGATCATAAACCGTAGAAATTGCATCGATAATCGCATTTTCATCGATATCATTTGAATCTGTATTTTTTTGCTCTTCTACTTGATCATCAGGTACCCAAGGTTGAACTGGTGATTGTTTTTGATCGATCTTATCGGTGTCAGCACGCACTTCATCCGAAGCACCCTTTAACTCCTGATTCTGTTCTAGGTCTTTATCACTATGTTGCATCTTTGTAATATGATCTCTTTCTAAGAATGTTGGGAAACAAGGTATTATGAAAATAATTTACGAATTTTATATAAAGTTTTTACAAAAACATTAATTTCTTCAATTGTCGAATAAATCCCAAAACTTGCTCTCGCAACACTGGTATAGTGCAACCGCTTTAATAAAGGTTCTGCACAATGATGCCCTGCTCTAATGGCAACCCCATCCTGATCTAATAAAGTCGCAATGTCATGTGCATGGATATTCTCCATAACAAAAGCAATCACGCCACCACGTTTATAAGGATGACCAATAATTTTCAAACCTGGGATTTCTTTCATCTTGGTTAATGCATAATGAACGAGTTTATCATCATGCGCCTCAATAACATCATATCCAATTTTTTGAATATAAGAAATAGCTGCACCGAGACCAATAACCTGGGTGATTGGTTGTGTTCCAGCTTCAAATTTCGTAGGAAGATCAGCCCATGTCGAATGTTCAAAGGTTACCGTATCAATCATATCACCACCCCCCATAAAAGGCGGCATTGCCTCTAGTAATTCTTTACGTCCCCATAGAACCCCTATTCCTGTAGGACCATAGAGTTTATGACCTGTAAAAGTATAAAAATCGGCATCAATTTCTTTAACATTTACATGCTGATGAACGATTGCTTGGCTTCCATCAAATAAAACCTTTGCGCCTGCTTTATGTGCCATCTCAGCAATCAGTTTTACTGGGTTAATGGTGCCTAAAACATTCGACATATGGGTAATGGTAACAAGCGCAATATTGCCTTTTGCTAATAGCGTTTCTAAAGCGAGCATATCGAGTTCGCCTTCGTCACGAATAGGAGCAATATAAAGATTGATACCCGCACGATCACGCAACATTTGCCAAGGAACCAAATTCGCGTGATGCTCCATTTCTGAGATAATCACACCTTGTCCTGGTTTTAATAAACGACCATAGCTATACGCAACGAGATTAATGGCTTCCGTGCTATTTTTGGTAAAGATGATCTCTTCTGAAGATTCCGCTCCAATAAAATTAGCAATCTGTTGACGTACTGCTTCGTAGCTATCAGTCATGTTGGCGCTCATTGTATAGGCACCGCGATGGACATTCGCATATTGCGTATAAACTGATTCTTTCATGGCATTTATGACTTGAATCGGTTTTTGTGCAGATGCGCCACTATCAAGAAAGACAAAAGGTTTTCCATGCACTTTTTGTTGGAGAATAGGAAAATCCTTGCGAATGAATTCCACATCAAATGCAGCGTTTTCGTTGATACCGGTCAACTGATCGCTCCCTCTTCATCATCCATAGATAGGTAATGTTTCATCATATTACTGTTGACTGGATCTTGTATCATTTCCAACGTTTCATTCAAAAACGCATTCACTAAAATTTCACGCGCTTGTTCGTGTGGTATTCCTCGAGCCATTAGAAAAAAGAGCTGTTCTTTGTCCAAAGCCCCTACCGTGGCACCATGCGTACATTTCACATCATCCGCATAAATTTCCAATTCAGGTTTTGTATCGATTTCTGCGTTATCGGATAACAACAAAGCCTGACTCTGTTGTTGGCCATCTGTTTTCTGAGCAATGCGATCTACAAATATTTTACCTTGATAAACACCACGAGCATGGTCGGTTAAAATATTTTTTACATTTTGTAACGACTGACAATGTGGAACCATATGCTTAATATGAAAGGTCAAGTCGCCATGTTGCTGCTGTGCTAATTTTTGAATAGCTTGAAGTTGTAAGTTGCCCCATTCTCCAAGAAATTTAACATATATTTCCTGACGCGTTATCGCTCCACCAAGTGTCAAAAGAAATGTATCGATCTTGGTATGATCTGCTAATGCGGCATAAAGCGTTGAATAATGAAAGGCTGTTTTAGATTCATCCAAAACCCGCATATAAGAAAGCTTAACATGTGAATCAATGCAAAATTCATATAATGGATTTTGAAAATAATTCCCTTCTCCAATATTCAATTCAATAATTGAAAGTTGTGAATTCTCTTCTAAAGTAAAAATAAATCTTGGATGAAAAGAAAAATATTCATTGCTTTCATTAAGACCAAGATTGACAATTAATAATTGTCCTGCCTGTGTGCCGGCGGGTACGTGAATAATTTGGCTTTTGTTCTGCATCGCATAATTCAAAGTTGCCATTTTTTCACGGTCAGGACGTGCTAAAACTCCAAAAAAGTCACTATCAGGAAGAATATTCAACTTATCGCATTTAAGCGCAGTTGATAATTCAGAACAGAATAATCCGTTAGCAAAAACAAGACGCGGTAAATCAGCAAAATTAGGATTATTTAAAACATGCCGATCAATCCACTGTTCAATCTTATCAACCGAAACACGACGTGCATCATGAAAAGAATGGTTATTTAACCAACGAAGATTTGTATATTTCCAATCTTCGTCTTTTTGCGTCGATAACCCGTTCTTTCTTAAAAGATCAATTGCAGTCTTTTGTTCTTTAGGCGTAGAAGAATTTGAATTTCTATTTAATAAGCTTTCAAGACCGATTGATAAGGTATTCTCCATCTCTATAGAGGTCATAAAGCCTCCTCAAGTAATCGACCATATCCTTCGGATTCTAATTGGTTGGATAATTCTGCCCCACCTGTATAAATAATACGACCTTTTGCAAGAACATGAATATAATTCGGTTTGATATAATCAAGCAAACGTTGATGGTGAGTAATAATTAAAGCAGAAAAATCAGGAGAACGTAAACTATTTACGCCTTCTGCCACGATACGCAACGCATCAATATCCAGCCCACTATCGGTTTCATCAAGAATAGCAAAGGAAGGTTGAAGCAAACTCATTTGTAATACTTCGTTACGCTTTTTTTCACCGCCGGAAAAACCAACATTTACATTCCGTTTTAACATATCCATCGAAAACGAAAGTGTTTTAGCTTTTTCACGGACTAACTTGAGAAAATCCACAGCATTTAATTCGGATTCTCCACGAGCCACTCGAATTGAATTTAAGGAAGTTCGCAAAAAATTAACATTATTTACACCAGGTAATTCTACAGGAGTTTGAAAAGCCAAGAACAACCCGGCAGCTGCACGCTGATCCGGTGTCATACTTAACAAGTCTTTTCCTTTAAAAATCGCACTACCTTGCGTAACGCAATAATTAGGATGACCCGATAAAACATAGGATAATGTGGATTTCCCAGATCCATTCGGCCCCATAATGACGTGGATCTCACCTTTGGGGATGTTTAAATTAATTCCTTTTAAAATCTCTTTTTGATTATTCTCTAATGAATCCTCAATAACCGAGGCATGTAAATCTTTTATTTCCAATAGGTTATTCATCATATTCCTGTTCAACCAACACTTCCTTCAAGAGTGACCTGCAACAATTGTTGTGCTTCAACTGCAAACTCCATAGGAAGTTCCTTTAAAACATCTTTACAAAAACCATTTACAATCAATCCAATTGCTGCCTCTTTAGAAAGTCCTCTTTGTTGGCAAAAGAATAGCTGTTCATCTGAAATTTTTGATGTTGTCGCTTCATGTTCAACTTTAGCACTGCTGTTTTTGCTTTCGATATAAGGTACGGTATGTGCCCCACACCGATTACCGATCAGTAAACTATCACATTCTGTAAAATTTCTTGCTCCATTTGCCTTAGGTAATACGCGCACTAGCCCACGATAAGTACTATCTGATTTCCCAGCACTAATCGTTTTTGCTAAAATGGTTGAGCGCGAATTACGACCAATATGAATCATTTTGGTACCGGTATCGGCTTGCTGATAACCATTGGTTACCGCGACCGAATAAAATTCACCCACCGATTCTTCACCTTGAAGTACACATGATGGATATTTCCAGGTTATTGCTGATCCTGTTTCCACCTGCGTCCATGAAATATGTGAGCGCGCACCACGACATGCACCGCGCTTCGTTACAAAATTATAAATACCCCCTTTTCCATTTTTATCGCCTGGATACCAATTCTGAACTGTCGAGTATTTAATAAATGCATCTTCTAAAGCGATAAGTTCAACAACGGCCGCATGCAGTTGATTTTCATCACGTTGTGGCGCAGTACAACCTTCAAGATAAGAAACCGTTGCACGATCATCAGCAATGATTAACGTCCTTTCAAATTGCCCGGTGTTACGCGCATTAATTCTGAAATAGGTCGATAATTCCATCGGACATTTCACACCCTTAGGCACATAAACAAAAGAACCATCCGTGAACACCGCTGAATTCAATGCTGCATAAAAATTATCACCTTGTGATACAACACTACCCAAATATTTTTGTATCATTTCGGGATATTGTCGTATTGCTTGAGAGATAGGACAGAAAATCACCCCAGCATCTGCGAGTGTTTTCTTAAATGTCGTCGCAACCGAAACACTATCAAATACAGCGTCAATCGCTACGGGTGGGCGATTTTCATCAACTTCAACACCTGCAAGGATCGCTCTTTCTTTCAGTGGGATACCTAATTTTTCATAAGTCCGTAATAGCTCTGGATCTACTTCATCCAAAGATTTGGGCGCTGTGTTCTTCTTTGGTGCCGCATAATAATGTAAATCTTGAAAATCGATTACAGGATGACGTACCTTACCCCACATCGGTGGTGTCATTGTTTTCCACAACCGGTAAGCCTTTAACCGCCATTCCAACATCCATTCGGGTTCTTGTTTTTTTTGCGAAATCAGCCGAATAATAGATTCACTAAGACCTTTTGGCGCATAATCCATTTCAATATTGGTTTCAAATCCCCATTTATAGGAATCTTCTTCCAATTGTTTTCTTAAAGCCTGATCTTGATTACGATCATTCATACTCTATTCCGCTTCCTGCATAAAACATGTTTCCATCGATTGTTCTGAGGTTGAATTTGAATCAATTCGATCCCCCTCTGTTTCACTGACTAATTGATTTTCCATTTTATGATTCTTTAAATCGACAAGGCTAATACCACCCAATAAATCCTGAACTTTTTTGCTAATAAATCCCCATTTTTCAATTAAAGGGCATTTCAACATATCAGCGCGGCAGTGATTTTCATGACAGTCAACAATATTCAAAGGTCCATCGATTACCGTTATTACCTGTGCAATAGATATCGTCTCTAATGGTAACGTTAAAAAATAACCACTTTTAGGACCACGGCGTGACTGAACAATTTTGCCACGTGTAAGCAATTTCAATATTTTGGCTACTGTTGGTTCAGGAATCCCTGTTTCCTGAGCCAAGATAGAGGAGGCGACTGTTTTTTGATGATAATCAAGTTTTATTAAGACAATCATCGCATAATCAGCCAGCTTAGATATCTTTAACATCTATAAAGCCTACTCCTTAAATCCATTGCACATTTAAATTGAACCTATTTCATAAATAAGTTTAAAAATATATAGGACTTTAGCAGTCCATTTAGAAGGATTCCAAGTTAAACATCAAATAAATTTGATAAATGAAGGTTTATCCAGCTATAGGGCCAAAACAGAAATGTAGGAAAAGAAACAAAGTTGCTCCTACGATAAATCCGACTATTGTCCCATTTATTCTTACATATTGAAGATCCTTACCAACACGGCATTCAATGCGTGTAATTAAAGAATCAGGATCCCAATCCGAAACAACATTCGTAATAAAGTCGCTTAACCAGTTCCGAATATATGGCAAAGATTGTATGGCAACTTTATCAACATTATTTGAGATTTTTTGACGGAACAATTGATCATTTTCAAGCTGTTTCGATAAATTAATCAAACCATCTTTAATTAATCCAGCAATCCAGCTTTCATCTTTTTGCATATCCTCTTCAATTAAATCGCGAATACGATGCCATAAATCACCCCGCCAACCTTTGATACTATCATGCGTAATAATTCCCGTAAGCGTTTCTGCAATACGGTTACCCCGACTTGGATCTGCTTCGATTTGATCAATTTCTTCACGAATCCAACGTGTAAAACCTTCACGTAATTCGGAATTATCAGGATCAATGCGATCTAACTCCTGATTAATAGCGGTTAGAACTTTTGTTGCAATTGAACTTCCAATCATCCAACCTAAAACACGTCCACCCTGCTCTCGGACCCGTTCTTGAATAAGCTGACGAAACGTTTCTTCCTTGGCTTTCAAACTATCTTTAAATAAAGCGAGCAAAAAAGAAAGAACTTCTTGGTGATGCCGATTATCAACCATTGCTCTTAATGCTCGTGCAACAAGCAATGATGCCGATTCACCACTGAATAATCGCGTAAAAAGACGCGTTATAACGGCACTTGCTCTTCCATCTTCCATACGATCAAGCATTTTTGGCATCGCGCTAATCAATGCTTTGGTAATCATGTCGATTGTTGCAGGATTGGTAAAATATTTTGCCAAAATGCTAGCAATATCAACACGATGCAGCATTTTTTTTACATCGCTTTGTGTAAA
The DNA here is from genome assembly GCA_945266285.1 of uncultured Commensalibacter sp. Lineage (GTDB taxonomy): Bacteria > Pseudomonadota > Alphaproteobacteria > Acetobacterales > Acetobacteraceae > Commensalibacter. Next base: position 86,034 of record CALYOP010000007.1, read on the forward strand.
CACATGATTTGCAACAAAATTACCCAACCCCTTACCTATTCTTTTTTGCTGCATCGGTAAAATCGCGGTATGTGGTATCGGTATTCCCATAGGATGTCGAAACAAAGCCGTCACTGCAAACCAATCTGCAAGGCCTCCGATAAATCCAGCTTGTGTTCCTGCACGTAAAATATGAAGCCAGAAATTATCATTGAAATAGCCATAATAAGGTATCAAATAACCAATAATGGTTAATAAACCCATCAAAATAAGTAAAAACGTCGCTATACGACGATGACGTATAAACACTTCCCACGCTGGTTGATCAATTTCAGAAATTTTTCGCATCATGCTCAAACTTTGCGTTTATAAAAATAACGATTATTTTATTTCTCACTTGCGATATATAAAAGGAAGTGGATAAGCTCAAAAGGTTCCAAATTTTAAATGAGTTTATTTCCAATGACCAATTCTAATCCTTCTATTTCTCCGCTTGATTCATTGGTTTCTTTAGCAATCCAGATTTTTTCAAAACAAGATACCGAAAGCACCGGTAACCCTGTTTTAGTTTTAACACAAAAAATTCACAATCGCTTAAAAACAGGCCGGCTTTCTTTTGAACAATTACAAGAAATTATTCAGAATTTACGCGATTCTGCATTTTTGTCACATGCGCAACATTTACATGATTATGTTGACGGCACTGAAGAGAAAATTATCGCTGACCGCCTGGATAGTATATCGAAACGAATAATTGAAAAAGCACAAATAAGTAAAAAAACTAAAGATAGCTTTCAATGCTTCAAAAATATGGTGGAGTCAAAACGCTTTGCGGCTGTCTTTACAGCACATCCAACTTTTGCTTTGGCCAATTCGGTTTATACGGCACTCGCCAATATGGCGACCAATCCTATTGCCAATAAAAAAGGCATCCCATTTTTTACATCACATCGTCGCAATGCTCCGCCAACTTTAAATGAAGAACTCCAATTGGCTATCGAAACAATTGAACGCGGCAGAAATGCATTGGATTTATTAAACCGGCATATTTATTTAAACGCTCGTAAACATTGGCCTGATCAATGGACCAATTTATACCCTCAACCCATTATTTTAAGTAGCTGGGTAGGTTATGATACGGATGGAAGAACCGATATCGGTTGGTGGGATAGTCTTCGCATCCGTCTTCAAATGAAAGCACTTCAACTGAAACGGCTACAAGATCAGCTTAGCCCGATTTATCACGGGGCTGATGAACTTAAAAATAAAATTACACTTGCTTTAAACGCTGTAAGAAAACAACAAGAAGCTTGCCCTACAGCACCCGATCCTGATAAATTTTCGGCATTCTCGCGCATTTTGATCGAAGGACGTGAAGAAGCCATTCATAATCCTGAAATGCTGACACCACTATTTGATCAAGCATTGCAGAATATCCCTGAAAATAACAAAATTGATTTATTAATTGCAAAAGCGGGTTTCTTTGCCCATGGGATGAGCCTTGCCCATACGCATGTTCGCTTAAATTCCGTGCAGGTTCATAATATGGCACGGCAACGATTGGGAATTGTAAGTAATCCTGAAAACCCATCCCATAGCCGTACATTATTTAATACGATTAACGAAGCTTTATATGAAGTTAAACCGGTTCCTGTTGATTTTGGTTCGCTTCTGATGGAACAAGCATCTGCATCGACACTGATGATGATGCTAACTCAAATTACAAAACATATCGATAGTTCTACCCCAATCCGTTTTTTAATTGCAGAAACGGAAAGTGGATATACCCTTTTAGTTGCTCTTTGGTTGGCTCGTTTATTTGACATTGAGGATTTTGTTGAAATATCCCCCTTATTTGAGACCGATGAAGCATTAAGACACGGTGCAAATATTATTGAACAAGCTTTACGTTCTCCCCATTGGCGCAATTATTTACGAAAAATCGGTAAACTTTGTTTACAATTTGGTTATTCGGATTCAGGCCGATTTATCGGACAAATTGCAGCAACTTATCTCATTGAAAAATTGCGCAACAAAATTGTCAATCTACTTAAGAAATACGACTTAGTTGATGTTCAACTGGTTTTATTTGATACCCATGGAGAAAGTATCGGGCGTGGTGGTCATCCATTTCGTCTTGATGACCGGCTAAAATATCTTTCACCACGTGCAACCGAATTACATTTATCCCATGCAGGAATTCAAACCCGTCAGGAAACAGCATTCCAAGGTGGTGATGGCTATCTTCTTTTTGGTTCGCAAGCTTTAGCCAATGCAACCATCAGTATTATTGCCAATCATATTTTTGATTTTAGTGAAAATATTGAAGATCCAATCTATCATGCAATGGATTTTAACGCTGATTTCTTCTCGAGTATTGTTGAATCGATGACGGCCTTGGTCGATGATAAAGGTTATGGTGCTTTATTGAGTGTCTTTGGCCCTGGACTTATTGATCGTACGGGTTCCCGTCCCGCTATTCGTCAAAGCGATACAACCGCCACCAGCGCTCGCATTCGCCATCCACGTGAATTACGTGCCATTCCGAACAATGCTATTTTGCAGCAACTTGGCTGGTATGCCAATGTTTTACAGGGTTTAGGCACAGCCGCAACGGCTCATCCTGATATGTTTGAAGAAATGTTACAAAATAGTCCACGCTTTAAACGCTCATTAGATTTTGTTTATCATGCTTTAAAACATTCAAATGCTTCTGTATTACGAGCCATTATTTATATGCTGGATCCAGGATTTTGGCTTGATCGTGCTGCATTGGAAAAAGATTCAAATACTCAAGAATCTTATATAGCGCTTTCCCAAGGATTAAAGCGACTAAATGTATGGTCCAGTACGCAAGCAATGTTCCATCAATTACAAAAAGATCACATTGCTTTGTTATCGGTTTGGGAAAAAGCTCCAAATATGGAGATAGAAGAAATATTACTTCACGCTTTAAGATTAGTACTAATCGAAGAAATATGGATGCTTTCGACCAAAATCCCATATTTTTCACCACGCCACGATTTTACTCGTGAAGCACTTGATACCGCTGTTCTTAGTTTAGAGATTCCGACAGCACTTGATTTACTTCTTAAGGTCTTTCCTCAAGCTCCTGATCATGTACTTGATCTTTATTTTTATGAAACAAAGGGACCACGCCACGAAGGCGCTTATGCAATGGATGATCGAGAGATTTTTCAACCTATACGAAAGAATTTTAATCTATTACGTGAGATCAGTATCGCCCTTATTCACAAAAGTCATGCCTTTGGTTAACCATTTAACTTATTTTATGGATTCTCCCTTCTGTTACACCACATACTTTTATGAAACAGAAGGGAACTTCATTTCCTTATGAACCGTTGTCTAGTTACAGCGTAAAGCGTTATTCGTAAGGAGAAATTATGCTTACTTTATTATGGGCAGTTATTGTGGGTTTTGTCGTTGGTAGCATTGCAAAATTTATTATGCCAGGTCGACAGCCTGCAGGATTTATTGTTACGACATTACTGGGTATTGGCGGATCTGTAATCGGTACTTATTTAGGACAATTATTACATCTTTATCATGATGGTGAAAAAGCAGGATTTATATTCTCTCTTATCGGTGCGATTATTATTCTTTTTATTTATCAAAAACTATTTCGCGACCCTACACCATAGCTTACGAAATAAGTTAACAAACATAAAAAAGGCGGTGCCCATTTCTGGACACCGCCTTTAATTTTAAATGCAATCTTTTACGCAGATTTAGCCATAATTTCATCAGCCACATTACGTGGAACTGGATCATAATGATGGAACTGCATCGTAAAGGAAGCACGACCTTTGGTTAAAGAGCGCAAATTGGAAATATAACCAAACATTTCTTTCAAAGGCACTAATGCACGAACCATGACCGTACTACCAGAAGTTTCCTGGCTTTGGATCATACCACGACGACGGTTCAAGTCACCAACAACGTCACCAACATGATCATTTGGAGTGGTAATTTCCACATCCATAATAGGTTCAAGAATAACTGGACCCGCTTTCTTCAAACCTTCACGGAAACATGCTTTACCAGCAATTTCGAAGGCCAGTGATGAAGAGTCAACATCATGATATTTACCATCTAACAAGGTAAACTTAAAGTCGACGGTTGGGAATCCAGCCAAAACCCCGGTAGAGGCTTGATTGCGGATACCTTTTTCAACTGCAGGAATGTATTCTTTAGGAACAGCACCACCAACAATCTTGTTTTCAAAGATAATGCCTTCATTCCGTTCTACAGGTTCAAAAAGAATCTTAACTTCAGCAAACTGACCTGCACCACCAGATTGTTTTTTATGCGTATAGGTTTCTGTATGCGCTTGCGTGATTGTTTCACGATAAGCCACCTGAGGTGCACCAATATTCGCATCAACATTATATTCACGACGCAGACGGTCGATAATAATGTCAAGGTGCAATTCACCCATACCCGAAAGAATGGTTTGACCTGTTTCCTGATCGGTTTTCAGCTGCAAAGAAGGATCTTCAGCTGCCAGCTTTTGTAAAGCAATTGTCATTTTTTCAACTGCTTCTTTTGTTTTTGGCTCAACAGAAATATCAATAACTGGAACAGGGAAATGCATACGTTCCAAAACAACTGGATCAGCAGGATCGGCCAATGTGTCGCCAGTTTTCGTGTCTTTTAAACCAACGAAAGCAGCGATATCCCCAGCATGGACTTCTTTGATTTCAATACGCTTATCCGCATGCATCTGGAAGATACGACCGATACGTTCTTTATGACCTTGTGTTGTATTCAAAACGGAATCGCCAGAGCGTAAGATACCGCGATAAACACGAACGAAAGTTAATGTACCGTATTTGTCATTAATGATTTTAAATGCCAATCCTGCAAATTTTCCTTCTGGATCAACAGGAATAATTGGCAATGAATTTTCATCAACTTCTTCATCTTCAGGAGGTGCAATACGAATACCTTCAACATCATTCGGTGCTGGAAGATAATCAATAATAGCATCAAGTAACGGCTGAACACCTTTATTTTTAAATGCAGTTCCGCACAAAACAGGACGGAATTCGCCGGAAATTGTGCCTTTTTTAATACATTTTTTTAAGGTTTCAGTAGAAACTTCACCTTTGTCGAAGTATTCTTCCATCGCAGCATTATCAACTGCTAAAGCGGTATCCAACAGATTTTGACGTGCTTCTTCGGCTTTTTCTTTCATATCGGCAGGAATTTCTTCGATATGATATTTCGCACCGAGATCATCACCTTCCCAGATAATTGCGTTCATCTCAACAAGATCAACCACACCTTGGAAATTATCTTCAATACCAATTGGTAACTGCAAAGGAATAGCAACGATATCGAGCTTGTCCTTTAAGGTACTAAAGGCATAATCAAAATTGGCACCCGTACGATCTAATTTGTTGATAAAGATAATACGTGGAACATTATAACGATCAGCTAAACGCCAATTGGTTTCTGATTGCGGTTGAACACCAGCAACGCCTTCAATAATGAAAACAGCGCCATCAAGAACACGCAAGGAACGGTTAACTTCGATGTTAAAATCAATATGACCTGGAGTATCAATGATATTGATACGATGTGCTTTCCATTCACAGGTAACAGCAGCAGAAGTAATCGTAATACCTCTTTCGCGTTCCTGTTCCATATAGTCAGTCGTGGTGTTCCCTTCGTGAACCTCACCAATCTTATGGGAGACACCAGTATAATATAGAATACGTTCAGTTGTCGTCGTTTTACCGGCGTCAATATGCGCAGTAATACCTATATTACGGATTTTTGAAAGATCAGACTCGGCAGACAAAGGAAAAACCTCCACAAACGATTTGGGGTATGACCTGCATACCAAAAAAATTTCTTAGAACCGCTTCGATAATATTCTTGCGGCTTTATAATAATAAACCTCTCTGTAAATAGTACAGAGAGTGTTTCTAAAAAAACGCGAACGAATGCCTTATGAACCAAAAGGTAGATTAGGCAGAAGTTGCAACTTTTTTATCTTGAACCCGAAGAATACGGCGTTTAATGGCTAACGCTTCTTCTGGTAATTTACGATTCGGAGTATTTAACAGGAAATTATCCAATCCCCCATTATGTTCAACAGTACGCAAACCATGTGCTGTTGCACGTAAGCGAACCTGATGTCCTAAAATATCCGACATTAAAGAAGTTTCTTGCAAGTTTGGCAGGAAACGACGGCGATTTTTATTATTGGCGTGACTGACATTGTTTCCTGTCAGTACACCTTTGCCTGTGATCTGGCAACGGCGAGACATTCTTTTATCCTCGGTAAAGAAAAGCCGATACATGGCGCTCGGCGATTTGAAAATATTACTTCGCTAATGACTAAAATTTCTTCATTAGTCAAGATACACAGTGCATTTTTACAAAACAAATTTAAAAAAAACAAACAAATATATTTATTTTTTATCCTGTTGCGCTTGTATAGCCCACATATTGGCATACAAACCTTCTTTTTCAAGAAGGGTTTTATGATTTCCCTGTTCTTTGATCATACCATCAACCATGACTAAAATTCGATCAGAATTGACAATAGTCGATAACCGATGCGCAATAATCAAAACGGTCCTTCCCATAGACACCATATGTAATGCTTGCTGAATTTCCTGTTCGGTTTGACTATCAAGTGCACTTGTAGCTTCATCCAAAATAAGCACTCTTGGATTTTTTAAGATTGCACGCGCAATAGCTACACGCTGTTTTTCGCCTCCAGAAAGTTTTAACCCTCTTTCTCCAACCTTGGTTTGATAACCATCGGGTAAGGAAATAATAAAATCATGAATTTGCGCTAATTGAGCTGCTTGATAAATGGCTTCCTTAGATGCCTGTAAATTACCATAAGCAATATTATATTCGATTGTATCATTGAATAGAACGGTATCCTGCGGCACTACGCCTATGGCCCCTCTTAGGTCTTCTTGTCGATAGCTTTGTAAATCATGACCCTCAATTAAGATACTTCCCGAAGTAACGTCATAAAATCGGAATAAGAGCCGGCTTAAGGTCGATTTCCCTGCACCTGTAGGACCAACGACAGCGATTTGCTGACCCGGTTCAGCAATAAAGCTAATACCATGTAATATTTCCCGCTCAGGATTATAAGCAAAATGGACATCCCGAAATTCGATTTTTGCGGGACCAGCTTTGGTCAGTTGATCTGCCAAAGGTAATGCGTTTTTTTGATCTGGAATTTCTGGAGTTTCCGCCAATAAGGCAAACATATTTTCCAAATCCACAATAGAACGACGTAAATTGGAATAGATACTACCCAAGAAATTGAGCGGTTGGTAAAGTTGTATCAAATAAGTATTGATTAATACGAATTTTCCGACTGAAAAAGCACCATTCATAATATCTCTTGCAGCCATAAGCATAACGAGCGTCAAAGCAATTGCAATAATAAAGGATTGTCCAAAATTCAGCCCATTTAAACTTAACTGTGTTGTAATCGAAGCTTTTTCATAACGATGTAAGGCTTCATCATAACGCTTTATTTCGTGCTTTTCGTTACCAAAATATTTGACGGTTTCGTAATTTAAAAGACTATCCAAAGCTTTGTTATTTGCTTCGTTATTAATGTCATTCATTTTACGGCGGATCTGAATACGCCAAGATGTAAACAGAATCGTAAATAGGAAATAAGCACCAATTGCTAAACATACCGTCAGGCTATAATACCAATTGTAAAGCTTGGTGATGACTGCAATCACCATAAGCGCTTCAATTAGCGTAGGGATTATATTAAAAATCCCAATGCGAAAGATAGTTTCCACCCCTTCATTTCCACGCTCTATCGCACGTGTTATTGCTCCAGTTTGACGGTTAAGATGAAATTTGAGCGATAAATGATGCATATGCTCAAAACAGCGTAATGTGATAATTCGCGTAATCCGACATCGGAGGGGAGCAAATAAGCTATCTTTTAACTCTCCAAAAAAGCTAGAAAGAATACGAACACCACCATATGCGATGATTAACCAAAACGGAATCATAGCCATTGCGTGTATTCGGTCTGTGGAAAGCAAATCAACAATTTTGCTATAAAAATACGGCACACATAATGCCATAACCTTAGCCGTAATCATTGAAATCGTCGCAGCAACCAAACCTATACGCATCTTAGGTTGATTACTCGGCCATAAATAAGACAAAAGTTCAATAATAGTTGACCATTCGGAACGTTCTGTCCGGTTTTTTGGAAAATCTGAAGATAAAGGTTTTGACATGCGTGTCATACGTTATAAAAAATTAGCATTGAAAAACAACAATTGTTAATATTGAACCTTATAAACTATTTGCCTTAAATCAAATCGAAATGACTATAATATGATTGATTTTGGCCTTCACATAGCAGTAAGAGCTTTTATGAACCTGACCGATCCTAAAGTATTATTACGTCACATACAAAATTGTAATTCTGCACAACTTCCTGGTAAATATCACCCTTTCCGAATTAAAAATAAAATTGTTGGTTGGATTAGTCCGGATATGCTTCCTGTTTTGGAAGATGCCGGGGTTATTCGTGATAAAGATCACTTTGTTACATTAGATGTTTCGACATCCCTGCAGGATCTGGGAGAACGGTTAATCAAAAATAAAGCAGTTCAGTCAATGAATGAATTATTTGATGTTTATCCATCTCCACATGAAAAACCAATTGGACAGATTGATCGTTCGGTTCTTCCTTTATTAGGTTTTATTGGAACTGGAGTTCATTTAAATGGTCTTGTTAAAAAAAGTGATGGAATCTATCTATGGGTTGGAAAGCGTTCACCAAATAAACGCCTGGATCCTGGAAAGCTAGATCATATTGTAGCTGGCGGAATTCCCGCAGGATTGGATCACCGAAAAGCCCTGTTTAAAGAAGCAGAAGAAGAAGCAAGTATTCCAGAAAATCTGATCGAACAGGCACAATATGTCAGCATGATTACCTATTCAATGCAACGTTCTGAAGGTCTGCGTCGTGATGTATTATATTGCTACGATTTATGGTTGCCCGAAGATTTCCTTCCAACCCCTAATGATGGTGAAGTTGTTGAATTTCGCCTAATGAAGTTACAGGATATCTTTGAAAGAGTCTGTTTGACTGATGATGTCAAATTTAATGTCAATTTAGTACTAATTGATTTGTTTTTACGCCAAGGGCTCATCCCCAAACATTCACCACTTAATCAACAATTAAAGCTGGGTCTAAGAGGAAAATTATTCCCATAATGATGATCGGTAACGTCAAAGTAAAATAGCGTTTCCGCTTTTAATATAATTTTCTTACATCGTGTATCGCTGCTAATCCGTTCATTCTCGGTAATATTGAATTCATCTTACACATCATAGGATTTCGAACATGACTATCACCCCTCCTATCCCATTGAAAAAACCAAAACAAATAGAACAATTCGGTCATATTCGAATCGATAATTATGCTTGGATGAAAGATGAAAATTGGCAAAAGGTTCTTCACGATCCATCATTGCTTCAATCCGATATTGCCGAATATTTAAAAGCGGAAAATCAATATACCGAAGCAATGATGAATGGGACTAAAGCGTTACAAAATGATTTATTTGAAGCGATGAAAAGTCGCTTAGCTCCAGAAGATAGTAGCCCTCCACAAGAAGATGGAACTTGGCTTTATGCGTCACGTTTTGAGAAAGACCTGCAATATCGCATTTATTTTCGGATATCACGCGAAACCAATAAAGAAGAAATATTATTGGATATTAATGCTCGTGCAAGACAGTTTGATTACTATCAACTCGGTGCAATCGAACATAGTCCAGATCACCGTTTGTTAGCCTATGCTGAAGATACACAAGGTTCTGAAATATGGCGTATCAGTATTAAAGACTTAGCTACAGGAAAGATTCTCCCACAATATATTTCAGATTGTAATGGTGATTTTACCTTTTCGGGTGATAGTCAATACCTATTCTGGGTTTATAGAGATGAAAACGGACGACCTACAAAAATATACCGCAGAAATATTGCAACTGGGCAAGATAAACTCGTTTATCTAGAACAAAATCCTGGTTTTTTTCTTTCGATACAACGAAGCTTGTCCAATAATTGGCTTTATATAACGGCCAAAGATCATGATACCAGCGAAATCTGGGTTATACCTGCTGCACAACCGACCTTATATCCCATATGTATAACCAAACGCGAAAAAGGTGTGATTTATGAGGTTACCGATTGGGATAATCATTTTATTATAAAAACGAATATTGATCGATCCTGTAATTTTAAATTAATGCGTGTTGCTATTCCCAGCGTTGATGCACTTACCAAACAGCCCGGTATTTTAAATCGCGAACGCTGGCAAGAATGGATACCATATGATTCTGAAACTTATCTTATAGAAATGATTGCGTATCAGAATTATCTGGTTCGATTAGAACGCAACAATGTAAATACGCGAATACAAATTATAGATAAACAAGGAAAAGTTCAGCTGGTTACCGGTGATGAAGAATCTTATGTTATTTCTTTAGATAGCATTCTTGATCCTGAAACAGATTGGCTTTATTACAGTTATCAATCGCCGACCACCCCTCGTCAATGGTGGAAATACCATATGAAAACAGGCGAAAAAAAGCTTATTAAAGCGCAACAGATACCCTCTGGTCACGACCCCGATCAATTTTGTACGAAACGACTTTTGGCACCAGCATCAGATGGTCAATTAATCCCTATCACGGTTACCTATCATAAAGATACACCACTAGATGGTTCATCCCCCTTATTGCTTTATGGTTATGGTTCTTATGGGCATGCAATTGATCCAAATTTTTCAATTATTAATCTAAATTACCTCAAACGGGGTTGGATTTATGCAATTGCACATATCCGAGGAGGTTCTGAAAAAGGATGGAACTGGTTTTTGTCAGGACGTAAGTTTGAAAAAATCAACAGCTTTATGGATTTTATCGAATGCGCAGAATATCTGCTAAGCCATCAATATACCCGCGCGGGTCGAATTGTCGCTGATGGACGTTCAGCAGGTGGCATGGTTATGGGGGCAATTACAAATATGCGTCCTGATCTTTTTGCCGCTATCATTGCTGTGGTACCATTTGTTGACGTCCTGAATACGATGTCAGATGAGACTTTACCATTAACTCCCCCTGAATGGCCTGAATGGGGAAATCCAATCCAGGACATGCTGGCCTATACTTATATCGCTTCTTATTCTCCTTATGATAATATTGCGAAAAAAGCTTATCCAGCCATATTAGCTGTTGGTGGCCTTACGGATCCGCGTGTCACCTATTGGGAACCCGCAAAATGGATTGCTAAATTACGTGAAAATAACTTTTCACGAAAACCGCAACTATTAAAAATTAATATGGATTCTGGTCATGCTGGAACAGCTGGGCGATTTGATTCGTTAAAAGAGGCAGCTTTTATTCAAGCATTCGCTTGTTGGGCTATTGAAACTAACTTTTGAACTTAACGATTCCTTACATTTGTGAAATACAGCATGTCTGATCAAATACAGAAAACCCCCCTTCCTTCTCGTCAGTTTAGCTTGACAGAACGTATCCATAATCAACGTATCGCACAGATATGTCTTTCCATTATTTTATTGTTATTCGGCCTTTATACCATCAAGGCATTTTTAATCGCCTTGTTATGGGGCCTGATTTTTGCCATTGCAAGCTGGCCGCTTTATTTAAAGATTCGTCGTAAATGGCCACTGCAAAAATATAGTTTTTTATTACCCTTACTTTTTTCGTTCATTATTGTGCTTGTCTTCATGTTGCCCCTTAGCATTATTGTGGCCGAAGCCAGTAAGGATTTTGAGGTTCTATTAAACTGGGTTACACAAGCCAGTCATTCTGGATTGCCTCCGCCTGACTGGTTGCAAAATATCCCTTTTGAAAAAGATAAAGTTATTCATTGGTGGGACCAAAATTTATCAAATCCAGAATCAGCCTCTGCATTATTATCGAACTTGCAATTAAAACATGGGATTTACTTAACCCAAAAAATTGGTTCTCAGCTTCTACATCGTGGAATTCTGTTTATCTTTTCGATTTTAACGTTATTTTTCTTATTCAAGGATGGCGACAGTTTTATCGAACAATGTCTTAGAGGATCACGCCGTCTATTTGGCAAACAAGGTGAAAATATCGCACAACAGATGATTGCTTCCGTTCATGGAACACTTTCTGGATTGGTGCTTGTAGGATTAGGCCAAGGGTTTCTTTTGGGTATTCTCTACACTATTTGTGGAACTCCACATGCCGCTATGTTTGGTTTATTTACGGCTATAGCTGCAATGATTCCTTTTTGTCCCATTATAGCAATTGGAATTGTAACGCTGGTTACTTTAACTCAAGTTTCATCAATAGCCGCACTCGTAATCTTGGTTGTTGGTGCTATTGTTGTATTTGTTGCCGATCATTTTATTCGTCCAGCCTTAATTGGTGGATCAACTGAATTACCCTTTATCTGGGTATTAGTAAGTATTTTAGGCGGCGTTGAAACATGGGGAATTATTGGTCTATTTATAGGACCAGCCATTATGTCAGCTATTATTATGTTATGGAATAATTGGACAAAAAATCCGAAATTCAGTAACGAATCTTAAATTCGATATCGGGCAGGCGGGATTCGAACCCACGACCCCCAGTCCCCCAGACTGATGCGCTACCAGGCTGCGCTACTGCCCGTTTTTCGGATAAAGAGGCTATAGCAGCCTATTACTTAATGATCAACAAAAATTAAGAAGAAACCAGCAATTTTCTTAGTTCTTGCAATTCCGATAAAATCGTTTGCAAAGATTCAGTCAGAAAAACCGTTTTTTTCTGTAATCTCTCAAGTTCTGAACAATTATCACCTATATTCAAAACGTTATTGTCATCGAGTTTTGCTACAGATTCCGAAGATTCTGATTCTTGAGCAACTGATTGTTCATCTGCTGCTACACTAGTTTTTGCAGGTTTCGGCTCTTCAAATCTTGAGGCATCCTCTTCTAATAAACGCTGAACGCCTCTAATCGTATAGCCTTCAACATATAACAAATTCGATATATGTTTAAGAATAGCAATGTCTTCGCTACGATAATAACGCCGTCCGCCACTACGTTTAACAGGTTGCACTTGTGGGAAACGTGTTTCCCAAAAACGCAAGACATGTTGCGGAACATGAATTTCATCCGCAACTTCACTGATTGTTCTAAACGCATTCGGCGCTTTTTTTACTGCTCCATCTTCAGAACCTATAAAATCGTCAAGATTATCATCCATAATCGAATCATCTTGAGATTCCAATTGGTTAGAAGCATTTGGCGATTTTATATCTGACATTATTTAGCCTTTATGGAAGACTTCCGGTTCATGGTTTTGTTAATACGCTGTTTTAACATTTGACTCGGTCGAAAAGCAAGTACAAGCCTTGGTTCAATTACAACCTCTTTTCCTGTTTTAGGATTCCTGCCAATACGACTACCTTTTCTACGAACAGAAAAAGTTCCAAAACCGCTAATCTTAACCGTTTCTTTATTTTCCAACGTATGGACAATTTTTCCTATAACTTCTTCAAGCAAGGCAGCAGATTCACTGCGTGATAACCCTACTTGGCTATATAATTTTTCCGTTAAACCGGCACGCGTTAAAGTTTGCATATAAAATAATCACAATATTTTAGAGTTTTTAATTATTAGGTTAGCATTACCAAGGTTTTAATAAATGCTTCTAACTCTTTTATCTTAAAAGATTTTTCAAAACCAACTTTTTTCACTAAAATGTTTGTGAACTGGAAAAAATTTACAAGCGGAATATTGAAGAACCCCAGCTTAATCCACCACCAAGTGCTTCAATAACAACCAAATCTCCTAATTGGATACGACCATCTCTTATGGCCTCATTCATCGCTAATGGTATCGAAGCAGCCGAAGTATTAGCATGACGATCAACCGTTACAACGACTTGATTAGCCGGAAGATTTAATTTTTTACCCATACCATTAATAATCCGAAGATTTGCTTGATGTGGCACCAACCAATCAATGTCCTCATGACTGAGATTATGAGCACTTAAGGCTTCTTCAACAGTTTCAGAAAGTTTGGTTACGGCATGACGGAAAACTTCTTTTCCATTCATTCGTAAAAAACACCCCTCATTACCTATAGATGGAATGCCTTCAACAAATAATAAATCGCTATATTGCCCATCCGTATGCAGATGAACACTTAATACCCCATTTCCGTCATCTTGATCATGCGCAGTCATTAGGACAGCACCGGCACCATCACCAAAAAGAACACAAGTCCGCCGATCATTCCAATCCATAATGCGAGAATAAACTTCGCTACCGATTAGCAATATATTCTTGGCCTGTCCCATCTGAATAAAATTATTGGCAACTGACAAAGCAAATACAAAACCTGCACAAGCTGAAGAAACATCGAAAGCAAATGCTTTTTCGATTCCCAATTCACGTTGAACCATAACGGCTGTTGAAGGGAAAACTTTATCAGGAGTACAAGTTGCAACGATAATCGCGTCGACTTCATTGGCGGAAATTTTAGCATATTCCAAAGCCTGCTTTGCAGCTTGAACCGCCATGAAAGTACAACTTTCTTTTTCATTCGCAATATGACGTTGACAAATTCCCGTTCGTTCACGAATCCATGCGTCAGAAGTTTCCACTTGCAACGAGAGCTCGTCATTGGTGACAACACGTTCAGGCAGATAACCACCAAATCCAATGAAACGTGAGCGACGTTGCATGATATATCCTATTCAATACTCAAATTAAAAATTATGGTGATCTATTTATTTTTGGTCATATTAGAGATGTGATCTAAGTCAACCTGTGACAAGCCCTTCAGGATTTCATCATAGAAACCGTGTTGGATCATATCCATAGCGACATCAATCGCATAAGCAAAACTTTCGGCGTCTGCACCGCCATGCGATTTGACGACTACTCCATTTAAACCAACAAAAACAGCCCCATTATAGCGTCCAGGATCAAGCCATTCCCGCATACGTTCCAGACCAGGCCGCACGAGAAGGTAACCTAATTTACCGCGTAATCCAGAACTATAGACCTGTTTCAAAAGGTGAAAAACTAATCGAAATGCGCCCTCACCTGTTTTTAAAGCGACATTTCCGGTAAATCCATCCGTCACAACGACATCAGTCGTCCCGGCGGTTATGTCATAACCTTCGATAAAACCATAAAACTGTTTTGAAAGCGGACTTTGTTTTAATATATCAGAAGCTTGACGCAGTCGTTCGTCGCCTTTTAGCTCTTCTGAACCAACATTAAGCAAACCTATTGATGGGTTTGGTAATCCTAATACTGCTTTTGCAAAGGCATGACCCATTATAGCAAATTCGACAAGGTTTCTGGAATCACAGGCAACATTAGCCCCAAGATCCAGCATAATAATGTCACCTTTGGCGGTCGGACTAATCGCAGCCATAGCCGGTCTAGTAATGCCTGGCATGGTTTTTACGATGATCTTCGCCAATGCCAACATGGCACCGCTATTTCCAGCAGAAATAACCCCTTTAGCCTCTTTACGCGAAACGCTTTCCATAGCCATGCGTAAAGAAGAATCACGCAGTTTTAAAGCAGCCGTTGGCTTCATATCCATAGGAACATAAATTTCGGTATGTCTTATGGTACAAATTGCTGCTGCGCGGGGATGTTTATCTAAAAGAGGCTTGATTTTACTGTTATCACCAATCAGTAAAATTTTTGCTTGTGGGTGTCTTAATGCCGTAATATCCAGACCTTTGATAACAATGTCGGGCGCCTTATCGCCTCCCATTGCATCAACAACAAGGTCATAATTATCGGATTGTGATATAGAATTATTTACTGTTTCACTCATAGAACCCGTTTTAACCTGTAAAGAGATCTGACAGCCATCATTTCAGCATTTAAACAAAGAAAATTTAAGTCACAAAAACTTTTTCAATTCTCTTCACAGGAAGCCCCTATATTCTAGATGCGAACAGAGACTTTCAGTGCTTTTTCAGCTACGACTTCGCGTCCATCATAATGTCCGCAATGACTGCATACGTGATGGGGACGTTTAAGTTCACCACAATTTGCACATTCTGCATAAGCCTCGCTCCGCAAGGCATGATGACTACGCCGCATACCACGACGGGACGGCGATGTTTTTCTCTTAGGAACAGCCATAGGTCTCTCCTGATTTTCCTAAAGACTGGTACAGCAGCAAGCTGCCTTTCCATACAATCTGTTAAAATATTAAATTAAGGCGTGCTTATTAACAGATAGTTTTCTTAAAGGCAAGCAAACTCTGTTAAAATTCTCAATAATCCCCTGTTTAATGGAAGGTAATTAAATCAAAGTGCATAGATTTGTCAATTAATTCTTACGTTTTTTTGCTTTTAAGACTTTTTAATACAGCAAAAGGATTAGTTTCTTTCGATTGAGTTTTTGGCAAATCATCTTCGTTCAGAATCAAGGGATGCGATGCACCTTCTTTATGTGGATAAGCATCAAGACTGAGGAATAGTTGTTCGGATGTAACCTCACCTAAATCAATCGAATCACCCTCATAAGGAATTTCATCGGGTTCATCAATTTCTTCTATAGAAGACTTAATTTTATCCGCAGGAATAAATTTTAATTCAAAGCTTTCCTGAATTGCTGATGGAAAATCCTCTAATGAAACAACACAATTCTGCATAACCAATGCTTTCAACTTGCCTATAGCGCGGATTTCATTCCGATGCATCAGTGTTAAATCATAATGACATTTCAATTCCATAATTTGGGGCAAGTGAAACCTTTTTGCCAGATCAGCGCATTCTTTTTCATTTGCTTCAATTTCAATAGAAAAATTCCTGTTTTTAATTTGACTTAAATTAATTTTTCGGGAAAACTCGGAACGATTTATCATTTTTACGTTTCCATATATATTTTTGTTGCAGTTTTGGTTAAACTGCAATAGGCATTTTGAATGCATAACGCATTAATATTAATATTGTCTGTTATCGTTCTAAATAACATGGTTTGAGGGATATCTATCGACTATGAACCCAAGCTTGAATCATAAACCTCTTGTCACTCCATTAACGAGCTTGCAATCCACATTTGCGCTTACTCGTAAAAAAAGCAATTTTTTTTGCATGGCTTCTCTTTTAAGCTGTGGGATATTATTGTCCGCTTGTTCGTTTTTTTCAACGCCACCACAACCGCGTGGTGCTTTTATTGAAAAAGAAGACTGGCAGGATTTAAAAGTCGGTAGCAGTAGCAAAAGTGATGCTCAAGATCTTTTAGGTTCCCCAACAACGTTTGCAACTTTTGATCCCAATAGCTGGATTTATATTTCTATGCAAACACGAACCGTCCCTTTGACCTATCCTGGCGTGCGCAAGCAACAAGTATTGGTTTTGAATTTTGATCAATCTGGTGTTTTACAACAGATCCAAGAACTGAATAAAAAAGATGCTAAACCAGTACGGATGATTTCTTCGATTACCCCTACTCCAGGAAGCAAAACCAACTTTTTCCAACAGCTCTTGGGTAATATTGGACAATATTCTCCTTTAAGTGCGATGGGTATGGGAAGTACCTTTGGACCCTCTGGCTCTTCTGGTGGTCCATTCAGTAATAATCCTATTGGAAGTGGCCCCGGAAGTTCGGGCAATGCTTTAGGTAACTAAAGCATTTTGTAATATAAAATAATCTTTTATATTCAATAGATTATAGAGCATATTTTGATTAATATATTTACTGCAAATAGGTTTGACTTGTTTGCAGTAATAAAATTATAAGCTCTAATTTTTCAGTCTTTAGAGCTTAATTAAAATTGGCTTTCTTTTGATACCCAATCAACCCGAATAATTTAATCTGGTAGAAATATAACCACTCTCAATCCACCGAGTGGGCTAGTATTTAACTTAATTTCTCCACCGTGTGCTTCGATAATATCTCTGGCTATTGCTAAACCGAGTCCTGTACCCTTTTTTGCATTTCCTGTTTCAAACGCATTAAAGAGTTTCTCACGCTTTTCAACTGCTATTCCTGGCCCATTATCGTCAATGGTAATCGTGATACCATGTGTACGTCGGCTGGCATTTAATGAAATAGCACCTCCATAACGGCGTGCATTATCTAATATATTGTTTAATACACGCCTTATACCACCAGCTCTTACTACGATATCGGGCAAATTTGCGGCAATAGAAACAGAAATAAATTCTGTACCGGCACGTTTAGCCGCTGCAACTGCATCTTCGATTAATTGAATCATATCGGTGGTTTTAGGTTCTTCGATTCCCTCACCCCTGGCAAAGGCCAAATATCCTTCGATCATTTGTGCCATTTCTTCAGTATCCGCAATGATATCGTGAATATCGGGAGCAACTTCTTCTGCGTTGATAATTCCTTTTTGCGGAAGCATCGCTAAACTTAAACGTATCCTTGTAAGTGGTGTTCGTAAATCATGAGAAACGCTGGCAAGAATAACGGTTCTTTGTCGTATAAAACGCAGAATTCGATCGCGCATTAAATTAAAAGCTGAAGCTGCTTTTTTAATTTCCTTAGCACCGACAGGCCATAATGGGCCGGGATCTCTTCCTTTTCCAAAAAGCTCTACCGCATTCGAAAGACGTCGAATTGCTTTTACCTGAATCCATACAAACAACGCGGCAATTGTAAACAATAATAATGCACTTCCTACGACCCACCCTACAAAAAGCCATAATGATCCAGCCCCCAGCCGTTTTCGAGTGGTGCTAATTCGTAGCGTAACGTCATTCATCTCTACATAAATTGTAACTTTTTCTACATCACTCACCCAATCAACATAAAAAGGATAACCCAAACGATCGCTTAGGGTTCGATCGAGAATCTCATCAACAGGACCAATGATATTGTGCCGCTGTTTTTTAATGAGATCTGGTTTATCTTTATGCCAACTGACATCCAGTTGAAGAAAATTTTGCACCTGATTTACAATATCACGGCGCTCTCGATCCGATTTTACCTGAGCAAACCGATCAACCGTATAGGATATCTCGCCAGAAATCATATCTGTTAACCGTCGTGAAACGATATTCAGAAATGTGCCATAAAAAAGTTCGAGTGAAATTGCCTGAGTAAAAAGTAAAGGAATCAATATGATCAGCAAAGATCGACCAAACATAGAACGGGGTAATACACGCCGTATTATACGATCCCATAGATGTTGTCTTTTTTGAGAAGGCTCCGTTTTAGTGGTTGCCTGCGGTTGAGGAAATGGTTCTGGCAAGCTTCTTCCTATCGCTGAATTAGTAACCTGGTTTTAATACGTAACCACGACCTCTTACCGTATGTAAGAAGCGCGGTTGTTTTGGGTCATTTTCAATACGACGCCTTAAACGGGTAACCTGAACATCAACTGCTCGTTCACCAATTTCTTCAACACCTGTATTCTGAGCAATATCTTCACGTGACAAAATCTCATTAGGACGCCTTGCCAAAACGGTAAGTAACGCGATTTCCCCTCCAGTAAGATGAATGATCCCCTCTTTTCCACTCAATAACCCTCTGACGGGGTCAAATTCCAATTCACCTAGCTTTACTACGCGTAAATTATCAGTTGGAGAAGGCGGTTTTAAACGTCTTAACTGCGCTTTAAGCCGTAACAGTAATTCTTTTGGTTCAAAAGGTTTTCCTAAATAATCATCGGCCCCCGCCTCTAACCCCGCAATGCGATCTTCTGGCTCTCCACGTGCTGTTAACAGAATAATGGGTAGATCCTTACCTTCTTCTCGCAAAGCATAGGTCAATTCCACGCCATCCTCTCCAGGCATACAAACATCAAGAACAATAGCATCAGGTTGCAAAAATTTGAGCATATCTCTGGCTTCTTTGGCTGATTCTGCGCTGCTGATGCGGAAACCATTTTCACATAAATAACGTTTTAAGAGTTTGCGTAATCTTTCATCATCATCCACGACCAAAATATGAAGCGGTTTTTCGTCATCTGGACGATCTTTGCTTTCTTCCATAATTACTATCCTTTATTTGGTTTAGATGATGATCGATTTTCTAATAAATATTTGGCCTCTTGACTGAGCATAGCGTGAAGAACTCTTTGAAAACCCTCTACTGATTGTTGATCTCCCGTTTCACGGAAGGCACGAACAAATTGTTTACGTTGTAATTGGAAAAGTTCGTCTTCTAAACGCTCTCCCTCTGCGGTTAAACAAAGCTCGCGTTTTCTACGATCCGTTTTTGACTGTTTATATTGAACATAACGATATCGTATTACATCTTTCATAACACGTGCTAAACTTTGTTTAGTAATTCCTAATAAATTACGTAATTCTCCAACGGTGAGATCAGGATGATGTTTGATAAATTTTAGCAAACGGTGATGGGCATGACCGAGATGATGCTTTTTCAATATTGGTTTAATCATATTATGATTTTCGCACCATACAAAAAAGAACATATCCTGCATAAAGCGGATTTGCTCTTCTCGTAAAAATAAAAGCTGTTCTCCCGGTTTATAGATCGGAGAATCCCTAAAAAACGATTGTTGAGACAAAACACCCCCATTTTGTCAATATTTTCTTCTAACTATATAAAATAAATCTACTTTCTGCCAGAATTTCGAGTGATAATATTTGAAAGAAGCTTGTCAAAAGCAAATGAATGCGCTAAATCATCCTACTCGTTGAATAAATATGATTCCTCTATTTGGAGTCGTAGTGTCTTTATTTTGCATTATAGGAGATAGCAACCAAGTGCAGGTTCTGGTTAGAGATAATAATATTGATCAAGCATTAAAAGCTTTAAAAAAGAAAATGCAACGCGAAGGTGTTTTCCGTGAAATGAAACTCCGTCGCCATTACGAAAAACCTTCTGAACGTCGTGCTCGTGAATCCGCCGAAGCTGTTAGACGCGCTCGCAAAATGGAACGTAAACGTTTAGAACGTGAAGGCTTCTAATAAACCTCTATCATAGAGGTTTCTGCATTATTCCAAGTTTTATTGTTTTAATTATACAAAAGACATTTTGATAAGGGTTTTACCTAAAAATGTCGTTTCCGAAAGTAGTGTGATTTCCAGACCGCATAAATTGCTTGAACCCTTTGACAATTCAAAGGGTTCATTCTTTATATGAACTATTGATTATTTAATTCTTCTAAAACGGCTTGTCCCATTTCACTGGTACCAACCAGTTTCTTTCCTGGACCCATAATGTCAGGGGTTCTTAAACCGTTAACCAAGACCTGCTTACAAGCATCGATAATTTTTGCTGCAACCACGTCCTCCCCAAAAGAATAACGCAATAACATTGCCAAAGAAAGAATCTGAGCTAAGGGATTGGCTTTGTTTTGTCCAGCAATATCGGGTGCACTACCATGAATTGGTTCATAAAGCGCAGGAATTACTCCATTATCACCCCGTTTACCTAAAGTCGCTGAAGGCAACATACCAAGACTTCCGGTTAACATTGCTGCCAAATCCGACAGAATATCTCCAAAAAGATTACTGGTTAAGATAATATCAAACTGTAAAGGACGACGAACCAATTGCATCGCGCAATTATCTGCCAACATATGAGATAATTCCACATCGGGATAATCACGCTTTTGAATTTCTGTGACCACTTCTTTCCAAAGTAAACCACTTTCCATTACATTTGATTTATCGACAGAACAAACTTTATTCTTTCTTTGACGTGCCAAATCAAAAGCAACACGGGCAATACGTTCGATTTCAACACTTGTGTAAACTTCGGTATTAATCCCTTTTCGGGTTCCATCCGGTAAATTTTCAATACCTCTTGGACTTCCAAAATATACACCGCCCGTACTTTCCCGAACAATCATTAAATCAAGACCTTTAATGATATCAGGTTTCACCGTACTTGCATCAATCAAAGGATCAAATACGGTAGCAGCACGCAAATTGGCGAACAAACCCATTTCTTTGCGTAAACCAATAATTCCTAATTCAGGACGTTTGTCAAAACCAACTTTATCCCACTTAGGACCTCCAACAGCACCAAACAAAACCGCATCCGCTTGTTTAGCTTTTTCTATAACGGTGTCTGTTAATGGAATGCCGTGTTGATCAATAGAAGCACCGCCAACCAGATCCTCATCAATCTTAAAAGAGAGGTTAGAATGATTTTCAACCCATTTAAGAAGATTAATAGCCTGTGCTGTTACTTCAGGGCCAATACCGTCGCCTGGTAATACCAGCAACTTCTTTTCTGTTTTCATTCCACCACTCCTGATTGATTTATTTTAAAATTTACGGATTTAATTCTTTAGATTGTATTGATGGGAACCAAGGCTGATTTTCTTTACGTTTTTCCTCAAATTGATCAATTTCTTTGACGTATTGTAAAGTCTGCGCAATATCGTCCATTCCATCCAGCAATAACTGTTTGCGCAATGGATCAACATCAAAATCTATTGTTTCACCATTTGGCCTAATAATTTGTTGCTTTTTTAAATCAATTGTAATTCGGGCATTTGCACCTAATTTGCAATCTTCAACCAACTGGTCACAAATTGCTCTTGGAAGAACAATCGGTAGGATTCCATTTTTAAAAGAATTATTGAAGAAAATATCAGCAAAGGAAGGCGCAATAACACAGCGGATTCCCATATCCAGCAAAGCCCAAGGCGCATGTTCCCGAGAAGATCCACAGCCAAAATTTTCGTAAGTAATTAAGATCTGTGCATGACGATAAGGTTCACGGTTTAAAATAAAATCTTTATTTTCATTACCGTTTTCATCATAGCGTTGCGCATAAAAAGCGAACTTTCCCAACCCACTTCTTTGAATCGTTTTCAAAAATCGTGCAGGGATAATCTTATCCGTATCGATATTGGCTTCAAGTAAAGGAGCAGCTATGGCAGACAAAATATCGAATTTTTCCATTTTACATCATCTCCCTTACATCCGTTAATTCACCTTTAATCGCTGCAGCAGCTGCCATTGCAGGTGAAACCAAATGAGTACGACTATCGGGTCCTTGGCGACCTTCAAAATTACGATTAGATGTTGATGCACATCTTTGACCTGGCTGCAAACGATCAGGATTCATGGCCAAACACATTGAACATCCAGCTTCACGCCATTCAAAGCCGGCCTCTTTAAAAATTTTATCCAATCCCTCTGCTTCGGCTTGCTTTTTAATGAGACCTGATCCTGGCACAACCAAAGCCCATACATGATCAGCAACTTTACGACCTTTAGCAATCTGTGCAGCTATTCTTAAATCCTCAATACGACTATTAGTACAAGAACCAATAAAAATTGCGTCGATTTTGACACCCTTAATCGGTTGGCCGGGCTTTAACCCCATATATTCAAGCATACGCTGCTTACGTTTACGTTGTGATTCATCAGCGATTTCAGCAGGATCAGGAACCTTTCCAGTAATGGGGATGACATCTTCTGGGCTATTACCCCAAGTAATCATTGGTTCGAGATCATTAATATTAATTTGAACAACCCGATCATAATGTGCACCTTCATCCGTTGCTAAAGTCCGCCAATAAGCAACTGCCTGTTCAAAATCTTTAGCTTTTGGTGCAAAGGGGCGTCCTTTTATATATTCAAAAGTAATTTCATCAGGTGCCACTAAACCCGCTCTGGCACCGGCCTCAATCGCCATATTACACAAAGTCATACGACCGGCCATATCCATATTACGAACTACAGAACCCGTAAATTCAATAACATGCCCCGTTCCGCCCGCAGTTCCAATTTTACCAATAACGGCCAGAATAATATCTTTTGCCGTGATGCCGACTTTTGGTGTTCCTTCGATTTCTATCTTTAAATTCTTTGCTGGTTTTTGAAGCAAAGTCTGCGTCGCCATAACATGTTCGACTTCCGAAGTCCCAATACCAAAAGCCAAGGCCCCTAACGCACCATGCGTTGATGTATGACTATCACCACAAACAATTGTCATACCCGGCAAGGATACCCCTTGTTCAGGACCCACAACATGGACAATTCCTTGTTTATCTGAAAGTAAAGGGATGAAAGGAACATCAAATTCCTTAACATTACGTTGCAAAGCTTCGATTTGCTGACGACTCTGCTCTTCAGCAATGGGTTGGTCTCTATCCGTTGTTGGCACATTATGATCAATAACAGCCAACGTCGCTTCGGGATGACGTAACCGACGATGAGACATACGCAATCCTTCAAAAGCTTGAGGACTGGTAACTTCATGCACAAGGTGCCGATCAATGTAAAGAACGGATGTGCCATTGGGCAATTTTTCAACAACGTGGCTATCCCACAATTTGTCAAATAAGGTACGCGCTTTCATGATCTTTTCCTATATACATAAAAAAACCTCTAATTGATTTTATCATTATTATAAAAAATCAATCAGAGGTAATATTTTTTTAACCTTCTTGGCTGGTATTTTGCTCAGTAGTTTTTTGCGTATCGCGAGCACGCTCAGCAATACGTGCTGACTTACCACGACGACCGCGCAGATAATATAATTTTGCACGACGAACATCACCGTGACGAACGACGGTAATACCAGCGATGGTTGGAGAATATAATGGGAAAACACGTTCCACACCTTCTCCATTAGAAATTTTGCGAACTGTGAAATTGCTGTTCAAGCCTTTGTTTGAACGTGCAATTACAACCCCTTCATAGGCCTGAATACGCTTACGTTCACCTTCAACAACGCGAACATCAACACGAACGGTATCACCAGCCATAAAATCAGGAACAGCTCGTTCCGCTGTCAGGCGAGCAATTTCTTCTGCCTCATATTTTTGAATAGTGTCCATTTAACCCTTATCCCTTTATAGTAATAAAAATATAATTAAGCTTTACCTTGGCAAGTCGCATCCGAATCTAAATGAGAATGATCGTTTTCGATATGAAGCCGATTTTGATAAGCATGCCATAAATCTGGACGACGCTGACGTGTAATAATTTCAGCCTGATCCTGACGCCATTTTGCAATTGCTGCATGATGTCCAGACAATAAAACATCTGGCACGGCATGATCATTCCATATCGCTGGTTTGGTATAATGCGGATATTCCAAAAGCCCATTTGAAAAACTTTCTTCATCAGCACTTTGATCTGAACCCATCACACCAGGCAATAAACGGATACAGGAATCCATTAAAACCAATGCGGCTGGTTCTCCACCCGATAACACATAATCACCAATTGAGACTTCTTCGATTTGACGATTTTCTAAAAACCGTTCATCGACCCCTTCATAGCGACCGCAAATCAGATATATCCCTTTTCCTGAAGCAAAACGTACAACATCACTTTGTTGCAATAACCGACCTCTTGGAGACAAATAAAGAACCGGCCGTTCATCATCGGACAAAGTATCATTAAGTGCGGTATCCAAAACATCTGGACGAATAACCATCCCTGCACCACCACCAAAAGGGGTATCATCAACAGCCAAATGGCGGCCTAGACCATAATTACGCAAAGCATGCGTTTTTAAAGTCCAGCTTTGTTCCTTCAAAGCACGTCCTGCTAAGGACATACCAAGAAATCCAGGAAACATTTCAGGAAATAAAGTTAGAACATCAACTTGCCAACTCATGATATTCCCCGATGTTTTGACGGTAAACGGGTCTCAATCTCTTCAGGAAGACTAATACCAACCCAACCGGCATCAATTTCAATGATCGGAACGCATAATTTGGTAAAAGGTATATAAACCTTATGTCCTGCCATTGTGCCCGTTGTTTGTTCGATTTCCAAACTACTTCCTGCTCCATAATCATGGATCGAAAGAATTTTTCCAAAAGATTCAAATTGATTATCCTCTGATTTGACTTTGGCTTGCAAACCTATCAAATCAACCAGATAAAATTCGTCCTCTTCTTCTTTAGGGAAACGATCTCTGGGTACAAATAGCTTCCGATTGGTCAATTTTTCAACAGAATTACGGTTATCTAAAGCCTTGCCATTTTGATTGATCAAAATAGCAACCTGATCACCACACCAATCAAGCGTCCAATGATCGCCGCAATCGTCTATCAATTCACCATATTGATTTAAATCTTCTGGATTTTGCGTGTGACTAAAAACACGAACCTGACCACGTATACCGTGCGGTCGTCCAATAGTCCCCACATGAACCAGTTGATTTTTCATGGTTGGATACGCCTCTTGCCTTTACCGTCACTTACGCAGCAGGTGCTTCTTCTTTGCTTTCAGCAGCTTTTACTTTAGCTTCAGCAGCGGCAGCAGCACGTTCCTGAGCTTTTTTCTTTGGTGCAGACTGCTTAGGCTGTTCGTTATAAGCAAATTTTTTGGTAATACCAGCTTGACCTAAAAAGCGAGCAACACGGTCGGTTGGCAAAGCCCCTTTGGACAACCAATGGGTAATCTTTTCTTGAACCAGACGAATGCGATCGTCATGATCAGCAGGCAGCATAGGGTTGTAAGAACCCACTTTTTCAATAAAACGTCCATCCCGTGGGGCACGACTATCAGCAACAACAATGTGATAGTAAGGATGTTTTTTAGCCCCGGCACGGGACAAACGAATTTTAAGGCTCATTGGCACTTCACTCCAGATATATAGCCACAAAACAAAGGAATTAACGCAACATCCCACCACCTGGTGGCGGATTCATTCCTTTCGGTAAAATTGCGGATAACCCCTGACGCATCAATCCTTTGACACCCAGTTTGTTAAGCCGCTTCATCATAGAGGCCATTTCATTAAACTGTTTCAACAGTTTATTAACCTCCTGAACTGTACTCCCCGACCCTGCTGCAATTCTCTTTTTACGAGAAGCTTTAATAATATCAGGATTTCTACGTTCCGCTTTCGTCATCGAAGAAATGATCGCCTGATGTCGTTTAAGGATCGAAGTATCTATTTCTTTGTCACCTAATTTTTCTTTAATTTTTCCCATACCCGGTAACATATCCATGATACCTGATATGGAACCCATTTTATTGATCTGGTTAATCTGTGCTGAATAATCGTTTAAATCGAACTTGCCCTTAAGCATTTTTTTGGCAAGTCGTTCATTTTCTTCAACATCCAGTGTTTCTGTCGCTTTTTCAACCAGACCGGCAATATCACCAAGTCCCAGAATACGGCTAGCAACGCGTTCAGGATGGAATTCCTGCAATGCATCAACTTTTTCGCCGACACCAACCAATTTAATTGGTGCACCGGTTATCGCACGCATCGACAATGCCGCACCACCCCGTGCATCACCATCCATTCGTGTCATTACCACACCGGTAATTCCGATTTTCTCATTAAAGATTTTGGCAGTATGCACTGCATCCTGCCCCGTCATAGCGTCGACAACCAGTAAAGTTTCAACAGGATGAACCAGATCACGGATATTTTCGACTTCTGCCATCAAGGTATCATCAATAGAAAGCCGACCGGCCGTATCTAGAATAACGATATCATAACCTTGATTACGTCCCACTTCCATGGCACGCTTGGCAATATCAACGGGGTTTTGTCCTTGTACAACTGGTAAAGATGCAACATTTATCTGATTAGCCAGTTGTTCCAATTGTAATTGCGCAGCCGGACGATACGTATCCAAACTGGCCAATAATATCTTTTTATGTTCACGACGGGAAAGAAATGCAGCAATCTTGGCAGAAGTCGTCGTTTTACCTGAACCTTGCAAACCAACCATCAAATACGGAATAGGTGGCACCGCATTTAACGTTAAAGGAACAACCCCTGCACCACCTAGTGATTCAATCAATGCATCATTGACCACTTTAGCAACGGCTTGACCGGGAGAGATATTATGTAAGACCTCTTGTCCGACGGCTTTTTCCTGAACACGTTTGACAAAATCTTTAACTACCGGCAAAGCCACATCAGCATCCAGCATCGCCAGACGAACTTCACGCATTGCTTCTTGCACATCAGCTTCAGAAAGCGCACCACGCTTTGAAAGCCCGTCAAAAACACCCGATAGTTTTCCTGATAACCGGTCAAACACGTTCTTTTACCTTATCTCTTTCCAAAAAATAACGCGTCACTGCGCGAGCCTTCGCGGGGTGACGTTTCTTATCTTTGCTAAGCAAGATACCCTCATTCCTTCACTTATGTCAAGCAAATGAATTAATAAGGGTTTTAATATAAATAATTTATTTATTCAGCAGGAGGAGGCGGTGGTGGTGGTTCATCACCTGGTGCTGGGGGTCTTGGTGCTTCACCAGCTTCTTTTAAAAGATTATCAATCTTGGAACGAAGTTCTTTTCTTTTGCCATAAGTTTGTTCAACTGCTTTAAGCTGATCTGCGGTTAAAAGATTACGAACGGATAAAGCCGCAGTTACTTCTGCATTATGGATCGCTTTATGCGCTGCTTCTTCCTTAGCGAATAATGGTTGTAAAGTTTCTTGAGTTACTTTTTTGCTGGATGCAAGCAAATCCATGACTTGTTCATGGGTTTGTCTGATGACAGCATGTTGCGCTACAACTTCTTGACGTGTTTTTTGTGCTAAATCACGGATTTTTTGACGCTGTTCTTTCGTCAGATTTGCATTTGCGAAAATATCCCCCATCGGTCCAAGACCTAGAACACGATGATGTGGCCCCGGTGGGAAAGGTTTATCCATACACTGCGCAGGATCTGGTTGTGCCATAGCGGGAAGCGCTGTACCCATAAGCAAGCCGGTTGTAAACATCATTGATGTAAATAGTTTTTGCCGGATCATTTTAAACTCCAATTAATTTGAGTAACTTTCAGAAATGTTATACTAAATAATACAGTATGGAAATAAAATAATTTCCTGTCGTGCGTTTGCATTATGATTCTTTTAATAACAAATCGATTTGATCGAACTTATTAATAAATATATGAATCACTTTATCTTTTTTAACATTTATTTCATGGTTTAAAATTAATTCGATATTAAAATACCTATTATTTCCAGAACAACATCGTTTTCGATCTAATTTTTGAAATTTGGCAAGTAATAGGCGTCCGCAATATCTTGTCAAATTAATGGAATTTTTTTATTTTACAGTAAAGAAAACTCCATTTAATATATCAATATAGCTTCAATAATATATTTTTATCTATGCATTTTTTGATCAGCATTATCATTTAGTAAATATTTTTGCTTTGATAAAATCATTTATTTTTTTAATGTTAATCCTATAACCTACAATAAGCATACAAATTTTCACCTAGATTAATTGCAGCTATAGATTTAGTTATTTTATGGCTAATTTCATTCCACATATTTTATAAACAATTGTAGCAATCGCTAAAATCGACTTTTTATTTGAAATAATAAAGCTCCAATATTTTATTGGAGCTTTACATTAATATCTAGGTATAATTTATTATGAATAATTTTAAATTATTTATGTTCAGCAGCTTTTTTCTGTAATTGTTTCAAAACATCAAGCTGTTTTTCTCTAGCCATTTTTTGTTGTTCATATTCTTGACGTAATTTTTTAAGCTGATCTGGCGTTAAGATATCACGCATTCCCATAAAGAGCTTAACTTGAGCATTTTTCATGCTTTGTTGAAGCGCAGAATCCTCCTCTATAATAGGTTTCAGCGTTTCTTCAGTTACATTACCTTCTGAAGTTAACGCATCCATTAACTTATTTTGGATTTCAAGAGCTTTTTCACGTTGCGGGGCTACTTCAGAAACCATATTCATCATAAGTTGGGCAAATTTTGACTTTTGATCTGGAGTCAAAGCCAAACTTTTGAACATAGCACTCATGGAACCCATATCACCCATTGAGACCTGATGCGCAGCAGGTTGTGCCATTGCAGGCATTCCTGCATTGACACTTAAACCAGCAATAACAGCGATTGGCATAATCCAACTTTTTTTGAACATTTAAAACTCCAAATATAATAATATATGTTTCAACACTGCATTTATTAACATATTTTATCAATATGGAGAATATTTAAATTATCAGATAATAAAAATGCTTTCGCAAAGAAATACTTAACAAATCACGCAATCATTTTTCGAAACCATATACTAAGCCTTTTTCTGCGCATATGGGTTTTTGCTTGTTCTTAATTGCAAACGAATCGGTGTTCCTGGCATATCAAAAGCTGCTCTTAAACTATTTACAAGGTAACGTTGATAATCTGCTGGCAAACGTTCTGTTCTTGTACCAAAAAGAATAAAAGTCGGAGGCCGTGCTTTAACTTGAGTAATATAGCGCAATTTTAAACGACGTCCGTCAACCAATGGTGGCGGATGGCGAGCTAACGTCTCTTCAAACCAGCGATTTAATTCCCCAGTAGGAATTCGGTAATTCCAGACCTCATAGGCTTTTCGCACCGCAGGAAGCAATTTTTTAACATTGGATCCCGTTAAAGCCGAAAATGAAACAACAGGAATACCACTCATTTGTGATAAAGAGGTTTCGATACGATCAGCAATTTGTTGTCTTGCGGCATTACGATCTTCAAGAAGGTCCCACTTATTCAGAGCCAAAACACAGCATCGCCCTTCCCTCTCAATTAACCGGGCAATTTGTAAATCCTGTTCATGAACACCTAATTGAGCATCTATGACCAAAACAACGACCTCGGCCATTTTCAATGCTTCAATCGTAGCCGAAACCGACATTTTTTCAAGCGAGGCATCAATACGGGCTTTTTTTCTTAATCCGGCAGTATCAACCAGCTCTACCGTACCTTGCTCATCCTGTAATAAAACCGTAATCGTATCACGCGTAAGCCCTGCTTCAGGACCTGTAATAACACGTTTCTCACCCAATAACTGATTAATTAACGTGGATTTTCCTGCATTTGGACGGCCTACAATAGCCAATTTTAAATAATCAGGTTTCTCTTCTTCTTCATCTTGGGAAGCAGCTTGTTTTATCTCAGACGGCAAAGTTTCCAATATAACATCAATCAGATATTGGATACCTTCTCCATGTTCTGCTGAAACAGGCACCGGTTCACCAAGCCCAAGACTATAGGTTTCCAAAGCAGCAATATTACCACTATGACCTTCGGCCTTATTCGCAACAAGGATAATAGGACGCCCCTGTTTACGTAACCACGCTGCAAAATGTTCATCAACAGGTGTTAACCCAGAACGCACATCAACACAAAATAATACGATATCAGCATCATGTACTGCCATTTCAGAAGATATCCGCATTCGTCCTGATAAAGTTTCTGGATCCTCTTCTTCCCATCCAGCTGTATCCATTAAACGAATTGGTATATCCCTTAATAAGATATCTACCGATTTTCGATCACGGGTTACTCCTGGATGATCACTTACCAAAGCGTAACGTCGGCCAGCCAAACGGTTAAAAAGTGTTGACTTTCCAACATTCGGCCGTCCAGCTATAACAATTACAGGCATAGTTTTTGAAAGAGAAGACACGCGTTTTCCTATCCGAAAGCTGTCAGAGTGCCGTCTTGTCCAACAACCAGCATCTGTTTTCTAACGATAATGGGCGATAAAGCAGGTGTAATGCCCGTTCTTGTTACATTTGTAATCTTACCATTGGCTGGGTCAATAGCCACAATACCCATCGGTGCAAAATTACTGATACAAATTAATCGTCCACCACCTAATATAGGACCATACCAAGCAATTGGGTCTTTATCATTTTCAGCATCTTTAAACCGTCTTAATTGCGTAACCCAACGCACATGTCCCGTAATGCGATCCAGGCAAGCCAATTGCTGATCTAGCGATAACATATATAGCCAATCGCCAACCACAACCATCGTATTTTGTCCAGCAACTTCACGTTCCCATATACGACGACCAGAACGGACATCCAAAGCAACAAGCACTGAACCTAGACTAATTGCATAAACAGTACCATTAACAATAACGGGTAATGCGCTGACAGCGGAAAAATCTGTAGCAGAATCACGTGCACTGCGGCCTAATGTATCGACCCATATGGCTTCACCGGTTTCCGCTCGAAGCGCAACCAAATCTCCAGAACCGAAGCCAGCAACCAAAATTCCATTTAAATAGGCTGGAGCTGGCAAACCAAATATTTTAGTTCCAACGGCACCCGCTTGATAAGACCATAATTGTTCTCCTGTTTTGGTATCTAAACAGTAGAAGTTTCCTACTAATGTACCAAAATAAAGACGATCACCAACAATAGTTGGTGCAGAACGACCGGAACTTCCGATACTAACCCGCCAAATAATTTTACCCGAATCTTTTTCTACTTTTAAAGTCTCGCCTGCACCATCAACAATATATAATGCTTCTTCAGTAAGGCCGAGCCCACCACCCAAATTACTGGATCGTGATTTTTTATTATTCGGATTCATACGCCACAGCTGTCTTCTGGTTCGCCAGTCAAAAGCTGTAACATATCCTTGGGCATCCATTGTAAAAATACGATCACCTTCGATCACTGGGGTCGAATCAATGATACCTCTCCCCTTGGAACCGAGTGATATATAAGAAAGAATACTGGGTTCTGAAATTCCAGCCCCAATATTACAATCCCACAATTTTCTTAGACCGCCCATTGCACAGTGAATAGATTCATGGCTGGGAACACGTCCTTCCATCATCCAATTATTTTCAATAACCGGATCTGGAATAGTAATTAAGGTTTGATCGTCATGATCAACCATCAAACCTGCACTTGTATTTAAAACTTCTTTACGGGTTCCAACTAAAATTGGTTTATGATCTTTTCGACCACATGCAGCCAAGACGGCCGCTGCCCCCGTGGATAATAAAACTGATCGACGAGATATTTTATTTTTTATTGGCAATTGTATAGTCATTGATCTGCCTTATTTTCTGCAATCGCTTGTAACATAAAATTCGCACGACGTTTAACGCCACTTGGTGCCTTGTTATCTTGAACAAGTTGGGCAAAAATTTTACGTGCCTCGATATTTTTTCCAACTCTTATATCCAATAAAGCCTCGGCTTCTTGTACCAAAGCATGCCATGGATTATTTTCAGCATTTAAAACGGCCAATCGTGAACGCAACTGGGCTGGATCGCCTTGATCAAGATGACTTTGAACCCATAATAACGATGCCAGTGAACGGTAAATTGGATCGGCTCTGGAATCGGATTGGATTGATTCCCAAATTTGCGATGCTGTTTTAATATCCCCTTTGTCAACTGCAAGTCCTGCTTCTTGTAGATGTGCTAAAGTTCGAATGGATTCAGGAGAATGTTCGGAAATTTCTTTATATTGTTGGATCGCTTTTTGTCTGACATCCGAGGATATGTCTCCACCAGCTTGCGGTGCAGCCATTTGCATTGTTTGTAAATAGGCAATTGAGGCTTTTTCTGTTGCCAAATATTGTTGCCATTTCCAAAAACGCCACCCACCAAATATAGCAAGCACAACAATCAGCATCACGGCTGCAGCAATTGAATGCCTTCGAATTAAACTTTTCAGACGTTCTGCCCGTCTTTCCGAATCAAGTTCTTTTAGTAAATCTGAGTCAGACAACTGATTGTACTCCCCTCGTTGTCGCTATCCAGCAATATAAAGATTACTATAAATAAATTTCATTAAACATCCTTTTACAAAATAACCACATTCTTAATATTTGAACATTATTTAGTTTTTAGATGCTGCTTTTAATTTTTTAGCTGCAGTTTTTAATTCGGTATCAATTTTGTTAAAATTACCAGAAATACGGTTATGTACTTCAACACTAACCTTTTGGTATACTTCCATTTCGCTTTTGGCTTTTTGGCTAATCACTGCCTGTTTTTGATTAGATTGCTTAACAACACAGGCATAATACGTCCGCGCAGCTTTTTCATAAGCTTTAAAACGATCAACACTCGCATTATAATTTTCAACACTCGATACATTGATTGCTGGTGCTTTGGGTTCTCCCCCACAATTAGGTTCCCACCCTTGTGCTTGTACGCCAGTCTCAGCAATCATACCCATAGAAAACAAAGCACCCAATCCAAGTATTTTACGCCAAGATTTTTGTGTTAAATGAATCATTTTATCCTCAGTATTATAAAAAGCCTGTATCTAGTGCTGAAAATGAACCAATCGTCCAGCTGGAGCATTTTGAATTTCATTTTCTTGCATCACAATTTTCCCATCAACGATTGTTGCAATCGGCCAACCTTGAACTTGCATTCCATCATATGGTGTCCATCCAGCTGGCGTCGCAATCCAATCATTTGTAATATATCGTTTGGTTTTCATATCTACTAGTGTAAAATCAGCATCATAACCGACTTGTAAACGTCCTTTCATGGGCATGTGATAAATTCGTGCAGGGCCTGCAGCCATTAAATCAACCAGACGCGTCAAGGAAAGGCGTTCTTTGTTTACGTGATCCAGCATTAACGGCAATAATGTTTGTACTCCTGGCATACCAGAAGGACAGCATAACCAAGGTTTCGCTTTTTCATCAGAACCATGTGGAGCATGATCTGAAGAAATGACGTCCACCATTCCATTTTGTACAGCTTTCCAACACGCCTCGAAGTGACGTTGATCTCGGATAGGCGGATTCATCACGGCTCTTCCTTGTAGCCGTTCATAACATTCAGGTGCGATTTGTGTTAGGTGATTTCCTAAAACTTCTATTGTTGCAATATTTTTATAATCCAACAACCATTCTAACTCTTCCTGGGTTGTTGTATGTAAAATATGAGCTGGACGATTAGTTTTATTTGCTAGATGAACAATACGACGTGTACCAAGAAACGCGCATTCTTCATCACGCCATAAACGGTGATTGGCATAAAGCATTCCTTCACAAAATAACTTTTTGCGATCTCGTAAACGATATTCATCTTCAGCATGATAACAAATGCGGCGACTTCCAGAAAGCATAATACGTTCGAGACTCGCATCATCTTCAACCATCAAAGATCCCGTTGAGGAGCCTGCATAAACCTTAATCGCGCAAACGCCTTCCTGTCGTTCAAGCATACCTAGTTGGTCGGTATTTTCTCGGGTTGCACCGATGTAAAAACCGAAATTCACATAACTATGTTGCGGTGCATATTCTTGTTTCCAACGCAGCATTTTTAAATCGGTCAAAGGTGGTGATGTATTCGGCATATCAAAAACCGTTGTAATGCCACCTAAAGCAGCAGCCTTGGTCCCGGTTTCAATCGTTTCTACGGCTGAATTTCCAGGATCGCGAAAATGAACATGACAATCCATCATTCCTGGCAATACATAAAGACCTAAAGCATCAATTTCTTGATCGGCATCATCCTGAGCCGTTACTGTCAAAGATAAAATCCGACCGTGATGAACGCCAATATTGGCCGGTTCTATTCCCCAAGGAAAAACACAATTCCCATTGCGAATTATCAGATCATAATGCATTTAATATCGCTTTCTATTTCTTTTTAATCAGCCAAAACTTCAAAAACATCACCATCGGTTGCTTTTCCTACAACATGAATTTGATGCCACAAAGCATAAAAAAGTAAAGTCCATGCAGCATGGCGTTCTCTGCGTCCTGAAGCCTTTTGGAATAATGGTAAAACCTTTTCAGGAAAAGCGATTTCTTTGATACCTTCTTGCTTTGCTATTAATGGTGCTAACTGTTCAGCTTTTTGTTCAATCCAATTCCCAATTGGTACGGTAAACCCTTTTTTGGCCATAAAAGGATTGGCTTGCGGCATTTCTTTTTGCAACCATTGTCTTAACAACCATTTCCCCTTGCGATCCCGGATTTTTAAGTTATCGGGTAACTGACCTGCAATCTGTGCAACGGATTTATCTAAAAATGGAACGCGTCCTTCAACACCATGCACCATCAAACAACGATCAAGTTTAATCATCAAATCATTTGGCAGCCAACTTGCGATATCAATGGCTTGTGCTTGTTTAAATGCAGAAAAACCAGCATTAATGTTTTTTTCTAATTGAGCAATTTCCTGTCGCCATGGATTGGAAGAGGGTCGAAGAATATCAATTCCGTCAAAATTTCCACGTTTATAAAGTTTACGCCCACCTAACCACCATGGCTTTTGCGCTTTGCGATAACGACCATAGCCACCGAAAAGCTCATCTCCACCTTCACCAGACAAAATAACTTTAACGCTCTTACTTGCTTCCTGTGCCAAAAGCCAAGTTGGAATAATTGCATAATCAGCTACAGGATCATCCATACAAGCAATAATTTTAGGGAGGTTTTGCCAAACCATTTTTTCATTAATTGACAAAATATGATGCTCTGCCCCAACTGCTTCGGCCATTGCCTTAGCCTGTTCTGTTTCATCTGCTACAATGTCTTGTTTTCCATCCACTGTAAAAGATGCCGTCCAAGCCTTGATTCGTTTTTTCTGACCAAGCCTTTGCATCATTCTAAGAATAACGGTGCTATCAATACCACTTGATAGGAATAATCCAAAGGGAACGTCCGAACGTTCGTGAACCGATACGCTATCTTCCAATGTCTGATCTAATTTTGCGATGGCTTCTTGCTCCGATAGTTCTTTAATGCTTTCTTCTTGATAAGGATTAATTTGTTGACGGTTTACAATTTTACCATCAATGACTTCAATTGTTTCTCCGGGTAATAAACGGGAGATTCCTTGAAATATCGTTTTTTGACCAGAAATAAACTGTAGTTGCAGTAATTGATCTAAAGCGGGTTGATGAATAACGGGATTAATTAAACCGGTTGCAAATAGTGCTGAAATTTCAGAAGCATATATTAAACCTTGTTCAAGTTCTGCATAATATAAAGGTTTTATTCCAAAAGGATCACGGCTCAAAACTTGCTTTTTATGCAGGCGATCGAACAAAGCAATCGCATACATCCCTCTTAGTGAATTGGGATAATTTTCTTTCTCTTTATTCCAAAGCGGTAAAATTGCTTCACAATCACTATGGGTTTGAAATGGATAATGTGCGAATTCTTTGCGTAAAACCGGATCATTATAAATTTCTCCATTGGCAATGACTGCCAATCCATCGCCATAAAGCGGCTGTTGACCGGTTTTTAAATCGATAATTGATAAACGTGAATGTAATAAAATTTGTTGTTGGTCAATTAATTGTCCTTGACCATCTGGGCCACGATGCGCAATTGCCGAAAGCATATTTTGACATTGCTGCAATGTTAATGTTTGATGTTTAGCCAGACAGGCCCCTGCTATTCCGCACATTTAGATTTTCCTTACTTGAGAAAGAAAGTCTAACCACTTGTTCAAAACAATATTTTTACAATATTCATTTTCGAATTTTTTTCGACCCGCAAGACGTATCTTATCTGCAAAATCTTTATCGTCTAAAACTTTGTTTATGGCTTCAGCTATTGCCGAAACATCTTCCATTGGCGTTAATAAACCGTCTTCCTGATTGGCAATCAATTCCATAGGCCCCTGAGATGCCATTGCGACAACTGGACGTTTAGCCGCAAAACCTTCTAATACCACATTTCCTAAGGGTTCATGACGCGAAGAACAGATCAAAATATCACTAGCCGCAAGAACGGAGGAAATATCTTCAATCCAACCCGGCATATGAACACGTTCCGTTAAATTTAAAATACGGATAATTTTTTCAAGATTTTCACGTTCCGGTCCTTCACCTGCAATAAGTAAATGAGCATTCTTTACATGACTCATGGCTTTGATTAACACATCAAAACCTTTATTGGGGTGTAACCTTCCCAAAGCCAGGAGAAAGGGTTTATCTTTTGGAATAAAATCTGGTTTTTTTGGCGTTACCTGTGGAAATTCACGCGCAAAATTAGGGACATAATGCACACGATCTTTTGGCCATCCCTGTTCAATAAGCCATTGGACTATTCCGTGTGTATTCCCTACTAGATGATCGCAATTTTTATAATATTTCAGATCATAAAAACCGCCTAAACGTCCAACAGAAATCCAATCGCCCTTCGGCATAAAAGATGCCGCTCGATTCATCCAGGCAATTGCAACATTTGGTGCAAATTTTTCTAATGACTGCCGCATTTCCTTATGCGTTCGCCAATCAAGAAAGCCACCGAAAGGTAGCATTATCGGTGATAGACCCGCCGCTTTAAGTTTCTTCTTTCGTTCTTCATTGTTACGAATAATCGGTAATATCGATAACCCTTGCTGATGCTGTGCTATACATAAGCGTTCATAAAATAATTCTGCTCCACCATGTGCAGCACCTGCCATAACATGTGCTATCTTTAAGGGCGATGAAGAATGATCCATTAAATAATCCTTTGGTAATCGGCCAAAATTACAAGCAATCTTATTAGAAAAACAAACCCTGACAAGATTGAAATACCTTTTCTACTGTTAGCGCTGAAATTGGGGCTTCCCCTTCAGGTCCAGGGGCAATAACAGCACGTGTTTTTTTCCCAACGGGCGCATATTCGATAACACGGCTTGGGCCAAATAATCCCAATGTCGGAACATTTGCAGCAGCAGATAAATGC
The DNA here is from genome assembly GCA_945266285.1 of uncultured Commensalibacter sp. Taxonomy (GTDB): domain Bacteria; phylum Pseudomonadota; class Alphaproteobacteria; order Acetobacterales; family Acetobacteraceae; genus Commensalibacter. The sequence continues at coordinate 124,397 of CALYOP010000007.1, forward strand.
ATTAATCCGGAATCATTTCCTATAAATCCTTGGCATCGTTGCAAAAGTGACGTTACTTCAGATAAAGAAAACCGTCCGCCAACATCAATCACAGGCAAATCAGCATGCAAAAGCGGAGATGCCATTGCATATTCTTTTTCACCTGGGCCATAAAAAACAGCAAATTGTAATTTTGAATTAATAGATAGGAATTGCTTTGCTAAATTTATAAAATTTCCAGCCGGCCATATTTTTCCGTCCCAATTAGCCGTTGGTGCAAAAGCAATATAGGAATCTTTTGGTAAATATTCCAAAGCTTTTTGATCATCTTTGGGATTTGTCCAAACGACAGGTAAAGGAAGCATATCTAATTTGAAAGCTCTTGCCAAATAATGCGTTCGATGTTCTGCAAAGCGTCCTCCACGAACCATCTGACGTTTACGTGCCCATAATAAATAAGAAATACAAGATCCACGCAAATCGATAATCCGATCCCATGGCTGACCGATGCATGCTCTCCATAAATCAAACCAATGCCGATCATAAGAGCGCTTTTCCATAACTAACGTTCTTTTACGTTGGGGCATATGTTCAAATAATCCAGCTGCCACAGGGCCACAAGCTATGGTAAATTGTGCTTGGGAATTTTGTTGAATGAAATAATTTAATATTCCCGTTGATAAAACGGCATCTCCCAATCGGGTCGATGTAATAAACAAAATATTTTTTGATTTGAAAAACATCATTCAGGTTTAATGATCGGTGTTAATAGTGCATATATAGTCAAGATTTTGTAGAAATTATAGGTTAAAGCAATGACAGTCTCGAATATAGAGGATTTTATTCATTTAATGAAATTTAATGAACAAGGGTTAATTTCTGCCATTGCTCAACAATATGATACGAATGAAGTTCTTATGATGGCCTGGATGAATCAAGAAGCCATTCGTGAAACCCTTGTAACACAGCAAGTATGTTATTTTTCGCGTAGCCGCAATCGTTTGTGGCGCAAAGGCGAAACATCGGGTCAGGTTCAAAAATTACATGAAATGCGCCTGGATTGTGACGGTGATTGTCTTTTGTTACTTGTCGATCAAAAAGGCGTTGCATGCCATACAGGAAGAAGAAGTTGTTTTTACCGTGCATGGCAGAACAATGACATCGTTGAGATTAGCCAACCTTTAATTGATCCCAATGAACTTTATCATCATTGATTGGTTAAATTTATGATTTCATCACCTCAATCGCGCATTATTTGGTTACTTGCTGGAGAAACCAGTGGTGATGAAATTGGAGCACGATTAATCCAAGCATTAAAACGGCATGACCCTTCTATTCGTTTTATTGGGGTTGGTGGTCCGCGTATGCGAGAAAACGGGATGGAAATACTTTTTCCGATGCACGATCTTGCTGTAATGGGTTTGGTTGAAGTATTGCCAAAAATCCGGTTTCTTTCCAAAAGATTAAATCAGACGATTGAGCATATCGAACAAACACGCCCCAATGCTATTGTGACCATTGATAGTCCTGGCTTTTCACTACGCTTACTAAAACGTATCCAAAATCTTGGAATTCCTCGTATTCATTATGTTGCTCCACAAGTTTGGGCATGGCATGAAAATCGCGTAAAAAAATTTCCTGGCCGTTGGGAAAAGCTTTTATGTTTATTACCTTTTGAGGAAGAATTTTTCCGTCGGCATAATCTTGATAGTGATTTTGTTGGGCACCCAATTCTTGAATCCCAAGCAAACCAAGGGGATGCAAATCTTTTTCGAAAACGGCATCAAATTGCGCAAAATGCACCAATATTATTATTAATGCCCGGTAGTCGTCGTTCAGAACTTCCAAAGTTAATGCCGATATTCCGAAAAACACTCAAATTATTAAAACAGAAAATTCCTAATATTGTTGCCGTTATTCCGGCTTCGCCAATATCTGCGCATCATATTCAAAAACGAATTCAAAATTGGCCGGTTAAACCTTTAATTATTAATAATATTTCTGAAAAACATGATGCCTATGCTGCCGCTGGTGCTGCATTAACAAAATCGGGAACAACAACTTTGGAATTAGCCTTGGCCAAAGTTCCAATGGCCGTAACCTATCGTGTCAATCCATTGACTGCTTTTATTGCCCGTCGAATGATTAAGGTTCCGTGTGTCGCTATGGTTAATTTATTGGCACAACGTGAAATTGTTCCTGAATTGCTTCAGGAAAATTGTCGGCCTGATAAACTCGCTCAAACTGCGATCAAACTTTTAACAAATCCGGAAATTGCTGTAAATCAACGCGCTGAATTTGAAATTATTCTTCATCAGCTATTGCCCAAAAACGGTAAAGTACCTTCCGATGCAGCAGCAGAAGAAATTTTAAAGCTTATTGCTTAATTGGATTGAGATTTCATAAATAACTCATAACCATGTGGTTCCGTTCGTTGATCTTTGACCTGCTCTGCAGTGACATGGCCATTGCGGTTACCAAAATGAGCAATAACGAAATTAGCAATATCAGCAATATCCTGATCACTTAAGCTATCACGAAAAGCAGGCATTGCTACCTTTCCCAATGGATCATTTTCAATAGATGAACCATCCAGAATAGTTCTTACCAGGTTTTTCCCTGTTGTCATTGTCGCTGTTCTCGAACCCCACAAACTAGCATAATCAGATTGGCGGCCTAATCCATTTGTAAGATGACAACTTCCGCAATTTCCAGCAAATAAACGACTGCCATGACTACGGCTTGGTTCTACATTCTTCAATTCTTCTGCATTGACCATAGAAGCTTCCTCTCCTTTTTCTTGAGGAGGAATAGAACGCAAATAAACAACCATAGATCGTATATCATTATCGGTTAAATATCGAAGACTATGCCCAACCATCTCCGCCATAGGACCAGTTGCAGCACCATGTCCTTCGGTATAACCCGTTTTTAAATATTGCTCGAGTGCTTGGTCACTCCATGCGCCGATACCCGTATCCGTATCACTGGAGATATTATAAGCTTCCCAGTTTTCAAATTTATAACCTGAATATGCCTGTTTTTCAGAATGCGCATTCGACCAGTTCAAGGGACTATGACAATAAGCACAATGACCAGGCCCTTGGACGAGAAATTTTCCGCGGTTCCATTCTTTGCTTTGTGTATTATCATTTTCAAAACGACGATTAGAACTATTGATCCAATTCCAAAAAGCAACATTTCCCCTTATATTATAAGGAAATGCCATATCTCTCTTTGGCACAACATTATGAATGGGTTTTTGCTGATCTAAATAAATCTTTATCGCCAGAATATCGTCACGATTCATTAACGTATAAGCATAATAAGGCATTACGGGATAAAGATGTTTGCCTTTATGTCCAATTCCTTTTTGTAATGCCGTAACAAATTCATCATTGGTGTAATTTCCAATACCCGTTTTCTGATCTGGGGTAATATTCGAAGAATAAACGATTCCCTTTTTTTCCATAAAAAAAGGTCGTCCACCCGCCAAGAATTTGCCATTCGGTTTCGTATGGCAGGTCTCACATCCTGAAATATGAAAAAGATATTCCCCTTTTTGTAAAATATCATTCTTCTTAATATCAGCATTATTCACTACCGATGATTCAGCATTTGCTGAACATGACCATAAACTTATTATTCCAACACAAATCATTTTAACAAAATTTGACATGACCTTATGCGGGTCCTTTTTTAAAATATCAGCCATATCAAATGTCCATTGTTAATTTTTGATGTTGGATACAAGCGGTAAAGATCGATAACGTTTATGCGTTATGGCTGCCAATGCATTAGCCAAAGCAGGCGCTGCGGCAATTGTTCCTAATTCTCCAATACCGCCCGGTTGGTTTTTCCCTTGATTAGAAGAATTCTGTATAATTTTTACTTCAATAACAGGTGCTTCATTCATTCGTATGACCCGATATTGATTAAAATTGCGTTGGACGATTTTACCGTTTTGTAACTTTGCTTCATTATAAAGTGCTGTACTAAGACCAAATATTAAACCACTTTCAATTTGTGTACAAACTTGATCTGGATTAACTGCAAAACCACAATCAATCGCTGCAAATACACGGTGAAGACGTATAACATCGGTTGTTGTAATTTCTGCTTCAACAATAACCGCCAGATAACTATCAAAAACATGAATAAATGCAACACCTTGCGCAATCGATTTTGTCTGTTTTTGTCCCCAGTTAGCCATTTGAGAGACCGATTGCAAAACGGCTTTAGCTTCAGCATTATCCCCTAATAATTGATTGCGAAAAACAATAGGGTCTTTTTTTTGCTTTTCAGCTAATTCATCAATAAAACATTCGAATGCAAACAGATTTCGCGTTGCTTCTTGACCATGCCACCATCCCGGGACAATAGAAGGAATATCGCATTTTGTATAATTGATTTGATAAAAAGGAAATTGATAGGAAGCATCTTTTAATCCCAAAACCATGTTAGAATAATCTGATTTTTTTTCTTCCCCTTCCCAATAATCAACGTGATCTGGGCCCACAATATGATGAAACAAAGCTATAATATTTCCTGCTTTGTCCCATCCGGCTTCAAGATAATCGACATAGGCTGGTCTAAGGTGATCCTGTGCAAAATCTTCTTCACGAGACCATATTACTTTTAAAGGATAATTCACCTGTTTTGCGAATTGAACCGCCTCGATGATATAGTCCTCTTCCATTCTTCTGCCAAAACTACCACCAACATATTGATTATAAACTATAATTTTTTCTTTTGGTAATCCTAAAAGTTGCGCTATCTGATCTCTTATCCATAATGGTATTTGTGTACCCGTCCAGATTTCACACTGATCGTTTTGAACATAAACCGTGCAGTTCAAAGGTTCCATAGCAGCATGTGTCAATAAAGGTTGTTGATAAACGCCTTTGTGACGTTGCACTGCTTTGCTAAACACGGTTTCCATATCATCATTACTATTTTTAAATAGTGTTTCACCTGCCTGTTTCATTGCAAGATGAAGCTGATGATTAATATGATTATTATTGGATTGTGGATTATCATTATAATCCCAATCACCTATTAAAAATTGAAGCCCTTTATTTGCAGCCCAGTAATGATCGGCTACGACACAACATGAGTGTTCAAGATAAAGAACATCGGTAACATTTTTTACTTTTTTAGTCTGGGCATCATCAATATTTTTTAATTTTCCACCCATAACAGGACTAGCATGAACTAAACCAATTTTCATATTGGGAATTTTGATATCTATCCCATAAATGGCCTGACCATTAATTTTTTCCATGGTATCCAAACGTGGTTGGGTTTTACCGATCAGTTTAAATTCAGATACATCTTTAAGTTTTGTTTGTTCAGGAACAGGTATCTTAACAGCATCTAAAACAAGCTGTCCGTAGCTTAAACTTTCACCTTGCGGGCCATAAACTTTACCGGCCTCCGTCCGACAACTTTCAATACTCAGATTCCATAATTTGCTTGCGGATTCTAAAAACATTATTCGCGCAGATGCGCCAGCATCCCGCAATGGCAACCATGCTTTGCCGGTTGAATAACTACCCAGCGTAAGTTGTGTTCTATCTTGCGGCATTATATAGGCTATATCAGGTAAGGATGCTTTAACTTTAACCTGTTCCAATCGGACATCCAATTCTTCTGCCAGAAGCATCGCAGCAGCCGTATATATACCCTGCCCACATTCAAGAAAGGGAATTTTCAGAACAATTAAATCGTTATCATAAACCTCAATATAGGCGTTTAACGGTACAGAATTATGTTTGTTATCCCGATTATTAACCGTATTTCCCTTTGTAAAATTGGGTTTTAATCCAAATCCAAGAATAAAAGCGCCACCTGCAGAAAGAAAAGCCCGGCGTGATAAAGAATTCATTCTTCAACCTCACCCGCAGCGTCTTTAATTGCTTCTTTTACCCGTTGATACGTACCACAGCGGCAAATATGACCAGACATTTCCCGTTCAATTTCTTCATTACTTGGGTTTTCATTTTTCTTTAATAATGAAATCGCAGTCATAATCTGTCCAGGTTGACAGTATCCACATTGGGTTGGTTGATGGGTTATCCATGCATCTAATATTTTTTGAGCAATAGGATCATCAGCTATTCCTTCAATGGTAATGACTGATCGTTCACCAATTAATCCCACGGGTAGATTACAAGATCTTACAGCCTCACCATCCAGATGTACGGTACACGCACCACATTCTCCAATTCCGCAACCATATTTTGTCCCCATTAATCCCAAAACATCGCGTAAAACCCAAAGTAAAGGCATATCTTCGGGAACATCAACCTTTATAATCTTATGATTTATATTTAACGTTAACATGCCATTCTGATCAATTAATTCTGGTGCTGATAATCTGTTGATGCTTGATTATCAGCTTCTTCTTTTTCATTTTGGGTTGGATCCTCAGAAGATTCAAATTTTTCATCCTCATTCCCTTCCAACGGTTTTTCTTCTTCATCGGCATCTATAATACTGCTTGTTAAAGCAGGAGGCACGTATGAGATAAGTGGAATAACTTTTGGAGGGTCCTGACGATTTCTCGCTGCATCTAGCTGTTCCAGATTATAACGAACAATAGGATATTCTTGAACCAGACGACGGAACGTCGCTACGGTCATAGTCAACAAATAGCCAAAACGTGTTGCTCTTAGTGTCGATGAGACTCTTTTTTTATGAAGCGCTTCCTCAAGACCCAAAACATCCCCAGGCCCATAAATCACCTCACGATTGCCATTATGCGTCTCAAACAATCCGCTGCTCACAAAGTAAACCATTTTTACTTTTTGACCACGTTTGTAGATATTTTCACCAGGAGCAACAAAATAAATCGACATTGCCATACTTAAATCATAAAGCACTGCTTGTGGAATATCTCTTAGTGAAGCCAATTCTTTTACACGATTTTCAATGCCACTTTTCAGATTGAATTTTAAACGCCGGTTATAACGTTGGAAACGTTTATCAACCGCTCTAACCAATTCCTGATATAATTCTTCACTAATTAAGGATTCAGATTGCAATTCTTCATATGCATCGCTTTCCATCCTTAAGGTCATTAATTGTAATAATCGCGCTTCTAATGCCTCGATATACCCTTGATAATGCATTCGCATTGTTTCTAATACGTCGTCTAATAAACGATTTCGTCTATCAAGAACTTCAGAAACAATCTCAGCGATACGCGTGCCCAAAGTTGGTTCTATGCGGCGTTTCATAAAACGGGACAAAGAAATAGAAACAAAGCGAGAAACCATAAGAATCTCAAAGCGCTCCATCATACAATACATCAATGGACGATCAATATGTAACCAATGATGTATTAGCTGCGCTGCCCTAAACCGCCACGAAGGATAAAGCCTTCTATTCATTGCTTTAACGTAGCCATAGCGCCCTTCTTGCCACGCTCCATCAATAGTCGCTTCTGCAGACCGTAACAAGGTTTCCATCACGCCGCGCGGCAAACCTTGCATTCGGAATAGATCCAATAAAATTGAACGTTCTTGAGCAGCAACGGTAATCAAAGCCAAGGTTACTCTTTGCCGATCACCCAAAGCCGTATCAAAATCATTGGCATCCTGCTCCGTTTCGATACGTTTATCTAAATCTTCGATAATGTAACGCGTAATATCATTTGAAAACCCGAATTCACTGGCAACACGTCTTATACGATCTTTAACGCTTCTCAGTCCAATACCCAAGACCTGATGTCTTACAGCTTGGTCAATAGGTGTTAATTGATCCAATTTAAAAAATACAACAACCGATCTTAAAGTCGTTCCATTAACCAATAAGGTAATTAAAACGAAACCTGTCGCAATAATACCAACATAATGCGAAACCTGTGTTGAAACCAGTTCGTTTTCCGTTACGGCCAGCGCCAATGCTAAGGTAATAGCACCTCGTAAACCGCCCCAAACCATCGTAACTTTAAAAGGCGTTGGTATCGGCAAAGATAATCGTGTTGCTGATAAAATCGGTAACATACCAAACACAACGATTGCTCTGGCCAGCAAACCTGCCACAGTTGCTATTAATATCAGAACGCAATCCCATTTGGTCATACCCACCAACAAACGAGGAACCAACATAGATGCTAAAACAAACAGTAAGGAACCTGCCCAAAATATAATTTGCTGCCATAGCTCGTTTAAAAAACGCCAATTTTGCGGTCTAAAAGTTGAAGGTCCATATGCTGACAAGGTCAATCCTGCCGCAGCTGAAGCCACAACACCTGATACGCCGATTAATTCATCACAAACAATATAGGATACATAAGGCAATGAAACGGTAAGCGTAATTTCTGCTGCCCTTGCAGAGCCAAGATTTACAATCATCCATAATGCAAGCCTTGCAAAGATATACCCCATGAGCATAGCGCCTGCAAAAGAGCCCAAAATAGTAATTGATGAATGTAAGAAATGGATTTGTTTACCGGCAATAATTGCCGTTAAAAATGTTGAAAAGATCGAAATTGCCGCCGCATCGTTTAATAATGCTTCCCCTTCAATCAAACGGGTTAATCGCGTTGCCGCTCCAATTTCTCGGAAAATCCCAGCCACAGCCGAAGGATCAGTCGTCGCCACAATAGCACCAACCAAAAGACAAACCTCAAGTGGCATATCACCAGAAAAAGGATATAGCGCAAAACCAATAGTCGCTGTTGATACTACTACGGCTACGATAGCAAGTAATAATACCGTCCCCGAATCATGTAACAAACGTCTAACATCAATAGCCAAAGCCGCCTGAAAAACGAGAATAGGCAAAAAGATTAACAAAAAAGCTTCACTACTGATTGGAAAGTCCAAAAGCGCTTCTGCAGCCGTATCAAACATATGAATATGCGTACTGCGCAGAACGAGATCTGCTGAACCACCCAAGACAATACCAACCAATGCCAACAAAACGGTTTCAGACAATTCCAAACGTTTTGCTAGCGGTTGAATAGCGCTAACGATAATCAATAGTATAGCTATGGCTAAAAGAACAGTCGCCAGACCTGTTACTGGCATATTCGGTTATCTCCACTCATTGATGATGTCATAACTTTTCTTTATCAGCAGGGAAATAACCAATCCAGAGATAATGGCTTTGTATAATCAATTCAAATTTTCCGCTGGGTGACAAAGTCATATCATTGACCACATTTATAGCAGAAAAAACTTTTTTGGGTGAAAAAAACAAAGAAGCAAACTTACAAAATGTAAATTTGCTTCCTTGGACTAATAAATCAAAATAATATCAAGCACTTTTTTTCAAAACCGAAGTTTCGATATTAATCCCCTGCACTTTGGCATATTCTTTTGGAACAACATGCCAGAAATGAGGCAAAGCCGTTTGCCAATCATGTAACAGAAAAGAAGCATAACGGCTTTCTGTTTCCTGAACATGGATTTGAATTTGTGCTTTTAATATTGCTTCCCATTTCGGATCAGTAATTCGCTGCCATAGAAGTGTATCTGGATTAACTTTATTTTCGAATTGACCTTTAGGATCATAAACAAAAGCCATACCGCCTGTAAAACCGGCACCGAAATTACTGCCAATTTCACCCAAAACGATTACAACACCACCGGTCATATATTCGCAACCATTTGAACCACATCCCTCAACAACCGCTGTGGCACCAGAATTACGAACCGCAAATCGTTCACCCACACAACCTGCAGCATATAAATATCCTGAAGTTGCTCCATAAAGAACCGTATTTCCAATAATCATGTTTTGATTGGAAATAAGACGTGTTTCGGGTGTTTGACGAACGATAATGGTTGCCCCTGATAAACCTTTACCAACATAATCATTAGCATCGCCAAAAATTTCGAGCTTAAGACCTTGTACCGCAAATGCACCTAAGGATTGACCAGCAGAACCACTCAGACGAACCGTAAGATGACCAGGAGCAAGTCCCTTCATTCCAAAACGTCGGACAATCATAGAAGATATTCGCGTCCCAATTGCACGATGCGTATTTTGTATATTATAGCGGAGTTGCATTTTTTCACCATGTTCAAACAAAGGGTGGGCATCCACGATCATTTGAGCATCAAGTGTTTCTGGAACTTCATTACGTCCTTTACGGGTACAATATCCAGCATAAGCTCCGGAATCAACTCTGGCCAACAAGGAATTTAAATCAAGATCGTCCAGAAAAGAAGCACCACGTAATACCTGCCGTAGTAAATCGGTGCGCCCGATAATTTCATTCAAAGAAGAAAATCCTAAAGAAGCAAGAATATTACGTGCATCTTCAGCAATAAAGGAGAATAAGTTAATAACGCGTTCAGCACTTCCTTCAAATTTAGCACGCAAATCTTCGTCCTGAGTACAAACTCCTACAGGACAAGTATTGGAATGACACTGACGCACCATGATACATCCCATAGCAATCAAACTAAGCGTTCCAATGCCGAATTCTTCGGCACCTAACATGGCTGCTATAATGACGTCTCTTCCGGTTTTAATTCCACCATCGACCCGTAAGGTTACACGATGCCGTAAACGATTTAACATTAAAACCTGATGCGCTTCGGCCAACCCCATTTCCCATGGCATTCCACCATACTTAATCGAAGTCAGTGGCGAAGCTCCTGTTCCTCCATTATGACCCGAAATCAAAATAGTATCGGCATTTGCCTTGGCAACCCCAGCAGCGATAGTACCAATTCCAGATGATGCAACCAACTTAACAGCAACCGTTGCTTCAGGATTGATTTGTTTCAAATCGTAAATAAGCTGGGCCAAATCTTCGATTGAATAAATATCATGATGTGGCGGTGGTGAAATCAAACTTACCCCTGGCACTGCATGACGCAATTTGCCGATTAATTGAGTAACTTTAAAACCTGGAAGCTGTCCTCCTTCACCGGGTTTGGCCCCTTGCGCAATTTTAATTTCAATTTCTTTGCAGTTATTTAAATACTCCGCCGTTACACCAAACCTTCCTGAAGCAATCTGTTTAATTGCTGAAGAGGCATTATCACCATTAGCACGCGGTTTATAACGTTCAGGATCTTCACCGCCTTCACCAGAATCAGAACGTGCCCCTATTCGATTCATAGCAATAGACAAAGTCTCATGCGCTTCTGGACTTAAAGCGCCCAAAGAAATTCCAGGAGATACCAATCGCTTTCTTAATTGCGTAATACTTTCGACAGATTCGACAGGAATAGGTTTATTCGTGTGTTGAAAATCTAATAAATCTCGAAGCGCTATTGGCGGTTGTTTACGAACCGCATCAACATATTGTTGATAAAGTGACCAACTATCTTTTTCGACAGCTTTTTGAATCAGTTTGATAATATTTCCACTTAATGCGTGTGTTTCTCCTTTACCACGCCATTTATATAATCCTCCGATTGGAAGCATTTTGATATTAGGATTCCATGCCTGTTCATGAAATGCGCTAATATTTCGTGCTATTCCTGATAAACCAATCCCAGAAATACGCGATTGCATACCGGGAAAGAATTCCGCAACCAAAGCACGCGATAAACCGATTGCTTCAAAATTATAACCACCCCGATAAGAAGCTATAATAGAAATACCCATTTTGGACATGATCTTTAGCAAGCCTTTATCAACCGCTTTGCGATAACGTTCAACAGCTTCTTCAAGTCCAATCTTGCCGAATAAACCTTTTTTATGACGCTCTGCGATGCTTTCTTGAGCAAGATAGGCATTTACCGTAGTCGCTCCAACGCCGATTAAAACCGCTATAGAATGCACATCCAGACTATCAGCAGAACGTACATTCACAGATGTAAATGTCCGTAAAGAACGTTTAACCAGATGTGTATGTACAGCAGCTGTCGCCAAAACCATTGGAATTTGGGCATTATCAATGGATTGATGTTCATCCGTTAAAAACACATGCGTACAACCACCGCGAACGGCTTCTTCTGCTTCACGACAAATTCGAGCAATTGCTTGACGTAATCCTTTTTCCTTTTCTTTAACTAAAAAGGTACAATCAATTGTACAACCACTTTTGCCACAAAAATCCTGTAAAGCCTTAAACTCACTATTCGTTAAAACTGGACTAGGCAATTGAAGCATCTGGCATTGTTCGGATGTCTGATCAAGAATATTTCCCAAATTGCCAAGACGTGTGCTCAAGGTCATCACTTGCGTTTCACGCAAACTGTCAATTGGAGGATTCGTAACTTGGCTAAAACGTTGCCTAAAGAAATGCGACAATCCTCGATAACGTTCGCTCAAAACAGCAAGCGGTGTATCATCCCCCATTGAACCAATTGGTTCTTGTGCGTTTTCAACCATTGGCTGTAAAATGGTTTCGAGATCTTCAATGGTAATTCCAACTGCAAGCTGTCTTCTACGCAATTCATCGGCAGGATAAACAGGTGCTTCCGTATCATGATGCCGAACGATTGAACTAATCTGCTGCGTGAGTTTTACCCAATCACTATAATCATGTTTATCAACCAGCAGTTCAGTAATTTCGCCTGGTTTATATAGCCGGCAGGTTTCCATATCAAATCCAACCGTTTCTCCAGGACCCAACCGACCTTTTTCAAGAATCTCGTGCTCTGGGATTCTTACCATGCCCGTTTCAGAACCAAGTATCATTAGATTTTGCGTCGTAATTGTATAACGCATTGGACGTAAACCATTTCGGTCAAGACCTGCAATCACCCAACGACCATCCGTCCCACAAATTGCCGCAGGTCCATCCCAAGGTTCCATCACCGCATTGCAGTAGCTATACATATCCTTTACTTTTTTAGGGATATTGCTCCGCATATCAATAAAGGGTGGGATCATTAACGCTTTGACTGCTGGAGCAGAACGTCCAGCAAAAGTCAACAATTCAAAAACATTATCCAAAGCCGCCGTATCTGATCCATTAAATTGGATAACCGGTTTTAAATCGGACATATAAGCATCAAGATCTGGATGAGACAAACGGGTTTCATGGCTTTTCATCCAGTTAATATTACCGGATAACGTATTAATTTCCCCATTATGGGCCAATTTACGGAAAGGTTGGGCTAATTTCCATGTTGGAAATGTATTGGTTGAATAACGCTGATGATAAATTACAAAACGACTGACAAAACGTTCATCCAGCAAATCAGGGTAAAAATCCGATACATGTTCCGCCAGAAACATCCCTTTATAAACTACGGAACGACAAGATAAAGAACAGATATAAAGATCAACATGGTTTTCAATCGCCTGTTTTTCGATACGACGACGAATGATATAAAGATTGCGTTCAAACCGCTCTTCAGAATGATTATGGCTATTACTTATTAATATTTGTTCGATTTCTGGACGAGTGGCATTGGCTTTTTCACCAATACAATCCGTATTGATTGGAACCTGGCGCCATCCATAAATTTGATAACCAAAATTAAGGATTTCTGTTTCAATAATTTGACGACAACGTTCTTGGCTGGTTAAATCATTTTTAGGTAAAAAAACCATACCAACAGCCAAGCCACCTTCTTTTGCATGTTGATGACCGCTGTGAATGGATTGCAGAAAAAATTCTTGTGAAATTTCAAGATGTATTCCTGCACCATCTCCTGTTTTACCATCCGCATCAACAGCACCACGATGCCAAAGTGCTCTTAAAGCAGTTAAACCGGCTTCTACAACATCGCGGCGTTTCTTTCCGTCAAGCGCCAGGACAAATCCAACACCACAAGCATCATGTTCTTGGTCTGGTGAATAAATTCCCTCAAGCGCTTTAACATTTTTATTCCAATTTTTTACAAAAGTTTCGCCGTTGGTTTCATCTTCTAACAAAGAAGTCATTTTTTCTAAATTATCCATGGGCTTATACGACTTTCTCTTTTGTATTTTTTTCTTCAACAGAATGCTTTTCTTTTTGACTTAAATAGCGATCAATCTGATGCGCAGCCTCTCGTCCATCACGAATAGCCCAGACCACGAGGCTTGCCCCACGAACGATATCCCCACCGGCATAAACGCCATCCAGACTGGTCGAAAAAGTTTTTTTATCGATTTTTATAGTTCCAGAAGGTGATAATTTTAAACTGGGTTCATTCCATAATTGGGGCAAAGGTTCTGGATCAAATCCAAAAGCTTTGATCACCATATCGGCGGGTAATGTAAATAAACTATCTGATAATAATTTAACGGTTTGGCGCCCACTTGCATCAGGAAGCCCAAGCTCTGTTCGGATGGCTAGAATAGAATTAACTTTTTCAGTCCCGATAAATGCCTCAGGTGCAGCTTGCCAGATAAATTCAACCCCTTCTTCTTCGGCATTTTTTACCTCACGCATCGAACCGGGCATATTATATTTATCACGCCGATAAAGACATTTAACCGATTTTGCACCTTGTCGAATGGCAGTACGCAAGCAATCCATTGCCGTATCACCACCGCCGACGACAATGATATCTTTGTCCTTGGCATTAAACATAGGATCAGGTGAAGAATTACCAGATTGAATGGCTTTGTTTGAAGCCACCAAATAATCAAGAGCCTGAATAACACCATTCAGATTCGTTCCAGGAACTGTAACATCTTTTTTCTTATAAACACCCGTTGCCAAAAAAATAGCATCGTGCAGTTTGCGTAGATTGGCAAATGATAAGGTATGTTTAGAGTCCTGATCGCTGATCGATATTCCGAAATGAAAGATAATACCCGATTTTTCAAGCCATTCTTGTCGACGGGCTATGGTTTCTTTTTCGAGTTTGAAGGTCGGAATACCATATGTCAGCAATCCTCCCGCACGATCGTAACGATCATAAATGTGAACTTGATAACCTTTTTGTCTTAAAATACCCGCAGCAGCCATTCCACATGGCCCCGAACCAATTATTCCAATTGATTGCTTTTTTTCAATAATGGGCACAATCGGTTGAACCCAACCTTTTTCAAATGCGGTATCAGTAATAAAGGATTCCACAGCACCAATCGTCACACTATGAAAATCCGCTTCGATAACACAATTCCCTTCACAAAGCCGATCCTGTGGGCAAATTCTACCGCAAATTTCTGGAAAGCTATTTGTAGAGGAGGATAAATTATAAGCTTCCTCCAACCGATCTTCTGCCGTCAGTTTTAACCAATCAGGAATATAATTCTGCAGTGGACAATTAACGGAACAAAACGGAACGCCACACTGTGAACAGCGTGATGCTTGTTCTTGCGCTCTGTCCAAAGAAAAACGGCGATAAATTTCTGCAAAATCTAATTTCCGCTGGGATGCAGGGCGTTTATCAGGCTGATGCTGTTCTACAGCGATAAATTTTAACATTTTGTTGGACATGATAGTACCATCGTGTAAAGGCGACAAAAAAAGATGGTACTATCGCTACACTATATAACAACAATAAAAAAGACAGTACTGCTGACCTATGTCTAATTTATTGATTTTTCGAGATTAAACAGGAGCATTTTCAAAATCATCTGCAGGTCTATAAGCAAATAAAAACTCAGGAGCCAGCATTTCAATCGACATTGGTTTTATTCCCAAATTATCAAAATCATTGACGCCATTATTCAAAACGCAATCGTTATTCATCATATTTAATAACGAGGCATTCATGAAGGATCCTGGCAGATTCTGTAATATTTTGGCCATTATTGTCATTAAACCAGCCGGAAAAGCACAAGGGATTGTATTTTGGTGTAACCATTTAATCATCCAGCTGATTAATTCATGGTTTGTATAAACTTCTGGTCCTGCAATTTCGTAACTGTGGCCATTTGTATCTGCAAGATTAATGATACGAATAACCGCATCCGCAATATCGCCAACGTAAACAGGTTGAAGCCTTACATTGGATTTATAAACCAACATGATGGATAAGGCTTTAATTTGTCGGGCTAATACATTTAAAAAATGATCGTCAATTCCAAAGGGAATAGTATGGCGTATAATCGTAGCGGCTGGAAAAAATTTTTTGACTTCATTTTCTCCTATTTTTCTGGACTGTAAGAATAGAGAATTACTATTTTCATCAGTACCAACAGTCGAAAGATGAATTAATTTCTTCACCCCTGCTGCTGCACAAAGCCGCGCAACGCGCCCAGCTCCATCGACATTAAGTCTATTTAACTCCGGTTTTTTGTGACTAAATTGTTTGCGCGAAGCATTAACAACAATTTCAGCCCCTTCAACCGCACGAGTCACAGTTTCTTCTTTTGTAACCGAACTATAAAGGGGAACCATCTGGCCCACATCCCCCATTGTACGAAGACTAACGGTTAATGCTGGTGAAGGAACAGAAACTCTAACAACATATCCTTGCTTTAAAAGTCGTGAAACAATATAACGTCCAACAAATCCTGTACCACCAAAAACGGTTGCGACATTTCTTATTTTACTCATATGTAAATCCTCCTTTTAGCACCTAACCTTTTTACAAAATTAACAAAAAGCCAAATAACTTTATCCTGTATAAAAAATCATAAATCGCTAAAAAATTATTGACCTAACTCTGCAAGAAAGGTAGATACGCTTGTGAAAGCGCATATAGGTTTTCTTTTGTTATAGCGCCCAAATGGCGGAATTGGTAGACGCGCAGGTTTCAGGTACCTGTGACCGCAAGGTCGTGGAAGTTCGAGTCTTCTTTTGGGCATTTCAAATCTATTGTTATAATTTAGCGTTTTTGAAAATTATTAGATTTAGAATGTCTCCCTACATATAAAAACATCGATGTTAATCATTATTAAAATTTAATTCTATACTTTAACCAATTTATTGATTGTTATCGTAACATTCTTTTTCTCTGTGCAACCAATATTATATATTTTTAGAAAGTGTTTATACTTTTATATAAGTATAATGATTATTTAAATTTACAATGCTTCCTTTACTTTTAAATATTTTTATTAATTTTTTAGACAAAATTATTAACTAATTAAGCTAAGATACGCATACAACCAAGTAATTAGATTTTATCTATCCTTCTGAATTAATTTATTTTTTTATAATTCTAATATAAAAACTATATTCGATCTCATTTAGATACATTTTCGTAACAAAATATTTCAGAAAAAATAAAATGAAAAAAATAAAATATATTGTCTCTTTGCTTACTTTAATGCCTTTTCAGTTAAAAGCTCAGACAACAGCTTCTACTGAAAAATCTGGAGATAATACTGAAAATATTATTGTTACCGGTCAAAGACAAGCCCAAGGGTCGGCAGCAGTTATGAGCGTTCCAAAAGTTGATTTGGGACCTTTAGGAAACTTAAATGCTGAAGATGCTCCTTTTTCTATTTTTTCCGTATCGCATGATACAATTGTGAATCAGCAGGCTAGAAATGTTAATGATTTAATGAAATATATGCCTTCTGTTCAACTTGAGGTCCGTGGAACAGCAGGAATGTCCCGACCGCAATCCCGTGGTTTTGAAGGGGATGTTACCGCTAATAGTCGTATGGACGGATTAAACATTACGACAACAACCCCCTATCCTGCTGAAATGTTCGAAAATTTACAATTACTGAACGGATTAGCAGGTGCAATGTATGGACCGCAAAATCCTGCTGGAATTTTTAGTTACCAATTAAAGCGTCCCACGGATCGACGCATGGAAAATCTTGCTATTTATTATGATTCCGAAGGAACGGTTAACGAACATACGGATATTGCTGGAAGATTAGGAAAAAATAATTGGTTTGGTTACCGACTTAATCTTTTGCATGGTGATGGTACTGCTTTTGTAGATCATAGCTGGATTCGTAGAAATTTAGTCAGCGGTGATTTTGATATCCGTCTTTCATCCAAAACAGTTATCGAATTGGATGCAAGTCATTATACCTATGATGAAAGAGGAACCCCCGCTACTTTTTCTTATAATAATGCTATACAACTTCCGTCTACTCCCGATACAAGCAAACCTTATCTTGGTCAAAGATATGCAGGTTTTAACACGGAAACCAATAGTTTTTTAGGAAAAATTAAACATCAGTTTAATAAAAACTGGCGATTAACTGCTGGTGGCCTTTATCAAGACGCAGTTCGCAAAATGTTTAATAATAATAATTTGATCATTAATAATCACGGCGATTACCAACAAAGTATTGTTGCTGCGGGACAAGCAAATGATTTCCAAGTTGGAAGTAATTTTGCTTATATTAACGGCACGGTACATACCGATTTTATTAAACATGATCTGATATTAGGTACAAATGGTTATATCCGTGGCAATTATAATCCAACACATACGGAAAATATTACACTAGGCACAAGTAATATCCACCATCCGCAAGCTTTTCCAGGCTATCAACCTCACGGTTGGGGACGCTATCAATCTGGACTTACGCAACAACAAGCTTTGATTGCTGGAGACACCATTCATTTCAATAAACAATGGGCTATTATGAGCGTTTTTAGTTGGAGTTGGCTCAGTAGCGATAGTTGGAACATAAAAGGACAAAAAAAATCTCATGATTCCAGAGAAGCCGCTTTTAGTCCTACAACCAGTTTAATTTATCATCCGCTTGAAAATCATACGGCTTATTTTACATGGGCAAAAAGCCTCCAAGCTGGTGATACAGCACCTGCAACAGGTGTAACCAATCCCAACCAAATCATGGCTCCTTATCGTAGTGAAGAATTTGAGATTGGTTATAAAGTCAAATTTAATCAAATTTATTTAAATGTGGCTGCTTTCCGTATGACACGCCCTTATGCCTTTACTGATCCAAAGACATCAACTTTTTCAGTTGCAGGTGAGCAAAGAAACTACGGTATCGAATTCCAAGCCTCAGGACAAATTAATGATAATTTGTCAATCCTTGGCGGCGTAACCTGGTTAGATGCACAATTGGGAAAAACGGGAACTGAGGCGACTTCTCATAAACAAATCGTTGGTGTTCCCCCTGTGCAAGCAAACTTATTGATAGATTATCGTTTGCCGTTTAAGCATAACCAATTGTTCTATGGAATAGCATTAAATGTCAATCTACATTATACTGATCGACGCGCTGCCAATAACTATAATACCACTTTTGCAAATGGATATTTTACTACAGACCTTGGGTTACGCTACCCATTCCGTGTCTATGAAACACCTTTAGCTGCGCGATTCAATGTCAATAACGTTACGAATAAACATTATTGGCAATCCATTTATCCCAACTCTATAAATGGTGGGACAGCAAATAATAGTGCTTATGCAGGACTTCCAAGAACTTATCAGTTTTCGCTTGAAGTTAATTTTTAAAAATGGTGGATTGGTAAAAATATCTAGAAAATTATAGATAATTATCGGTGATCTATCACAATTATCCATTAAACATCAAAACATAAATCGGTATTTATTTTTCTGCTATATCTTGTATGAAACAAATCATTTAAGAAGAGTCATTTTGCTTATGCAAATAATATATTGATGAAGTCATTTGAAGAAACTTGAAAAATTTATTATTTTGTTAATATAATCAATCAGTTCTATAAACCACGATTTATTCAAGCGAGAAAAAATATGGATGATATGTCGACCGAAGAAATAGATCAAAGTGATGAAAAACAAAGCACCGTTCAATCTACCTATACAGAAACATATACTGAACAGAGCGAGGATAAAAAACATATTTGATCTTGAATCGATAAAACAAATCGCTACCCAGGAAAGTAATACTTCTCCTCTTGAACCGCTATCCTATACGCACGAACATGAATTGGAAAAAAATGTCGGTGCGTCTATGACAACAGAAACATCTGTTGTTCAAGAAAACACTGTCGAAGCAACAGAAATCGATTCAACGCCTCAAGATCCGGCCCTTGTTAGCGACGATAAAACGGCCTATCTCAAAGGGAGAACCATATCTTTCATTGGTGACAGTATAACAACTTTTGCAGGATATAATACTGAAGGTAATGTAACTTATTACCCTGCTTATGATCTTCAGAATGTAAATCAAACTTGGTGGCAACAACTTGTTGAGAAAACGGGAGCTAAGTTATTAACAAATGATTCTTATTCCGGCTCATGCATAGCACGTCTTAATGAAGGTAATTTGCAAACGCGTTTGAATGTTATCGACCCGCAAACAGATTTATGTCTCGTGATGATGGGTGCAAACGATACAACGGTCCAAATCCCACTTGGTAATTTTGATCCAACAGCTTCTCAAGATACTTCTACCTTTTATGGAGGGTTATGTAACGCTGTAACCAATCTTGCTAAAAATTATCCGAATACGAAATTTGTTTGGATTACTCCTTATCATTTCTTTAACAATATTGCCCCTCAAATATCTAAAAAAGCAAAAACCAAACGCGTAAGAGATCTTAATTTTCGGTATTCAAATCGGATATCTCGAGATTACAACAATTATACCTTAATTGATCAAAGTGCATGGCAAGGTAAACAAATTCATCAAATTGGAATTATTACCAATACAGATGCAAATGTTGGTAATGTAAGAGTCATGTTAACGACCAACCCTAATAGTGATGATTTTAAGATTATCAAAAAAAAAGATATTTTTACGATGACTGGGGTCTGGTGGTATAATCTAGGCTGGGATGTAGGACCTAATGAATATCTATCAATTCAACCTATAAAGAATAATCCTTTACCAGGAGCTTTCACTTATTGTGAAGCGCCATCACAATCAGGCAATTTTTATTTCTATAATAATGAAACAGCCAGCTGGCAAACAAGTCAGGGCGATCTCAATATCGGAATCTCAATTAATACAGAACGTATGGCTAATCAAAAACCAAATCCTTACACAGATGCAATGGTAAAAGTATTGGATCATTATGGTATTGATTACATTGATCTTAGAAATCTTGATATAACTGAAGAAAATCAACATTCCTATTTTGGAGATGGAATTCATCCCAATGCCGCTGGAGCAGCTTTGATTTTCGAATATATTTATAAAGTATTAAAAGATAAAATCCGATAATATTTTAATAACAAAACGTTATATAATAGATTCGTTTTAAATTATTTAGATGGATAGCCAATAATGAAAATTGGATTAATTATTGGCTATCAAGTTTTTTGATTACGTAAATTCATTTTATTTTTAAAATAACACGCATTTTCGATCATCTTTTTTGTTCAATTTATTGTTATCTAATAATATTTAAAAAAATTAGGCATTGCAGAATATTGCAATTTCATACAAATTTCGATATTCTAAACGTTAACAATTATTAACATTTTAACTTTTATTTAGGTGATTAAAATAACATATTTTAGGAGTATCCTACGATTTTCTTTGATGCCCATTTAAGAATATAAACTGAATCAAACTTTATCATTTCATTAACAATTTTATTGAGATATATATCTTCAATTATTTAATTACAGACGTCATTGGTATAGGAAAGTGAAATGTCGCTTTTCCAATTTATTTTCCATAATTTGTCATCTTTATATATAATATTCACAGCGATATTATGTGTTGGATTGGCAGCTATGTTTTCTTATTTTCTAACGTTTAAAAAAGATAAAAAAACGAATCAATTGGCTTCTTCTGTTGATTCTAAAACAGAAATTACGTCCAAAGATCATAGCCCTCAAAATAACAAAAAAGAGCTATCCGATCTCTTCCTTGATTCAACGGATGATCGAGAAGAATCGCTCGGCACATCTATTCTTTACCAGAAACAACCTAACGAAGAAGCAACACCGACCCCTTCATCAGAAGAAAAAAACCTAATTCATTCGTCAGATAATTATGCAGAACAAAACGTTGATTCTGAAATAACTGATTCTAAAACATCCATTGCTCCAGACACAACAATCCTAGAAGAGCATAATGAAACCAAACCGGTTGAAGAAACACCAGTTATTAATACAACTACGGAAAATCATACTGTCGTTATTGATGAATCCAAAGAAAATGAAAACGTAAGTAATTCTAATACGGACAAAGAAGCGCCATTTAGCACTTCTATTCTTCACCAAAATCACCCAATCGAGGAAAACGTATCCTCACCCCTATCGAATGAAAATAACCCGTTGCATTCGTCCGATTATTCAGAACAAAATATCAATTCTCAAGCAACCATTTCTGAAACATCCGTTCCTCCAGACACAACAATCCTAGAAGAGCATAACGAAACTGAACCGGTTGAAGAAACGCCAGTTATTAACACAACTATGGAAAATCATACTGTCGTTATTGATGAATCCAAAGAAAACGAAAACGTAAGTAATTCTAATACGGACAAAGAAGCGCCATTTAGCACTTCTATTCTTCACCAAAATCACCCAACCGAGGAAAACATATCCTTATCCCTATCAAATGAAAATAACCTTTTTTATTCGTCCAATTATTCAGAACAAAATATCAATTCTCAAGCAACCACTTCTGAAACATCCATTTCTCCAGACACAACAACTCTAGAAGAGCATAATGAAACCAAACCGGTTGAAGAAACATCAATTATTAACAAAATTACGAAAGATCATACCTTAGTTAAAGATCATACCTTAGTTATTGATAAAGCTAAAAAAAATATTGCAAGTTCAAATATTCATATTTATGAAGAAACAAACAAATTTAATAAATCTGTTCAAGATGAAAGCGATGATATAAATCATCAAAAAGAAAACTCATTAACTGAACAATCTATAAAAACAGAAACTGCGCCATCGCATTCTAAAGAAATGCTCAATAAGGATCAGGAATCAATGAATATATTCGAAGACCTACAGAATGAAAATGAATCAGAAATAGATGATGAAATGGAAGGGATTTCTACAATCCTTTATCAAGCACCAATAATTTCAACTTCTGAATCAGAAACAAAAACTGAGGTCAAAGAAGTCCCTAAACCCATTGAACCAGAACCTGTTATTAAACCAACAGAACCAAAACCTGTTCCTCAACCAAAAGAACCAGAACCTGCTCCTCAACCAAAAGAACCAGAACCTGCTCCTCAACCAAAAGAGCCAGAACCTGCTCCTCAACCAAAAGAGC
>CALYOP010000008.1 GCA_945266285.1 uncultured Commensalibacter sp.
CCTAACTCTAGGGAATAAAAAACCGACGTCAGCGCCGCCGGTGATGCACCTTCTATCAATACAAATTATAATCGTCAATAAAAATCTTTAAAAAAAATTAAAATTTTTCAAAATTCATAAAAAACAAGGGGTTATGAAAATTATATTGCGAGAAAATTCATAACAAAGAAAATTTCACAACATATGAACTTTTGCATCTTGATAATTTTGGGTTTTCGTTAGTCTTCTTATCAGAAGGAATATTTCATACATTCTGGAATTTACTTCAAAGAACATGTCTAGCCATGTTGCTGAAATATGTTTTTCAATTATACGATATACGAACAACAAAATTATTAAAAAACTTACAAATTTATGTCTAATCCTTTTGTTATATTAAATCTGATTTTCTTCAAGATGAGCTTTTATGATTAAAATAGTTGTAAAACTAACCGTAAATACTTTCAAACTTCTGGATATCATCAACGCTTCTAAACCGCTGCAGTACTCGCTTTAACCTGCTAAATAACACGTATGAATTCTTAAGTAGTTATTCGGTCATCTTCTAATATCCTGATAGTTAGGCATTCCTAAATCACGTAAGACTTTCCTATACACAGAAATTGCTGAATAAATACCTCATGATTGTATTGTTTTGGCTTTAGGAAGCCAAACATGTTTATGCAGACTCAATTATACTGACTTTTTTAACTGAGAATCTTATCACAATTTTACAAAAAAATCGACTTATGGGAAACTGAAAGTGCAAGCGAAAACCTACAGATGATATCCGCATCACAAATCGCTTAGCATAATTAAACCCATCCTTTTTATCGAAACTAAAAGAGGAATGGGAATTGTCACTGTAAGCTTTAATGAGCATCTTTTTATCATGCTGCAAAATATTAATTCACTCCAGGAAAAGCAGTTACATATTGAATAGTAATATCGGGAAATGAATCTACGAATTGAACTTTAAAATCAGGGAAGGCTGTAACGAACTGCCATTTACCGCATTTATCTGGGAAAGTATCAACAATTTGTACTTTGCCATATAAAGAAATATTATTATAAGTGCAGGCCTTTTTATTCAGACCTCCGTGTTCAGCATAAGCCGCAGTTGAGGAAAATAACAATAAAAAACAAATTCCCTTTTTAAACATAAAATTTTTCCTGAATATTAATAAAAATTGATAAAAATAAATATAATACTTAATTTAAAAAAGAAAGATATTTCGTTCATATAATAGATATTAATCTAGGATTTAATTCGCATTATATTTGTAATCAATTGGTTCTGTGATTGAATTTTTTATTAAAGTAATCTTCAAATCTTAGAAAAAATGAATTTTACCCTCCACCAACTCTTCAAAACTATTTCCATAATAGATTAGAAAAACCAGAGAGATCAGGATATTTTCCTGAAAAAGAAAATACGGTGAAATTTAGACCTAAACCTTAAAAATTGATCTGTCGAGTTTTTTCCAAAATTCGTTGATCTTGGGAGATAATTACTATCTCAATATTTAATCCTCAGAATTAATTATTGGGTATAACGCATTATTTCAGGGAAATGTATTTTAACTGCACATAATATCAGTATTTGACTCTGGCGGAGAGAGTGGGATTCGAACCCACGGTACGCTATTAACGCACACACGCTTTCCAAGCGTGCGCCTTAAGCCGCTCGGCCATCTCTCCAGATTGCCTATAAGATGCTACGGAAACATAGCAATTTTTACAGGATAGGCAAGCAAAAAATGTAATAGAATATCGTTTTTCATTTATTTTATTAATTAAATGCTTAAAAATTTAACTTTTATTAGGAGGATTAATAGGGAAAGTTGTTTCCCACCCACCACCAAGCGCTTTGTAGAGTTGAACTAGATTGGTTGAAATCTGCGTTGTGCTTTGAACAAGATCTTTTTGTGAAGTCAATAGACGTCTTTCTGCATCCAGAACATTGATAAAATTCTGTAATCCTTGACGATATTGTTCTTGTGCTAAATATACAGCTCTTTGGTTGGCTTTTACGGTTTTTTCAATATTTTCTTTCCGTAATTGTTCGGCTCTATAAGCTGTCAAAGCATTATCGACTTCATGCCATGCTTGTAGAACCGTTTTTTGATAGAAAATTGCAGCTTCTTTTTGTTGGGCCTTTTTCAGTGTTAATTGCCCTTTTAAACGTCCGCCTTGAAAAATAGGAAGCGATATGGTTGGCCCGACATTCCATGCTCTTGAGCTCCAAAAACCTAAATCTCGGAATGAAAGGGATTGAAAGCCAAATTGGGCGTTTATTGTTACTTTTGGATAGAAATTAGCAACAGCAACACCAACTTCAGCTGTTGCAGCATGTAATTGAGATTCGGCCTGTCGAATATCGGGTCTACGTCTGGCCAATTCAGAAGGAAGCCCAACAGGAATTTGAGGGGGAACAGGAGGTATGGGTTTAACGGTAGCGAATTCCTCGCTTAAAGCACGTGGTGGTTTGCCAAGCAAAAGTGCAAGTGCATTGGTTTGTTCTGCAATTTGTTGTTCTAATTGAGGGATATCCGCTACAGTTTGATCGAGCTGAGCCTCAGCTGTTTGAATATCTAATTCCGTTACCAAGCCACCAGTAAAACGCTGTTTTGCAAGTAAGAGCGATTCTTGGGCGATTTTCTGATTCTCTTTCACAATTGCTAATTGTGCCTGAAAACCTCGGAGTGCTATATAATCATGCGCAACTTCTGCCTGTTGCGTAATGAGTACCCCTCTTCTCTCTTCTTCAGAGGCCTGCCAGTTCGCATGTGCTGATTCATATTGTCTTCGCACTCTTCCCCACAAATCGACTTCCCAACTTGTGTCAATATTATCCATCCACTCATTAAGCGTAGGAACATCAATATCGCTAGAATTAATCATAGGCCCTAAAGAGCTACCATTTCGCGAATTAATGGCACGGTGAACCGCACGGCTAATAGATTTATTGCTATATTGCGTTCGGGAATAACCACCAGAAGCATTTAATGCGGGGAAACGATCCGCACCCGATATTTGCATTTGTGCCCTGCTTTCTAATAAACGTTGCGTAGAAAGCAAGACATCAAGGTTTGAATTCGAAACCTGTTTTTCCAAGTTGCTAAGCATAGGATCATTAAAACAATCCCACCACTCTGGAGAAGGTGTTCTTAGATTTGTCTCACTAACAACGGATTGCGAATCTTTTCCTGCTGCAGGTTTTTCCCATTTTGAAGGTGTCCATTGATCTGGTTTTTTATAATCCGTCCCAACTGCACATCCTGTAAGCAATAACACGTTGGTTAACAGTATTGTGCTTGTGTAGAAAAAAAATCTTTTTTTCGTTTTAGTTAGCCGCATTACGGATGTGGTCCTATGTATAATTTGTCGATTAATTCATACATATCCCTAATCATTTTTGTTTTTCTGTCAATAAAAAGCGATATGAAAATAAAGGCTTTTTTCTTTTTCAATTAATTCAGATAAGAATATAATTCTTTAGGATAATTAACCAAATTTTTGAGGAAGAATATTTTCTTTTAAATAACACCTGTTGAGAATTATAGAAAAACAGGATTTTTTAAAAAAATTAAATTTTTTTGTTGCATAATTTTGGTTTAAAAGCTACTTAATCGCCAACGCTGCTGTAGCTCAGTGGTAGAGCACTCCCTTGGTAAGGGAGAGGTCGAGAGTTCAATCCTCTCTAGCAGCACCATTCCCATAAATTACCTGTTCAGGTAACGCTTTTTCAATACAGCATCAACTTATAAAAAACAAATAATCAGGCTTTATTTATCAATTTATTTCATTATTTCGTTTTTTTATTTGTTATATTTTTGGCTAACGTTTTATTACAAATTAAATCAAACCAAGCTGAAATTAAATGAAATATTTTAAGGGATCCTTGATTTTTACCCTTTTTTGCATCTGTTTGGCTGCAATGTTGGGATATAATTCTACGCATACATTTCATGGAACATGTTCGGTTGTTTTTATTTGTTTATTGCTTGCTGTTCTAGAAATTTCCCTTTCATTTGACAACGCCGTAGTCAATGCCTTGGTCCTTAAGAACATAGGGACATTATGGCAACAACGCTTTTTAACATGGGGTATTCTGATTGCCGTAATAGGAATGCGGTTACTTTTTCCTTTATGTATTGTTGGAATAGCATCCGATTTAGGGCCAATTTCTGTTTTATCCTTAGCCATTAATCAGCCAGAAAAATATACGCAAATATTAAACAGTGCTCATACACAAATCATGGGATTTGGTGGTTCTTTTTTATTAATGGTCGGTCTTAAATATTTTTTTGATAGCGAAAAAACCATTCATTGGTGTACGCCTATTGAATGCCATCTTGTCCGTTTTTCTAATTTAAAATCTGTTGAAATTGCTATTATCTTACTATTGCTTTTCATTGCTTCTCATTTTTTGCCTTTGTCTGAATCTTCTAAATTCCTAAGCTCTGGAATTTGCGGGTTATTAATTTTTATTATTGTCGATGGATTAAGTTCTTTATTAAAAATACCAGAAGAAACATCATCAGGTTCGATGATGGTAAAAAATGGATTGAGCAGTTTTATTTATTTAGAAATCCTGGATGCTTCTTTCAGCTTTGACGGTGTCATAGGAGCATTTGCGCTTTCGACCAATCTATTTATTATTGCTATAGGTCTTGGAATTGGGGCAATGTTTGTGCGTTCTTTGACCGTTTTACTGGTTCAAAAAGATACGCTTTCTGAATATCGTTATCTTGAACATGGCGCATTTTGGGCTATTCTTGCTTTAGCTATAATTATGTTTATCAATGTTCGCGTTCAGATTCCTGAAATTGTAACTGGTTCAATCGGTGCTCTACTTATTATACTTGCACTTATATCATCTATTCGTTGGAATAAACGTAATGCTATTTTAAATACAATAAGTAGTAGTAAATCTAATAAAAAATAATTTATTCAACAAAATGAATAAAAATTTAATCAAGCTAAAAATCCACCATCAACCGGTATTGCTGCACCATTAATATAATTAGCATCAGGATGAACCAAAAAGGACACAGCACGGGCAATATCCTGAACATGACCATATTTACCCACAGCAACATAGCTTGCCAGCATATTAGCCCCTTCTCCATCTGCAGGATTTAATTCCGTATCAATAGGGCCAGGTTCTATAACATTAATTGTTATTTTTTTACTTCCTAAATCACGTGCAACCCCTTGCGCAAATCCACGCAAACTTGCTTTGGTAGCTGCATAAAGTGAAATTCCTGAAAATGGTGCACGGCCAGCAAAGGCAGATCCCATTAACACTATTCTACCGCCTGCTTTCATATGTAAGACAGCTTCATGCGTTTCAATCATAACGCCACGAAGATTAAGATTGAGAATATTTTCAATATCTTCGATATCCACTTTATCAATCGTTTTCGTATTATAAATACCGGCATTACATATTAATGCATCAAGACGTCCAAAATGTTTAATCGTTTCAGAAATTACTTTTCTATTACCTTCTATTGTCGCTTCATTTGCTTGAATAGTAAGAACTTTACGACCAATTTCTTTAATTTTATTAGCTGTTTTATCCGCGGCTGACGAATTCTTTGCATAAGAAAAAGCAATATCAAATCCATCTTTTGCAAGTTGTTCAGCTATCGCAGCCCCAATACCTCTACTACCGCCTGTAACCAGAGCCACACGATTAGCCATTTTATTCTCCATCTATGTTGTTTTGAAGTAATATTATAAATATTTATTTAATAATTATTTAAATCATGAATTTTAATACTTATCACGTGAATAAATTTTTCAATAAAACCCAGTTATGCACGTTGATTTACATAACTAGATTTTTTAAATAATTTAAACAAACCAAAAGCAATAACGAAAATTATTCAACCGTTACCGATTTGGCAAGATTACGCGGTTGATCGACATCAGTTCCTTTAATTAAGGCTGCTTCATATGCTAACATTTGCACGGGAACTGTATACAAAATCGGTGAAACAAAAGGATGAACATCAGGTAAAACTACAACTTGTTCAGCAATCCCTTTCAAGGTTTTTGCACCCTTTTCATCGGTAAAGACTAATAAACGTCCGCCTCTTGCTTTTGCTTCTTGGAGGTTTGAAACCGTTTTATCAAATAAATATCCCAATGGAACGACTGAAATAATTGGAACCGTTGGATCAATTAAGGCAATAGGCCCATGTTTCATTTCTCCTGCTGCATAGGCATCAGCGTGAATATAGGAAATTTCCTTTAATTTCAAAGCACCTTCCATAGCAACTGGGAAAAGAATACCGCGGCCAAGGTAAATAACCGTTTGTGCTTCAGCTACAATTTTAGCCATTTCCTGTATAGCGGGTTGCAATTGCAAGGCTTCGGCAACACGGCTTGGAACATCAAGTAAAGCTGATAAACAAGCATCTGCGGTTTCATTCGTTAAATTTCCACGTTTAACGCCAGCAACCAAAGTTAAACATGCCAATACCGTCAATTGAGCAGAAAAAGCTTTCGTAGTAGCGACAGCAATTTCAACACCCGCATCAGTACCCAAAACGGTATCGCTTTCTCGTGCCATGGTACTATGTTCACAATTCAGAACCGATATAATATGTTGGCCTGCATTTTTAAGCAATCGCAACGCACCAAGCGTATCTGCTGTTTCACCAGATTGAGAAATTAGGAGACCTATTCCGTTTTTATCAAGCGGTGGATTACGATAACGTAATTCGCTGGCAATATCGATGTCTACGGGTAAACGTGCATATTCTTCCAACCAATAACGTCCAATCATTCCCGCATAATAAGCTGAACCACATGCGGTAACCGTTGCACGTGAAATAGACGTAAAATCAATCTCAGGTAATTCGATTTGATGGGTTGATGGATTAACAAAACGTCGTAAGGTTTGGCCAATCACAACGGGATGTTCATTCAGTTCTTTTTCCATGTAATGGCGGTAACCATCTTTACCAATAGCACCTGCCATTAAAGCTGTGATCTGTATTGGACAATCAATAGAACGACCTTCTAAATCATAAAAATCCGCACCTTTCCGTGTTAAAACAACCCATGATCCATCGGGCATATATGCAATTCGACGTGTTAACGGAGCTAGAGCCAAACTATCCGATCCCAGGAACATTTCTGATTCACCAAAACCGACAATCAGGGGCGCACCATGTCGTGCTCCAATCATTAAATTTTCTTCATTGGCAAACAACATCGCAATAGCAAATGCACCTTCTAGCCGATTTAAAGCTGTATGTGCTGCATCTTTGGGTGATTTACCTTGTTTTAGATATAAATCGACTAATAAAGCGATGGTTTCACTATCGGTATCACTTTTAAAAATCTGGCCGGCTTCTTCTAATTCTTTACGAAGTGCTTCATGATTTTCAATGATACCGTTATGAACGATTGCGACCCGTTCTGTTGCATGCGGATGTGCATTATTTTCAGTGGGTGCACCATGCGTTGCCCAACGGGTATGTCCGATACCAACCGTACCTGATAGCGCATTTTTCTTTAGGATCTCGCCAAGATTATCCAACTTTCCAGAAGCTCTTCTACGTTCGATAGAGCCGTTGACTAATGTTGCAATTCCAGCCGAGTCATATCCACGATATTCCAATCTCCGCAATGCTTCGAAAATAATTGGTACTGCGGATTGGTTACTTAGAACTCCTACAATTCCACACATTAATCTAAAAACTCCTGTTACTTATCTGTTTTCTTTAGAAGCGCTCTTCCTGCTTTATTAACCTGCTTTGCACGTCCAAAAGCCATAGCTCCATCGGGCACATCTTGTGTAAGAACACTGCCTGCTGCAATTAAGCTTTTATCACCGATTGTCACAGGCGCAACTAATATAGAATCAGAACCTATAAACACTTCTTTACCAATAATAGTACGGTGTTTGTTTATTCCATCATAATTACAGGTAATGGTTCCCGCACCAATATTAGTTTTCGAACCGATTTCGGCGTCACCTAAATATGTTAAATGATTAGCTTTTGCACCATCGCCCAGATAAGTTGCTTTTAATTCTACAAAATTGCCAACATGTGCAGCATTTCCAATATGACTGCCAGGACGCAGCCGTGCAAAGGGCCCTATAATGGCATTTTCTTCGATATTACAACCTTCTAAATGACTGAAAGACCTAATCTCTACGCCAGTTTTAATTTGGACATTAAGACCAAAAACGACATGCGGGTAAATGAGAACATCGGGTTCTAAAATCGTATCTGCTGATAAATAAACAGTTTCCGGTGCAATCATCGTTACACCGTTATCCATTGCTTTTTTACGTAAATGTTTTTGAACAATCTGTTCAGCTTCTGCCAATTCGCTTTTGGAATTAATGCCCCGTAATTCTTCTTCTGGTGCGCGATGCGCTTTGACTTTTTTACCGTCTTCTACTGCCAATTTAACAATATCGACTAAATAATATTCACCTTTGCTGTTATCGTTTTTAACTTGATGTAAGCATTTTTTCAAGAAATCCGCCGAAGCACATAAAACACCAGCATTACATAACCGGACTGCCTTTTCCTCTGGGGTTGCATCGTTATATTCAACAATACGTTCAACCCAACCATGATTTTCAATGACACGACCATAGGCTTTGGGATCATCACAAAGCATTGCCATTAACGCCATAGTTACACCGTCTTGTTGGCGTGTTTTTAAAAGGCTTTTTAACGTCTCACTAGTAATTAAAGGATTATCTGCGTATAAAACAGCAACTTCACCATTTCCAAAATAAGCTTCGGCTTGCAATGCTGCATGTGCTGTTCCCAACCGATCTTTTTGAACGACAATCTGATGAGGAGCTGCAATTTTGGCGACTTCTTCCATATCAGGGCCAATAACAACGACAATCCTATCAAACACTTGTTCCACATGGTCTAATAAGTATCGTAACATTGGTTTTCCAGCTAAAGGCTGCAATGCCTTAGGAAGTCGGGATTTCATTCGGGTCCCCATCCCTGCTGCAAGGATTACCGCAACCGATTCAACAACATTATTCTTGTTCATATCCACTATTATACCATTGTTAATTCTAGAAAATTTCTAATTTGCACGCTAAGA
Source organism: uncultured Commensalibacter sp. (assembly GCA_945266285.1). Taxonomy (GTDB): domain Bacteria; phylum Pseudomonadota; class Alphaproteobacteria; order Acetobacterales; family Acetobacteraceae; genus Commensalibacter. The sequence continues at coordinate 9,085 of CALYOP010000008.1, forward strand.
TAACCCAGCAATCTTATTCTTTCTTTTGGAAAATCGCACGATGAATATTTCATATCCCCGATTAATTGTTTTTGATATGGACGGAACATTAATTGATAGTTTACCTGATTTGGCGAATAGTTCACGATATTTGTTAAAAAGTTATAACTTACCCGAAGTCGGTGATGAAATTGTTCGTCCAATGTTAGGTGATGGTATCAACCGATTGGTACAAAGACTTTTGGAGCAATTTGGTAAACAAAGTCAAGATATCGATCTTAAAGAAGCTACGGATCGTTTCATCGCTGATTATGTTCCCCATTCCGTAGATTATTCAAAGCCCTTTGAAGGTGCTATTGAATGTCTAAAACAGTTAAAAGCCGATGGCTGGAAAATCGCGTTATGTACCAATAAAATTACGAATGCAGCTATCCATATTTTAGAAAAACTTCATCTCGATTCCTATTTTGATACCGTAGGTGGTGGTGATCTTTTTGCAGCCTGTAAACCCGATCCACGTCATTTAGAAGGTATTATCAAGGCAATCGGAACGAATGCTGCACGAACCGTAATGGTTGGAGATCATATGAATGATATCAGGGTTGCAGAAAATGCCCATGCAGCAGGTAGTATTTTCGCAGCATGGGGTTATTGTCCTGCAGAAATAGGAAAATATGCTTCTAAAATTGCACATTCGATGAAGGATGTCCCTGCCCTAGCCAATCAATTAATCAACTAGTTTTGTCAAACTGGTGGTTTGACATGACGAAGAATAGCAATCACAGTTCCGACCTTTGGATGAAGGAACTGAAATCTAACTGGTAATAAACCTATACCATCGATATTCTGGAACCAAAGCGTTCCTGGTTGTTCCTTAGCCATTTTGGCACGATTATGCGATTGCTTTAAACCACCAGTTTGTTTTATAACGCCATTACACAAAAGTGCCGAACCACGGTAAGGACTGGTCCAAGTTGATGGTATTTCTCCTATTTCTCCTGTCCAGCTTCGAAAACTAAATAACCGCACACCATCAAAAAAATTAAAATTATCCTCACATTTTCCGGTTGTTCTGACACGATAAATTAAATCAGTCATCGCACTTATCATATCGATACTATTCTGAATTTGTGTTTCCGGTATAATATCTCTGTTTTCTTCACGTGGTGGTGTAAGTTCTTTAATGGTTATGCTTTTGCCGTAATCAAAATCAATGACTGCATTACGATCTGTTCCTCGTGAATATCCTTTTGAAGTAAATAAACCTGGATAGACGTGATTATTTTTAAAAATACCATTAACATTTGAATGCGTGTTTAAATGAAAGAAAAAACTCGCAAAACCAGCCGAATAAAAATGTGTCTGCACATTATATTTTTCTGTATTTAACTGATAATCGGCTTCAATAGTCACCACATGCATATTTTTGTTATAGACATCGTATACAAGATGAACATTTTTTGGAACATCTTGACCATACGCAAAGGTCGTAAATCCCAAAAATGAAGACAAAAATAATAATGCGGATAATAAGATTATGTTCATATTAGTTAATAACTTTTTAAATAATTTCTTATCATTGTGATTATAAAACAATTTGCCATCTCTAAGCAAAATAAATATGAAATAATATAAGATTACTAAGATTTTTGAGAAAATCATTAATGAAATTCGACAACATATTATGATCTCTTCAAATCATAGGTTTCGAACAAAAAATGAATTATAGAGGTGAAATATGGTTATTCTTTACGATTTATATTCAAAACGTATAGCACGTGCTGAAAGACAAAAAATCAATGACGTCTATCGTTACGATGAAATATCCCGACAATTAAGAGGCCAAATTATTCATATTGCTAATGACCTTTTTAAATCTAGTAAAGAATCTTGTAAACTTTGGCATGAAATTCTCCAAATCATTTGTAGGGAAAAAGGTATTTTCTGCGTAACTTCTGAAAAATATTTGATCGATAATAATTTTATTTCAGATCTTCTGTCAGATACATGCCAAGCATTTAATGAATGCAGAGATTTTATTTCAGGGACGAATTCCAGCATTAATTTACCCAATTCTAAAAATTATAATTCTGCTGACACACTTGATGTAATTGATTTTTGTGAAATATTAATCCAAACTGCAAAAGAAACAATCGACATCGATGCTTCTGAAATTAATCAAGCAATTGATGAGTTAAATCGCCGATTTAAAGAAGCGGGCGTAGGGTATGAATATATAAAAGAAACCAATCAAATAATCCAGTTAGATAATCAAACAACCCATAAAGAAATTGTTAGACCAACCCTTAACATCTTAAGAGATTCTAAATTTCAAAAATCCAATGAATATTATCGCAAAGCACATGAATACTATCGAAAAGGAAATAACGAAGAATGTATTAATGAATGTGCAAAATGCTTTGAAAGTGTTTTACAAATTATTTGTGAACAAAATAAATGGATTCCTGTTCCAACTACAACTATTCAATTAATCGAATGTGTCAAAAATAATGGTTTATTTTCATCGGGATTAAAAACAGATAAATCGTTGAAACAATTTATCGAAATGCTTAAAACCGGTTTACCTTCAGTACGTACTGCGACATCTAATGGAAAAGCTCCCGATATCCAACCAATCCAAGATTACATTGCATCCTATGCACTCCATTTAACAGCGTCTAATGTTTTGCTTCTTTATAAAGCACAGGAAGTTTATCAGCTTTCTAAAGCTTAAGGCTCGTCCCGTTGATTGCATCTAACAATAATTATATCTTAAATTCATATTGTTATAATATTTAGTATCAATCTATAAAAACAAATTTTTTTCAGAAAAATAATTAACTTTTGATATCTAACAATTCTTAATTAATTTAAAGCATTATATTTATTTTATAAAAGATGCTAACCAATTTAGTTATGGCTTTTTAATCGATATAATTTATTGCTTAATGTATTCATGATTCTATATTATTTATTTCGGTGTTTTTTCTGAATATAAATTAAATCGTTCTTGTAATGCTGTAACAATTTTAGGCGTATCATCAATAGGCTGTACTGGCCAATTTTCAAGCTTTCCTTTAAATAACCGCACGCGATCTAAATTCTGCATTGATTGAACAAATGATGATATTCGTTTTGATTTTCCTGGTAAGGGAATAATCATTACTGGAGCTGAAGTTGCAACCGCTTCCGATATCATGGAAACACTATCCGTTGTTACCAATATAAAGTCTGCACAAGCCAAAAATCCCATATAAGGATTTTCACCTTTCCCATTCCAAACATAACCACCTAGTGGTGAAAGGATATGATCAAAGATTTTTGTAACTTCAGGATCCGTCCGACGTGATGGCGTAATAACAACGCCAATATTTTGAGTTTTGATCATATCTGCCAATTGATTGGCTATTTGAACCGCTTCGCTTTTTCCTAATGTAAATCGGCCATTATTACCCCCCAATAATACAGCTACTAAAGGTTTAGGAAAATTTTCAAAAAAAGCTGACCATTTTATTTTACTCTGAAACAAGATTTCAGGTGTAACTCGGTGTAAGGCAGTACGAGAAACAATAACATTGTCACCGCTCAAACGATCATGTGGATTAACAATAACCAAATCAAATTTATTAATCGAAATCCGCGGATTTTGAATATGAATAGCTGGACTATCTTTTGACCGTAATGCAGCATTTACAGCCCCACCTACACTACCCACACTTACATGCAATTGATTAGCTTCGATATGAAAAGGTTGTACTGCACGTAAAGGACTAAACCAATAAGGTGCGGATATCCAACTCCATGGTTTTTTAGGAACTAAATGACATAGATCATATTTTAAGCCAGCACGTTCAACCAAACCAATAGCCTGAGATTTCATACCAGCAAAATCTTCGGTTAAAATCGTTGCTTGTGAAAAGATTTTTTCAGGATTCATGTGGGATATCCAATAATGGTTTAATTTTCTGCATCATCAAATTCGTCATTTTGGACCATTCGGCTGCACAATCTTTTTGAACGGCATTTGATAAATCACGTTGCAATAAATCTGCAAGACCTAAAGCAATTGCTTCTGATGTAGGATCGCATAAAATCGCTTGCTTTTCGTGTTGAAATTGTTCAACCAATCCTCCTACATTAGTCGACAACACATATTTACCAGCAGCCAATGCAATAGCAGCAACCCCACTTTGACTTGCTTCACGATAAGGCAATAAAATAGCATCAGACCACTCTATAAGGGGTGCTATTTCTTCATCAGGAACCCAACGGTTTTCAACAACGACGTTCTTATGTGCAGCCAAAAGTTCCAATATCTTATTTTGTGGACCACTACCAATAACACGTATTTTAAAAGCTTTATCGATATGTAATAATTTTAAAGCTTCCGCAAGTAAATCAAGGCCTTTATAGGGTAATAAACGGCCAAAATAAAGTAAATGAATATGATCCGAAGGTTGCCTGTTCGATGTGGAAATTCCGTAATCAAAAGGCGGATGCCACAAACAAATAATTCTATTCGATGCTATTTGTTTCTGATTTACTAGCTGTTTGCAAACATGGTTGGAAAAAGTAATTACGGCTTTTGCATGCCTAATAACACATCGCTGCAATAAATATTGAATGGGAAAACGATCACCAGGATGAGGTTGTGCATCATGAATAATAAGAACAAAAGGTATTTTTAGCCATCTCAGCACCAAAACCATTAATAAATCTAATGGCGCAGACATCGCACAAATAGCCAGATCAATTTTTCTCGGTTTGAAAAAACAGATTAATGACAAAATAATCCATGGACTTTGTATCCATCTTAAAAGGAAACCTGCAATAGATTGATAGGTTTTAACTGGAAAATCACAAATTACTTTGGATGTTCCCGAAAGAATTTCCGCATTTTCTGAAAGTGATAATAAAACGTTATATTCTTTGTGTTGTTTTAAAGCTTTCGCTAATTCGACAGCAATTTTCGGGCCTGCTCCCTTTTTCCCCCATTGCCACACCAAAATATTTTTGCACACGCTCATAACGCAGCCTTTAAAACACCATTAGCTATCAGAGCATCCTTTAAGGGTTTTGTACCCAATTTGTTCATTATGTGTTTTCTTGCCTCTTGCCCAAGATGAATGCGATATTCAGGATTATTAGCAAGTCGAATTAATGCCTGCGCAGCATGATCAATGTCTGGATCTGCCCATAATGCGTTCGGAATTTGATAAACCATGCGGGGATCTTCGACGGGAATTAAACGATAATGAATAGGCATTCCACATTGATCGTCAAGAAATTCAGCCGTTGCAGACCAATTGGTAGATATGACTGCTTTCCCAAGCATCATTCCTTCAGCAGGAACCAGACCAAAACCTTCACTACGATGTAATGAGAGCACAATATCTACCGATGCCATCAAAGCAAGCGATTCCGATGCCGATAAGATTTCTGTTTTAATAATAACATTCGAAAGATCAGAAACAGCTTGCTGAATAGCGGCCATATCCTCTGGATAATGTTCAGCGTGACTAATTTTCAAAAGCAAAACACGGTCTTTTTGATTACCAAAAGCTTTACGAAAAGCTTGAATAGCCGCCAAAGGATTTTTACGAACAAAACTAGATGCTAGATTAAAAGAAACAAAAACAATTAACGCATTTTCAGGTAACCCAAATGTCATCCGGGATTGACAAACAGGCTTTAAAGAGGTCGCTGCCAAAGCGTGAGGGACAATTCGAATAATTTTTTTATATTTTCTTGCCCGAGGCTCTAAGGCTTGTGCCGTAAAAATAGAAGGCACCCATATTTCATGAACACAGCGAAAACCCGGTTTCCAATCATCGGATATTACGGGCAATTCCCATGCCCAATACCCAATAATTTTTCGTTGAAACAGATATTTTCTTGGTAATGCTAATAAAGCATAAGGTAATTGGGGCGCATTAACATGTAAAACCAATGGTGCTTTTGGCTTGTCAGCTAATATGCGTTGGTTTTTATTATAGCGCTGACGGGAAAATTTATAAGGCTGGACTTCAAACATCCACGAAGGAATATTTTCTTTACGAAGTGCCCGCTGCATAATTCGTGCGCCTTCGCCTAATCCCGAAGCACGAAAAATTTCACCACCAATAAGAACTTCGGATGACACGTCCGGCTGATTTTTTGCAGCCGGTGCAAGATGACCCCCAATCCAAGACAACCCATATCGGCGCCATCCCGGTGGGAAATAACGCCATAAACGATGTAAGGGAGTCACCAGCTCATATTCCTAATCGTAAATGGGGAAGCGTTCACATAAAGCTAATACTTTTTTGCGTACTGCTTCTTCTGCTTGATGATTATTTCCATCAGGCAGATTAGCCAAAGGTGTAAGCACTTCGTTAATCATTAGACCAATTTCACGGAATTCAGCTTCACCAAAGCCGCGTGTAGTGCCAGCGGGACTACCCAAACGGATACCCGATGTAATAGCCGGTTTTTCAGGATCGAAAGGAACCGCATTTTTATTTGCAGTAATACCTGCACGTTCAAGGCTTTCTTCGGCTTGTTTACCCGTTACTTTTTTGGGTCTTAAATCAACAAGCATTAAATGACAATCCGTACCTTTGGTTACAATGTCAAAACCGCATTCCTGCAACGTTTCTGCCAATACTTTAGCATTTTTTGCAACGGCTTGTTGATACGTTTTAAATTCAGGTTGTAAAGCTTCATGAAATGCAACCGCTTTTGCTGCAATAACATGCATTAGAGGTCCACCTTGTAATCCAGGGAAAACTGCTGAATTGATTTTTTTTGACAGATCTGGGTTATTGGTTAAAACAATACCCCCTCTTGGACCGCGTAAGGTTTTATGTGTTGTACTGGTTACAATATCCGCAATCGGAACAGGATTGGGGAAAAGTCCCGCTGCAACCAAACCTGCAAAATGAGCCATATCGACCATCAGCATGGCACCTATTTCGTCACATACTTTACGGAATCGTTCGAAATCAATAATTCTTGGATAAGCAGAACCACCTGCAATAATGAGTTTTGGCTTTTCTGCACGAGCAATAGATTCCATTTCATCATAATCAAGATAACCATCTTGTTTTCTTACGCCATATTGTAGCGCATGGAACCATTTTCCTGAAAAATTGGGTGCTGCACCATGTGTTAAATGACCACCCGAAGCAAGACTCATACCAAGAACCTTATCTCCTGGTTTTACAGTTGCCATAAATGCAGCTAAATTAGCATTAGCGCCAGAATGAGGTTGAACATTGGCAAATTCTGCACCAAATATTTTTTTGACACGTTCAATAGCGAGCGTTTCAGCTTTGTCAACTTCGCTACAACCACCGTAATAACGACGGCCTGAATAACCTTCTGCATATTTATTTGTTAGAACGCTACCTTGAGCTTCAAGAACTGCCTTGGATACGATATTTTCACTCGCAATTAATTCAATACCGTCTTGCTGACGCTTTAATTCACTTTTAATAGCAGCAAAAACATCAGGATCCGATTTTGAAAGGTCAGAATGAAAGAAACGACGATATAAATTTGTGTCAGGCATCAAATTCTTCCTAATATGCATAACGGATATGTTTTGATAGATTTTATTTATTTATGCATTATTTGATATAAAATCTATATTAAATTTTTCAGCGTATTATATTTTTTCAAATTTTCTTTCAAAAGAAGTTTGATATTTTATTTATAAACTCCATTGTCAAAGGATATGGATAGATGGAAGGCAATAACGCATCAGCGTTACAAAAAGGTATATTTCGAAAGAAACCAATTAACCCAGAGGATTTTAAATCATCAGGTGGGTTAGCGCGTGTATTATCTTTAAGAAGTTTAATTTTTTTCGGTGTAGGAGGCATTGTTGGAACTGGGCTTTTTGCGATTACCGGTGTTGCAGCATCGGTCAATGCTGGTCCTTCTGTCACTTTAGCCTATCTTATTAGCGCGATTGCATGTGCATTTGTCGGTTTATGCTACGGAGAATTATCCAGTATCGTTCCAGCAGCAGGGAGTTCCTATACGTATACTTATGTAACGTTAGGGGAATTCATTGCCTGGATTGTAGGCTGGAATTTGGTTTTGGAATATTCGGTCGGTGCGGCAACCGTTGCCGTCAGCTGGTCTGGCTATGTAGCCTCTTTATTACATGATCTTGGACTATCCTTTCCACCGCGTTTAATGGCTTCGCCTTTTGAAACATTAACTTTGGCAGACGGTTCAAAAGTTTCTGGAATTGTTAATTTACCGGCTGCGTTTATTATTATTGTTATTTCGTTATTTTTAATGCGTGGTGTTAAAGAATCGTTAAAGGTAAACGACGTTGTTGTTTTCGTTAAATTATCTGTTATCATTACCGTTATAACCGTCAGCATACCCTATATCAAATGGGAAAATTATACGCCTTTTATTCCCCCTAATACGGGGACTTTTGGTCATTTTGGTTGGTCAGGTGTCATGCAAGCTGCGGGAACCATATTCTTTGCTTATATTGGTTTTGATGCTGTATCTGCGACTGCCCAAGAAGCAAAGAAACCTTCACGTGATATTCCATTAAGTATTTTGATTATTTTAGCTATCTGTGCGGTCATTTATATCGCTTTTTCCTTTGTTTTAGTTGGTGTCGTCAATTTTCATGATTTGTTAAATGATTCGGCCCCTGTTGCGACCGCTATTGATAAAACAGCGTTTCCTTGGTTAAAAATTGTTGTTAAATTTAGCATTATTTTTGGCTATGTTTCGGTTCTGTTTTTATTACTTATTGGACAAACCCGTATATTCTTTGCCATGTCGCGCGATGGATTGTTACCCCCCTTCTTTTCCAAGGTTCATCCGACATATCATACGCCTTGGCCTTCGCATATCTTCTTTATGTTTGCGATTGCAATTTTATGCGCATTTTTACCGATCGCACAATTGGCTCATATGTGTTCCATCGGAACGTTACTTGCCTTTATTCTCGTATGTATTGAGGTTATGATTTTACGGAAAACACATCCGAATGAACCTCGTAAATTCCGTATTCCTGGTGGTAATCTTGTTCCTATCCTAGGCACGATAACTTGTATTGCCATTATGTATTCATTGGATAGTTTAACCTGGTTTAGTATGTTTACATGGATGTTAATTGGTTTGGTATTTTATTTTTCCTATAGCCGAAAACATAGCCATCTACATAAAAAACATTTTTAATTTCAGGACGAAAGTTTATGTTTGGACAGTTTCCTCAAACACGATTGCGCCGTAACCGTTACGACGATGCTACACGTCGTCTTATGGCGGAAAATAGATTATCCGTTGACGATCTCATATGGCCAGTTTTCATTATAGAAGGCAATAAAAATGAAACTGAAATTGCCTCTATGCCTGAAATTAAGCGTGTTTCCGTTGACCTGCTGTCCCGTTACGTCGAACCGGCAATTAAATTAGGTGTACCAGCTTTGGCATTATTTCCTGTAACTGCAAAAGAAAAACGAAATGCCAATGGTAGTGAAGCACTCAACCCCAACAATCTGATTTGTCGTGCTGCTAGGGAATTAAAAAAACAATTTCCTGATACAGCACTTATTGGGGATGTTGCGCTGGATCCTTATACTGATCATGGCCATGATGGTATTCTTAAAGACGGTTATGTTGTTAATGATGAATCAGTCGAAATTTTGGCTGAACAAGCGATTAATCAGGCTCAAGCTGGAATTGATTTTATTGCACCGTCTGACATGATGGATGGTCGCGTCGGAGCGATTCGTCAAGCTTTGGACAATAAGGGTTATATCAATACCCGAATTATGTCTTATGCTGTAAAATACGCCAGTGTATATTATGGACCTTTCAGAGATGCCTTGGAATCTGGTAATCTGTTAAAAGGTGATAAGAAAACTTATCAAATGGATCCTGCCAATCGTGAAGAAGCTATTCGCGAAGTAGAATTAGATATTCAAGAAGGTGCTGATTCCGTGATTATTAAACCGGGTATGCCTTATTTAGATATTATTCGCACTATTCGAGATCGTTTCCCTGTTCCGATTGTTAGTTATCAAGTTTCAGGCGAATATTCCATGTTAATGAATGCCATTGCTAATGGGTTTATGCATCGTGAAAAAACTATCATGGAAACATTATTATGTTTTAAACGTGCTGGCGCGAATGCCATTATGACCTATTCAGCACTAGAAGCAGCAAAAATATTAAAAACTTCTTGATATTATTCAAAATAATTAAAGTATTTGTAACGTTTTAATCATTTTATTGCGATGATATGTTGATTTTTTGTTATTCGTATTTTTAATATACAACGATTTACACGTTACAAATTGAATAGATATGGCTTATGAAGCATTAATAAAATCGCAGTCTTTTTATACTACTATGCCACAAGTTTGTCCTTATCTTCCTGACCAAATGGAAAGGAAGATCATAACCTTACTTGAAGCATCCAACGCAGAATATCTACATAATCGTTTATCACAAATAGGATTCCGACGAAGTCATAGCATCGCTTATTTACCGCTATGCATTGGATGTAAAGCCTGCGTTCCTATTCGTATTCCTGTACAGACATTTCTTCCAACACGTACTCAAAAACGGATTTTTAAACGGAATAAAGACGTTCAGGTTAATGAAGTCGGTCTCAATGCTACGAATGAGCAATATCTATTATTTAAACAATATCTAAATATTCGTCATCCTTCCGGTGAAATGACCGAAATGGATTATGAAGAATATGAAGCTATGATTACAAATACGCCGATAACAACTTTTTTGTTGGAATTCCGTTTAAACAATAAAAAATTAATCGCGGTAAGTCTGGTAGATTGTATAGAAAATGGTCTTTCAGCGGTCTATACTTTTTATGACCCTCAATATAACAATCGATCTTTAGGATGCTTTTCAATTTTATATCTTATTGAAAAAGCAAAATTCTTTAATTTACCTTATTTATATCTTGGGTATTGGATAAAAGCGAGTCGGCAAATGGCCTATAAATCTCAGTATAAACCAGCTGAGGTTTATATAGATTCTCAATGGAAATTATTAGATCAGGATTAAGAACGTACCCAATTCGGAGATTTCCGGCCGGCACTTGCACGATTGCCAACATATTCCTGTAAATCTTTAAAATCTTTAAGCCGTGATTTTTCTTTTAAAGTTAAACCCTCCTCAGAAGAGAATACTTTTACAAGAACCGGTTTACCCTTAGTGGTTTTTTGCAAAATAACACCAAGACCCTTTTTCATTTCTGGGATTTGCGTTAATGCAAAAATCAAAAAGCGCCCTTCACTATTGGCAATAGCAACTTGATCACCATTAGCTGGAACACAGAAAAGCGCTTTTTCATTATCCTTAAGCGTTAATATTTGTTTTCCTGCTTTGCGTTCAGTGACCAAATTAACGTCTAATACCAAAATACCCTTTGATGATTCAGAAACCAATAAATGCTGACCGTGATCAGTCAAAGCGAACATCGCAAGAATTGTATCATCATTAGATAAATCAACTAATAATCGAATAGGTTGACCATCACCACGACCTCTTGGCAGATCGGAAACCTTTACATTATAAGATTTTCCATCGGATCCAAAAAGACAAATACGATCAGTGCTTTGACATTCGACAGTCCATTGCAACGCATCGCCTTCTTTGAATTTTTGAGAAGCAAGATCAATCCCATGGCCTTTTAACGCTTTAATCCAACCTTTTTGTGATAAAATCACGGTTAAAGGTTCTTTTTCAACCGCTTCAATCACGGATACATCTATTGGATCTGGCGATGATGAAATAATGGTTCGGCGTTCACCTAATGGGCCATTACCAAATATTTTCTTACCTTGATTTAATTCTTGAGTAATTTTCTTCCACCGCAAGGTTTCATTATCAAGCAATGCAAGCAAATCATTTTGCTCTTCTTGAAGTGATTTATATTCGTTGCGAATGGCCTCTTCTTCTAAACGGCGTAAACTACGAAGTCGCATATTCAATATCGATTCAGCTTGTAAATCTGTAAGATGGAACGTATTCATCAAAACGATTTTGACTTCGTCTTCTTCACGAATAATACGTATGACTTCATCGAGATTAAGGTAAACTGCTAATAAACCTTGTAATATTTCTAGACGTCGTTCTAAAGCATTTAATCGATGTTGACTACGTCTGATCAGGACTTCATGACGATGATCCAACCAAGCTTTTATTATGGATTTAAGTCCCATAATATTAGGAACGCCTTTGGCATCTAAAACATTCATATTCAGTGCAAATCGTGTCTCAAGATTCGTAACACGAAAAAGCGATTCCATTAACACTTCGGGTTCGATACCTCGTGATTTTGGTTCAAGAACCAAACGAACATCATCCGTGCTTTCATCACGAATATCAGCAAGTAATGTCAGTTTCTTTTGCTCCATAAGCGAAGCAATCTGTTCAATCAAACGCGATTTCTGCACTTGATAAGGAATTTCGGTAACAATGATTTGCCATGTACCAAAACGTCCCTGCTCGACCTGCCAACGGGCTCTTACACGTAAACTGCCGCGTCCAGTTTCATAGGTTTTGAGGATTGTTTCATGATCTTCAACAATCTCACCACCGGTGGGAAAATCAGGCCCCTGAATAAACTGCAATAAATCTTCAGTTGAGGCATTGGGTTTTTTAATTAAATATGTAGCCGCCGCATAAATTTCACCAGCATTATGGGGTGGGATATTCGTTGCCATTCCCACGGCAATACCACTGGCGCCATTTGCTAATAAATTGGGAAAAGCACCTGGTAAAACAACGGGTTCATGATCTTCACCATCATAGGTATCACGAAAATCAACCGCATTTTCATCAATCCCCTCAAGCAAGGCCTGAGCAATTGCACTCATACGGGATTCGGTATAACGCATAGCGGCTGCATTATCGCCATCGATAGAACCAAAATTGCCTTGTCCTTCGACCAAAGGATAGCGAACAGCAAAATTCTGAGCTAAACGAACAAGTGCCTCATATACTGCAGCATCACCGTGAGGGTGATACTTACCGATCACATCTCCAACAATACGTGCACATTTCTTAAATCCTGACTTGGGATCAAGTTTTAATTGTTGCATTGCGTAGATTAAACGACGATGTACTGGTTTCAAACCATCTCTGACATCGGGCAAAGAACGCGACATAATCGTCGACAACGCATAAGCCAAATAACGTTGGGTTAAGGCTTCAACCAAAGGAGTTTCTTTGACTAATCCACTATTTTCATCGACCATTATTTATTACTAAACCTAAATTTTCAATTCACTTGAGTTAATTCGAAGCCCATCATACGCCGCTTCAACACCATCAGGAAGATGTGCTTTTAACCATCCCCAATCCATATCCGAACCCATATGGGTTAAAATGGTTTTTACCGGTTTAATTTTTTCACGCCACTCCAAAACACGATCTAACCATGCATGTGCAGGATGCGGTTTCCTTTGAAAGCAACCGATAATCCATATATGAACATTTTGTAAAATCTTGATTGCGTTATCATCCAATCCAACAACATCGGTACAATACGCAACAGATTCAAATCGCAAACCAAGGGTTTTGCAGAAACCATGAGATTGCTCAAAAGTTTGAATATCCATATTTGCAGCACAAATTCGATCACCATAACGAATTTGATGAACATCCAAAATTGGCCGAAAGAAATGTGGTGCCGTTGTCCAAGGACGAAAAGCATATGAAAAACGGCTTTTTAATTCTTTTAACGTTTCTTCTGTCGCAAAAATTGGTACTGGTTTTTTTAGAACCCGATTAACACTTCGCAAATCATCTAAGCCCGCAATATGATCAGCATGTGCATGCGTATAAATTACAGCATCAACTCGACTTATTTTTTCACGAAGAAATTGAGAACGTAAATCAGGACCCGTATCTACAAGAACACGATCACCCTGGTCATTTTCAATAATAACTGAAGATCGCGTCCGGATATTTTTCTTTTCTAATGGATTGCACCCCCCCCAATTACCGTTTCCGTCTTCTCCACCTAATAAGGGAACACCGCCCGAACCGCCACAACCAAGAAAGATGATTTTCATCCTATTTTTGCCTTAGTAAAAAGCCTATGAAAATTGATGGTTGTTTGTTCAATCAAATCAGTCAAAGCAATATTCTTAATTTCTGCAACACAGGCAGCAGTACGAACAACATAAGAAGGTTCGTTGGTTTTCCCACGGTAAGGAACCGGTGCCAAATAAGGTGAATCCGTTTCTACTAATATGTGATCTAAAGGAATATTTACAAGGATTTCACGTAATTGCTCAGCTTTTTTAAAGGTAACAATCCCAGAGATACTAATATATCCACCTAATTCGAGGGCTGCTTTAGCCAAATCTGGTTCTGATGAAAAACAATGCAGAAGAAAGGGAAATTTTCCACCTATTTCCGTTTCTTCACGCAGGATCATTTCGATATCTTCATCGGCTTGTCGCGCATGAATACATAAGGGCAATTGCGTTTTTTGCGCAGCTTTAATATGTTCACGAAAAAAATTTTGTTGAAGTGAAAATATTTCGGGTTGGCCATAAAAATAATCCAAACCCGTTTCACCAATACCAATAACGGATTCACTTTGTGAAAGTTCTGCTATTTCATCACCTGTCATAAAAGGTTCATCTTCGACATGAGATGGATGCGTGCCAATAGTGCACCATATGCTTATATCTGGCCGTGTGAGCTGACACAGTGATTTCTGTTGATCTGCCTTGGAAAGACGCGTGCCAATCGTAACTACTTCGCCTAAACCTGCTTCGACAGCACGATCAAGCAACGGACCAATTTCGTCTGTTCCAAAGTAATCAAGATGACAATGTGAATCAACTAAATACATATTAAGCTTCTGTTTCTGTAAAACGAGGAAAAATACCCTTTGGTTCAGGTAAAGAACGTCCTCCTGGCAAATCCTTTTCAAGATCAACCAATTGTCGTTCAGAAACTTCAACACCAAGCTGTGTCAATAACTTATCCATTGAATCAGGCATAAAAGGTTGTAAAACCGTTGCTACAATTCGCAAAATATCCGTTAAAACCCGCAACACGACAGCCATTCTTTCAGGATCCGTTTTGCGCAATTTCCATGGCGCTTGATAATCAATATAAGCATTGCCAGCACGGATTATTTTCCACACTTCTTCCAAAGCTTCGTGCAATGCTTGGCGTTCTAATTGTTCCCGTAATAAAATTGGCAATAATTTAGCTTTGGCCAATAATTCGGTATCTTCGGATGTTACTGTTCCTTGTTGCGGTAACTTACCATCACAATTACGATAAACTTGGGTCAAAGTACGCTGTGCTAAATTACCTAAATCATTGGCAAGCTCATTATTCATCCGATTAATTAAAGCTTGCCTACTAAAATCACCATCTCCACCAAAAGGAACTTCGCGTAGCAAGAAAAACCTTACGGGATCCAACCCAAATTCATCAACGAGTTTAAGGGGTTCAATGACATTTCCAACGGATTTGCTCATTTTCTCGCCTTCGACGGTCCACCATCCATGCGAATAAATCCGTTTTGGCACTTCGATGCCAGCAGCCATCAAAAAAGCTGGCCAATATAGCGCATGGAAGCGTGCAATTTCTTTACCGACCAAATGCAAATCAACAGGCCAGAAATTCCATAATTCGTTCGTTGTATCTGGATAACCAAGGGCAGAAATATAATTCACCAATGCATCAAACCATACATACATAACATGGTCACTATCACCAGGAACTGGAATTCCCCATTTAAAGCTTGTGCGGCTAATAGAAAGATCACGCAAACCAGATTTAACAAAATTCATTATCTCGTTTTTTCGGCTTTCTGGCCCAATAAAATTGGGATGCAGTTCATAGAATTCCAGCAACCGATCTTGCCACTCCGAAAGCTTGAAAAAATAAGATGGCTCTTTTAGCCATTTGACTTCAGCACCACTAGGCGCAACTTTGGTGCCATCTGGTTTTGTAATTAATTCATCTTCGCCAAAATAACATTCATCACGTAATGAATACCATCCTTCATAAGCCCCAAGATAAATATGCCCTGCATCTGCGATTTTTTTCCATAATGCTTGGCAACTTTCTTTATGGCGCTGTTCTGTAGTACGAATGAAACGATCATATGATATGTTAAGTCGATCTGCCATCCCGCGGAATTTAGCGGATACTTCATCAACAAAATCTTGGGGTGAAGAACCCTGATTTTGTGCAGCTTGCTCAACTTTTTGCCCATGTTCATCGGTTCCAGTCAGGAAAAAAACCTTTTTCCCATCCAAACGATTAAACCGTGCCATTACATCTGCAGCGATTGAAGTATAAGCATGACCAACATGAGGAGCCCCATTTACATAATAAATTGGGGTAGTAATCATATAATGAGATTTCATTGTGCACTTACAAGGTTAAATTCTGAAATTAAAGTTTGTCGTTTATCTAGATTAAACCGTTCAGTCTTATTATGCCAGTCCAAGATTTTCTGCCAAATATCAATCCAATGGGGTATGGCGCGTAATGGCTGACCAAATGATTCTTTATTTGACTGAACCGCTTGTCTAATTCTATGAGCAATAGCGTCACCAAGAAGATTTATAAAGAGTGAAAATCCATCATTTTGTTGCAAAATTATGTCTACTTGTTGATAAACGTCTTGCCCATAAAAACCATTATCAAGAAGTTTTTCAACCACTTCGTTAATCGTTAAGCTATCTTTTTCAAGTAAAAGCAATGCTTTACCTAACGTACCTTCAGAAAGCTTAATGGCGGTTTCCCGCTTTTCTTGGGATATATTCGGCGCTAAATGTGCCAATCCCTCTCGCATTTCTTCGTCGTTTAGTTCTGTCAATTGCAAGTTTCGACAACGACTACGTATAGTAGGTAATAGTCTTCCAGGATGGGCAGTAACTAATAATAAAATAGAACCTTTGGGTGGCTCTTCCAAAAGCTTTAACAAGCTATTAGCCGCATTGCGATTCATTAAATCAGCTTCTTCGATGATAACAACACGCCATCCACCTTCTGCAGGGGTAAGCTTAAGAAATTCACCAACAGCTTTAATATCTTCTAATAAAATTTCAGAACGCAAACGCTGTTTTTTTTTATCTTCGCTTCTAGCAATAGTCAGTAAATCGGCATGACTACCTGCTTTAATTCGCTGTATAGCTGCAGAATCTGTGCCTAGTAATAAACGAGCAAGATGATAAGCAAAGGTTGTTTTTCCTATTCCTTCCTGTCCCGTAATTAACCATGCGTGATGAAGTTTTTTCCTGGCAATAGCCTGTTTAAAAAAAGAAAGCTCCTTTTGATGGCCCCATAAATAATCGTTCTTTCTAACCATTGTTTTCCATCAAGATCATAAAATTATATCTGGGAATTGCTGATGCACTTTATTAAAAATGATCTGCTCAATTGTCTCCATCTTATCGTGACCATTAATTATGTGGCAACGCGATGGATGATCTTTGGCAATTTGAATAAATCCATCGGCAACACGATGGTGATAATCTTCATTTTGCTTTTCATAGCGATCTGTTTTTTGTGATCGTTGTTGAAGTCGTTGTTGCGCTATCGCATAGGGAATGGTGAATATAAAAGTCTGCTCTGGCTGTAAATCTATCAACAGAATAAGTTTTTGAATAAAACTTAATATCGTTTGATCGCCTTTACCTAACCCATATCCTTGGTAAGCAAGGGTTGAATCCGTATAACGATCACAAATAACGATTTTTCCCTTTTCCAAAGCTGGCTTAATCACTTGATCAATATGATCACAACGTGCAGCAAAATGCGCCATAATTTCAGAACGTAAAGAAAGCGAATGGCCACCAAAAAGCAAGAATTCCCGTAAGGCTTCTGCACCTTCTGATCCACCGGGCTCTCGTGTCAATAGGATATCATAGCCAGCTTTGATTAAATGATCATTTAATCGCTTAACCTGCGTGCTTTTTCCTGCTCCTTCACCACCTTCAAAAGTAATAAAATGTCCTGTCATTACGAACGACCTACACGATGACCAAGATTTCTAAAAATACGCGAAAAAATATTGGCTTTCGGTACTGATTCTCCAGCAACTACAGGGACTTGAATGGATGAACCTCCAGAATTCTGTACGGATAAGCTCGCCATAACGGGTTGCCCTTTGGTTACAGGTGCTGCAATAGGTGCATTATAATCCAACGAAATTTGCATACGGCGTTCCCAACCATTTGGTAACGTCATTACAAGATCTTGACCAGCGACCAATGGCACGGTTGGCTGTGCACCCATCCAAACTTCAGCATTATCCAAAACATCGCCTTTATGGAATAAAGTAACATTTTGAAATTGAACAAAAGCCCATTCCAACAAACGTTCCCCTTCATGTGCACGAGCATTACTGCTTGGCATACCATTTAACGAAATAATAACACGACGTCCGTTACGCTCAGAACTGGCACATAAACCAAATCCGCCTATTTCCGTATGTCCGGTCTTAAGACCATCCGCTAATCCCTTATCAACCAAAACATTTCGGTTGCCCTGCGTTATATTATTGAAACGGAATTCTCTTTCAGCGAAAAAATGATAATATTCAGGATAATCATGAATCAGATGATAAGCGACTAATGCCACATCACGTGCAGACATATAATGACCTTCTTCTGGCCATCCTGTCGTATTCAAAAAATGCGAATTCGTTAAACCCATCTTGGGTGCCAGATCATTCATCATTGCTACAAATTGAGATTCTGATCCCGCAATTCCTTCGGCAAGGACAATACAAGCATCATTACCCGATTGAATAACAACACCTTGAATCAATTCTTGCACGGTTACGCTACCGCCAAGAGGAACAAACATTTTGGAACCTTGCATGCGCCATGCTTTTTCACTAACCGGCATAGCTTGTTCCAATTTGATCGTACCATTACGTAACATCGCAAAAACGATGTAAATGGTCATCAATTTGGTTAGTGATGAAGGTGTCATCCTTTCATCAGCAGCTTTGTTCAATAAAACAGTGCCTGTATTATAATCCATAATAAAGGCCCATTTGGCTAGGGTATCAAAAGAACCCAGTGGCGTTATTGCTGGCGGTCCACTTACTAAATCCTGTTGATTAGCAGCCTTATGGGAAGCATTCGCTTTATGTCGTTTGCGTGCAGCATCTGCAGAATTTGAGGAAAGAAAAGCCGCCGAGATGGCTAAGCTGCTAATGCTGGTTAAAAAAGCTCTACGATTATGCACTTTCATTCCTACTCAATAACAATTTTAGCTCCTTTTATGCCAGAGCTCAAAAAATTTTCCAAAGCATGATCTGCCTCAGACACCGAATTAAAAGGACCTACACGAACATGCGTGACAGCGCGACCATTATTTTCAACAACCGAAACCAGACGTCCATTCATTTGTGCGGCTAAGCGATAAGCATAATTTTTAGAGGTAAAAGATCCACCATCAATAAAAATCTGCGAAAATCTCGGTGTACCTTGCACATAGGTCGTCGGAAAATCTGTAAGTAATATTGGCTTATTAACACTTTTCAGCGTTGATGATCCATCATTACCACCTAATGTCTTTGTCGATGAAGGATTATTTAAATCTTGCTGTTGAACTTCTCCTACCGGTGCTGCTGTAATCGGTAATTGTGGTCCATTTGGAAGTTGTAACGCAATATTACGACTTTGACTTTCGTCTTCGATAATTTCAACCTTAGCAACACCATTTTTCGATATGCCTAACATTTCTGCTGCTAAAGGGGTTAATGACAAAATACGGGTAGGCGTCGATGGTTCCCGGTTATTCAGACGAATAACAATTTCTCTTCCATTATCAAGGTTACGCACTTTCACAACTGAAGGCAATTGTAAGGTTTGATGCCCTCCAGTCATCGTTCTGGGGTTATATACCTCACCATCTGTTGTAATTGTGCCTTTTTGCGTCGAAGAAACCATTGCCAGCCCAGTGGCTTGATAATTAAAATTTTCCTCTGGATACATCCAGGTGGTTCCCACAGAATAGGGATTACCCACAACGTAATGAATTGTGTGCGGAATCTCAGCTGGCTTGGAACAAGAAGCAATAAGTGCCGTCAGTAAAAATAAACCTGATTTTTTCACGATAAAGAATCACTTCCTGATACACAACCAACATGAACTAATTAGTATTTACTATTGCTTAGCTATAATGACAATGAGGCTTTTTATGTAGTGATTTCATTACCCAATAAACCAACCGCTAATGCATAGAAATCCGATGGATTATAGCGTCGAATAACATTGAAATTATGATAAATCATAAAGGCATCTCCGCCTTCACCATCGGGTCTGATTACGGCACCACGAATTGTTTTGTTTGAAAAAGAACGACCATCCTGTCTGCGAACACCCAAACTTTCCCATTCACCCAAAGAACGCAATTGAGTTCGCCAAATTTGATTTTGTGCAATATTTCCATCAATACGGATCGCTTGTCCCCAAGGTTCATTTGCATGCCATCCGCATTTTGCTAGATAATTTGCAATCGAAGCCAATGTATCGACCTTATCCGTCCAGATATTCCGTTGACCATCTCCAGAAAAATCTACCGCATAATTTAAATATGCACTGGGCATAAATTGGGGTTGCCCCATTGCCCCGGCATAGCTTCCCATCATCCTTTCAGGTTCAACATCGCGATTATTCAATATCTTCAAAGCATTCATTAATTCTGCTTTAAAAAACTTGCTCCGTCTTCCCTCATGCGCCAATGTTGCTAAAGCATCAATAACATTAAATTTGCCAAGATGCTTACCATAAGCGGATTCAATTCCCCAAATGCCCACAACAATACGAGGATCAACGTGATATTGCTTCCACAGATCGCTAAGCAAAGTTTTCGAATCTTGATATGCGGAGCGTCCATCTTGTATTTTTGTGTCGGATATTACCTTTTCACGGTATTGACTCCAAGTCATGGTGAATTCAGGTTGTTTGCGATCAAGCTGAATAACTTTTGCATTGGGTTGAGAAAAATTCAAAGCCCGACGCATTATGGATGGATCATACCCTTGATTAACAGCCGATTGGTAAATTTGTCTTAAAAATCCGGAATAACCAGTATTATTATTTGTAGCCAGAATCGCTTTATCATGCACTTTTGCAAATGAAGAACGTCCAATACCTGTGACTATACCTGCCATTCCCATAATTGCCAGAGCTTTTCGACGTCCAAACATTGCTTTATCCTTAATGAACAAGATTTTTAATTTTATACCAAATAATCGTATCCTTAAACTTGAATAGCATAATACAAAGCTTATAAAAGAACTGATTTATTAATTTTTTTTAAACATTGATAAATTAGGTTTTAAAAACCGGTTTTTACAATTTTATCGTAATTAAAAGAAAAGACGTTTGGTGTATGTCTTTTCATCAATTTACAAAGAATTTCTTAAAATTCCAAACCCCTGTTCCAAATCCTTAATTAAATCCTCTGGATCTTCGAGACCGATTTGAAAACGACATGCAGCTCCTGTTAAAACATGGCTTTTATAAGTGCGGTTAATTTCACCATCTGTAGGCATGACCAAACTTTCATAACCACCCCATGACGCACCAATTCCAAAATTGCTTAAACTATCTATGAATGTAATAACATGTTCGGGTGTAACCGGTTTTTTAAAAACTACACCAAAAAGACTACTTGCACCCGTGAAATCACGTTTCCAGAATTCATGACCGTAACAACTAGGAAGTGCAGGATGCAAAACACGTTCAACTTCGGGTTGATTGGCAATCCATTTTGCAATTTTTAAAGCTGAAACAGATTGTTTTTCTAAACGTGCACCCAAGGTTCTTAAACCTCTAAGCGTAAGCCATGCTTCTTCTGGGCCTCCAACCTCGCCCAGCATAACGGTTGTTTCTCTTAATAATTGCCAATCTTTATCATTATTTACTGTAATTGCACCCAGTACCAAATCCGAGTGACCATTTGCGTATTTCGTTAATGCTTGAACGGAGATATCAACGCCGTGTTGAAAAGGCTGAAATATGCCAATTCCCCATGTATTATCTATAATCATACGGGATTGATGACGGTGCGCAATTGATGACAAAGCTTTTATATCTTGGAGCTCAAAAGTATGACTACCTGGACTTTCTACAAATAAAACGCGCGTATTCGGCTGAAATAGTTTTTCTACTTCTTGGGGTGAAAGTTCAGGAGCATAATAACTAACCTCCACACCAAAACGACGCAGAACACGATCTGCAAATCGTCGTGTCGGTCCATAAACACTATCCATTAATAAACAATGGTCACCTGCAGAAAGGTAAGTCAATAATGGAACCGTACAAGCTGCCAAACCCGAAGAAACGACTTGTGTATGCGTACCCCCTTCTATGCTCGCCATCACTTGTTCTAACAAATGTTGATTCGGAGAACCCATTGCTCCATAAATGGTTTTATGTGTGTATAAATTTTCTGCACCACTATTACGCATTGCGGAAACCGAAGGATAAATTACGGTAGAACCCCTACTGATTGGTGCGTTGATAAAACGGCCATTTTTATCAATATCCTGATTATTGCCAATACGAACCAGTTTCGTTGCTAGCGCTTTCCATCCATGTGATACCGCATATTCTTCGTAATTTTTTTCTTGCATTAATTATTTTTCCCTACGCAACATTCTCTATTTTTATTCATCATAAATTATTTAAATTTTAACAGAGAAAAATTACTTGTATCAAAAGTTTTGTAAATACCACGCTATTTTATGATAATATCGGATTTTTAAACATATTTGCTAATTTTCAGGAGCCTAAACAAGCTATGCCTGAACGCGTCATTTTATATTTAATGCTAGGTGGTATCGGTTTTGGCTGCTGGTTAATCTTACAACCTTTGTTTTCTTCTATATTATGGGCTGCAATTATTACTTTTGCCACCTGGCCGATTTATAAATTACTGAAAAAACGTGTAGGCAAAATCGTTGCCGCATTACTAATGACTTTTTTTTGCGCATTATGTGTGGTTTTACCCATTGCTTTATTAACCTCCGCAATTATCAATGATGCACCTCGAATTTTAAATGGTTTATCAACAGCATCAACATCATTGGATATTGTTCACACCCCTCTTTGGATAAAAAATATCCCTGTATTTGGTAAATATCTTAGTAAATCCTGGGAACAAGGTGCTGAGCATTTGGCTACTTTTGGAGATAATATTCGACCATATTTATATTATATAGCCAAAGTATCGCTTTCGATGTTTCTTCAAACTGTTGGAGGGATTTTACAATTTGTCCTTGCTTTATTTATATCTTTTTTCTTTTGGTTAAGCGGCGAAGGATTAGGAGAAGCATTACTTGCCATTATATTCAAAGTTGCAGGACCCTCTTCTCAACGTTTGATATTTATGATCAGTCGTACAATTCTTGGCACAGTTTATGGAATTATCGGTACTGCAATTCTGCAAGGAATATTAACCGGTTGTGGATTGGCATTATTTGCAATTCCTGAACCCATACTTTTAGGTGGGATTGCTGCTTTTGTTTCGATATTTCCGGTCGGTGCACCCCTTGTTTGGATTCCTGCCGCAATTTGGTTAGGATTGAATCATCATATTTTACAAGCGATCTTACTTGGTTTATATGGAGTTTTAATTATTTCAGGTGTTGAACATATCATTTGCCCCATGTTTGTATCCCGTGGCACAAAACTGCCTTATTTATTAAGTGTTCTTGGAATATTGGGCGGCGTTATTGCATTTGGCGGATTGGGAATTTTTCTTGGCCCAGTCTTACTCGGAGTGGGCTATAGCTTAACGGTCGAATTTGCTGCGAACTATACCGCGTTATATAAAGGTGATTGTTAATCTGATGTCTTCACTTTCTTTTCAGAAAATGTCGTCAAAAAATAGTTTTAAAATTATTAGTTGGAATTTATTACATACGGTCGGTGCAAATGCTTATGATGTTGCTTATCTAATCAATACACAAAAACCTGACCTATTATTAATGCAAGAAGTAACAGAAGAAATTAACATTCTTTCTGATCTTGTTGGCGGATATTATAGCCGTTTTCCTTTACCAGGACGAAAACATGGTGTCGCTTGTTGGAGTCCCTTTCCTTTTCATGCTCCACCATCAACATGCGCCTTACCGCGTGGTGCTTTAATAAGACGTGTTGCGCAATTAATTGATTGCGGTTCTTTTTGGGTCGCTAATGTGCATTTATCACATGGTCAATTGCTTAATCGTCGTCAATTACAGACTATTGCTAAATTTCTACCGGAACATGCTGCGGTTTTAGGCGATTATAACTTAATTGGACCGCTTAATATTGAAGGATTTGAAGATATCGGGCCACGTACACCAACGCATCGAATGGTCAACCTACTTCCTATACGGCTAGATCGTTGCCTTGCTAGAGGTATGGAATGTATCGATAAAGCTGTTTTATCGTCCTACCCTTCTGACCATCATCCCATTATGGTTAATCTGCGCCCTATTTTATAAATTACAAATAGGGAAGCAATAACCGGATCGTTGAATCCCGCATTTTCTTTAAAAAATTTCTATTATCCAGCTCTTCCAAACTTAAGGGAATATGACGGTATGAACAAATATAATCATCGAGTTTTTGTGAAAATTCGTCATTATAAACTTCCATATTGATTTCAAAATTTAAACGCAAACTGCGCATATCAATATTTGAACTTCCTACAAATGACCATGTACGATCAATAACCATCAATTTGGAATGGTTAAAAGGAGGATTAGATAACCAGAATTTACATCCTAATTGCATAGGTAGCTGATTATTAATGTTTCTTGCCCAATCGACTAATCGTTGATTACTATGTTTAGGTATAACAATATCAACTTTTACCCCACGTATGGCAGCAATGGATAAAATGGATAAAAAACGGTCATCAGGCAAAAAATAAGGTGTCATTATCCTAACGGATTCTCTTGCCAAACTAAAAGCCTGCATCATCGTATATTTAATTTTTTCCATATCCGTATCGGGTCCAGCTGTCACGATACGACAATTCATATGGCCATCGGATTTTGTTTTTGGGAAAAATTTGTCTTTATTAATATCTTCCCCCGTAATGAAAAACCAATCCTGCAAAAAAGCTTCGGTTAATTCATGAACAATAGAACCCGTTAATTTAAAATGCGTATCTGATACGGGATGTTTTGGTTTTTTCGAAAGCATATTCTCATTTGCGATATTTAACCCGCCTATAAACCCTACCCTTCCATCGACAACAAGAATTTTTTTATGGGTTCGCAAATTAATAAAAGGCATTCTCCATGGCAAAAATGAATGCATAAAACGATCAGCTTTAATACCATGCTTTCTAAGTCGTTTGACGATTGGGCAGTAAAAATACCCACTTCCAATACCATCCACCAATACCCGTACAAGCGCACCACGATTATGTGCAGCAATGAGCGCTTCGGCAAATGCTTTTCCTACATCATCATTACGTAATATATAACTACAAAGGAAAACTGCATTTTTGGCAGAATGAATGGCATTTAACATTATGGGATAAGCTTCATCCCCATTATGAAGCATTTTAACATTATTTCCCGTTAACAAAGGTCTATTGGTAAATCCTTGGACGGTTTGGGAAAGTGGGTAAAAGTGACCTTTAACGGAATATAAATCAAGATTAGGAAGAAACCGTTTCTGCCAAGGACGTTGGTTTACCATTTTTTGTGCGCGTCTAACGACACGATTAATCCCAAACATACAATAAAGAACAAATCCTGTTATTGGCATTAACCAGGTCAATCCAATCCAGCCAATAGCCGCACGCGTATCACGAATATGCATTAAACCATGCATCGTAACACCAATAACAAGCGCCAGTCTTAATATTGCTAAAAGCCAATTTTGCTGTAAATCATAAAGAAATTGATTCGTATAAAGAAATTGCATAAATTTAAGACTTCACGCTATTGTTTATCGTTTTTGGTTCTGAAATTAACAATTCATCTAACCCTTAAAATTTATTCACTTCAATAAAAGATATTCAAATTTATTTTGAACCGTAATTATAATAATTAATAATAATTCTTTCCTGATTAATCCATTCCTTGTGGCAATTTTCATGATGCATAACACAATGAATATTTATAAACGTAACGGACGTTTTGCTTTTGATAAAGGTATAAAAGCCGAAATAATAGCGCTTTCTTATTTCTTAAAAGCAGGATGGATTTTATTACAAAAAAGGGCCAGAACCCCATTAGGAGAGATTGATCTGATATTGAAAAAAGAAAAATATCTTCTTTTTGTCGAAGTTAAATGCCGCAAAACGTTAATATCAGCCCATTTTGCTTTGAATAAAAAACAACAAAAGCGCCTTTTTGACGCCGGCAATTATTGGCTCGCATCAAATATGAATCTACCCTATGAAAATGCAAGATTTGACCTTTTTCTAATCGATCAAACAGGGCAACTCCAACACCTAGAAAACATTATTCTAGATGACAATAATTATTAATTCAAAACGATTACCACAAAAAGAAAACCGCAATACAGAATAAATAATAATTGCGGTTTCGCTTCTTAGAATCAATTAAAAGGATAATCGGATGATAAATTCATCAACCACAAATTAGCTGTGATGTTTTGATGTCTTTCTGTGGGTTGAAGTCAATCTATAAACACCACTTCGAACCATTAATTGTGAAGATGGTTTATGTTTATAAGAAACTCTTCTTACAAGCCGGTTTCCTTTAACCCCAGAACTATGACTGGTCGTATTATAGGCAACCTGTCTATAAAGTGATTTACCACTTTTACTTTTAACCATATGCCGATGATGCACTGGTGGAGGAGAAGCGGTCAAAGCAGCAAAGGTAAGCTTGCTTGCTTCATAATCCGTAACCACATGTTGAGCATGAGCAGATGGAGAACGGAATAAAAGAACAGCAGCTCCAATTCCGAGTAATAATGTAAATCTAGAGTGTTTCATGAATTATCCTCAATGATTGCTGCTGCTAAGGTTACCTGTAAAATAATCCTAATGACAAGGGTCAAAAATAAAAAAACACCCAGTACTATTATTTTTTCTCTGAGTGTTGCGTAAAGACATCAAGCTTATTTGCAGGAAATATTTTTATCTTTAAATAATTGAACAAGTTCTCCAGAACTATACATTTCACGAACGATATCACATCCGCCAACTAATTCCCCTTTTACATAAAGCTGAGGAAAGGTTGGCCAGTGTGAAAATTCTTTCAAACCTTGACGCATTTCATCATCTTCAAGAATATTGATATCTTTGAATGATACACCAACATCAGAAAGAATATGAACTACTTTGGCAGAAAAACCGCAACTGGGTGCATCAGCAGTACCCTTCATGAAAAGAACGACTGGACTGGATTCAATTTCATGTTTGATGCGTTCAAAAACTGGTTTACTCATTTACTAATCCCATTCTGTAATATTTGGTTATTTTTGTCTTTTATGCCAAAACACTTGTTTGTAAAGAAAGCGCATGTAATCCTTGTGCTATGAGCTCATCAAGTGCTTTGTATACCATTTGATGTTGTTGAACCTTGCTATGATTGGCAAAAGCTTTGCTAGCAATTCGACAATAAAAGTGACGACCGTCATCTTTTAACGGTCCTACATCCATTTGAGCATCTGGAAATGCTTTTTTTAATACAGCTTCAATTTCTGCAACTGTCATTTATGTTAACCCTTCATTAAAGCGGTAAAAAAACCATTATTCGCTTCGCGTAATCGTGCTATAGTAATAACGGAACCCGATGGAAATACCAACCCATCCCCGCCCGCATAAGCAATTACGCGTGCAGGAATATTCTTTTCTTTTGCATTTTGCAGCAATTTGTCTTTATTCGATGTAACGACAACATAGCGAGCCTGATCTTCGCCAAACCAATATGCTTCGGGACGCATACCACTTTCAGGCACATCCAAAGTACATCCAATATTACTTGCTAAAACCATTTCTGTAATTGCAACAAGTAAACCGCCATCTGAAACATCATGACAAGCCAGGATATTTCCATTCAAAATTTCGTTACGAACAAAATCTCCATTGGCTTTTTCTGTTTGCAAATCTATGGATGGTGGCGCACCTGTTTCTTGTCCCATAATTTCACGTAGCCAAATTGTTTGACCAAGGTGACCTTTTGTTTCACCAATGATCACCAATTCACAACCACCAATCAAAGAATTACCAACTGCTTTACTCGTATCTTCAATAACACCTAATCCTCCAATTGCCGGTGTTGGTAAAACAGAAACAGCTTTACCCTCTTGATCACGTGTTTCGTTATATAAAGAAACATTTCCACTTACGACAGGAAAATCAAGAATTGTGCAGGCTTTTTTCATCCCTTCAATTACATCCGCAATTTGGCCCATTACTTCTGGTTTTTCAGGATTACCAAAATTAAGATTATCCGTAACAGCCAAAGGTTTTGCACCCACAGCGGTAATATTTCGCCAGGCTTCAACAACAGCTTGCGCTCCACCTATTTTAGCGTTTGCCGCACAATAACGTGGTGTACAATCGGTTGTCAAAGCAAGACCAATAGTAGTCTTATCGACCTGAACCAAAGCAGCATCTGCTTTACCGGGACGATATACGGTTTGACCACCAATGGTACTGTCATATTGGTTCCATATCCAAGCTCGAGAAGCTAAATCAGCACATCCAAGCAATTGAAGTAATGTTTCTTCAATACTTTTCTCAATTTTTAAATCACCAATCGGTGCAGGTGCTGGCGATGGAGCCGTTGGACGATGATAAAGAGGCGCTTCATCAGCCAAGGGTTTTAAAGGAATATCCGCTTCAATTTTTCCATTATGGCGAACAACAATATGACCTGTATCGGTTAGATGTCCAATAATAGCAAAATCCAATTCCCATTTTTCGAAAATCTGTTTTGCTACATCGGTACGATCAGGACGCAAAATCATTAACATGCGTTCCTGACTTTCGGACAACATCATTTCATAAGCAGTCATGTGGGACTCACGTTGTGGAACATGATCAAGATCAAGTTCAATACCAACGCCACCTTTTCCAGCCATTTCAACTGCAGAAGAAGTTAAACCCGCAGCCCCCATATCTTGAATAGCAACAATCGCATCCGTTTCCATAAGCTCTAAACAAGCTTCAATAAGAAGCTTTTCAACGAAAGGATCACCAACTTGAACCGTTGGACGTTTTGATGCCGCATCCTCATCAAATTCTGCAGATGCCATCGTTGCACCGTGAATACCGTCTCTACCTGTTTTAGAACCGACGTAAATCACAGGATTACCAATACCCGCTGCAGCCGACAAAAATATCTTATCTTTTCGTGCGACACCAACCGTCATGGCATTAACTAATGGATTGCCATTATAACTGGAATGAAAATTGACTTCACCACCGACCGTTGGCACACCAACGCAATTTCCATACCCTCCGATGCCACGCACTACTCCATCAACAATATGCCGTGTTGAAGAATGATCTGGACTACCAAAACGTAACGCATTAAGATTAGCAATCGGTCTGGCACCCATGGTAAACACGTCCCTCAGAATTCCCCCTACCCCCGTAGCGGCGCCCTGATAAGGTTCGATGAAAGACGGATGATTATGACTTTCCATTTTAAAAATGGCTGCAAAACCTTGACCAATATCGACCACACCTGCATTTTCACCAGGTCCATGAATAACCCAAGGTGCTTTGGTCGGTAATGTTTTCAACCATGCCCGCGAAGACTTATAAGAACAATGTTCTGACCACATAACAGAGAAGATGCCAAGTTCGGTCAAACTCGGGTTACGCCCCATAATTGTTAGAACTTTGGCATATTCCTCTGTTGAAAGCCCAAATTCACTAGCTAATTTTTCATTAACGATGGGTTGTTGCTTTTTATTCATTGGGTTAGGGTCTCCATTATCCCTTGAAAGAGAGGTTTACCATCATCGCCACCCATTAAGGGATCAACCAAATCTTCTGGATGAGGCATCATGCCACATATACGACCATTTTCGCTAATTATACCGGCGATTGCGTTGATACTGCCATTTGGATTTAAGGTTTGATCTTGTGGATCAACTTTACCAGAAGCCGAAGCATAACGGAAAACAATCCGATTATCATCTTCAAGCATTTTTAATGTCTTGGTATCGGCAAAATAATTTCCATCACCATGGGCCATCGGTGTAAGGAAAACATCCCCTTTTTTCCAACCATTTGTATAAGGCGTATCATCCCGTTCAACACGAAGATAACAGTCTTGAGACAAGAAACGGAGGCTAGCATTCGGTAATAACGCACCAGGTAATAACCCCGCTTCGGTAAGGATTTGAAATCCATTACAAACACCTAGGACATAACCGCCATTCTTTGCAAAATGACTAATTTCCTGCATGATTGGTGAATGTGCAGCCATGGCACCACATCGTAAATAATCACCGTAACTAAATCCACCAGGCAGAACAATAAGATCAACTTTGGGCAAATGCGTTTCACGATGCCAGATAATTGTAGGGGTATGACCCGTCACCCGTTCAAATGCCAGCACCATATCCCGTTCACGATTAATCCCCGGAAAAACAACAATCCCTATTTTCATGGATTTTTTCCATTTTCCAATTTGGGTGGCGTAACAGCTGTCTTCGGCGTAGTTGTCACATATTTACAGGGGTAGGCTTCATGCAGTGCTGTAAAAACCGAAGCACCTACAGGTTGAGATAATTTATCAGAATTTTTTAACAACCATGCAACAACTTGATCACGCATGTCTTTGCCAGAAACCAATGGAGGAATACAGAAGCCTGCAGGTGCTTGCGTATCTCCCTCGTTTTTAGCAAACGCCTTCGATAAAATACCAGCATCAGCAACACCGCTAATATAAGCATCGCAGATTTGTAGACTTGATTCTTTTTTACAAAGCTGCAAAAATCGACCACTTAGCATTGGTGTTATTCTTTGTGCTGATGCCATCTGAGAAACACTTGCGCCAATCAAAACCACACCACAGAGCGTTAGCAATTTTTTTCTCATGATAAAACCTCAACTTCGAAATTTTCGATCACACCATTAACCAAAAGCTTTTGCGCCATTTCTGTGGTGCGTTGCTTAGCTTTTTCCGAAGATGTTTCTGTTAATTCAAGGTCGATGACCTTCCCTACTCTTACATCTTGCACTTCAGAAAATTCAAGATTGTGCAATTTCTGATTAATGGCTTTTCCCTGCGGATCAAGGACACCCTGTTTTAACATGACAACCAAGCGAACTTTCATTAGATGCTCTCCAACCCTTTACCATTCGATGTTTCTGTATTTGTCTCTGAGGAATTCATTTCAGGAAATATACCAAGACGGCGTGCGACTTCTTGATAAGCTTCTTCAACTTTTCCTAAATCACGACGAAAACGATCTTTATCAAGTTTTTCACCGCTTTGGACGTCCCAGAAACGGCAATTATCGGGTGAAATTTCGTCAGCTAAAACAACGTGCATTTCATCATTTTCCCATACACGTCCAAATTCAAGTTTAAAATCCACCAATTGGATACCGATCCCTAAAAACAAACCGCTTAGAAAATCGTTAATTCGAAAGGTATAAGCTGTAATTTCATCCATTTCCTGTGGCGTTGCCCAGTCAAAAGCAGAAATATGTTCTTCGGAAACGATTGGATCGTTGAGTTCATCATTTTTTAGATAAAATTCAACAATAGACCTTGGAAGGCGTGTTCCTTCTTCAATACCGAGACGTTTGGATATGCTACCTGCTGCAATATTCCTGACAACAACTTCCAGAGGAATAATTTCTACGGTTTTAACCAATTGCTCGCGCATGTTCAGCCGTTTTATAAAGTGAGTGGGAATACCAATTTCCCCGATTTTTAACATCAAATACTCACTAATACGGTTATTCAACACGCCTTTTCCCGTAATAATCCCTTTTTTGGCACCATTACCGGCAGTAGCATCATCTTTGAAATATTGTACAATTGTTCCAGGTTCCGGCCCCTCATAGAGGATCTTAGCCTTTCCTTCGTAAATTTGACGGCGACGGGTCATACGCATCCTTAATTCTATCATGGTTGGATCATATACATCGAATACCATGCAGCTCAGAAACTATAATATAGCTATTTCCTATATATTATTGGAAGGATAGTTCTGATTACAAGGCATCAACATCGTTATAAAGCGTTAGATATCCATTTATTCTTCAAAAACACGATTAAAAATATAGTCGACATTCTGAATATGCATTGATCCATCCATCGCTTTATCAAGAATTTCAGGAGCAACATGTCCCGTAATTTCAGGATCAGCATCCAGATTTTCACGGAAACTTTTTCCTTCTGCCGTACCAAGTTTTGTCCATGTTTGCATCGCACAACGTTGAACAATCCGATAAGCCTGTTCACGTGATAATCCAGCCCGAGCCAAAGCCAATAAAACTTCACCGGAATGAACCACACCCCCCAAACTTTCCAAATTAGCTTGCATCTGGTGAGGATAAACAACTAATTTTTCCATCATCCCTGAAAGACGTGCTAATGCGAAATCCAAAGCAATGGTTCCATCGGGACATATTACACGTTCTACAGAAGAATGGCTAATATCACGTTCATGCCACAAAGCTACATTTTCCAGCGCAGGAATAACATGCGATCTTACCAATCGTGCAAGTCCTGTCAGATTTTCAGATAAAACCGGATTACGTTTATGTGGCATAGCAGACGAACCCTTTTGACCCGCATGGAAGAATTCTTCGGCTTCACGAACTTCTGAACGTTGTAAATGACGGATTTCAGTTGCTAAACGTTCAATAGAGCTCGCAATAACAGCTAGCGTGCAGAAAAATGCTGCATGGCGATCACGTGGAATAACTTGGGTTGATACCGGTTCAGCAACAAGACCTAATTGTTGGGCAACATAGGATTCGATACGTGGATCAATATGGGCATAAGTTCCTACAGCACCAGATATAGCACAAGTAGCAACCTCTTTTCTTGCAGCGACAAGACGTTCCCGATTACGCATAAATTCAGCATAATATCCAGCCAATTTAACACCAAAGGTCGTAGGTTCCGCGTGAATACCGTGACTACGTCCAATTGTTAATGTATATTTATGCGCATAAGCTTGGGATTTAAGCGCTTTAAGAACATTATCCAAATCTTCAAGCAAAATATCAGCAGCTTGGGTTATCTGAACGGCTAAACATGTATCCAGCACATCCGATGAAGTCATTCCCAAATGCACAAAACGGCTATCTTCGCCAATTTTTCCAGCCAGCCAAGTTAAAAAAGCAATGACATCGTGTCGAACTTCGGCCTCAATCTTTTCGATGGCGTTAACGTCATCCGGACCAAAAACTTCCATTGCAGTATCGCCATTTCTACGGATAGCAACTGCTGCTTCTTGTGGAATAAAACCAAATTTAGCCATCGCTTCACAGGCTAGGGCTTCAATCTCAAACCATATCCGATAACGGTTTTCTGGTGCCCAGATATTTGTCATTACGGGTCGACTATAACGCGGTATCATAATTCCCGCTTCCTTTCTTCAATCAGATAGCTTAAAAAAAGGCTATAACATAATTTTTAATTTTTTCGTCTAGCTATTTAAAAATAATTGTTATCATTTCACCTTTCGGCAAAAGGTTCTTTTTCATCATGTTGGACATGATTCTTACCGATCTCATTGGCATATTCCGCATCTTGCTAATCGATATTACAATGGCTGCGGATAATGCCATTGCAATTGGCCTTTCTATTGCCGGATTACCAGAAAAAAAGAAAAAAGCAGCGCTTTTCTGGGGAATTACCGCTGCTGCAATTATTCGAATTCTATTTGCGATCATCGTTCAATTTCTACTGAACGTTCCAGGGCTTAATTTAGTTGGCGGTTTGCTGTTGTTTTGGGTTTGCTGGGCTATGTTTCAGGGAATAAGAAATCCTACAGAAGATACGCATTCTCAGGAAAATGTTCCTTCCTTGAAAGGAAAAAGCCTTGGTAGGGCTATTTTAAGCATTGTCATTGCTGATATTTCTATGAGTATGGATAATGTTCTGGGTGTAGCCGGCGCTGCTGACGATAATATTTGGCTTTTAATCATTGGTTTGGGTTTATCTGTAATTTTAATGGGTTTCGCCGCAAGTTTAATCGTTCTATTACTGGAACGTTATCGCTGGATTGCCTGGGTTGGACTTTTGATTATTCTTAGCGTTGCTTTTGAACTTTGTTACAAAGGAAGTGTGCAGCTTTATCACCTTTGGCCTATTTAACGATCAAGAATTGATAATTTTATGAGACAAAATCTATATCGAAACTCCCGCGTTTCTACTTTTTCATTTACAAGTTTTCTAACAGGCGTATTTTTTATCCTTACCGGTTGTAGCCACAGTGAACCTCCGAATAGATTTTCCCAAAATTCACCACTTCCAACGAAATCAATCAATCAAGATATCCAATCAAATACCCCCCTATCGGATAAGGTTAATAATTACTTACGTCTTTTACAGGCAGATGGTGGAACAACCGAAGAATATGAACGTTTTTTAACTCAAAATATTGATTGGCCTAATCGGACCATTTTGTTCAAACGCTTGCAAACAGCATTACAACAGGAAACAAACCCTGCGGTTATATCAAGGATCTGCAACAATCAGCCTTTAAATCTACCCTCAGCGCTTGTTTTTTGTGCACAACAGACAAAACCGACGGCATTTTTAATTGAACGAGCTCGAAATACATGGATTAACGGTGCTAGACAATTATCGGATGAACAGCTGTTACTTAATCAATTTAACAAATATTTTACGACAGAAGATCAATGGAAACGCTTTGACACGCTAATATCAAACAATGCATTATCCGCTGCATCACGGCAAATTAAACGTTTAAAATCAGATCAGCAAAATTTAGCAAATGTGCGACTGGCTTTTATTCAAAATGATTCGAATGCGGAAACGCTATTTGCAAAATTAGATAAAAATCAACAAAGCGACCCTGCATTAACCTATAACCATCTTCGTTGGCTACGCCTGCAAATGCGTGAAGATGAAGCGATTAAGTTATGGCAAAGTCAGGGTTTTGAAGCCGAACGTATTTTGGATAATGAAGCGTTCTGGAACGAGCGTAACCGTTTAATACGTGCCTTAATTGATAAAAATAACTATAAAGATGCTTATCTTTTATCGACAGCTCAAGCATGTAGTATCAATAGTTGTAAAGCTGATTCCGCTTTCCTTGCGGGTTGGATTGCATTACGTCGCTTAAATAAACCAGGTGATGCAAGCAATCATTTTTTAATGCTTACCAAAGCCAATTCCGTTTTAACACTTAGTCGTGGTTATTATTGGTTGGGTAGAGCCCGACAAATAGCCGGTGATGCCGAAGGTGCCAAAAAAGCTTGGGAACAAGCAGCAACATATCCTACAAGTTTTTATGGTCAGTTAGCAATTTCATCGCTTCATCATAGAAAAAATATTCTTTTTAACGCTGATAACATAGCCGATATTTTAAAATCTTATCTGAATCGTATAGAGCCCATATCTTGGACACAAAGCGATTTAAATTCTTTTAAAAACAATGAATTATTTCAAGCTGCTAAGATTCTTGTTCAACAAGATGATCGCGTCCATGCAAGAATATTCTTATTACGTCTTAACCAATTAAAAAACGATGCCAAGTCTCAGGCAATAAATGCTTTTTTAGCTAACCAAATGAATATGCCAGAAGACGCTGTTGCTATTGCTAGAAATGCAAGCAGTAAAGGTATTATAACCTTATTAAAAGATGGATGGCCTATCCCTTATACTTATGAGTCCGTTATCCTACCCAAAGGACTTGCTTTAGGGATCATGCGGCAAGAAAGCGGTTTTAACCCTACAATTGTAAGTCGCGCCAAAGCATATGGATTAATGCAGCTTTTACCGAGTACTGCACGGCAAACTGCAACACAAATCGGATTACCAGCGACCATGGGAAATCCAGGAAATCTAGTCGTTCCAAAAAATAATATTAAATTAGGCACCGCTTTTTTATCCAAGCTAATGACCCGATTTAATAATGTCGTTCCTTATGCAGTAGCCGGTTATAACGCAGGGCCACGACGCGTTGATCAGTGGTTGGAAAGCAATGGTGATCCAACCCAAAATTCTTTAGACCAAGATCAAATGATTGACTGGATCGAATTAATTCCAATTACTGAAACACGCAATTATGTTCAACGCGTATTAGAAAACACTTTTATTTATCAAGCAATAGAAAACGAATAAGGAAAGATTTTCATGTTCAACCAGAAAATAGATATGCTTTCCTCTGCATTTTTACAGCAATGTGAAAAAAAACAGCTTCAAATTGTCACGGCTGAAAGTTGTACAGGTGGCTTGATAAGTGCTGCCTTAACCCAACATGCTGGTGCATCAAATTATGTCCAAGGCGGGTTTGTAACTTATTCCAATGCAATGAAGCAAGAAATACTTAATGTGCCGGCATCCTTTATCAGAGAATTCGGTGCCGTAAGCGAACAAGTCGTCATCGCCATGGCTGAAGGTGCATTAAAAAGATGCCCACAAGCTAATCTTTCAGTTTCGGTAAGTGGTATTGCTGGTCCTGGTGGAGGATCAATTGACAAACCCGTTGGACTAGTCTGGATTGGTGTTCAATTAAGATCCCGTCGTGCATTAGCACGTTCTTACCATTTCTACGGTACAAGAAACGATATACAATTAAATACTGTTGAAACTGCTTTTAATTTATTAAATTTCTATCTTAATTAAAAAAAAGCCCTTCAAATTTGAAGGGCTTCCGATAACTTATTGATTATACAATAAATTATTGAACAGGAGGCATATTGTTAGGAGCAACCGCACCAGGAGCTGGTGGTGGAACTGCTGTTGTTCCAGTACCTGGAACGGTATAGTTTTGAGGTGGAACAACAGTTGTTGGTGCTACAGGTGTGCCAGGAACAGCAACAGCTGGGCCATTTGCTGGCGTTGCTGGAGATGTGACAATTGCACCTGGTGTTGGAGATGTAACTTCAGCACTACCAGCAGGCCCTGTTCCTGTAACTACTGCTGATGGTCCTGATGGATTAGGAACATATGGAGTTCCTTTGGTTACAATTGGTGCAGGCGTTTGAACACCCTGAGGCGTTACAATTGGCGCAGATTGTGAAGAACGTGCATCTTGAAGGCTACGTGCGTTCAGATCATCTGTTGATGCGTCA
Organism: uncultured Commensalibacter sp.; assembly: GCA_945266285.1. GTDB lineage: Bacteria > Pseudomonadota > Alphaproteobacteria > Acetobacterales > Acetobacteraceae > Commensalibacter. The sequence continues at coordinate 46,293 of CALYOP010000008.1, forward strand.
CCATTTCTATATTGATGACCACGATAGCTATGACCCTTCTTTTTATTATGTACTACGTGTGTTTTATGCGATTTATGCACATTTACCTTTGAAGAAGCCCCATTTGTTCCGGCTGCTATAGCGGGAACAGTGAAAGCCAATGATAAAGCAAAAAGTGATAATTTGAAAACTGATTTCATAACTTGTCCTTTACGATTTTAGGCTTTCTTAACAATTAGACTTTTACATTGCATTTGTTAAACAAAAACATTAGTAAAATCGTTCAACTTTTGTCTACTTGCTACATACAAAGCGCTACATTTTCTTTAATTCTATCTATTATTCTAAAAAAAACAAGCCTCGTAACGCTTTGGATATTATAAATATTTAAAAATATATATGACAATAACCGTTCATGTCACAAACGTAACATTTTTGCATCGTTTTTAATTTTAAATTAAAATCTTATTTCGAAATTTTATTCAAGCCGTAAATTTCATCTGCCCGTTTGACAAATGCTGTGACCATTCTTTGAACAGTCTCATTAAACACCGCACCAATTGCCATTTGTAAAATTCGAGAACGGAATTCGAAATCGACATAAAAATCGATCAAACAACCATTAGGATCATCAATAAAACGCCATTTATTATTTAAATATTTTAAAGGACCCCGGTCATAGGAAACGGTAATTTCGTGAGGTCGATTAAGTTCTACACGGCTGCCAAATTGCTCGCGAAATGGACCAAACCCTACTTTTAAATCGGCAAGCAGTAATTTTTCATCACGATAACGAATAACCGCACCTGTACACCACGGAAGAAATTCAGGATAAAGATCAACAGCAGCAACCAAGTTAAACATTTGTTCAGAGGTATAGGGAATGGAACGCTTTTCAGCGTGGGTCGGCATTAAAATTCTCCAAATAGAATTTATAAAAAAATCAAATACTTAGTTAACTAAAATGGTTCTTTTTTTACGCAAAGATTCAAAATCAGCATCAGCATGATAAGATGAACGCGTCAATGGCGAAGCACTCACTTGTAAAAAACCTTTGCTACGCGCCATAGCAGCAAAATCTTCAAATTCTTCAGGTGTAATATAACGTTGAACTTTTGCATGTTTGGGTGTGGGCTGCAAATATTGCCCCATTGTCAAAAAATCAACCTGCGCACAACGCAAATCATCCATAACCTGACCTACTTCTTCGCGGCTTTCACCCAGCCCAAGCATTAAACCTGATTTTGTAAAAACGCCAGCATATAATTGTTTTATTTCATAAAGTAATTTTAAAGATTGAAAATATCGTGCACCAGGTCGAATGGATGGATATAACCGCGGAACCGTTTCAAGATTATGGTTAAACACATCGGGCCGAGCTTTGGCAATAATTTCGGGAGCACCAATTTTTCTTAAAAAATCAGGCGTTAAGACCTCAATTGTTGCGGTAGAAGATGCTCGAATTGCTTCAATAACCCGTGCAAAATGACTAGCGCCACCATCATGAAGATCATCCCGATCAACAGAAGTGATAACAATATGACGCAACCCCATTTTTTTCGTTAAATTTGCGATTTTTTGAGGTTCTTCTTCATCTAATATCTGAGGTTTCCCCGTAGCAACATTACAAAAAGCACAAGCCCGGGTACAAATATCTCCCATAATCATAACCGTTGCATGACGCTGAGACCAACACTCCCCGATATTTGGACATGCTGCTTCCGAACATACAGTTGTAAGTTTATGCGTATCTAAAAGGCTTTTGGTTTCTTCATATGTTTTATTATGTGTGACTTTTACCCGGATCCAATCTGGTTTTGGTAATTTCTCTTTTTCCAGAACATCCTGGTTTCCATTTTTATGATGAATGACCAAACGCCTGACACTCATGGTTAGATTTTCCTTACTAAGATAATACTATCTTATAACCATAATCGTTCAGAGCTAAATTTCTAACAATTTTCTGGCAGCAACACCTGCATTTTCTTGTGATAAAAGACTATGCCCAACTAAAATTGCACTTGCACCTACTGAAATAACTTTTTGAACATCACTTGCCGTTTGAAGACCACTTTCCGAAACAATGATTCGATCAGGAGGAACCAATGGTGCAAGTGCTTCAGTAACTGCGATATCTGTTTTTAAAGTTTTTAAGTCACGATTATTGATGCCAATAAGCACTGAATCAAGCGCTAACGCACGATTTAATTCTTTTTCATTATGGATTTCGACTAACACATCCATTCCAAGACAACGTGACAGTTCAAGCAGTTCAGCAGCTTTATGATCTTCCAACATCGCCATAATCAGCAAAATACAATCTGCCTCAATAATCCGGCTTTCATAAACTTGCCAAGGGTCAAGGATAAAATCTTTACGTAATACGGGTAATGAACAAGCACTTCGGGCAATGCTTAAATCTTCGTTATTTCCATAAAAATAAGCCGGTTCCGTTAAAACAGAAAGGCAGGTAGCACCAGCATTTTCATATTGAACCGCAATCATGGCTGGATCGTAATTAGGACGAATAATACCCGCCGATGGAGAGGCCTTTTTACATTCTGCAATTAAACCAATTTCTTTTGCCGCTGTTTTTTCCTTAATTGCTTGGCCAAAACCTCGAGTAGGTGTTTTTTTGGCTTTTGCTTCTTCCATAATTTCTTTCAGCGGTTTAATGCTGGCACGTTTGGTCACTTCGGCTCGTGTTCGTGCGCATATTTCCTCTAAAATATTTTTAGAAGTGGTCTCAGATGATTGAGAATCTGAATTAGATTTATTTGTTAACATATCGTTCATAACACTATTATCTGATATAATCGGTGGATACGGCCAGTTTCCTGGCATTTTGTAAAGCAGCCATTGCTGCCCCATTATCTAAAACTTCTGCCGCTCTGGCCGACAGATCACGTAATTTTAAAGGATCAATTTGCAGGCGATCATTCAATAACTGCCCATAACCTGAGATATGTAATGCAACAGCACTGTTAAGCAATACGGTATCACGATAAGCACCATGTTGACCATTTAATAATGCAAGTAATGCTTTGGCATTATTTTCAGAATCTCCACCGGCAATAGCGGATAGTGGATAAGATTTAAACCCTGCTGTTTCAATTTGTTGCATTGATAAATTGAGTTTTAAAATCTGATTATCTTCTAGAGCAATAATCGTCGTTGGCCCGGCCAAAGTGATTTCATCTACTCCTTGCTGGTCCGTTTCGCCTTCAATTTTACCATTAATTGCCCATACGCGTTTTGAACCTAAATGCGACAACACGGTAACCATTGGTTCTAACCAATGATCATCAAAAACCCCGATCAATTGACGCTTAACACAAGCGGGATTGGCCAAAGGCCCAAGAATATTAAATATCGTTCTAAACCCTAATTGTTTTCGAACATTATTTACGGTCTGCAAAGCAGGATGGTGAATAAAAGCTGGCAAGAACGCTAGATTTTGCGTTTCTAAATTTTTTTGCAGTATTTTGACATCTGTTTCTGGCGGTATTCCTAGAGCGGTTAAAACATCAATGCCGCCCGTTTTTGAAGATTGCGCACGATTGCCATGCTTGGCTACGGGAACGCCTAACGCTGCTAAAACAAAACTAACCGCAGTCGAAATATTGAGCGTACTATGCCCATCTCCACCCGTTCCACAGACATCAATCGTATGATCACTTTGAGATTGAACAGGTATCATCATATTGCGCATGGCAAGTACCGCACCTTCAACCTCTTCAATTTGCCAATAGCGCATGCGCAATGCCATTAACAATGCGGCAATTTGAATTTCTGATACTCTACCTGATAAAATACTGGTAAAAAGCGCAAAAGATTCTTCGCAAGTAAGAATCTTGCCAAAGGCAATCTCATTTAAAACCGTAGAAAGATTATCAAACAAATTTATAACCTAAAATAAAATTAAACCGCTGTAAGCGGATGATTGTTCCATATTCTTGCTTGTGTCATAAAATTATTTAAGATGTCATGACCATGATCCGAAGCAATACTTTCAGGATGGAATTGAACACCATAAACGGGCAAGCTTTTATGTTGTATTGCCATAATGATCCCATCTTCTGTAAAAGCTGTTGGTTGCAAACATTCAGGCAAGCTATCTTTTTCAACAATTAACGAATGATAACGTGTAACTTTTAATGGATTGGGAATATTTTCAAAAATTCCGTCCTCTTGATGTTGAATTAAAGAAACTTTTCCATGAATAGGTTTGTCTTTTATAACTTTGCCACCAAAAACCTGCCCAATTGCTTGATGTCCCAAGCATACTCCCAAAATGGGTTTGATGGATGCAGCAGCTTTTATCAATTCACAACAAATTCCGGCATCATTAGGAGTACATGGGCCAGGAGAAAGAACGATTGCTTCAGCATCAATAGCCATTGCTTCAGCTACAGAAAGCGTATCATTCCGATGAACGATGCTTTCTATTCCTAAGTCACCAAAATACTGAACAAGATTAAAGGTAAAACTATCATAATTATCAATGACTAAAATCATTTTTGCACAATATCCATTAGGTCAGCATTTTTCATTAATTACAGAGATAGGAAAATAAATTGAATAAAACAACGTTATTGTTATAAATTCTTTATAACGTTTAACTCTTATTCAATACGAACATATTCGCCTCTTCGGCCGCACGAAACAAAGCACGCGCTTTCTGTCGAGTTTCTTCGTATTCTGCTTCTGGATTACTATCAGCAACAACGCCACAGCCTGCCTGAACGTACATTTTGCCATTTTTAAGCAAGGCTGTCCGTAAGCCAATACAAGTATCCATACTGCCATCAGCCCCAAAATAACCGATACATCCGGCATAAGTAGCTCTACGTGTCGGTTCAACTTCATCAAGGATTTCCATCGCCCTGATCTTGGGTGCTCCCGTAAGCGTTCCTGCTGGAAAACCAGCAATTAAGGCATCTAGTGCTGTCATACCTTTACGCAGCATTCCTTCAACATTTGAAGAAATATGCATGACATGACTAAAACGTTCAATAACAAACTGCTCGGTTAATTTTACGCTTCCTATATCGCAGACACGTCCGACATCATTGCGTCCTAAATCAATCAACATTAAATGCTCAGCACGCTCTTTTTCATCAGCCAATAATTCTTTTTCCAGCTGGATATCTTCTTCGGGGCTATTTCCTCGGCGACGTGTTCCAGCCAAAGGTCGAACCGTCATCTTTCTATCACGTAAACGCACCAAAATTTCAGGTGAAGATCCTACAAGGGCAAATTGATCCAGTTGCAAACAAAATAAAAAAGGTGCCGGATTAATCCGACGTAATGATCGATATAAAGCTACTGCTGGTAAGGTAAAAGGAATTGAGAAACGTTGACTTGGAACAATTTGAAATGCATCTCCAGCGTAGATATATTCCTTTAATTTTAAAACAATATCCTCAAAAGCCTTTTTGGAAAGTGTAGATGTCGGTTCAGATGCCGTTGAGTGTGACGTTTGAATACCAAACGAATTTGGCAAAGGCACAGAAACGTTTAAAGCTTCTTTTGCTTTAATTAGCAGTCTTTCGGCAGCTTCAAAAGCTTTGGAGGTTTTTTCTCTTATAGGAGCAGCAAAGATCAACTCATCACGGATCGTATCAAAAATCGCAAATAACGAAGGACGAATCATAACTCCTTCAGGCAGATCCAAATCATTCGGCGGTGGGTTGGGAAGGTTTTCCATCTGGCGAACCATGTCATAACCCAAATAACCATATATCCCACCAACCATAGGTGGTAAATGACTGGGCATATCCATCTGACTATCGGCAATTAATGCTCTAAGCGAGTCCAATGGTTTTTGATCTGATTTCTGAAAATTATCAGGATTCTCCTGAGGATTGGTGTTCATATAAACAATACCATGAGAACACTTCCATATAATATCAGGCAATAATCCTATAATTGAATAACGCCCTCTACTTTCGCCCCCTTCTACACTTTCAAGAAGGAATATATTCTTTGGATTTTCGCCCGCTAAAGACAAGAATCTTAAATACACACCTACAGGTGTCATCAAATCGGCAGATACAATACTATAAAGAACCGTTTTCTCTTGGTTCATTTGAAATAAATTAGACACAACACCTTTTTCCATATAGCAACGTAATTAATTATCTTGTTTAAGCATCATATCTAAAATTTTCTGGTTTATCTGGACTTTTTGACTGTTCTGCAAAAATGCAATGTAACTTTGCACAATATCATCCTGCATCATAACCGTCAGATTGTCCTTAAGCGTTTGATATTCAGTCGATTGATTTTTTGAATCCGGTTGTGATGCTTTAATCAATTTTGCAACGATAAATCCATTCGGAGATTCCACCATGGTGCTTTTTCCAATGGTCATATTAAAACTTGCTTCCATCAAATTAGGAGGCAAATCTTTAGATAATTGTGCCCGAGAAAAATCCGAACTAATGGTTACGGGGTATTCGGCTGATGTTTGTTTAAGAACAGGGTTTTGATCATTCTTTGCGTTCAGATAAAGTTGCGTAGCAACTTGGTTTGCTTGACGATAAATATTTTCGCTTTGCCAATTTTTTAAAACGATATTCTTTGCTTCTTCGAATTTTTTTATCCGTTCTGGAGTAATATCTTCAACGGTAAAAGCATAATACATACCGTCTGTTCCTTGGATAAGTCGGGGGGGAAGTCCCTTTCCTGTTGAAAAGAATTTAATCAACACATCTTTTCGCATTTGTCCTTGGATGGGTAATAATGCATCTTCGCCTTTTTCAGTTAACCCATTCATATCCAAGTTTCCTTCGATGACAGACGCACCAATGTCACCTGGAACATGATCCAAACCTATACCTCCGGCTAATATATCCTGTAATTTACGGATACGTTCCCCCATAAGCTGCATTGCTTGCTCTGAGGCGATCTTGATTCGTAAATCTGATTTAGCATCTTCAAAACGAATATGATGAGCAGCTTTTATTTTTTTGACCTGATAAACAACCCAATTATTAAATGACTTTTTGGGTCCTACAACTTGTCCAGCAGAAGATGTAAAAATTTCCTTCTCTAAATCAGGCAAAGGTAAATCACTCTGCCGAATATTAGGCATATCAACAACGGCATTATCTTTACCAAAATCCGATTGTATCGAAGACCATGAAGCACCACTTCTCCATGTTGCTGCGATTTTTTCAGCTTCTTTCTGATCTTTGGAGGTAATAATCCGAATATCTCGAGTTTCAGGCGTGTTATATGGCGAATTAATCAAGCCAGCCTGAGCATCATAATAATGATGCAATTGATCATTAGAAATATCAATTGTCCGTGCCACAGTCTGCGGAGAAAGGATAACCATTCTTACTCGGCGGTATTCCGGTGCTTTAAATTCCCACAAATGATTTTGATAATAACGCTCTAAAACCGCATTATCAGGTGTTTTTTCTGCTTTAAAATGACTGAATGGTACTGTGATATAAGCTAGGGTTCTGGTCTGATAACTAAAATCAAACTGTTTTTTTACTACCTGTTCTGATGCAACCAACCCTTTTTGCAAAGGGTATATTGATGCTTGAGCAGCTAAAAGATCACGAATTGTGTTTAGGAATTGAGCTTCAGAAATGTTATTATTTCGCAATGCCTGATTTAACATATAACGGTCAAATTTCCCGTTTTTCTGAAAATCTGGCATCGAAAACACAACATCACGAACGATTTTATCAGGAGTGAGAATTCCATGATAATGCGCATAATTTGTTATCAAATTCTGATTGATCATCACTTGCAGATTCTGTTTGACAAAATCTTGGCGCATAATATTCGGCATCTGGGATGGATCGGTATAGCCATTTTGCATAGCAAATTGCTGTAGACCGTTCTTAACGACGTTACTCAATTCATCAGGCGAGATTCTTTTATCTCCAACCTTTGCAATAGCCGTATCACGCATGCTCATAGCACTGATGATATCGCCTATTCCCCAACTGATAAAAACGACAAAGACACTTCCAACAACAATCCATCCTACCCAGGAATTAACCAGCATACGCCTTAAAGAAGTCAACATTCGATATAACCTGAACAAAATAATTTAATGATCTTAAAAATGCTTGTACCATAAAAGGCTCAAGCCGTCTGTAGGTTTGAGTAAATAAATAGTTTTGCCTAATCCATATAATGCATGATTCGTTCGATTTTCACGTAAAGTTGTTACCAATACCGTAATATCTCCCTTAAATAGTTATGTATGATGCAGCCCACATTCGCACAATATGCAAATAAACAGATATCATAGGATCTGAATTCAAGGAGATAAGGTGATGGCAACGCCGATCATTGTCGGAAATTGGAAAATGCATGGTTTAACATCAGAAGCAAATGAAATTGTTTCAGAGCTTTTGAATTATTCGAATAACCATGAAATTCAAATTAAAACTGTTCTTTGTCCACCTTTTACGCAAATTGCTGCTTTAAAAGAAAAAATCAAAGGAAGCCCTTTTCTTTTAGGGGCTCAAGATTGCCACCCATCTCCTCAAGGTGCGCATACGGGTGATATTTCTGCACCTATGCTTAAAGATGTGGGTGCAGATTATGTCTTGCTTGGGCATTCCGAACGTCGTCGCGATCATTATGAAACTGATGAATTGATTTGTGAAAAAGCAATCGCAGCCCAAAATTCGAATCTGGTTCCCATAGTTTGTATTGGGGAAACCAAAGAAGAAAGAGCAGCAAAAGACCATAAATTTGTAATGGGTATTCAAATTAAAGGGTCCTTACCTCAGGATTTTAATGGTTTTGTTGCATATGAACCGATATGGGCCATCGGCACCGGTGTATCAGCCCAAAAACATGAAATTGCTGAAATTATTGAATTTATTCGTGAAGAATTAACGGAGCAATTTGGAGAACGGGGTAAAAAAATTCCTATTTTATATGGAGGATCCGTTAAACCCAGCAATATCCGAGAGATTCTAGAGATCGAAGAACTAGGAGGCGTATTGGTAGGAAGTGTAAGTATTATGCCTAAAGATTTTTTACAATTGCTTGAAATCGCACATGATTTTATATCTACCTAAAATAATTTATTCATGTGTAAGTTAAGGTAAAGACATAAATGATGACTATCCTATTGATTTTACACCTTTTAGTCACCCTTGGACTCATTGGTGTCGTGCTGATTCAACGCAGTGAAGGCGGTGGTTTGGGAATCGGTTCCAGCCAGGGTATGGGTGCTTTTATGACAGGACGTGGTACAGCAAACCTGTTAACACGTACGACCGCGATTCTTGCTGCAGTTTTCATGGCACTATGTTTGGTGATGGCTATAATGAACAAAGGCAATTCAAGCAAAACGAACGATTTGCTTTCTAACCCCCCTCCTCCAACGCAACAATTACCGGCTCAACCCACTTCTTCAAAATAATTTGCAATCGCTGCATTCTATTACTTTTCAAGATTAACGAGGCCATGTAAGATGAACGTCCATGACGCGTTTTGTATTTATTACTGGCGGTGTGGTCTCCTCATTGGGAAAAGGCATTGCCTCAGCAGCACTTGCAAGCCTATTGCAAGCTCGTGGATATTCTGTCCGACTTAGAAAGTTGGACCCCTATTTGAATGTTGATCCTGGAACGATGAGTCCATATCAACATGGTGAAGTATTTGTCACAGATGACGGTGCTGAAACCGATCTTGATCTGGGACATTATGAACGCTTTAGTGGTGTTCATGCTACTCGGGATGATAACGCTACAAGTGGGCGGATTTATTCTGATGTCATTATGCGTGAACGACGCGGTGATTATCTGGGGGCTACGGTTCAGGTAATTCCGCATATCACCGATGCAATCAAAGCTATCATTTTAAATGGTGTCGAAGATGTTGATTTCGCACTGATTGAAATTGGCGGAACTGTTGGTGATATCGAAAGTCTTCCATTTCTTGAAGCGATTCGTCAGCTGAAAAATGATTTGGGATCGGATAAAACAATGTTTATCCATCTCACTTTGGTTCCTTGGATTGCTTCGGCTGGTGAATTAAAAACCAAACCTACACAACATTCAGTCAAAGAATTACAAAATGTAGGTATACAACCTCAATTACTATTATGTCGTTCTGATCGTTCAATTCCTAAAAACGAACGTCAGAAAATAGCCAATTTCTGTAATGTCCGGGTTGAAGCGGTCGTTTCCGCGCAAGATGTTGACACTATTTATGCTTGTCCGATTGTCTATCATGAAGAAGGATTAGATACCGAAGTACTTCGGTATTTCAATTTACCTCATGATCAAGAACCAGATTTAACCAAATGGCAAAATATTGTCCAAGCCCTTCGTTACCCCGAAGGCGAAGTAACCATTGCTATTGTCGGTAAATATACCGCATTAATTGATAGCTATAAATCTTTGATCGAAGCATTATTGCATGGTGGAATTGCCAATAATGTCAAAGTCAAACTCAAATGGATCGAATCGCAAGATTTGGAAAGTTCCGATTCAATTGAAACCTTTTTTAAAGGAACAAATGCCATTTTGGTTCCAGGTGGTTTTGGTGAACGTGGATCAGAAGGAAAAATTAAAGCAATTCGCTATGCTCGGGAAAACCGTATTCCTTTCTTTGGTATCTGTTTTGGTATGCAGATGGCTGTAATTGAATGCGCACGAAATCTTGCAGGATTACCCAATGCTTCATCGTCTGAGTTTGGACCAACCGATGAACCATTAATCGGTGTTTTAACAGAATGGATTGATTCCAGTCAGATGAAACATCGCTATAAAGGGAACAAGATGGGTGGTACTATGCGATTAGGTGCTTATCCAGCAACCCTAATTCCCGGTTCAAGAATTGCCGAAATTTACGGTACTACTGAAGTAAGTGAACGGCATCGTCATCGTTACGAAGTAAATATTCATTATCAAGATAAGATCGAAGCTGCGGGTTTGAAATTCTCTGGTCTCTCTCCTGATGGCGTATTGCCAGAAGCCGTTGAATACTCTGATCATCCTTGGTTTATAGCCGTTCAATATCATCCTGAACTTTTATCCAAACCTTTTGAGCCGCACCCACTGTTTGCAAGCTTTATTAAAGCAGCCATTCAGGAATCAAAGAAATCATGACAAATTCAAGAATCGTCAATATTGGCTCGCTTCAAATATCAAATCAAGGCCCAATAACTATGATTATTGGGCCTTGTCAGATTGAATCCCAAGCGCATGCATTAGATACAGCAGGACAGCTGAAAGATATCTGTCAGTCTTTTGGGGTTGGACTGATTTACAAAAGTTCTTTTGATAAGGCCAATCGAACCAGTTGGAAAACACAAAGAGGACTGGGTATTGATAAAGGCCTTGCTATTTTGAACGAAGTCAAAAAGCAACTCGAACTACCGATCTTAACGGATGTTCATGCTCCTGAACAATGTGCTATTGTTGCCGAAGTCGTCGATGTTCTTCAAATCCCGGCCTTTTTATGTCGTCAGACAGATTTGTTAATTGCCGCAGGCAAAACGCAAAAAGCTATTAATGTTAAAAAAGGTCAATTTTTAGCACCTTGGGATATGAAAAATGTAGCAGAAAAAATTGCCTCAACAGGTAATGAAAAAATTCTGCTATGTGATCGAGGCACTTCATTTGGTTATAATACATTAATCAATGATATGCGCGCTTTGCCGATTATGGCAGAAACGGGCTATCCGGTTGTATTTGATGCGACGCATTCTGTGCAACAACCGGGTGGTTTAGGCAGTGCATCAGGCGGTCAACGTGAATTTGTTCCCTATCTTGCTCGTGCTGCAGTAGCCGTTGGGGTTGCTGCTGTCTTTTTAGAGGCACATGAAGATCCAGATCATGCACCTAGTGATGGTCCAAATATGATCGCGATTAAAGATTTACCTTCGCTTCTTAAACAATTAGTTCAGATTGATCGCATTATAAAATCAACCGAATCACGATAAGACTTAGGAAAAATTCCACTTCCAAAGTTATAACCCAACGTAAAGCCAGATAGCCTGAAGGTGTTTCCCCCAAGCGCTGTGCTTTACGTTCAAAAAACAACACCATAATAAAACTGAACATTAGTAAAAAAATACTGGCTAAAGCATGTTGATTAGCAGTCAGCATCAAAGCTATCCATCCCAAAATGCCTGGGAGAATACTTAAAAATAAACGCCAGTTTTCAAAAGAATTCATAGCGCGTGCAGGAAGAATAATGGATTGTTGCATACCCAATCCCCAATGTATTCCGCCTGGAAATGCAAGCATCAAAGCACCATAGCTAACCAAAGCAATCCATACAAAGCTACCCGGATGAATAGAAAAACTAAAAATAATACCTAATGACAAAATAATTAATGGTATTGGTGAACAAAGCCCCAACAGAATTGATAAAAGGGACATACGCCTCATAAAACTTCTCCTTGGATTATTCACGAAAAATTGTATATTTAAATGTAATCGTATTAAAAACGATTGCAACTTCGTTGAATTTATAACCTAAAAATATTCAACATCAGTTTATTAAGAAAAACCTTTTTAAAATTAGCTTCTTCTAAACGATAGATTTAATAATATGTGTTATATTTCACTTCTTAGATTGAATGCGTTTTTAAAGAAATGCTAAATTGTTAGGAAAACAAAAATGAGTGCAATTATTGATATTGTTGCCCGCGAGATTCTGGACAGTCGTGGTACACCAACCATTGAAGTTGATGTTGAGCTTGAAACCGGTGCACGTGGACGTGCTGCCATTCCTTCAGGTGCATCAACCGGTGTTCACGAAGCTGTTGAATTACGGGACGGAGACAAAGCCCGTTACAATGGCAAGGGCGTTTTAAAAGCCGTTAGTCATGTTAATAATGAAATCCTTGATGCTATTCAAGGCATGGAGTCACTTGATCAGTTGGCAATTGATCAGGCAATGATTGATCTGGATGGAACACCAAATAAAGGCCGTTTGGGAGCCAATGCTATTCTTGGTGTTTCAATGGCAGTTGCCAAAGCTTCTGCAGATGAATTGGATCTCCCTCTTTATCGTTATTTGGGCTCACCTTACAGCCACGAACTTCCTGTTCCTATGATGAATATTCTCAATGGTGGTAAACACGCAGATAACCCCATTGATATTCAAGAATTCATGATCATTCCTTACGGTGCCTCTTCGATTGCTGAAGCGGTTCGTATGGGTGGTGAAGTTTTCCAACAATTAAAGAAAGACCTTCATGCTGCCGGACTGAACACCAGTGTTGGCGATGAAGGCGGTTTTGCACCTGCTTTAAAAACAGCTCACGAAGCACTTTCCTATATTGTAGAAGCCATTCAAAAAGCGGGTTACAAACCTGGCGAAGAAATTGCTTTGGGATTGGATTTAGCTTCTTCAGAATTCTACAAAAACGGCAAATATAATATGGAAGGTGAAGGTAAAGTTTTTGATTCTAACCAAATGGTTGGTTATGTCGAAGAATTATGCACGAAATTCCCTATTATTTCTGTTGAAGATGGTTGTGCAGAAGATGATTGGGAAGGTTGGGCAACACTTACCAAAACTTTAGGGAAAAAAGTTCAGCTTGTCGGCGACGATATTTTTGTAACCAATCCAGAACGTCTTGCCAAAGGTATTAAATCTCATGTTGGGAACTCACTTTTGGTTAAAGTAAATCAAATTGGTAATTTGTCTGAAACCTTCAAAGCTATGGAAATGGCAAGCCGTCATGGTTACACTTCGGTTGTCAGCCATCGTTCCGGTGAAACAGAAGATTCGACCATTGCAGACATTGCTGTTGCTACCAATGCAAGACAGATCAAAACTGGTTCTATTTCCCGTTCTGATCGTATTGCAAAATACAATCAACTTATCCGTATTGAACAAGAATTAGGCCGTTCAGCAAAATATGCTGGACGTAATGCATTTAAAGCTCTCGAAATTTTGTAATTAATATTCTTGTTCTGATTGCAAAATATTGCAATAAATATTAGCTTTGTTACAAAGCTAATATAAAGGGAGAGGAATTAATGCGCATTGTTAGAGCAATTAAGCGAGCAATCAAAGCAACGATTCCCCCCTTATTCTTTCTTGCTTTATCTGGATATTTTATCTGGAACACCTTAAATGGTGATCATGGCCTTCGCAGTTTTCATGCGCAGAAAAAATTATTAGTTGAGGCACAAACTTCACAACAAAATGCCATATCAGAGCAGAATGCCTGGTCTAGACGTCTTCAAGGTTTAAAAGAAAATAGTCTTGAAGCCGATTTATTAGATGAACGCAGCAGAACCATGCTAAATACAGCACAAGATAACGAAATCGTTGTTCCTTATGCTGCGAACGATCATTTATATTAAGTAGCGATATAAAAAAAGCCAGGTTACATTATGCACCTGACTTCTTTATATTCTTGATATCAAGAAAATTATTTGATTTTTGCTTCACGAAAAACAACATGTTTGCGCACAACAGGATCATATTTTTTTAATTCCATTTTACCGGTTTGCGCTCTAGCATTTTTCTTAGTTACATAGAAAAAGCCTGTTTCTGCGGTAGAAAGAAGCTTAATCTGAATTGTATTGCTTTTAGCCATTATTTCCTCGTCATAACTGGATCGTATTATTCTATAGATGTTAAACGAATAACATATTATTTTAGACACTAGTTAATGCGCATATTTTACGCTCAGGTCAAGTTTTTCTTTTTATATTAAGCGTCTTAAAGAATAATATAATGTATTATGTTTAATATTCCATAAAGAATTGACCCTTTTGTTTTTAATGCTTATAAAAAGATAGTGGTTTCTATTTTGTTCCTTAGCTTCCTGGAAGGATGAAAAATGCTGACCCGTAAACAGTATGAACTTTTGGCTTATATTGATCGCTATCAAAAAAAGACCGGCTTTTCTCCATCTTTTGAAGAAATGAAAACCGCTTTACAACTTCATTCAAAATCCGGCATTCACCGTTTGGTTTCTGCGTTGGAAGAAAGAGGTTTTGTAAAACGACATCATCATCGTGCGCGCGCCCTTGAAATCCTAAGGCTTCCTGAAGTTACTCCAGAGACGAAAATTCCTAAAGGAAAAGAAAAATTATCGAATTCGAAAACGCAAAATATCGAAAATCATTCTATTATTAAATTACCACTTTATGGGCGCGTTGCTGAAAACCATCCGCTTAAATCACTTATTGATCAAAATGATCAAATCGAAATACCAGCAAGCTATATTGGCAAGGGAAAGCATTACGCTTTGATTATTAAAGGCGATTCGATGGTCAATGCCGGTATTCTTGATGGCGATGTCGCTATTATCCAACAAACAAACCAGGCCAAAAATAATGACATTGTTGTTGCATTAATCAACCAGCATGAAGTTACGCTTAAACGTTTACGAATCCGAAAAGATAGTATCGCTTTAGAACCAGAAAATGACGCCTATGAAACCCGAATTTTCCCTTCAAATTCTGTACGTGTCCAAGGGAAACTTGTTTCATTGCTTCGCCATTATTAATCGATTATTGTGAATACTATAAAATTTTTAACAACTAACTTTCTTCACTAGCGTTTATAATTTTTTCAAAACTTGGAATAAGCTGAACACAATGCGATATAGTATTGATGTTCGCTTCTGCGAAATGCGGAATTTCTGCCAAAATCTTAACCCTGCCATGATGTTCAATGGCATGACGGTTATCAGGATTGATATCTCCGTTTAAGATGACGCCTAATATCGGTATATTTTTTTGACGTAAATGTTCAATCGTCAGTAAGGTATGATTTATTGTACCTAATTTAGTTCTGGCGACAATTATAACCGGCAATCCTAAGAAAATCATCAAATCTGCCATTTGTTGATTCTGTGCAATCGGAACCATACATCCCCCTGCTCCTTCAACAACTATGATGTTATTTTCCAAGAATTCAGGTAAAGCGATATTATCAATATCTAATGTTTGATTTTCTTTTTGTGCTGCATTCTCCGGCGATAAAGATGCTTCTAAAAGAATAGCCGGTGGAATGATTTGATCTTTATCAACAGATGTTAGATCGTAAATCGTTTTACTATCTCCTTGATCACAGCCTAATCCCGTTTGAATTGGTTTCCAATAATGGGATGACCATGCTTTTACAAGGCAAGCAGAGATAAATGTTTTTCCAACATCTGTATCCGTTCCGGTTATAAACACACCATTTAGCCGAGATCGTTGATAAAACCCATAAGCAACATGATAAGTTACAGAATTGTATTTCTGATCAAATTGATGAATAAGCCGACGCATTGTTCCTGCATTTAAAGGATAGCTATTTTGCCTTGGCGTTTTTGCTCCAATTTCATGGAATTCTTTTAAAAAAGATTTTCCGTCTTTTATAGGGCAGACAATAAATTCTTCTTCCCACCGTCCATATCCAATTTTAGGCCAGTAATTTTGAAGCGCTTTTATTGATGGATATTTTTGCAAAGAACAAGGCTTTTTCTGATCTGCATAGATATGTTGCCATTCAATAAAAGATTGATCGGATAATGTACTACAAATCAAAATGCCGCCTGCTCTAAGACACTGCACAAGATTGGTTAAGGCCTTTGGGAGACATTCAAACCACTGAAATGTCATACTTGAAACAATAAGATCAAATTGCTCAGAACATTGAAATAACTCACCATCCACAATTTCAAATCTTATTTTTTGGGATGAAGCAGAAAAATGCTTTTGCGCCCGTTTGACCATTTCTGGGGCAATATCAGTAATTAAAAATTCTGCGTTAGGGAACAGCTTGACTAAATGGCGTGTCAATAATCCTGTTCCACATCCAATTTCTAAGATACGAATCGGAGTTTTTTGCTTTTCATAAATATGCACAACACGATCAATCAAACGTTGTGCAACGATTTTTTGAACAAAAGCATTACGTTCGTAATGTTCGGCTTTATTAAATGATTCTTTTATTTTTTCCTTTAACTTATTCGTCATTTCATTTCAGTAATTTTAATATTGAAACACAATTATTAATTTGCGTATGTGGTAAAAGATGTGTTAAATCGTTAAACCAATGAATATCAATATTTTTAAAAGAATCTTTTGTCATTTCTATATTAACAATAGGATCATTATTCGAAGCAATCACGGTCAATTTTGATTTCATTGCCTGAATTTTATCCAAAAAATTACTGGTTTTTAGCCACTCCAATCCTTGCTGTAAACGCTCAAGATTCCAATCATCAGGAATAACAGGATTTTCTTCTCCACATTGTTGATAAAAATCAGAAAGAACTTTCTTTGGCTTATTTGCTAAACGCTTTTGCATCTGCTCAAGAACACGATCCGCAACACCATTAGAAAAATCGGTTTGTTGTGTAAAACATGCAAAGCTATTTATAGCTACATAACGGCGAAAACTATTGGGGAAATATTCTAATAAATAAAATAAACCCAAGGAATGGCCCACAGCTACATAATCTGAAGTATCAACATTTTTTTGTAACTTTAAAGAAGGAATCGTTGTTTTCAGCGGATCATGCGTAAAAAACCCTAGATCTACTGTTGTTATGTAGCAATCGAGCATTCTACTTTTTAAAGGTTTCCAAAAAGACGGCGAATAACCCCAGCCATGTACAAAAACGAAATGTTGATTCATGAATCTTGTATTAAACCTCGTATTTTGTAAAAACTATTCAACATTTGATCAATATTTTCTTTGGAATGTGCTGCACTAATCGTCAATCGCAAGCGACTTTGATTAGGTGATACAGTGGGTGGACGAATAGGCATTACCCATATCCCATCATCAGCTAATAATTTAGCCGCCTGAATGGCTTTATTCGCATCCTTTACAATAACTGGGATGATTTGTGTATTGCTTCCACCGACATCAATAGACCATTCTTGCATCTTGTTTCGAACATAATCTGATTGTTCCAATACAAATTGTCTGGCTTTATCCAGTTGTGGCATCAATTCTAAAGCCTTTGCGATACATCCTATAACCGCAGGAGGCAAAGCAGTCGTATGGATAAAACCTGAGCAATAATTAATTAGCCATTGGCATAAAGCTCTTGATCCTGCGACATATGCGCCAAAGCTCCCCCAACCTTTGCTAAAGGTTCCTAATGTTAAATCCGCATAAGCGGGAGCTAATCCTTTCCCATATTTTCCAAAAACCCCGGAAGCATGAGCATCATCAAGATATAAAAAACACTGCCATTGATTTGCCAATTCTCGAAGAACTTCAAGATCGGAACGATCTCCATCCATGCTGAATATGGTTTCGGTAACGATCATTCGGCTGCCTTGAACTTCGGCATAGCGTTTCAAACATTCTGACAAATGATTCATATCGCAATGTCGATAACGGATCTGTCTGACCTGCCCTGCTTTACATCCATAATGTAAACTTGCATGATTTAAGCGATCCGTGAAAACCAAAACTGGTTTTGGTAATTGTTCTATAAGGCAAGCTAAAATGGCAACATTGGCTTGCCAACCTGAATCAAAAATTAAAGCAGATTCTGTGCCTAAAAAATCGGCAAGCGATTTTTCAATTTCAGGATAAAAACTATAATTACCAGTAATTAAACGAGATGCAGTACTGCTATTCCCATATTGCTCAATCCATTGTTGCGATTGAATTTTTAACAGCGGATTTTGAGATAAACCTAGATAATCATTACTAGAAAAATTGATAAAATGTTTCCCATTACATTCCATTATCATACCGGATCCTGGCACGACAGGTTGTAAATCCCGATAAATGTTTTTTGAAATACGGTCTTTTAAAGCTTTTTGAAAAAAAGAATCAAATGTTTTCATTATCATTTATCATTAACAAATAATTTTTAGTTTTAATAGAAGTAGTAAAACGATCCAATTGAGGTTTTATGTCACAATCAGGTTTAAATCATATATGGCTACCTTATACACAAATGAAAACATCAACACCCCCGTTAAAGGTTAGCCATACTAAGGGCAGTCATATTTACCTTTGTGATGGGCGTGTATTAATCGATGGCATTGCTTCTTGGTGGACGGCATGCCACGGTTATAATCATCCTTATATACAACAAGCAGCACAGAAACAGCTTGCACTTATGCCACATGTCATGTTCGGAGGATTAGTTCATGAACCAGCCTTGAAGCTTGCTGAACGATTAAGCAATTTATTACCGGGTGATCTTGAACGTGTTTTCTTTACCGATTCAGGATCAGTTGCCGTTGAAGTAGCCATGAAAATGGCGATGCAATATTGGATCAATCAAAATAATCGCAAAAAAACAAAATTATTGGCTTTTCAGGGTGGATACCATGGAGATACGCTCGCAACGATGTCTGTTTGTGATCCCGAAGAGGGTATGCATCATTTATTTTCTGGTATTTTGCCTGAAAATTATGTTGTTCCTTTACCAACCAATCATCTAGCTTGTCAGAATTTCGAAAATTTCCTTGAACATCACCACCAAGAAATTGCAGCTATTTTAATTGAACCCCTGGTTCAAGGTGCGGGTGGGATGCTTTTTCATGACCCTGAATTATTGATTTATCTTAGAAAACAGGCTGACCGTTTTTCAATCCTTTTAATATTTGATGAAATATTTACGGGTTTTGGCAGAACTGGAAGTCTATTTGCCTGTCAGCAAGCAAATGTTACACCGGACATCATCACTTTATCAAAGGCTTTAACAGGCGGAACCATGGCTTTGGCTGCCACGGTCGCTCGACATCATGTATTTGAAAAATTCCTATCTGATAATGCAGAACATGCGCTCATGCATGGCCCTACTTTTATGGCTAATCCATTGGCCTGTGCTTGCGCTAATGCTTCTCTCGACCTTTTCGAACAAACGCCATATGAAGAAAAAGTTAAGAACATTGAAATTCAATTAAAGGAGTCGTTAAATCCCTGTCGTAATTTCCATAATGTAAAAGATGTTCGCGTCAAAGGTGGAATTGGTGTCGTCGAACTTAATTCTATTGATCACCTTGACGATCTTAAACAGCTTTTATTACAGCAAAACGTTTGGATAAGACCTTTTAGAAATATTGTGTATTTAACCCCAGCCTTCACTATTTCTCAAGAAGAGCTAAGCCAACTAACACAAGCTATTGTAAAGGTCTTATATAAAGATCATTAACATAGTTCTTATTGCAATAAGATTATTTGTTTTTAGCTTTCTCTTTTTCGTCCTTTGGTGCTTCTTTCTGATTCATTTTATTTTTAATCGAATCTAATTTCGAATATGGAACGGTACTGACTACCCCATCTGGACTAATTACAGTATTTGTTCCATCACCATTCGGAACAATAATAGGTTGGGATTGCCCTTTTTCCATATATTTATTGGCATTATCTTCAATATGATCGGGTAATCCCCCTTCAGAGAAGTTGGTTACACCTTCTTTGATTTGCTTGCTCGCTCCTGCTGCAATAGCTGCATTATCCGGGAAATCTGATGAAACATTAAGTCCTACTTTGTCATGTGATGATGTACTTACATCTGCACCTGCTGCACGACCATAATCCGATAATGAAAACCCTTTTTCATCATTTGCGACTTGGCTAAGCGTCGGTAAAGCTGGCGGTCGCGAAGGCCATATATTCTCGCCTTGCGGTAAAATAGGTGTAGAAGCAACAACCACATTACCACGTACCCGCTGCATTGTTTCAGAATTGCCTGTTGGTGCTTCAGGATTTGCACCTGGCAACGTTACCGTATCATCAATAAACTTACCAAACCCGGAGCAACCACTGAGCAGTAACACCGTTGCTAACAGAGCATAGCTCCGCATTATAGCCTCCATCTATGAAATGATCTTGTTACGCACTCTGCCCTTTAGTTAAAAAAATCTCAAGAGCAAGTTAAGATGTTAATGATTTAGAGTCTGAAGATTGACTAATATGTCGCAAACTCGCATGAACATATCCCCACCCCGTTATAACCGTCAGCAATCCTGCAATCCAAAGCAAAATTGATCCTATCAAACTCATAGGAAACCAAGAAATATGTAACAAAATTGCTGATGTATCCCCTGCCAATAAAAAACCTATAGCTAACATTTGAAGTGTTGTTTTCCATTTTGCCAAATGTGTCACCGGTAAACTGATTTTATAAGAAGCAAAATACTCGCGTAAACCACTCACCAAAATTTCACGGGAAAGGATAATAATTGCCGGTATAATAGATGCATATGGCAAACGATCATATCCGGCCATTACCATAAGCACCGCACCAACAAGTAGTTTATCTGCAATTGGGTCAAACATTCTTCCAAAATTGGAAAGTTGTGCCCATGCACGTGCCAGTTTGCCATCCAGATAATCCGTAATTCCGGCTACATAAAATAGCAAGCACGCTATAAAATCCGTTAATGGGGTATGAATCATTACAAGTATAACCAAAATGGGAATAATAACGATTCGTGAAAGAGTTAGCAGGTTGGGTATATCAGTGATCATAGTTTATTAAACTAAGCATAATCTTTTTTGAAAAGACAGGATTCTTTAACATCTATAGTTATTAATATGAAAAAGAAACAGAAATTCCCATAATATCTCAATTTTCTTTATCAATCCAGTCTGGGCGGAAATGCCCATAGATCGTAAATGCCAGCGATCGGCTAATACCCGCTACGGATGTAAGCTCCTTTAAACCAGCATCTTTAACTGCTCGTGCGGATCCAAAATGATTTAAAAGAATGCGCTTTCTTGCTCCACCAATACCAGGAATTTCATCTAATTCTGATTTTACTAATGTTTTTGCACGACCGGATCGATGAGTCGTAATAGCAAATCGATGCGATTCATCACGTAACCGTTGTAAGTAATATAGAACTGGATCACGTTCCGGTAATTGAAATGGTGGTTGATCATCTGTATGAAACCATTCCCGGCCAGCATTGCGATCTCTGCCTTTAGCAATCGCAACCAATTTTACGCCTGTGACCTGAAGTTCATCTAATACAGATTTAACGGCTGAAAATTGTCCTGCACCACCATCAATTAATAAAATATCTGGCCAGTTTCGTTCATTTTCTGGAAGTTGTAATGTTTTTGCAAAACGCCTTTCCAATACCTCTCGCATCATGCCAAAATCATCGCCAGGTGTAATTGCAGATTTAATGCCAAATTTACGATAAGCAGAACGAATAAATCCCTCTGGTCCTGCAACAACCATAACACCATATGGATGGGTTCCCATAATATGACTATTATCATAAATCTCGATTCGTTCTGGTGTTTTTGATAATTTGAATAATTTACCTACATCTTTTAATAATTTTCTCTGGCTGCTACTTTCGGCCATATGGCGTTCTAAAGCTTCTTTTGCATTTAACGTTGCATGATCAACAACCTCTTTTTTCTCACCTTTTTGTGGACAAAAAAGTTTGACTTTATGTTCAGATCTTAAGCTCAAAGCTTCGTTTAGAACCTTACTTTCTGGTAAATTACAATTTAACAAAATTTGTCCCGGTGGAACCTTATTCTCGTAAAACTGTCCCAAAAATGCAGTAACAATATCTTCGGCTGTTTCCTCATCCGCTTGTGATGGGAAAAAAGCACGGTTTCCGTTATTTCTACCATTCCGGATAAAAAATACCTGAATACAACACTGACCACCTGCTTGATAAATTGCAACAACATCCGCATCTCCAACCGAAGCAGGATTAGCAATCCCTGTTTTTTGCACATAAGCAAATCCACGTATACGATCACGAATCATTGCTGCTCGTTCAAAATCCAAACGTTCTGCAGCTGCTTCCATTTCAACGGCTAATTGTTGTTGGATATCAAAATTCTGACCTGACAGAAACTGCTGAGCTTGTTTTGCAAGTTCTGCATATTCTTCTTTGGAAATTCGATCATCACAGGGACCAGAACAGCGTTTAATTTGATAAAGCAAACAAGGACGGCTACGTGATTCTAATTCTGCATCAGTACAAGTCCGAAGCAAAAATGTGCGCTGTATTAATTCTAAGGTTTGATTCACTGCCCATACGGAAGCGAAAGGTCCCCAATAAAGATTCTTTTTATCAACTTTTCCGCGATGCTTATCAATCCTAGGCCAATCTCCCGTTGTCATTGTAAGCCACGGATAAGTTTTATCGTCACGCAACAGAATATTAAATTTAGGCTTAAAATGCCGAATTAAATTTGCTTCTAACAACAAAGCTTCAGCTTCAGTATAGGTGATAATGATTTCCATCGAAGTTGTTTCAGAAACCATTCGCCGTATACGATCAGCTAGTCCACTAAGACGCGTATAAGAGGTCACCCGTTTTTTTAAAGATTTTGCTTTTCCAACATATAAGACTTCTCCCTTAGTGTTCAGCATACGATAAACACCAGGCGATCCCGGAATCGACTTAAGTGCATGCTTTATCGCTGGCACACCTTTTAACGATTCGGATGTTTCAGGATTCGGATTTTGACCTTTGCGCATAAGTTCTTCTTTGTTTTCTAAGTCTTGTATGACTTCATCCACCAAGCTTGTGGATAACTCTGTGGAACATCATTTTATATCAGGCTATAAAAGGCAGTTTACTGGGGACTATTTAATTTTGCCTAAAAAAACGGCATCTCACATAACATGTTGAATTTATTATATATTTTTATAATTATATTTGTTACAAATTGTTCACAAAACTCCTTTCAGATAAAGATTCTCTTGTCAAGACTATAAGTGGACAAAAATCTTCCGTAAATTTTTTTTAGATTAATTTTTGCTTAAAATCGTTACTATGATTCCCTTAGATTGTTACTTATACAGTGATTAAAACTATTTCTACGCAAAATATTCGTGTTATTAAATTAACGGATGTGACATTATTTTAAATGGCATTAAATTTTAATTGATATGGGGAATCGATTTACATAATTCAATCTCAATTGAAACTTTATATCGGCATTTTAAAATCGATAAATTGATTCCTCCTTACAATGAGCTAAACAACCGCATTCATTAATTTTATGTTCATGCTTTTTATTAATGTGATTTGATTGGTAAGCCTTGTCGAATTTTAAATTATCAGGTTAATAACAACTCAATAATTCTATTGGAAAGTTAATTCGTTGCGTATTATTAGTTGGAACATTAATTCGGTAAGGTTACGTTTAGCTTCTTTAAAAAAGCTTATAGAAACAGTTAATCCTGATATAATTTGTTTACAGGAAACCAAAGTTATTAATGAGCTTTTCCCAGAAGAAGCCATTAAAGACATGGGATATCCTTTTCTACGCTTTAAAGGCATGAAAGGATATAATGGTGTTGCTATCCTTTCACGTATCCCTTTGCATATAAATGATTTATCAAGAAATTGGTGTGAAAAAGAAGATTGTCGTCATTTAGCACTTCAATTTACGCAGTATAATAAGACTTTTACGCTGCATAATTTTTATATACCCGCGGGTGGTGATGAACCAGATCCCGATATTAATCCTAAATTTGCACACAAATTACAATTTTTGGATGAAGTTACTCATTGGTTCGAAAATCAATCTGACCCCTATTCGATTTTGGTTGGTGATTTTAATATTGCTCCCCTTGAACATGATGTTTGGAGCCATAAACAACTTTTAAAAATTGTAAGTCATACGCCAATAGAATGTGAAAAACTAATCAAATGGCAAAATACGAAATTTGTTGATGCGATGCGGATTATAATTCCACCTACAGAGAAATTATATACTTGGTGGTCTTATAGGAATAAAGATTGGCAAAAAAGCAATAGAGGTCGCAGATTAGACCATTTATGGATCACGCCCGATCTAAAAAATTATTTAAAAGACATTTCCGTATACAAAGCTGCTCGGAATTGGGAACAACCTTCAGATCATGTCCCAATAATTCTGGACCTTGTGGATCCAGAATTAAAAGAACATTGTTAATATAATCAAATTAATAATTATTGTCAGATACCGAATGCTTACGACCTTGTGGATCAAGTCGATATCCGCCACCTTCCGTAACCAACAAAGTCACATTTGTTGGATCGGGCTCAATTTTTTGTCTTAACCGATAAATATGCGTTTCTAATGTATGGGTTGTAACCGCAGAGTTATAACCCCAAACCTCGTTCAAAAGCACTTGACGAGGAACGGACCGCATACCGGAGCGATAAAGAAATTTTAAAATTGCAGCTTCTTTCTCGGTTAAACGAATTCGCCGGTTCTTATCATTTTCCTGCAAAAGCTTTGCTGATGGACGAAATACATAAGGACCAATAGTAAACACAGCGTCTTCACTATTTTCAAAAATCCGCATTTGCGCTCTTAAACGTGCAAGCAATTCGGCAATTCTAAAGGGTTTAGATACATAATCATTACCGCCTGCATCTAATCCACGGACGACATCTGCTTCATCATCAGAACCGGTAAGCATGATGATAGGTGTTCTGCACCCTTCACGACGTAACAAGCTACAAAGCTCACAACCATCACCATCAGGAAGCATCACATCTAAAATGATCGCATCATAATGTTCTTTTGATCCCAATATCTTTTCTTTTGCTGCAGCAACAGTACCAACGCCCACAACATGGAACTCGCTATCCACCTGAAGCTGTTCAGTTAAGGTTTGGATTAACTTTGGATCATCATCAACCACTAATACAGGGTGTGCTCCTGCCATTGAATCATTATCCTTCTACAATATAATATGGACATTTCCTTAACATTTAAATCATGCACGTTTTTACACAATTTTGCAAACATCATATTACCAACAATGCATATTTTAACTAAAATGCTATAAATTTCCTTATTATTAAAATATCATAACCAATATTCTTTTCTACAACTGAGTTAAAATTGTAATATCAATACAAATTGAACATATAAATCGAAATAAAATTCTCATGCTAAGTTTTCTGGCTATATTATTTCTTTTAACAGCGATTAGTGGCTTTATTGATCTTAAATGGCTTCACTTACCCATGACGATCGGGATTATGCTTGTTGCCTTATCATTTTCTTTATTATTATCCATTTTAGCATATTATTCCGTTCCTTTCTCAAAACCTTTTTTTACAACACTAATCCTTGAACGGGTTGATTATTCCCAACTTTTATTAAAAGGAATTTTAGCATT
Source organism: uncultured Commensalibacter sp. (assembly GCA_945266285.1). GTDB lineage: Bacteria > Pseudomonadota > Alphaproteobacteria > Acetobacterales > Acetobacteraceae > Commensalibacter. Next base: position 72,313 of record CALYOP010000008.1, read on the forward strand.
TTTACTATTCGCTGGTAGTTTGCACGTCGATTTAAAAGAATTATGGAATGTTCGTTTTTCAGTGGCCTTTTTGGCAATTGGAGGAACAATAATATCCGTATTATTCTTGGCTATCGTTTTTTGGGGATTATTTTTTGCTTTTGGATGTTCTTTATCTTTAATCTGGTGTTTCGTATTAGCATCTATTCTTGCTCCAACCGATCCCGTATCTGTTTTGAATATGTTAGGAAGGTTAAAACTTTCAAACCGTATTCAAGCCATTTTTGCCGGTGAAAGCTTATTTAATGACGGTGTTGCAGTTGTTTTATTTACTACTTTTCTAGAAATAGCGACTAGCAACATGACTGGGCATGACGGCAAAGATATCTTATTTCTCTTCATCAAAGATATTTTTGGAAGTGGTCTATTAGGATTTGCTACAGCATGGATTACCATAAAAATAATGAATTGTATTGATAATGACGAAGTGATCATTCTTTTTACTTTAGCATTAGCTACGGGCACATTCGCTCTCGCTGATGCAATCCATTTATCCGGTCCGATTTCAGTCGTTGTATCGGGTTTGATGATTGGAGATCATATTCAGAATTGCCAATCCAAAAAATATATCCACTCAACCCATATTTTCTGGTATTTAATTGATGAAATCCTGAATACGATGTTGTTTTTGATTATTGGTCTGGAAATTATGGTCATTCCTTTCCATCTTTCCAGTTTCCTTATTGCCTTGTGTTCAATACCTTTATTAATTCTAAGCCGAACTTTAGCCGTTTTATTATCAGGATTTTCGTTGCTTTATCGCGATAATAATCCAAAAGGCTTAATATCCATCCTAACATGGGGAGGATTGCGCGGTGGTATATCTTTAGCAATGGCATTGTCTTTGCCAGTGTTATATCCAAAAGACGAAATCCTTATAATTACTTATTTAATCGTAATTTTTACTATTTTGGTTCAAGGTCTTACGATGGAACGGGTTATCCGATATTTTTACTCCTGATTTTCAGAAGATTTACGTTCCAATATTGCACAGAAAAAACCATCCGTATTATATCGTGCAGGTGAAAGCTGAAAATAGGAATGCTTTTTAAAAATTTCTGGAAGCATTGTATCTTCTTCTGGCAAAACAGGCGAAAATTCTGGGTATTTCTCTACAAAATTCTGAATTTGTAATTCGTTTTCATCTTCCAATATAGAACAGGTTGCATAGATTAAACGCCCACCGGGTTTAACCAAACGAGCCGCCTTTTCTAATATCATGGATTGTTTTGTTACTAATTCGATTAAATCGCGTTCTCGGAATTTTAAACGGGCATCGGGATTACGACGCCATGTACCTGTTCCACTACAAGGTGCATCGACTAAAACGCGATCAAAACTTTTTTCACGACGCTTAACCCATTTAGCCCCTTCGGTAAATTGATGTGTTTGCACATTAAAAACACCAGCTCTACGAAAACGACGTTCTGCAGCAGTCAAACGTAATGAAAAAACATCCGTAGCAATAATATGACCTTTATTTTCCATCATCATTGCCATAGCCAGTGTCTTTCCCCCTGCGCCTGCACAAAAATCAAGCACGCGCATATGAGGTTTAACACCCGTCATTAAAGCAATTAATTGGCTACCTTCATCTTGTATTTCCATAAGCCCTTCTTGAAAGACTTTAGCTGTCGTTACATTCTGACGGCCAGAAACTCTTAACCCCCAAGGCGACAACAACATGGGTTCGGCTAGTATATTTTCTTTTTTAAGGAGCTTTTGCGCTTCTTGGATATCTGTTTTCAATAAATTGACACGCAGATCCAAAGAAGCCGGTTGCAATAAAGCGCTTAGCTCTTTTTCTACATCCTCACCAAAATGATGAACCATTTTAGGATAAACCCAATCTGGCACTTCGAATTGAACTGCCTTTGGCATTTTCGGGTCATTAAAAGATTTACCGACCAAGTCTTCCAAAAATAATTTCTCATTGCTGCTCAGTGAAAGTGGTGCGTAACGTTCACCAGAAAACAACTCCTGTACTTGCTTAACATTTTTTCCAGTTAAAATTTCAAAAGCTGCAACCATCATACGAGGAGAAATGGGACAAGCAATCCGTTTAAGCCACCATTTCAAACGCCGGTGATGTCGCATTATCTCCCATAATTGTGCAGATACGAGACGACGATCTCCACCACCAATATAGCGTCGGTTACGAAAAAAACGATTAGCAATTGCATCAGCAGGCGTTTGGAATTCTTTTTCAATAATTTCCAATAATTCAATAACCGCAGATATTCTGGCAGCAGGCGTCATCTTGCACTCTTTTAAAATAAGAAAAAACTATTATTGATGGCGATAATTCGGAGCTTCACGTGTAATTAATACATCATGAACATGACTTTCCCGTAAACCGGCACCCGTGATCTTACGGAATTGGACATTCTTTTTCATGTCAGGAATTGTCCCATTACCCGTATAACCCATTCCAGCTTTAAGCCCCCCTACTAATTGATGAATGACCGCACCGGCCCCACCTTTATAAGGAACTTGTCCTTCAATACCTTCGGGAACCAATTTATGGGTATCTTTAATATCTTGCTGGAAATAACGATCAGCAGAACCACGAGCCATGGCACCTAAACTGCCCATGCCTCGATAAGATTTATAAGAACGTCCCTGATAAAGGAAAACTTCACCTGGAGCTTCATCCGTGCCAGCAAGTAATGAGCCAATCATGACCACATCAGCACCGGCACCTATTGCTTTAACAATATCACCTGAATTTCGTATACCACCATCTGCGATCAGTGGAATATTCATAGCCTGACAAACTTCAGCAGTTTCCATAACTGCCGAAAATTGTGGAACACCGACACCGGCAACAACACGTGTAGTACAAATAGAACCTGGTCCTATACCAACTTTAACGGCATCAGCACCCGCTTCGATTAAAGCTTTTGCGCCTTCGGGTGTTGCAATATTCCCAGCGATAATTTGAATATTACTTCTTTCTTTTTTAAATTTTTCTACGGTTTTTAATACGCCAGCTGAATGTCCATGAGCCGTGTCAACTACCAATACGTCAACTTCGGCATCAATTAAGGCAATACCGCGTTGATAACCTTCTTCACCAACACCCGTAGCTGCTGCACAGCGCAAACGTCCAAGTTTATCTTTATTTGCCAAAGGATGAACTACAGATTTTTCCATATCTTTGACGGTTATAATCCCAACACAACGATTTTCATCATCAATAACCAATAATTTTTCAATGCGATGACGATGCAATAATTTTTTCACTTCTTCAGCACTAGCTCCATCATGCACGGTAACCAGATTATCTTTCGTCATTACTTCTTTTACATGTTGGGTAGGATCCGTAACAAAACGAACGTCACGATTGGTTAGAATTCCAACTAAACGATGTGAATCACCTTCAATAACTGGCAAACCACTAATCTGCCGATTTTTCATGATTGAAATCGCTTCTGCTACGGATTCCTCTGGAGTAATCGTAACCGGATCAACAACCATACCTGATTCAAAGCGTTTTACTTGACGAACCTGATTAACCTGTTCTTCAATAGATAGGTTTTTATGGATAACCCCGATACCGCCGTTCTGGGCCATTGCTATAGCCATCGCATGTTCGGTTACGGTATCCATCGCTGAAGAAATAAGCGGTATATTCAATTCAATAGAACGCGTTAAAAATGTTTTGACATTTGTTTGACTTGGAAGAACCGATGAAGCAGCCGGAATTACCAGCACATCATCAAAAGCAAGCGCTTCACGAATATGCTTTAAAATACGAGAAGAAGAATCATGTGTGTTTGCCATTTTTGGACCCTAATGAATTATAAATTAAAATATTGGGAAGGGATAACCCAGCTTGGGGGTTCCAATCATTGGCATGTCTACATACTCTTAAAAAAGGAACCTCACAACCCATAAAAGAAGAATGATCTTGTAATAAGGAGAAAACCCCTTCAATAAAACGCTTTTAAAAGCCAATTTGCTTAAAAAATTAAATTAAAATAAAAATTTAAAAAAGCTTTGAAGAATCTTGATTCTAAAAAGCTTTTTGGAATTAAGTAATCTTTTATCTTATAAAATATATTTAAGAATTTAAACCGCATCAATAAAAAATACAGGTATGGTTTTCTTATCTTTTAAGCAAACAACCAAATCACGGCAAGCTTCAAGGCTTTCTTTAATCACAGCATCCATATCGAGATAACGATACGTACCGAGACGACCAAGGAAAGATATACCTTTTTCTTGTTTAGCAAGCTCTAGATATTTCTGTAATTTATCCATCTTATTAACCAATCGGATAGGATAATATTGGGTATCATTTTCCTTTGCCAAACGGCTATACTCTTCAAAATAAATCGTTTTCGTGAATTTATCTTTCTCCCAAGGGGTAAAATATTTATATTCGCTTACTCGCGTATAAGGTACTTTTTCCTCACAATAATTTATTACCGCGTTTCCTTGATAGTCACCGTCACGTACGTTTTTAACAAAATCCAAAGTACGATATTCAAGCCGGCCAAATTTAAATTGGAAATAACGATCAATAGGACCCGTATAAAAAACATGATCAAATTCTTCATTCAGACTTTCAAATGAACAATTCAAACGAATTTCGATATTGGGATGATGAACAATTTTTTCAATAATAGGTGTATAACCTTCTTCAGGAATACCTTGATAAGGATCGCTGTAATAATTATCGTCGTAATCAAAACGAACAGGTAAACGTTTTAAAATAGAAGAAGGAAGTTCCGTGGGATCCATTCCCCATTGTTTACGCGTATAACCCTTAAAGAATGCTTCATAAAGTTCTTTACCAACCATTGATAACGCTTGTTCTTCAAATGATTTCGGATTGGTGATTGTTTTATCTGCTTTTTCTTTAAGAAATTCTTTAGCTTCATCAGGACGCAGACATGTTCCAAAAAACTGATTAATGGTTAAAAGGTTAATTGGAAGTGTATAAATCCGTCCCTGTGTTTGAGCTTTAACACGATTTATAAATGGCTGAATTTTGGCATATTGATTAATGTAATCCCATACTTCTTTGTGTTTGGTATGAAAAATATGTGGACCATATGTATGTACCATAATACCGGTTTCAGGATCACGTTCAGTATGGCAATTACCAGCCAAATGTTGTCTTTCATCAATCAAAAGTACTTTTTGACCAATATCTGCTAATTGACGTGCAATAATAGCACCACTAAAACCAGCTCCGACAACACAGTATCTCATACAATTTCCCTCTCTTTAAAAAATTATTTTTATAGAAAAATATATTTTATTCTAGTATGACACAACAACTGGTTTTATTATTTTACAATTGCTTTAAAACCCTTTGCAATTACATATAATTCACGTGATTCTTTTCGACTTGCTGGTGGTTTTGCATGTTTTACAACCGAAAACTGTCGTTTTAAAGAATTTAACATTTCTTTTTCAGTACCACCTTGAAAGACTTTGGCAACAAAATTCCCATTTACGGCCAATATTTGAGAAGCAAAATCCAAAGCTTGTTCTGCCAAATCCATGATTCGAATATGATCAGTCATGGTGTGGCCCGTTGTATTTGGCGCCATATCTGACATTACAAGGTCGGCTTTACCCTGCAGTTTATCCATTAATAACTGCAAATTATCAGGATCCGTGAAATCCCCTTGAATAATTTCAGCGCCGATAACAGGTTCTACGGGCAACAAATCAATGCCAATAACTTTGGCTGCCTTTTTCTTAACGGCTACCTGCGACCATCCACCTGGCGCAGCACCTAGATCAATTACTTTAAAACCGGGTTTAAGCAAATGGAATTTTTCGTCTAGCTCAATAAGTTTAAACGCCGCACGAGAACGCCACCCTTGTTGCTGTGCAGCCCTTACATAAGGATCATTCAGTTGACGCGTTAACCAACGTTGTTGAGAGGTTGAACGTCCTCTTGTTTTTCGTAAACTAACCGTAAGGCCGGCATTATGATTTTTGGCAGAACCCTCGCGTTGGGTTGGTTTTTTCATTATATATATTTCAAGAAATAGTCTGAGGTAAAAAAGAAGATTTATATATCGATGTATTCTGAATTAATGGATAGTAAGGCGTCGGGAATTCCGCTTTGTTTTTATGATATTTATATCGCATCATTTTTGCAATAATACCATCCCGCAATCCTCGATCAGCAACGATAACGCTTCCTATGGGCCACAAAGTATGAATAGCTTCAAAAATGGCACATCCTGGTATGATGTATTCAATGCGATCTTTATCGATGCAGGAACAAGATTCTAAAGAATTAATTTTATGTATCAGTAGATTTTTGATAATTTTTCGTGTTTCTGAACTCTTTAACAACATTCCATCTACTGCCGAACGATTATACTTCTCAAGCTTCAAAATGAGACTGGCCAAAGTAGTAATGGTCCCACTTACGCCCATTAATTGAACTTGATTACGAAGGATTTCAGCACGGATACGATGGACTTGTTCAAAAGCAAGCAATTTATCGATAATACAAAGCACCATCTGATTGTAACTATCAGTAGTTATTTTTTTAAATTGTTCTTTAAGCGTTAAAACTCCAACTGGAATACTGCAATAACCAGCCAAAGTTTGTTGACCTCGTGCTCTGTCTATTCTCACCCAAATAATTTCGGTTGAACCGCCCCCAATATCGAATAATAAAGCGCGATTTTTATCATCCATGAGTGTTTTATCATGTAAAAAAGGGGCACATCCTTCCAAAGCCAATTCTGCTTCTTCACGTGTGGAAATAATATTAATTGAAAGACCGGTTTTATTTTTCACCTGATCTAAAAATAACGGCGCATTCGCAGCCCGACGACAGGCTTCGGTTGCTACGGCGTAAATATTAAAGGTTTTACGTCGTTTAATACGATCTGCACAATGTTGTAGGGCATACATCGTTCGTTTCATTGCGGCCTCACTTAAAAGGCCAGTATGATGTAATCCCTCTCCCAAGCAGACGACACGATTAAAACTGTCAACAATTTTATACCCACGCTTTAATGGAGATACGATATGGAGTCGGCAATTATTCGTGCCTAAATCTAGTGCTGCGAACATTGATTTGCCTCCTCCTTTTGATATAAGTTCATAAAATTATTATTATAATGCTATATGCGCTTTGAATCTATTAACTTTTTTAATGAATTTTAAAATTTTATTTTACTTTGTTTCTGAATTTATAAATTTAAAAGATACCTTGTTTTATTACCTAATGAATGCTAATAGCTGGCTACTGCCGAAGATTGGGAGATAGTTTAGCGGTAGAACTACCGGCTCTGACCCGGTCAGCCCTGGTTCGAATCCAGGTCTCCCAGCCATGAAATTTTAATATGGAATAACTCATGATAAATTTCATACATTGGCGTTCTTTTTTTGTTAATCCTGATATTACGGTACAGGTAAATCAAAATACACCTACCCTTTCCGCTGCTCTTGAACAAACTGTTGAAAAGATTTGGCAAGATAGCAAACATCAATTTCCACAATTATTTAATGGACGTGTATTTACTGTCGATACGATTACACCCCATCATATTACAGGTCATTGGACCGAATATCGACGTATTCTGGCACAAATAAAAAAACCAGAACTTTATAAATCTTTATCGCTTCGTTCTTTAGCAATTAACGGCCTTATCACCTGTCCCGAAGGCTTTATTATCGGTAAACGCGCAAGCAATTCCGTTTATTTACCCGATTATTGGCAATCTCCGCCCGCTGGTAGCATTGAATCGCGTCACGGAAATCATGATGTCAATTTACCAGAGCAACTTTATGCTGAAGCATTAGAAGAACTCGGTTTATCCGATGCTGATTTGGAATGGGACGGTATTGTTTCGGCAACCGAACACCCTGATTCGCATATTATTGACCTTGGGGTATTGCTTAAAACGGAACTACCTTTTTCTGAAGTTTTGAAGCGTTGGAAAAATAATGCTAATCAGGAATATAGCCAACTAAATTATTGGCCAATTACATCAGAAATTCCCAAAGATTTCTTACCAACAACAAAAATAATGATTGAAGCATGGCGTCAAAAAAATGGAATTTAAAATCCAAAATTCCATTTTTGATTACTCTAAACGAAAAGTATTCTACTAGGATGCCACTCCAATGCCAATTTGTTTAATATCATGAAATGCTAGTTTGCCATTAGCTTCAATCGTACGGCGCATCATAAAATCAGATGTAGCCAAAAATACGGGATCCCCATCAAGATCATCGGCAATAGCACTACGATTGCTATTTACAAAATTTTCAACATCTTGTTTTCCACCCTCAACCCAACGGGCCAAAGAAAATGAAACACCGTCAAAGCCGATCTCGACACCATATTCATGCTTTAATCGCGTTTGTAATACATCAAGCTGAAGAACACCAACAACCCCAACAATCGGCTGAGAACCATCCCGAGGTTTAAAAAGCTGAACAACACCTTCCTCGGCCAACTCAACCAATGCCTGGCGCAGTTTTTTTGCTTTCATTGCATCGCCTAAACGCACACGGCGTAAAATTTCAGGCGCAAAATGCGGAACGCCTGTAAATTGTAAATCTTCCCCTTCGGTTAAAGTATCACCAATACGTAAAGTTCCATGATTGGGAATACCGACAACATCACCCGCAAAAGCCTCTTCAACCAATTGTCGGTCTCTTGCAAAAAAGAATTGCGGTGTATGTAAAGCAAATTGTTTACCAGTCCGGATATGTTTCAACTTCATGCCACGTTCAAGACGCCCCGAACAAATACGAGCAAATGCAATACGATCACGATGATTAGGATCCATATTTGCCTGTATTTTAAAAACCAATGCCGTCATGGCTAATTCATCTGCCTTAACATTACGGCTGTCACTTTTTTGATTACGGGGACTTGGGCCAAAATCAACTAACGCATCCAATAAATCAATAACCCCCATTTCCTTAATCGCACTACCGAAAAAGACGGGCGTTAAAAAACCAGCATTGAAATCTGCTTCGTTAAATTCAGGCAAAGCCCCCTGAATCAGCTCTAACTCCTCACTAAGCTGAATCATACGATCATCGGATTGTGGTAATGTTTCTTTAAGGTTTAATGAACGTTTACGAAGGTCATAATTCCCAACAAATTGTGCTGCTCGTCCTACCGGCCATGTAAGTGGCGTCGTTTCAAGAGCCAACGTAGATGCAACTTCATCCAAAAGCTCGAATGGGTCTTGGGATTCTCGATCCATCTTGTTGATAAAGGTAACAATCGGAATGTCGCGAAGTCGACAAATCTCAAACAATTTCCGTGTCCGTGCCTCAATTCCTTTAGCAGCATCAATTACCATTACTGCAGAATCAACAGCCGTTAATGTACGATAGGTGTCTTCCGAAAAATCCTCGTGCCCCGGTGTATCAAGCAAATTAAAAATACAACCGCCATATTCAAAGGTCATCACTGAGGTAACAACTGAAATTCCACGGTCTTTTTCAATATTCATCCAATCTGATCGGGTACGCCGCTGTTCTCTTTTTGCCCGAACATTCCCGGCCATCTGAATAGCACCACCCGCATGCAAAATTCGTTCTGTTAAAGTCGTTTTACCAGCATCAGGATGCGAAATAATCGCAAATGTGCGACGACGAGATATTTCATGCTTAAGGTTTTCAACCGAATCAGACATTAGAACCGCTCGAATATATAAAAAAGACCAGGATTAAAGACACAAAAACCGAGCGATAGTAAAATCGCTCGGCAAAGTAACATAAAAATAGATAAAAATTATCGAGAATAGAATTCGATAACCAGATTGGGTTCCATTGTAACAGGGTAAGGAACATCATTCAGTTTTGGAGAACGAACAAATGAACCCTTCATCTGACGATGATCAACCTGCAAGTATTCAGGAACTTCACGTTCTTTGCTTTGCGTTGCATCAAGAACGATAGCCAATTGTTTTGATTTTTCTTTAATTTCAATAACATCATTATCCTTCAACAGATATGAAGGAATATCGACTTTCTTACCATTGACCAAAATATGGCCATGGTTAATAAATTGACGTGCAGCAAATGGCGTTGCTGCAAATTTTAAACGATAAACAACAGCATCTAAACGACGTTCCAACAAATCAATCAGATTTTCAGAAGTATCCCCTTTACGGCGGACAGCTTCTGCATAATAACGACGGAATTGTTTTTCGCTAATATTACCGTAATAACCTTTAAGCTTCTGCTTTGCCATCAACTGAACGCTATAATCTGATGGCTTTCCGTGACGGCGTTGACCGTGTTGGCCGGGGCCATATTCACGTTTATTGACTGGAGATTTTGCACGTCCCCATAGGTTAACACCCAAACGACGGTTAATTTTATACTTACTTTGTAAGCGTTTGCTCATTCTTAATCACTTTCTTACAATCTGTAATATCACAAAGGCCTGTAATATTATCTTTATTGTACTGGTAGTTCTTCCCATTCGGGTTGACGGGGCATTACCTAATTTTCAAGATAGACCTTTTCTTTTCTTAAAAAATCGCAATGTCCACTTTTCCAGCAGTAAGGTCGCTATATATGCATAACCGCATCAGAAGTCAAATAAATCTATCGTTGGCTTGTTTTTTTTCTGTTCTCGTGCGTTTGTAATGATAAGCGATCGATTTTTGGAAGGAATCACATATGAATAATATTCTTGCAGAAAAATGGCGATGGTTCATAGGTTTGGGCATTATTGCTGTTGTTTTAGGCTTCTTGGCATTATTGGATACGGTTTTTGTAACTTTAGCCAGCGTTGTTTTCCTTGGTATTTTATTATTAATGGCAGGATTTGCACAAATTTTTCATGCCTGTTCGTTAAAAGAATGGAAAGGTTTTCTACTTTCTGCACTTGCTGGTCTGGTCTACATTATCTGTGGTATTTTATTAATGGGCGAACCGGTTACAGGTTCCGTCGCTTTAACCATTTTTATCGCTGTCTGTTTTTGTGTTGGTGGTGTAATGCGTATCATCATTGCCTTAGATCACAGAAATACAGGCGGTTGGGGATTTCTACTCTTTAGCGGTATTCTTGGAGTAATCTTAGGACTTTTCCTAGGCTTTATGCCGTGGCAAGGGTTGTGGTTAATTGGTTTTATGATTGCTTTTGATTTAATGTTTATTGGCTTTGGTTGGATTCAATTAGGATTCATTCTACGCAAAGCCAATGATGGTCATTAAATCTTATTTTTCATCCGTGCTTTTGCGGGGGCCTTTGACAAGTTCAGAAACAACCCCGTGTAAGGTACGTAATTCTTGCTCTGTCACCTCACCTCTTTGAAAAAAATGACGTAGATTACGGATCATCCCAGGTCTTTTTTGTTCATTTCTTAAAAAACCACAATGATCTAATTCTTTGAATAAATGACCCAAAAAATTCTCCAGCATTGCTTTATTGGCAATTCGAGTTTCATTGGTCAATAACTGCCTTGCTGGTGTTTCTTCTTTAGCCATCCACCATTCATAAGCCATGATCATAACCGCTTGTGAAAGATTCAAAGACATAAATCGTGGATCTAAGGGATAGCGGATCCAATAATCGGCACGTGCAAAATCTTCGTTATCTAAACCTGCGCGTTCTGGTCCAAATAAAATACCAACTTTAAGATTGCGGGCCGTCATCTCACATATTTCCAAAGCTCCACCGCGAGCAGTCAAAAGCGGTTTAATAATATGCCTTGGTCTTGGGCAAGTGGCAAAGACATGATGAAGGTCAGCAACGGCTTCATCAACGGTATCAAACAGCTGTGCATTATCCAAAAGCCGATCTGCACCCGAAGCTGTTCGCCATGCATGAAGTTGTGGCCAACCATCTCGTGGAGAAACCAGACGCAAATGAAATAAACCACCATTTGCCATTGCTCGGGCGACGCTGCCGATATTATCCGCTAATTGTGGTCTAACCAAAATAACAATGGGCGTATTTCCAATAGGTTTCAGATCAGCCCCTTTATCGCGACCTGTCACGCGCGTCTCCATGTAGTGCCGTTTGCATTATCTTCAAGAATAATCCCTTGTTCAGCCAATTGATTGCGAATAGCATCGGCTTTGGAAAAATCCTTGGATTTTTTGGCCGATAAACGTTCAGCAATTAATCTTTCGATTTCCTGTGTGTTATCTACATTTTGGAACCATGATTCGGAACGGTGATTTAATAATCCAATTTGTTGACCTGCTTTACGTAATTGCAAAGCAGCCATTCTATCCCCTTTAAGGGCCTGATCGGCTAATTGATGCATAACTGATAATGCTTTAGGCGTGTTTAAATCATCGCATAATGCTTCCATAAATAGCTCAGGCAAATCAGGCGTTGCATCATCTACATCTGAAATGATTGAAATCGCACGATAAAAGCGATCCAGAACTTGCTTTGCCTCTTTTAAACTTGTTTTAGAAAAATTTAAAACAGACCGATAATGTGCCTGCAATAAAGCCAGACGCAATGTTTCTGCTTCTGTTGTTTCAAGAATTTCCCGAATAGTGAAAAAATTTCCCAAAGATTTAGACATTTTTTCGCCATTAACCAACAGCATCGCATTATGAACCCAAATATTTGCGAATTTACCTTGGGGGAAACAACACATACTTTGTGCTGTTTCATTTTCATGATGAGGAAACAATAAATCATGTCCTCCTCCATGAATATCAAAACTTTCCCCTAAATAACGATGCGACATCGCTGAACATTCAATATGCCAACCCGGACGTCCCCGTCCCCATGGACTATCCCATCCCGGTTCTGTAGGCGAAGAAGGTTTCCATAAAACAAAATCTCCTGGATCTTTTTTATAAGGGGCCACTTCTACACGAGCACCGGCAATTAAATCTTCGGGGTTACGGCCAGAAAGTGATCCATAATCAGGATAGCTTTTTACAGAAAACAGAACATGCCCTTGTGCTTCATAAGCATGGTTATGCGCAATCAATTTTGTAATAAGGTCTTGAATAGCATCGATATGTTGTGTTGCTCGGGGTTCGATATCAGGAGGTAAGATATTCATCGTTTCCATATCTTGATGAAAATCTGCCGTTGTTCTTTGTGTTAAAGATTCTATTGTTTCGTGATTGCGTTCAGCGCGTGCATTGATTTTATCATCAACATCTGTAATATTACGAACATAGGTCACTTTTGGGTAGATAACCCTTAATAAACGAACTAAAATATCCGCAGTCAACATGGCTCTCAGATTGCCAATATGTAAAAAATCATAGACTGTCGGGCCACAAAAATAGAGACGAACATGCGAAGAATCTAACGGAATAAATGGTACAACTTTATGTTGACGCGTATTATATAATGATAATTTGGACATAATTTTTACTCTCTTCGCATTACTTCCTTAAAATCAGAAGCCTCGGTACGTTTTTTAATTTTTTTTCGAAAACTGCAAGCGCTTTCTATAAACTTTTAGTATTTTAAATGCAAAAACCTACAACCAGCTTTTTCAAAAGTGAAATTAATCAAATTGCTTTCATTGCAATACCCATCGCATTTGCTCAACTTTGCCAAATGGCTATGGGTGTAACCGATACGATTTTACTTGGTGGAATTAATAAACAAGCACTAGCAGTTGGCGGATTAGCGACTAATATTTTTTTTACGATCTGCGTCATTTTACAATCTGCTCTTAATTCATCGGGTATCCTAATTGCACAATCTATTGGTGCCGGGCGTTATAATGAAGTGCCGAAAATTTATTATACAACCTATATTTTTGGTCTCCTATTATGTATTCCCTGTTATTTGATTCTTAATCAAGCCGATTATATTTTATATTATATGGGTGAAGAAAAAGAAATTATCACGCTTACGGTGCAATTTCTGAAAATTCTGCTTTGGGGAATGCCACCATTATTAATAGGCGCAGGATTAATTCGTGTTGTTTTACCCGCACTTAATGCTTCCAAGATATTATTACAAATTATACCATTAATGACAATCGTAAATGGGTTGTTAAATGCTGCTTTTATCTATGGGCTTTGGGGTTTTCCCAAAATGGGTTTGAATGGTTCAGCGCTTGGTACAACCATTTGTATGTGGCTCGGTTCTTTTGCTTTAATTGGTTATAGCCATTCTCGCTCATATCTTAAAAAATATTTTTATCCGTTTAGTATTAATTTAAATTATTTATGGCCATTAATTAAACTTGGACTTCCTATCTGTATAGCAGCAGCGGCCGAGATGTTGGTTTTTATGGTAACAACATTACGTGTTGGATTATTTGGTACGGATAATCTGGCCGCACATAATATTGCACTAAATTGTGCAACATTTACCTTTATGATCCCACTTGCTATCGCTCAAGCGGCTAATGTTCGCGTTGGCTACTGGATGGGTGCAAGACGCGTATTACGCGCACGACAAAGTGGTTTCTTAACCATAGGTCTCGGCGGCAGTATTATGGCATTTATTGGGTTGGTCATTTTTTTATTCCCAACAAGTATTATTAATTTTTTCATCGATACCAATAATCCTATTAATCATAATACAATTTTAATTGCGATCACTTTGCTCAAAATTATGGCTTTATTCCAGGTAGTTGACGGTTTGCAAACCGTTGCAAACGGTGCTTTGCGCGGTTTAAAAGATACGACTATCCCTATGATTATTTGTATTTTTGGTTATTGGGGAATTGGTTTTTTCGTTGGCAAGTGGCTAGCCTTTGATCTTCAATGGAAAACCGAAGGTTTATGGATTGGACTGGCCTTAGGATTGGCATCCGTTGCCATAATGCTAAATTTACGATTTGTTCGTTTAACTTTCCGTCCAAAAGAAATGTTAAAAATGACCTCCAAATAAAAATTTAATTAATTTTTAATATTTATATAGAAGTATATAACTTTTTATTAATTTTATTAATAACCGAAACAGAAGTTAATAGAACATGTTTAATTTATAGACATAAAATCAACAAAATTAGTATTAAAGATGTTGATATCTTTTCGTCGAAATTGTATAAAAATTATAGCAATTGAGAATAGGATTTATTTTTATTCTCATTGTTTGAATATTGTATACAACCCGGCAAATTTGCCTTTAAATTTCGGAAAGCATCTCTCTTGAAAACGAATAGAACCGATCGCGCACCCCGTCATCCTCGGCGCGGCGGATTTAATGATGATTTCATGGCATCATCATTTTATGAGAACCGTAACAACTTCTTTAATGATTATGACAATGTTTCGCCCAAAAAAAGGCAATCCCCCTCTGGTCCTGTTATAAAAGCCGTTGTTAAATGGTTTAATAGCAGTAAAGGTTTTGGTTTTGCAGAATTATCCAATGGTTCTGGTGATGCATTCCTGCATATCAATTCCATAACCCCATTAGGGTTTAAAACCGTCAATCCTGGTACAATTTTGACGGTTCGTGCAGGAAATGGCCCCAAAGGTTCACAAATTACCGAAGTTCTAACCATAGATGCTGACAGCGCAGAATCTCCGATTCAGTCTTCAGATTTCCAAGCGTCGAAATCAGGTAATCGAAATAATCAACCTCGGAATCCTCGTCCTGCACCTGACTTATCACAGGCACGCGAAGTTACTGGAACCGTTAAATGGTATAATCCAATCAAAGGTTTTGGCTTCATAACCCCAGAAAATAATGACAAAGATATTTTTGTACATATTTCTGTACTTGAACGGTCTGGAATAAACGAATTGAACGAGGGACAATCCGTTATTATTAAAGTCGTTTCCGGTCAAAAAGGTGCCGAAGCTGCATCAATAACATTGATATAAACCGTGATCTTTCTTTCTCTTTATATTAAGAGAAAGAAAGAATCATTCCTTTTTCCACAAGGCATCGGGAATATTATCAATAAATTTTTTATGTTGTTCCAGTTCCTTGGCAGATGGCTGGATATATTTTGGAATATGGCTTTTGACCGTTTGATAAACCCGGCTTGCTTTTTCTGCTTGCTCGTTTACAAAACCTAAGCCCCTTTGGCGCCCACCCATTAATTCGATATAAACTTCGGACAAAAGCTTACAATCCAAAAGTGCATTATGAGTTGTTCTTTCTGATAGATCAATTGAAAAACGACGGCATAATGCATCCAAGCTATTTGGTGATGTGGGAAAACGTGATCGAGCAATCTGCAAAGTGTCAATCATTCGATCGAAAGATAAAGGTTTACGATTAATACGAGCAAGTTCCGAATTAATAAATTTGAAATCAAATGGCGCATTATGTGCGATCAACGGGTCATCACGAATAAATTCTAAAAAACCATCAACAATTTCTGCAAATTTCGGCTTGTTTTTCAAATCTTCCAACGTAAACCCATGCACACGCGTTGCCTCTATTGGTATATCGCGTTCAGGATGTATTAATGCATGATAGTATTGATCCGTTGGTAAATCATTAATTAATTCTATCGCCGCAATTTCGATGACACGGTCTCCTAATTCAGGATTAACACCCGTGGTCTCTGTATCAAAAAGAACCGTTCTTTTCATCATTATGTTTCGGCTTTCATTTTATCAATAACGCGTTTAACCTGCCGAAAAGTTTCCCACCGGGATAGCCCTGTTTTTATAACAATATCTGCAAGTTTTCTTTTCTGAATATCAGGCATCTGACATTTAATAAAACGTTGCGCCTGCGCCCAAGTGACTTTGTTTCGTTGTAAAATACGCCATTTCTGGATTGACGGTGGTGCAGAGACGACGAGCGTTTTATCACATATCCTATTGATGTTTTTCTCAAAAAGTAACGGAACATCCAGAACGCACCATGCTATACCCCGTGCCCGACAACGACCAAGAAAAAGATTCCGTTCCTTGGCAATAAGTGGAAGCATGATATTTTCCATTACGCAAATATATTCAGGTTTTTCAGCAATTAATTTTCTTACATAACTACGCTCAAATTCGCCATTTTTGATAGCCAATGGAATTTTTTTTGCAATTAATGGTAAAGCTTTTCCATGAGGTTTTTGTAAATTATGTACGGCAGCATCCGCGTCATAAACTGGGAAACCATAACGACGGAAAATAGAAGACACCGTGCTCTTCCCCATTCCCATGCCACCCGTAATGCCTAAAATTTTCATCAATTATGACTTTAAGCTATTCGCCAATAATTCGGTTATCTCCTGATCTACTACTGGGTCAACACCAAACCATTGGGAGAAACCAAATCGTGCTTGATGTAATAACATCCCAAGGCCTTCAACCGTTTTCAATCCCCTTTGTCGTGCAGCTTTAAGTAAAGGCGTTTCCCGGGGAACATAAACAATATCCGAAACTACCATATCTTTAGAAGCATGAGTAAGGTCGAAATCGCAAGAATTTGCACCTTCCATACCAAGCGAGGTCGCATTTACTAATAAAGTTATATTTTCTAAATGTTTTGGCCATTCATGCCATTTTATCGCCTGCGCAAGATCATAAGCTTTGGCTAGTTCAACAGCACGTTCATAAGTTCGATTGGCAATAAAAACGGAGACATTTCTTTGTACCAAAGCGGCCACAACGGATCTCGCTGCTCCACCGGCTCCCAATATCAATGCAGAACCTTTTTCAAGATTTACATTTTGCGCTTCTAATGACGCAATAAATCCGTCTCCATCGGTTGAGGTACCATAAATGCTACCATCATCACGAAACATCAATGTATTAACAGAGCAGATATGCTGCGCATTAGGATCAAGAACATCACAGATTTGAAAAGCACGTTCTTTGTGCGGTATCGTTACATTGCATCCCCGAAACCCCGCAGCCATCATACCCCGTATAAGAATTTCAAAATTTTCATCTTTAACTGGTAACGGAATATAAACCCCATCAATTTTATAGTGCTCTAACCAAAAATTATGAATCAAAGGGGATCGTGAATGCGCTACAGGCCATCCTATAACACCAGCTAACTTCGCTTTTCCTGTAATTTGATTCATTATTTTTGATAATCCCTATATGCTAAAGGTAGCAATTCTGCCAACCGCTTTGCCCATTCTTGTTGTTGGTCTTTGGAGTTTAACAAATCTTGGCGGATTTCCAACTCTAAATAAGGTAATCCTTTTTGTATAGCATGATAAGGAACGGAATAATCATTGGCTTCGACCAAGGCATAAGGTTCGTTATCACCAATCGGATAATTATAGGATCGTTCAAGAATACGTTTAAAAATCAAAGAAAATTTTGAATTTTTCCCATGCAATATTCCCGCATGCCATGGCCGTATTTGATTTTCCATTTCAGGGGTAAAGCTATGTAAAGCTATTAAAACCGTAGGTAATGATTCTTTCTTTCTCCATTCAAGAATCTGCTCAATTTTTTGATGATAAGGGTTAAATATCGCTTCTATTCGCTGTTTTTTTTCTTGTGTTGTTAATTGGTGATTACCTTGTATCGAAACATGGTCACTTATTGTCGGGATAGAAGTGGGGTTATCAATCCCACGATTGCAGTCAATTACCAAACGAGAATAAAGCTGTTCAATAAAACAGCTATGAAGATATGATGATAAGCAATTACCTAATCCTGCAATGCCAATATCCCACGCAATATGACGATAACGATCCTGTTGAGAAAGCCCAAGTTCATTCAAACTTTTAGGAATCAAAGCACCGGCATGATCCCCGATAAGAACAAATGGAGAATGCGAGCAATCATATATTGTTTGAACAGGAAACGGATCATGCTTTCCAAGCAATTGCTTCGTGTTTAAATCCGTATCAGATTGTTGTATGAAACTGGATTGATCGGAATCATAAGCTTTGTCAAAATTCATAATTGATTAATCCTCATACCCTTTCTGATTCAACAGCGTGTAATAATTTTGTTTATTTTTTATGATGTAATCAATGATATTTAGATCAAAAGGCTGCGCTGCTTCATTTAATGCATGATAAAATTCTAACTCAAGTTCTTTTTTAACTTCATCCATTTCTTTAGAATAATAACGAACAACAATAGCATATACTGCATAGTTTTTCAGCGCTTGATTAATTATTACAGAAATATTTTGATGTGTATAAATTTTGTTATCAATTAAATATTTTTGTGTATTTAGATAGAGAACTCTTAAACACTCTGTCGATACTGGTTGCGATATAGAATCAAGATAAATATTAAGATTGATCCAATCCCCCAAAAATGGGCGATGATAATGATCTTTTTTTACTAAACTTTGCGCTATTTTCTCTGGAAAATATAATAATTCTATTGTTTTTTCAGACAATCCTGCTTTATTTAAATCTTCTTTCTTTGCATCTAAAACCCCTTGAAGCGAACCAAACTGATTTATAAGGGATTTTGCCAAGGGTTTAGTATCACGACGGCGTATCACGAAAAACAATAACATTTCGAGAATTTCGTAATCTTGTAGGCTCTCTGCCCCCAATTCCAACAAACGTTTCCGTAAACGAGCACGATGCCCACCACCATCGGTTCGCGTAAAAGGTTTGCTTCTACTCAGTTCTGACGGTAAAGAAGAATTATTCATTGTTTTTAACTTGTTTTTATCAACTTACAATGTAGTAACGCTATATTAATACCTCTGTGAAGGGTTATGACCGAATATCTTGATCAATTGAACGATGCTCAACGCCAAGCTGTTGAAACGACCGAAGGCCCCCTTCTTGTTCTTGCTGGTGCTGGAACGGGTAAAACGCGTGTGCTTACGACCCGTTTTGCACATATTTTACTAAGCGGGAAAGCCTACCCCAATCAGGTTTTGGCAGTAACTTTTACAAACAAAGCTGCCAGTGAAATGCGTGAACGTGTCGCACAATTATTACAACGTCCTGTCGAAGGCTTATGGCTTGGAAATTTCCATAAAATATGCGCACGCATGCTACGTTCTCATGCTGATCTGGTGGGATTAAATTCTTCTTTTACCATTATTGATACGGATGACCAGCTTCGTCTTTTAAAACAAGTTATTCAGCCTTATCACTTTGACGCCAAAAGTAATCCTCCACAATTAATGCTCGGCATCATCCAATCATGGAAAGATAAAGGTTTAACACCCGATGGGCTTGGCAAATCTGAAAAAACCGATTTTGCCATGGGAAAGATGCAAACCATTTACGCAGAATATCAAGATCGTCTGCGGCAACTTAATACTTGTGATTTTGGCGATTTAATGCTGCATATGCTGGAAATATTTCGAAAACATCCAAATGTATTGCAACAATATCAACGTTATTTTCGCTATATTATGGTTGATGAATACCAAGACACCAATACAATTCAATATTTGTGGCTTCGGATATTAGCCAAAAAAGAAGGACAAGTTTCGAATATCTGTTGTGTTGGCGATGATGATCAATCCATATATTCATGGCGTGGTGCTGAAATTGCCAATATTTTGCGCTTTGAAAAAGACTTCCCTGGTGCTCAGATCATCCGTCTTGAAAGTAATTATCGTTCAACTCCTATTATTCTTGCGGCTGCATCTGATTTAATAGCAATGAATGAAAATCGGTTGGGAAAAACCCTTCATTCTGGGAAAGGCGACATCGAAGGTGAAAAGATTCAGATCGTCTCAACATGGGATTCTGATGAAGAAGCACGCTTTATCGGTGAAAAAATCGAAAGCCTTGCCAAAGAAGGAAAACGATATGGTGACATGGCGATTTTGTTACGTAATGGCGCACAAACACGTCCCATTGAAGAACGTTTAATTACCCTTGGGCTTCCTTATAAAGTTATTGGTGGTATACGTTTTTATGAACGTGCTGAAATAAGAGATGCCATTGCTTATATGCGTATCGTAGCTCAGCCCGCTGATAATTTAGCTTTGGAACGTATTATCAATACCCCGCGTCGCGGTGTAGGCAGTGCAGCTTTACAAAAAATGCATGTTGCAGCACGAGAAATGCAATTACCTTTAAGCGCCGCTGTCATCAAATTGCTGGAAAACAATGCGATTAAGGGAAAATCGGCCAAAGAACTTAATCAATTAATGCAAACCATTGCATTGTGCAAATCCATGATAGAAGAACAAGGTCATGTACGCGCCGTTGAATATTTACTGGATGCCAGTGGTTATACTGAAATGTGGAAACAAAGTTCGGCTCCTGATGCACCAGGACGTCTAGAAAACCTTAAGGAACTGATTCATGCAATAGCTGAATTCCAAACGCTTGGTGGATTTCTTGAACATGTTTCATTGATTATGGATAATGATGAAATCAGCGGTGATGATAAAGTTAATTTAATGACATTACATGGAGCCAAAGGGCTGGAATTCGATACGGTCTTTTTACCAGGATGGGAAGAAGGTTTATTCCCTTCTCAACGTACTTTGGATGAAAGTGGTAATGCCGGTTTGGAAGAAGAACGTCGACTTGCATATGTTGGTCTTACACGGGCAAAGCAAAGAGTTATCATTTCTCATGCCGCAAATCGTCAAATTTATGGTAGTTGGCAATCTTCTATTCCAAGTCGTTTTATTGATGAAATACCTGAAAATTATACGGATGTCC
Source organism: uncultured Commensalibacter sp. (assembly GCA_945266285.1). Taxonomy (GTDB): domain Bacteria; phylum Pseudomonadota; class Alphaproteobacteria; order Acetobacterales; family Acetobacteraceae; genus Commensalibacter. The sequence goes on from CALYOP010000008.1 coordinate 93,783, forward strand.
TTGGAATACAAGGAATAAAAAAACAAAATCCTTTGGGTGGAAGGGTCGCTTTTGAAAATTATACCTATTTCCAAAATTCGATGAAAACAATTGAAGGGAATGCAATTTCTTCTTCTAAAAATAATGCTTCGCAACAAAGTACAATTCCAATTGGTAGTCGTGTTTTTCACCAAAAATTTGGCTATGGCATTGTTCTAAGCAGCGAACAAAACAAACTTGAAATCCAATTTGATAAAGCGGGCATTAAACGCGTTATCGACAGCTATGTGACCTTATCATCATGACCTTATCTTCAAAAAGACACGCAACAGCACTTGAAACACTAACATTCTGTGTTCCTGAAATTTATGTAGAAATCTTTGAAAAAGCTTTGGAAAGCGTTTGCGCAACCGTTGGAATTTTTGAAGAAGATCCCGACAAAGATATTTGGCGCCTGGAAATTATTAAAGATGTCGGCCAATTAGAAACTGAATTAACCGCTGCACTTTCTCTTGCAAGCGAACTCACCAATTTTCACCCAACAATAGAACGACATCGCACAGAAGCTGATGGTTGGTTGGCTCGGACTTATGAAGCTTTTCCAGAACAAATCATTGGAAAAAGATTTATTATTCGTGGGACTCATCTTGAAAATAAACCTTCTTATTCACGCAAGGTTTTGACATTAGATGCAGGGGTTGCATTTGGTTCAGGTGAACATGGATCCACGCGCGGTTGTTTGATTGCACTTGAAAAAATTGCATATAAAAAACCCAAAAGGATTCTAGATCTTGGCTGTGGATCGGGCATTTTAGCAATAGGTGCTGCTGCGTTACTGAATAAAAAAATCGTTGCTGTGGATATTGAACCTTGGTCGGTTCGCGCTGCTGAACAAAATATTATTCGTAATGGTTTACGTAATTTGGTCATTTGTAGACAAGGTAATGGTTGGTTAACCCCGCTTATTCGTCAAAAAGCACCTTACGATTTGGTATTTGCCAATATCCTTGCAAGACCACTTTGCAAAATGGCGCGTAATTTGACACATAATCTTAAAACCGGCGGAACAGCCATTCTTGCAGGATTATTAGAAACGCAATCTCCTATGGTTCTTGCTGCCCATCGTCGCCAAGGATTGATTCTTGAACATAAAATAACCCAAGGGGATTGGACTACATTAATCATAACAAAGCCAGGAAAATAATCATGATTTCAATCCGACATGCCAATGAAAATGATATGGAAGCCATTTTACAGATATGTAATCATGAGATCATGCAAGGAACGGCTTTTTGGATGGTTACACCACGAACATTAAATGAACAAAGAACCTGGTTCCAATCGCGTGAAGAAGCAAATCTTCCTGTTTTTGTTGCCGTTGATGAAAAACAGACTATTGTCGGTTATGGTTCTTATGGCCCTTTTCGTGCTTATGATGGTTTTCGTCATACCGTAGAGCATTCCGTTTATGTCACACCTTCTGCACATGGCAAAGGCGTTGGAACGATGCTTTTAAAAGCTCTGATTACTTATGCAGAACGTAGTCATGTTCATGCAATGATTGCATGCATTACAGGCGGCAATATGGCTTCTATTCGTTTACATGAACAGGCAGGTTTTAAACATGGTGGTTTTTTGCCTGAGGTTGGTCAAAAATTTGGTGAGTGGTTAGATTTAGTTTTTATGTATAAAATTATATTTCACGATCCAGAAGAAAAATAGTATTACTTCAATAAGTTATTTTATTTGAGTTTTATTTTTTGATTTTAGAAAATGATTATTTGTATTTCGCTATCTTCACGTTTAAAAGCACTTCGTTCATCGCTTTCCAACTTAAATTTGGATGGTTTTATCATTCAACGCGGTGATGAATTTTTAAACGAATATGTTGCTCCTTATGCCGAACGTCTAGCCTGGTTAACCGGTTTCACCGGTAGTGCGGGGATGGCCGTTATATTATCAGATTGTGCTGCTGTTTTTTCCGATGGCCGTTATATCCTGCAGATGGAACAGCAATTAAATCAAGAAGAATGGTCATCTTTTCATATCTCACATAATCCACCGGCCAAATGGATTCACGATCAAAAACCCAATGCAAAAATTGGCTATGATCCTCAATTGATGAGTGAGCAGGATATTAAACCATTTATAGATCAATCTATTCAACTGGTTCCAGTTGAACGTAATCCGATCGATAATTTATGGACAGATCAACCTGATTTACCCCTTCATCCGATTTTTCCACACCCCATACAATATTCAGGTCAATCCAATTCAGAAAAAATTGCACTTCTTACACAGAAAATGAAAGCTATGGATCAACATGCTTTTATATTTTGTGATCCTGCATCAATCTGTTGGCTTTTGAATATTCGGAGTTCTGATATTCCTTATACCCCTATTCCACTTGTATTCGCCATATTACATGCCAATGGTCAGGTTTTCCTTTACGCAAATGAAAAACAAATATTACCTGAAACGAGAGGATATCTCGGCTCACATGTTAATTTTCATCATCGAGAAAACTTATTAGAGGATCTTAAACATTTTCGTAACCAAAGAATTGCATTAGATCCTGTACAAACACCATTATGGTTTCTTCAAATTTTAGAAAAAGTAAATGCGCATATTATTCGACAGACCAATCCTTGTTTATTATTAAAATCATGCAAAAATGAAACCGAACAAACGGGTGCAAAAAAAGCACATTTGCGTGACGGTATTGCGATGTGCCGCTTTTTGGCCTGGCTAGAAAAAAATGGTATTGGCCTGTCTGAAATTGAAGTTGCACAACGTCTCAATCAATTTCGTCAAGAAACAGGCGGGGATTTTTACCGTGAAGAAAGCTTTCCAGCGATTTCTTCAGTAGGATCTAATGCCGCAATTATCCACTATCAACCGTCTTCACAAAACAACGCAATTTTACAAGAAAATCAGATTTATCTGATTGATAGTGGGGGTCAATATCTTGATGGCACCACGGATATTACACGCACAATATGGTTAGGAAAAACAAAAGCACCGCAAGAAATTACTGACGCTGCCACTTGTGTATTAAAAGGTCATATTGCAATTGATTCCGCTATTTTCCCAGAAGGAACAAATGGAAGCCGTTTAGATAGTTTTGCACGACGCGCATTATGGGCAAAAGGTTTAGACTTCGATCATGGTACGGGTCATGGCGTTGGAAGTTTTCTTTCAGTACATGAAGGACCTTGTCGTATTTCGTCACGTGCCGGTGATGTTCCTTTACAAAAAGGCATGATTCTTTCAAATGAGCCCGGTTATTATTGCCCTAATCATTTTGGCATTCGACTTGAAAATCTTTTACTTGTAAAGCAAGCGAAATACCCAAAATTTTTAAGCTTTGAAACTTTAACGCTTGTACCATTTGATCAAAAAATTATTGATCCATCAGCTTTAAATGACGAAGAAAAAAAATGGTTAATTTGCTATCACGAACGAATTTATAAGGAAATATCCCCTTATTTGAATGCTTTTGAAGTCGAATGGCTTAAACAAGCTTGTTCATCTATAACATAGTTGTTCCTTTGGAAATCATCAAAACAGTCTTATAGTTTGTTTCGGTGTTCATTTTGTTAAAGGTTTATCTATGACGAATTCTTCTATGATTCCTGTTACTTTAATTCCCGGAGATGGTATCGGTCCTGAAATTGTAAATGCTGTGACCGAAATTCTTGATGTTATCAAAGCACCTTTTCGATGGGATAAGCAAATTGCCGGAATGGCTGGGGTTGATGCCGTTAACGACCCTTTACCAGCACAAACAATTGAAAGTATCCACAAAACTGGATTAGTATTAAAAGGACCGCTTACAACCCCTGTCGGCAAAGGTTATCGGTCTATTAACGTAACTTTGCGTAGAGAATTCGGTCTTTTTGCGAATGTTCGTCCAACAAAAACCTTAATTCCTGGGCGTTATGACAATATCGATATCGTTTTGGTTCGTGAAAATCTCGAAGGTTTTTATGCTGCCATGGAACATCATATTCCGGTAGATAATGATCCACGTGGTATTGCGACATGTGCAGGATATACTTCACGTAAAGAATGTAACCGAATTGTAAAATATGCTTTTGATTATGCCCTACACCATAATCGGAAAAAGGTGACGCTTGTTCATAAAGCCAATATTTTAAAAGAACTATGCGGTTTATTCCTTGAAGAAGGACGCAAAGTTGCTAAAAATTATGAAGGCAAAATTGCAGTTGAAGAACGTATCGTTGATGCTTGCGCGATGGAATTGGTATTAAAACCAGAAAATTATGATGTTATTGTAACAACCAATCTTTTTGGTGATATTTTATCAGATCTAACATCCGGTTTGATTGGTGGATTAGGCATGCCTCCAGGTGCCAATATCGGTGAAAAAGCTGCAATGTTCGAAGCTGTTCACGGATCTGCACCGGATATTGCTGGTAAAAATTGTGCTAATCCTTTGGCTGTTTTACAAGCATCCATCATGATGCTTGATCACGTTAATCGTTCTGATTTGGCTGATCGGGTAAGAAAAGCTATCCATAAGGTCGTTATTGAAAATAAGGTCCGCACTCGTGATTTGGGTGGTAATGCAACAACAACAGATATTACAGCAGCATTAAAACAGGCTGTTCAATAAAAAACAATTAAAACCGGCTATTATTCTAGCCGGTTTTTTTTGAAATTATATTTGCATTAAAGTTTCGCAATCCGCCCCAATATACCTTTAACGATAATATCAAGCGTCGTATTTTCTCTATAATCTGCAGGTGCAACAAAATTTGCCCGTTCATCAGATAAAAGATTATGAATAGTCTCTAAATTATCGGATTGACTTTCCTCTAGATTATAAACGGCAACAGAATATCCGCCTTTGGAATTCAGCATTTTCATAGCAGGAATATCCGTATAACCATCTCCTATGAAAATCATGTGATTAAAAGGGATAGATCTTTTATCATAAGCAACAAAATCATTGATACTTTTTCCATCCCAATGATTAATAATGCCTTTATTAATTCGGTAAAGATATTGGGTTTTAGTCGTATAATTAATACCTACGCCTGGCCATACAGCTTCACCATTTTCATTGTAGATAAATTTTGAAGCAAATACATGTTTAAAATATTTATGGATTGGACATCCCAAAATCATTTCGTCTATTCCAGAAGAAATAATGTAATGTTCAATCTTAAGACCATTTTTTTTGCCAAATTGATTAATCCGTGAAAACCATTTTCCATTCTCAAGACCTGGAAATAAATCGGCATAAGTACCATGCTGTTTAAGAAGCTCTCTTGTCACGGATATATTCTGTGCTTTGGCTTTTTCCAGCATATAATACATATAAAGTAATATGCCATCAGCATCATGGGATTTGGTTTCATCTCCAACAGCTTTCCAAAATGCTTCCCGTTCCATGCCAATATCAGGAATAAATGATTTTTCCTGTAGATTCCCTTTGGCCAATGTATTATCAAAATCATAGACAATAGCAGTACGTCTCAAATCTTATTTTCTTTCTTAATATTTTAACTTTAAATACATTTACTAAAATCCTATCGTGTTTTATCAGAAATTTTATAATTATTTTTTCTCAAATAGTAGTGTTTTCTATAAGTTATTGTTAGTATCTTAAAATAAATTGCTTTATGTAATACACGTTCTGGATTATTCTGTTTTTTAATTTTTCCTGTAACATGTTTAAAGGAGATTCGAATATGTCAAAACATTGCAAAAAAATTTGGCGTTGTCTGGTAAGCATGGGTTTCGCAGCTTGTGGTGTCAGCAAACTTATAGGGATTGAAGCACAGCAAAAACGTTTTGCGAATATTCAATGGTCCAAAAAAGATATGCAGGTTGTAGGAGGGATACAGCTGCTTGGCGCTTCCATGTTAACATGTAAAAAGGCGTCCAAACTTGGTGCTTTGATTTTGGTGGCTACATCGCTGTGCATGGTAACCACATCAATCAAACATGAAGAAAAAAAGGAAGTTCCACTAGATATTTTTGGCTTCCTAGCCGCTCTCTCTCTGTTGTTTTGTAAAAAAAGTAAAAAACAATAATTAAGTTTATTTCTTCGCTTTTCCGAGCGAAGAAATAAACTTAGTATAAAAATAAATTAGATATTTGTTACTCTACAATTTTTATTGATATATTATTAAAATAATATTTTTATTTATTTGAATAAATAAAATTCGTCCTAATCACATATTTCCTAATATATCTGTTAAAGCATCAATATCCTGTTGACTAGGATTGGATGAAATTTGTACACGTTTCCGGTCATAAGCATTTAATTTGTTTTGTGCGTTGTAAAGTTGTTTTTGTGAAAGACTATGATTAGTTTTTGCTGTTTCAAGCTTTCTTCTAGCCATTAAAGCTTGATTATCAATTTTCAATAATTCTGCACGACGCTGTAAAAGTGATTCTTTTGCAGAATCTGCTTTTAACTGAGCTTGACGTGCATTTTGTTGTTGCCATGCAGCATTTGCTTGTTCAGCCTGTAATTGCCCCTGCAAATTCGATGTACGTTGATTATATCCCCCCCCAACTGAACATCCAAGCCCCGTAAAAAAACCTGTTTGATCGGGATTACAATCTTGAGTTGATGAACAAGATGTAAGAATAACAAAACTACCAATCAAGACAAAATATTTATAATTTTTCATAAATTATCTCTAAATTACATTAGCTTTTAGGGGTAGATTCCATACTGGTTACCAAAATGTTTTCAGCATATTTTAAACGACGAATTGAATCATCAATTGACTGGGCTTGCTGATTCATACGTGGATCATTCGTGAGTTGATAGACATGCTGGATTTTTTGATTCTCCTGAGTATAAAAATTGATTCTTTCATTAATGTCTTGTGAAACCTTATTGGCTTTATTTGACAAACTTTGAATTTCAGCCAATTGTTTTTGACTTTGTACTTTGGAAAGTTTTCCCGACCTAATTTTTTGATTAAGCGTAAGGATTTCACTTTGTGCTTCGGTTGCGTATGCCAATGCATTTTTTGCATCATCCTCTGCAGAAACAGCAATTTTATGCGCTTGAGCAATAGCATTGTTAAGGTTATCTTCTGTTAATTGTTGGCGTTCTGTACGATTAGCTATTAAATAACCAGCTCCAGAACCAACCGCAGCACCACTAAGTGCGCCGATGGCTGCACCTTTTCCTTTTCCTGCTAACCCGCCAATTAACGCGCCGGCTAATACACCTGTAAGTGCTCCGCTTCCTAATGTACGGTTATACTGCGCATTTCTTTGCCGCTCTTTATTTTGTTGTGGCGTTAAATTAGGATCATATGCAGGTGTACTCATACACGCTGATAAGGTGAATGCTGTCGATAACAGAAGCAGTCCGATTTTATTTTTTAATTTAAACATTTTATCCTTTAATATTCTTTCGCATTCTCTGCTGATTAAAGAACAAGGCTTTATTCAGAAATTTAACCTTTTCAAAACATATTGTACTAAACAAATAATATTTACAACTACTATATGTTGATATTCTATTAAAATTAATAATGATTAAGAAAACCTTCTCTTATCCACAGATAAGGATTACATCTTATCGTCTAAACCATTGGATCAATGTAAAACGACAAAACGGCAGAAATATTGAAGTTACTTCGATTAATTTACAAATCACAGATTGATAATTATGTTGAAAAAAATTGCTTTTAAAACATTTATATTCGCAGGAATAATAACGGTTATGGGAATAAGTTCGATAGCTTCTTCTTATGGTGATAACAAAAATTCACCTATAGTAGACATTCCTGATCAAGGTCCCATAAAAGGTGCAGAAAACGAAGGTATTGTTGCATTTAAGGGTATTCCCTACGCTTTACCCCCCATTAATGAAAATCGTTGGCTTCCACCACAACCATATCCTGGATGGTCTGGTATAAAAGAAGCCGTTCAATTCGCATCAAACTGTCAACAAAAACCAAATAGCTGGGATACGTCATTATCAAAAGAACATCTTAGCGAAGATTGCCTTTATCTTAATATCTGGGCCCCCAAGGATTTCATTAATCATCAAACGAACAATGGTTATCCTGTTATGGTTTGGATCCATGGTGGCGGATTAGTTAATGGCGGCACCTCGCTTCCTCTTTATGATGGAAGTAACCTTGCACGTCAAAATGTCGTTGTTGTTACCATTAATTATCGTTTAGGCCGCTTTGGTTTCTTCGCCTTCCCTGCCCTTCATAAAGAAAGTGAAGAACAGGAATGGGCAAATTACGGTTTAATGGATCAAATCGCAGCATTACAATGGATTAAGAAATCTATCTCTTCTTTTGGAGGGAATAGCAATAACATCACTCTATTTGGTGAATCTGCGGGCGGTGATTCAATTTTGGCGCTGATGACAACACCCGAAGCCAATAAATTATTTAACAAAGCTATCATTCAATCAGGAACAAGCAATTTTTCATTACTATCACCACGACCTTGGCAACAAGCTGTTGCAATTGCACAAAAATTTGCTGAAAAACATGGAATCCACGGAATCGAAAAAAATGATTTAGCAAACCTTAGGAAACTCCCTGCTGAAGCAATTCTGGATGGTCTTAACCTTGAAAACATGCAGCGCGATTTATTTTCTGGCATTGTAATTGATGGAGTACTACTACGTCAGTCAATCAAAGACGCTTTCAAAGATGGAAATTTTCAACCCATTCCAATTCTTATTGGCGCTAATGACGGAGATGGAGTCTTTTTCAACAAGACCGATCTGAATATATTAACTAAACAGCTTGGAACAACAACGCAAGAAATCAAACATGTCTATGATCCAGAAAATAAATTAACTGATAACAAAATTCTGCATCAAGTCTCTGCTGATTGGCAATTTATTCAACCAACACATGCATTAGCGAGACAACTTTCCAAGTTTAACGTTCCTGTTTATGAATATCGCTTTTCTTATGTTGCAAAACCAGCAAGACCTTATACTTCCTATGGCGCACCACATGCTTCAGAATTGCCATTCGTTTTTGATAATTTAAAAGCAGCTTTTAAAAATATTGAACCTCAAGATACCGCAATGGCTAAAGCTGTTTCGACTTATTGGGTTAATTTTGCACGTAGTGAGGTTCCAACGGCCGGAGAATTTCCTGCTGCACCGAAATTCGATGCAAATAATCCGAAACTTTTGCATTTTACTTTGCAAGGTCCCTTTGTTGAAAGTGATCCTTTTCAAAAAAGATTGGATTTTATTGAACAATTACAAAATAAAAAAACACCACCAATGCCTAAGAAAAATTGATTTTTCGGATTATAAAAATAAAAATTGCTGCTCCTTTTTAAAAGGGCAGCAATTTTAAAACATAGCCATTACAAATCAATGTTCTTTTATTGAACAAAGATTATGGGAATAAACCTCTAGCTTTTTTGGCTTGATGAACGCGTTCCAAACCACAACATGTTGCAGCCAGACGATTAGAAATTCCCCGTTCTTTAGCCAATGCAATAACGCGATAGAAAGCCTTATCCATAAGCTTTTTCAAACGGTTAATAATTTCTTCTTCTTCCCAGAAGAACTGTTGCAAATCCTGCACCCATTCAAAATAACTAACGGTTACGCCCCCTGAATTACATAAAATATCAGGAATAATGAAAATCTTGTCGGGTCTTGCTGCCAAAACAGCATCTGCTTCAATCGTGGTAGGACCATTTGCAGCTTCAGCCAAGATTTTACATTGTAACTCTTTAGCAATATGTTCATCAACCGTCCGCTCAATAGCTGCTGGTACAGCGATATCACATTTGATCGTTAATATCTTTTTAGGATCAGTTAAGATCTCTGAGGAATAACCTTTTAATACCCCATGTTTCTCGACATATTTGATAATTGCTGGAATATCGAGCCCTTTTGGATCATGATAAGCAGCGGTATGATCACTAATAGCAAGAACTTTCGTCCCTCTTTCATGAAGTTCCGTTGCCACAACAGACCCAACGTTCCCAAATCCCTGAATAACTGCTGTTGCACCATTTAAATTAAGTTTGATTTCTTCAGCAGCTCTTGAAATAAGATGGGTAACCCCTTTACCTGTTGCTTCACGTCGTCCTTGAGTTCCACCGCAACTAACGGGTTTTCCTGTAACAATTTCCGTTACCGTGCAACCTGCATCATTAGAATAGGTATCCATGAACCAAGCCATAACTTGTTCATTCGTACCAATGTCTGGAGCCATAACATCGGTATGTGGACCTACAAAAGGTATTAATTCCTGCATGTAACGACGGGATAAAGCTTCAAGCTCACGTGGGGAAAGCGTATAAGGATCAACACGGATACCGCCTTTTGCACCACCATAAGGAAGATTCATCAAAGAACATTTCCAACTCATCCAAAGGGATAAAGCTGCAACTTCACCAATATCAACGGTTTTTGCAAAACGAACCCCACCCTTTGTCGGTCCTAATGTAAGATGATGTTGAACACGATAACCTTCAAAAACGACAGTACTCCCATCATCACGATGAATAGGACATGTAACAGCTACAGCCCGTTTTGGATAAAGTAAACGATCCCTTTCGTCTTGGGGAATTTCCAAAACATCAGCAGCTTGAGAAAACTGTTTTCTTGCCATATCAAAGACAGGACCACGATAAATATCAAACATGTTTACCTCTTTTATTAATGATTTCTTTATAAAATCATCCCGGTTAAAAAAAACAAATAAACTTAAGGTGTATAATCGCTTCTTTTATTTTCAAATTTTCTTGTCATTTCATCTCTTTCCTTTAAACGACTATCATCTATGTTATAGATTTGGTAATGATGTTCAAATTATGTGCATATTTAGTTTTCTTTTCCTTTCATTAATCACGTTCTATTGATCGAGAATCTTATGTCCGTTTTTTCTACTTTTTCTTCCGACGTGCAAAATCAAACCGATCTTCGTAATCAGATCACTAAAGCAATGCGGCGACCTGAACCGGTTTGCGTTGAAGAATTATTAAAACAGGCAACTTTGTCTGAAACCACGAACAACCGCATCGCAACGCATGCGAAATCTCTGACCCAATATTTGCGTAAACACCGCCATCTTAAGGGTGTTGAAACACTGGTACAAGAATTTTCCCTCTCCTCTGCAGAGGGAACCGCTTTAATGTGCTTAGCAGAAGCATTATTACGTATTCCGGATAACGCAACGCGTGATGCTTTGATTCGTGACAAAATTGCCAAAGGTGATTGGACATCACATGCTGGGTTTAGCAAACCGCTATTCACAAATGCAGCCGCTTGGGGGCTAGCAATTACAGGAAAGCTGGTTCAACCAGTCAAAGAAAATCATCTTGCCAAAGCACTCACTGGGTTAGTCCAACGTGGAGGTGAACCCTTAATCCGAAGCAGTGTCGATGCTGCAATGCGAATAATGGGTGAACAATTCGTTCTTGGTCAAACAATTGAAGAAGCATTACATCGTAGTAAAAAACTAGAAGCAATCGGTTTCCGCTATTCCTATGACATGCTTGGCGAAGCCGCAATTACGGAAGAAGACGCACAACGTTATTTAAACGACTATGAACAAGCACTTCATGCCATAGGTTCAACAACACGTGGCAATAATTTATACGAACGTGCCGGATTATCCATCAAATTATCCGCTTTACATCCGCGTTATGCCCGCGCACAGCGCGAACGTGTGATGACCGAGTTGCTTCCAACTTTAACCCGTCTTGTCGTTTTGGCACGAAAATATGATATCGGTATTAATATTGATGCCGAAGAAAGTGAAAGATTAGAAATTTCCTTGGATCTGATGGAAGCACTTTGTCATAATCCTGAACTTGATGGCTGGAACGGAATTGGTTTTGTCGTACAAGCTTACGGACGCCGTGCACCATTAGTACTTGATTATTTGATTGATCTTGCTCGTCGAACCAAAAGACGGTTAATGATTCGTTTGGTTAAAGGTGCTTATTGGGATAGCGAAATTAAAAAGGCGCAGGTTGAAGGACAAAGCGATTTTCCTGTTTATACTCGAAAAATACACACTGATGTAAGTTACTTTGCTTGTGCACGTAAGTTATTAGGTGCAAGAGATGCTGTCTTCCCACAATTTGCAACCCATAACGTAAGAACATTGGCAACAATTTATGCGCTTGCTGGTGCAAATTATGATCCTGAACAATATGAATTTCAATGTCTGCATGGCATGGGTGAACAACTTTACAGCAAAGTAGTTCAAGCAGGGGCACTTTCACGTCCATGCCGAATTTATGCACCTGTTGGAACGCATGAAACTTTATTAGCTTATTTGGTAAGAAGATTGCTGGAAAACGGTGCTAATTCTTCTTTTGTTAACCAAATTGGAAATGATGATATTTCCATTGATGAACTCATTGCTGACCCGGTAGAAGCTGCAAAAGCTATTCAACCTGTTGGTAGTCCACATGCTGCTATTGCTTCTCCACATAATCTTTATGGTCGCGAACGCAAGAACTCTCAAGGATTAGATTTCAATAATGAACTTGTTCTTCAAGAGATTGCGAAAGAATTGGAGAATTCACCAAAATATTGGGAATCTTATCCAATAAATGGAAAAAATTTTAGCAAAGATAAAGCACAAGAAGTCATCAATCCTGCCAATTTTGAAGACAAAGTTGGTACCGTAATCGAATCTTCAGAAAAAGATATTGAACAAGCAATCAAAAATGCAGAAAAAGCCGCACAAGGATGGGCAAACACATCCCCAGACGACCGTGCAAAAACTTTGCTTAAAGCTGCGGATATGTTGGAAGAGCAAATTTATACGCTTTTAGGACTCATTATCCGTGAAGCCGGAAAATCCTTCCCCAATGCTTTGGCCGAAATTCGTGAAGCAGTTGACTTCTTGCGTTATTATGCACGAACCATTCAACGTGATTTTAACAATCAAACTCATATTCCTCTAGGTACAGTTGTTTGTATCAGCCCTTGGAACTTTCCATTAGCCATCTTCTTGGGACAAGTTTCTGCGGCCCTTGCTGCTGGTAATCCAGTTATTGCAAAACCTGCCGAAGAAACCCCACTTATCGCTGCTCAAGCTGTTCGTATACTTCTTGCTGCTGGCGTTCCAGAAGGTGTGATACAGCTTTTACCCGGACAAGGTAATGTCGGTGCAAGTCTGATTGCAAATCCAGAAGTTGCAGGCGTTATGTTTACTGGTTCAACAGCTGTTGCAAAAGAAATATCCAAAACTTTGGCATCCCGACGTAGTCCTAGTGGTGAAATCGTTCCATTCGTTGCCGAAACAGGGGGACAAAACGCATTAATTGTTGATTCTTCCGCTTTGGCAGAACAGGTCGTTGTTGATATTATCGCATCTGCTTTTGATAGTGCCGGTCAACGTTGTTCTGCATTACGTGTCTTATGCGTTCAGGAAGATTGTGCTGATCGAATTATCACCATGTTACGTGGCGCTACAGAAGAACTTTGTGTCGGTAATCCTTTGGCACTGAAAACGGATGTTGGTCCTGTTATCAGTAAAGAGGCGATGCAAAGACTACAAAACCATGTAGAATATATGCGTAAAAAAGGATTTAGAGTTTGGACACCGAATTTACCAAAAGAAGCAAATAATGGTTATTTCATGATGCCTACCATCATTGAAATTAGTAAGGTTTCCGATATTCCCGACGAAATATTTGGACCTGTTTTACATGTTTTACGTTTCCAACGTGATGATCTTGATCATGTAATGGATCAAATTAACAGCACAGGTTATGGGTTAACTTTTGGTATTCACACCAGAATTGACGAAATGGTTGAATATACGACCAAAAAGATTCACGCCGGAAACATTTATGTAAACCGTAATATTATTGGTGCAGTTGTTGGAGTTCAACCTTTTGGTGGTTGCGGTCTTTCAGGAACGGGGCCGAAAGCTGGAACACCATTTATTCTAAGAAGAATGTTAAGAAAAGCACCTGTTTTAAATACATTACCATCCCAGAAACCACCCGTTATTGCGCAACAGTGGAAACAATGGTTGGATAATCATTATCCTAAAGTTTCCGCTAATGTTGATGATTATTTTTCATCGTGCTTAAATGGGCTAAACATTGAATTAACTGGTCCAGTCGGTGAAACAAACCGGTTTATCCTTTCAGCACGTGGGACTATATTATGTGTCGGAAAAACTACGGAAGGTTTATTACGACAGGTAACCTTAGCATTATGTGGTGGTAATCCGGTTTTAATATTGGGTTCTGATGAAATAACCGGTTGGATTAACACGCTCCCATCTAATCTTAAATCTATTATTCAGCGCGTTAAAACCGTTGATGAACGTTCTTGCGTCGTTGTTTTAGGTGAAAAAGATTGCCCAGTTTTTGAAGAAGCACGCAAAAAGCTAGCGGTCACGCCTAAAGGAATTGTTTTAGCCTTTGATGTGGATGAAACACATAATCCTGCTGAGTTCTTACTTGAAGAACAATCCATTAGCATTAATACTACGGCTGCTGGTGGTAATGCATCTTTAATGACGATTAGCTAAATCTATTAATAATCAGGTCATATAAATATAGAATATGACCTGATTATAATAAAATTATTTACTTTCCTCTAGCTTGGCTAAGCGATATTAAACTGATTTGTTTATTTACAAAATCAGCATTCCATTCTTTTTGCGGTTGATCCAAGATAGATTGTATTTTCTGGACAAAAACAACCAAATTGCTTTGTCCTCTTTCCTGTAAGGCAGTAATTACGACAGGAAATTGCTTATTCTTATCTAATGTTTTTGGTGCATTGGCAATTTGACGCAAAAGATCAAGAAACCCTTCACAAGATCCCTTTAAAATCATTTTATGATTATCAATATTGTTCAAAATTGTTGTGCGTTGTTGGTCATTTAACATTTTTAAAACATTAATTTCCTTATTGAGGATATCAATCGTATGTTGATGTTCCCATATATTCATTGCCAATGCAGACGCAGCTTCAATCTGGGCACGCATCGTCGTAGTAAGCGCATCATTACGCATCCTTGCATCACTATCTAATTGTGCTGCTATGCTATCTAATCCTGCTTTAATCGTTGCTTCGGTTGTTTGATTGCGTAATTTATCAATCAGTTGATGCGTATTTAAAGATATTTGAGCAGCATTTGTAATGATTTGATTAAATTCTTTTTCTGCAAGTTGCGTTTCCTGAAGATTTCCAAGACTATCGGCAGCAATTACAACACGAAATCCCATTGTTGCTAATTTTGTGGGTTGATTTGTTTGTAAATCATAAGGTGGGATTTCTTCACGTAAAGAAGTACGCAAATCGGAGGGATTAAAAGTATAATTCCCACCTCTTACGGTTAAACCACCTGTTTGTCCTTGCAAACGACCGACACGGTTCAGATGGTAGAAATCCTGCATCATCTGCCCTACTTCACCCAACATATCATATAAACCTAAAGGATTGGGTTTCATGGATCCTACAACCTGTACTTGACCATTAGCTAATTCGGATCCCGCCATTATATAATGTTCTATACCTTCCGGCATTGGCCAAGTCGGTGCTAAAAATTCAGTTTCACTAACTTTGTTGCCACCTCGAGCTGCGTAACTCCATTCCGTTTCCGTCGGTAGTCGGATAAAACCATATACATCACCGCGTTTAGGAAGCGATTTTCGAGCATTGGCCAATAACCAGCTAGACCAACGTTGCGAAAAGTCCTGAGCATCGAACCAAGAAACATTATTTATTGCTTTTTGTCCTGATAACGTCGGCGCAGAGCATTGATCTTGATGCATTACCGCTTCATATTGATTGCGCGTCACATCGTATTTAGCCATATAAAATAGCTTGACCCCAGATTTATTCGATATAAATGGGGCCGCTAACCATACTTGGCGAATATAATCACTGTAACCTTGCTGCGTATCCGTTTGTCCGGATTGAAAAGAAATATCATCCAATACTCCCCCTTCGGAAGGAACTTCGATTGGACGGAAAACCATCCCTCCTCCACAAGGCATAGGCAAAACAAAATCCTCGTTTTGAGGATGCGGATCAATAAATTTTTTATCCCAATTCTCAGCAGCTTTAACGTTTGACAAAGAAAGCGTTATAACGGTTACACTTGTTAAAAAACCTTTGTAAAAACATGGTTTTATCATCATAAAGCTACCATTCCTTCCCAAGGTTGCACGCGTGCCGATCGTCTTCCTGCAACTATTGCAATCAAAATCGTTCCCAAAATTACGCAAAAAAATATTTTAATAATCGTCAATGTAGTTAACAAAAATAAAGCATTTCCCATTGGTAAAATGTTTATAAATATGTGATTGATCATTGTGCCCACACCAATCGCCAAGACTACAGCTAATAAACATCCCATGATTGTCAAAAAACATCCTTGAATCATTGGAAAGATCATTAAATCAAACGCACTCAAACCACTAAATCGCAACATAGCCAGGGATTTTTGTTTACGCTCTGTATTGGCCCATAATCCTGCACCCAAAGCGATCATCATCCCCCCTCCACCTAATGAGGCAACAAGCATAAATAATAACGTTAATCTTTGATCCAAAGAAAGTAATCCTTGTACTTCCCCGGCTTTGGATAATACGTCTATACCAGAGCGTCTAAGAAATTGATCCAATTCTGGTACATCAAAAAGTTTATCGGCATATAAACGAAACCCTGCATAAACTTGATCATCAGGAATGGTAAGTTGTTGCAAATCTTTTGGCCAGTTTTTCAATCCATTTTGGTAAGCTTCAACCATAACGGCAAATGGCAAAGTAACAAATGCTGCATCTTGATCCGTAACGGAAGGTGGCGCAATTGTTATAATTTGAAGCGGTATTTTAATATCTTGATGCGCACCTTGAACTATTCGTCCTAAATAGGCCAATAAATTATCACCTGATTTTATATTGAGTGATGCTGCAGCGGAGCTGGATAATATAATGGCGTTATTCCTATTACCTAATAATGGTAAACTCTTTAGTAAAGGGTCACCATTAGCGGTAGGAATCACCATTACCCGCTTGCCAATACCTGGTTGATCAGGTTTTTCCAAAAAGAGGCTCGCAGCCAATGTTCTTGTTCGCGGAATCAAAAATTGTACGTCAGATCGATCAGCCAGCTGCTTTATACGATGTGCGGTAAAGCTACTATTTGCAATATTTACTATTTCCAAAGCATGAGGATCTTCAAGCAAATTTTGACGGATATTGTTCATAACGCCGCTACGCAAACCAGCAATAACAATCAATGGGGCTAGAACAGCAGTAATACTTAGAATCATACAAAGCGAAAGAATAGGTTCATTTCGTAAATCTTTCCATGCGAGTTTAATCGATAAGAAAAAATGATTTTTACCCATTCAGATTCAACCGTGTTATTTGCGTTTTAGGATCAAGATGACACTGCGCTTCTTTTAACCCATAAGCGAGCCCAATATCGACATTATGTGTAGTCATAACTAAAGCCGAACCGGTATCTTCGACTGTTTCCACTAAAAGTTTTAAAATTTCATCAGCCAATGCTGGATGTACCGAAGCCGTTGGTTCATCTGCTAAAACCAATAAAGGCCGATGTGCAAGTGCACGTGCAATTGCAGCACGTTGCCGTTGACCAACAGAAACGGCATTAGGCTTATGCTTTAGTACAGAAACAATATCGAGCCGTTCAGCTAATTGCATTAACCATTTAGGATCATCCTTTTTAAGAAGCTTTTGAGAAAGCGCAATGTTCTCCTCAAGTGTCAAAAAAGGAAGTAATTCGGCAGTTTGCGGCACAAACCCTAAATATTTGGATCTTAAAGCGGCCAGTTTATCCTGCTTACCACTACGCCAGAGTTTTAAAATATCTTGTTGGCAAAAAATCATGGATTGCGCACGATCAGGCTTTAAAGCCAATGACAGCATACCCAAAACAGTACTCTTACCACAACCTGACGGACCAGAAATCAAAAACCGGTTTTGTGTAAAAATTCTGGCCTGCGTTATCTCAATAATAACGCCACCATCAAATTGATGACATATTCGATCAGCGGCAAGTATAGGATAACGCTCCACAAATTTTCCTTTATTGATTAAGGTAACGCTTCTAACGGAACCGGGTAAACTGCTTCTCCAGGATCCGTGATTCCACCAAGATGAACCCACAAATCAGGTTGCGATTCATATTCCTGATATAAACGCAAACGACTTTCCACGTTATTTAAAACCGTTTTTTGCGCAATTGCACCCATAGCTAACCAATCGCGTTCTGATATATTCATAATATCTGACTTATAAGGCAAATCCTGTAAATATTCCCCTAACATTGCACCAATCTTCTGAGATTGGATAATTTTGCTGGGATCACGGGCTGCTGCTGCAAAAGCCGAACGTAATTGCGTAAAGAAGGTTTGTGGTTCTGTCCTTCCTGCAAGGCCTGTTTTCAAAATAATCTGTAATGCTTGCGCCAAATCAGATAATTGATTTCTTGTTAATAATACACGAACTTCTAGCGATTTTTTCATAGGATCAGCAAGATCACGATCCGTCGTATAACTGGAAACGACATCCGGTATCGAGGTTTTTTCTTCTTTTCCCATATAAGCCAGACGCATTGCTTCGCTTACAACTTTAATTTTATTTTCAGTTTCTTTGTCTTCTTTTTTATTCTCAGGATTTAAACCCGCAATTGGACGTCCCGTCGTATTCGCGACCTGTTGTAACAAACTGGTTGAAAGGGTTCGAATAACTTTTGCAAATTCTTCAGGTGTTCCACCTTGTACTGGGAAATAAAGTGAACCGGCTGTGCCAAATTGACTTAATGTTTTGTATTGCTTTGTCGCTTTTTGATGATCATTATTCTTTTTCCCAGCAGGCGTTAATAAATGAACAATAAAAACAGCCACCCCTTTCGCTTCTGCAAGTTGGCGTATCTCTTCAATTCCTAACCCTGTAATACTATGAGGATCATTGGCTTCACGTGCTCCAGCATCAGTAACCAAGACCAAATAACGACCGGCGGATGAATTCCAATCAATTTCATCCAAAGCGGTTTTAATCCCTGCAATGGCGTCTTCATCAAAAGACTTCGAAGAAACCGAAGCATCATGTACCGAAGCTATTGCAGAATTAATGGAATCTATCGGTTGGTTGAAATCAGGTTTTGCATAAACTTTCGTTTCATATTCCAACTTTGGATTATCTTTAAGACTATCGCGATAGGCTACTAAACCAAAACGGAAATTGTCTTTAACAGCCGTATTTTTTATGGAATCAACAATCGATCGAACTGCATTTTGTGTTTGCTGGATATAAGGTTCCATACTTAAAGTTGTATCCATAACAAATACCAAACTGGCTTTGAAATTACGCAGATTTGCAGGTGACGCATCAACTTTGGCCGTTTGTGAAGGAGCCGATATCACATGCAATAATCGCATTGGCGGCCCATTTTCACGTTCAATTTGTTGAGCTTCTAAAATAGGTAATAAATAAAAATTATGCGTAATATCAACAAAAGTCTCAGGTTCTAAAGCAACCACTGGGCCAGGATTTCCCGCTAAAGCAGCTTTACGTAATTCTTCAGCTTTTTGCCCTGATTGAGGATCCGTAATAAGTTGTCGTTGATCCTGTTCCGTTTTTAAAAATAATGCCCTGTTTCGACCTGCAGGATTCGTAAAAGCACCCACCATGGTATGGCGCCAGTCAATAACTTTATCTGCTGGTATCCAGCCTTCTATCTTCCCTTGCGCATTCGATCCTACTTGTATCCAGTCATCGATTTTTTGATCATTTTGATGCCGCTGATAAACATAAAATATTTTAAATCCTTCCAATGGTGTTGCTTTTTCCATTGAAGGATCTGGTGATAAAACGGCACCAGGACGTGTGATAACTTTTTGATACAGACTTTGTTTGCCTTGCATTAATAAGGGTGTTGTTGAGATTTGCCCCCATACACTTTGTTCGATGCCAAGCAAAGCCATTCCAATTGCCGAAACCGAAGCCTGTAATAGAAATCTTCTCGATAGCTTGCTCATGGCCAAAAATCTTTCAATGTTAAACATGCCATTTCATCACCGCCATTTGCTTTGGTTTGTAACCAATCATGCAAAGCTAATCGTGGTGTGGCGGCATCTGCAGAACCTGCTTGCGCTGCTTTTTGCAAATAACGTGCAGCCTCCCGCATATCTGGACTTGGAATAGGACCACCATTTTTAAAAGTTAAAGGATCATAGAGTAATGCTAATTGTAACATTGCTGAAGCATCACCACGTGAAGCTGCATTTTCGAGCAATAAGACACCATCATCCGCTTTTTGATTAGCTAACCGCCTTTTACCTTCCTGAGCAATCAAATTAACATTGGGCGCTTTATTAATTACATCCTGCACCGACATATTAGAAAAAGGATTTTCCGGTGGTACTGTTGCAGGTGGTTTTGCTGGTTCTGGATTTTTAGGTTGCGGGGTATTTTTCGCTTCTTTTGAGGATGGCGTTCCAGTAGTGGTAGTTACGGGCGCATGTTCCTTCTTTTTTGTCATTTCATGAAAAGCAAAATAACCACCACCACCCAGTATGAGAATTGAAGCAATACTTGCTATCACCCAAATAGAATTTCGTTTTGTTTTTTTTTCAACAGCTGTAATTTCTTCAATTGGCTTTTCAGGTAACGGTTCTTCTGTTTCTTCTTTTATGGTCGTCGTAGAAGGTTCTTCTGGAATGTTCTCTTCTTCAACCGCAGATATCGTTTGATCTTCGGGTAATGGTTGCGCTTTGGGCCGATTAAAATCAACGACTTGACGCGCATTTCCACGTCGACCTTCAATTTCAGGCCAAATTACAGTTCCCGTAATATTCAGCTCTGGAACACGTATTTGACACGGACTTCCAACTTCGATGATATCCGCCAAGGCATCGGCATCAACCGTCAGTATTAAATCATTACCTTCAATTTGTTGATTCAAAGGTTTTTGTGGCGATAATGTAGGGAATTGTGGGAAAGCAACGGTTAAATTTTGTTTATCTTCTTGTGATTTTCCAACAAGGATAATTCTGGCTTCTCCAGGATTACCAACCGCTATTCGCACTGTTTCTGTCATAATTTACCGCTTTTCAATTGTTGAAATAATATGACCCAAACTTTCATTAGCGGCAGGATCAATTCCGTCTAAATCAGGTGCACCTGCATTTTCTTCAAATCTTCTCACTAATGCAGAAATCCAATCCCGAATAAAACGTTCATTATATGGGGTTGGTTGTTCCGGCAATTCCAATAGGCCAACAGGCTCATTACGTGGTGTGAAAATATATTCTCCCTTTAGACCTCGCGTCATAGGACGTTTATCCAATGGGACATTTTGATATCCAAGAAACGTAACAAAATTTCCCAGTTCAATCTCTGCAATTAATGCTTGCGTCTCACCTCCTAAAAGCGCAATTCCTGGCGTCGAAGCATTTTTACGAAATTTATCGGCTAAAAAATCTCTAAGATTTAGTCGGCGAGATAAACGTGCAATTTCAGAAATTAAAGCAGTCATTTGTTCAGACGGCACTTTAAAACTTTCAAGCGTGTTTTCATGACGGGCAAAAGCATCCATTACACTATTCCATTTGGCCAATACCAAATCCGCATATTGTTCATGACGATCCCGCGCGGCTTTTTCTTCTATATGATTATCGGTTGGTTTCGATTCCGCTTCAGGAAACATTTCTTCGAACAAACTATCCACATCACTGGTTCGTCCAATTATAACTGGTTGTTCAGATGTTTGGGTTTCAAGCACATGCCATGCTTCCATCATATGATCCCGCGTTACCTGGAGTGCATGTAATAAGGGTCCAAACATTTGGGCAGCCACGCAACGCATTAACGAACGTGCAATATTTTGTGCCTCTTCGCTCGCTTGTCGAATGGATTCTTCAATATTACCACTACGATAATAAGGACGAAGAAATCGTGCCAAATTCGCAGCCAGGGATTCAACCTGTGTCGAAATTTGTTCCGGTTTTAAACGTGAATCACAAATTGGTGCCAATTCTTCTGCAAGATAACTTATGCCACCATCATTCGGTTTTAGAACCTCGTTCCAAGCTTGCTGTGGATTTTTGACATAACGTTGAATTTTTCCGTTTGTCAGATAAGCATGCTCCATCGTTGCCACAAGTTGCTGCGAATGCTGGCTAATTCCTTTTTCCTGTTTTATTCCATCAACTTCTTCATAATCCATAACTGCAGGAAAACGAATAGCCGAACTACGAAGCCAATAAACATTATTGAAAGGTTGTCCAGGGTGCCATTCATCAACCCAACTACTAGTTTTGAAAAAATCCACCAAACTAGCATCAATTCGTGCAGTCCATCGTGAACCTGAACTGGGCAAATCACCCTGTTTCTGTTCAAATTCGCGATCAAATTTCGTTAAGACAACAAAAAGGCTATCTCTCTGATTCAAACGTTCTTCAGGCGTAATACCAATGCTATTTTTTACCCAATTATCAATCATGCCAGGCAAGGTTGATACATTCTGAATAGAATCTCCGATACAAAGCAACATTGCCGTAATTTCATGATTAACTTCATATCGCTGAAAAAGGTAAGCAACTTTGCCTCTTAGAAATAACCGTCCTAATGATTCTGGAGCCTCTAAAAAAGCCTGAGGATCGTAAATCATCTCTCGCGATCTAGCCCCTGGGAAATCAAGCAAATCCGTTTCTTTTAGAAAAGGCCAAGGTGCCTCACCTATTGGTATCGTAATTTCTGCAGTCAGTGCCGTCACTAAAGAACGTTCAAACTGATTTATCTTTCCATCCGCCGTTGATAAAGAAATCATATCACCAGCAGGTTTACCTAAAATAAACAATGTTTCTACGTTAAGAATACTTCTTTCTCGGGGCGCAAGCGCTTCCGTACTACAAAACGCAATATCAGGTTTGCCAAGACTGTAAAGTATAGCAAAAAGCGAACGTGCCAAATCGGTAAATTGTGACAATCCATTCCATAATGGCGATAAAATGTTTGCACATTGGTCAGGTGTAAGAAAAGCGATTATCTTAATAACACGACGCCAATAAGCTTCGCCCAAGACTTCAAAACGATGATGATCTGGATAATGTATTTGTAAATATTCACAAAGATCCTCAATAGCATCGATATCCATGAACGAATTTTTATGAATATTATTGGCTTGATTAACGGTTTCAACAGAAGCAAATAAAGATTCAATTTGCTCTGCTTGCATAGCAGCATCTTTAACTTTAAAATCTTCAATCGAAGTATTCGTTAAAATTTTTACAATATCCGCTGCGGAAAGTAACCGGAGAGGTACCGGCATTGAGGCTTGTGGGGGCTGAACTGGCCGTGTTGTAAATCGTGAAACGAGACCGGTCGATTCATTCCCCCCTTGAGGATTCATTTCGGTAAGAAAATTCATTTCCTTACCCTGATAATGCGCAATAAGCTCTTTTTTTGGCTGCGTTGCAAGACTGGAAACCAGGTAAGATTTCCCTGACTGCGAAGCACCAAATACGGCAACAGCGGGCGGTTGTTGTGCTGCCTGATTTAAGCGTTTCGCCTGTCTGCGAAATCTTCGCAAAGCAAGTTGCGGAATTCCTGCATCGCCTTTTATTGCTTTTGGGTTATCCGTAATCCATTGCAATGCTTTTTCAGAAGCATCATAAATGGTTTGGGTACGCGCCTGTAATTGTTGCAAAAAATTCTGGCCGTTTATATTTGAGGTCTGATCATTCGTTATATTCATTAAAAACCTCTTATCTCCTAATAGCAATTATGCCAGTGTAAACCGGCCAGTATCACGCCAGTACCCTTCTGCGTTCTGTAATGTTTGCAAACGTAACCGAACTATTCGTGGATGATATTGCTCACCATTTCGATCGGTAACTTCGACGACTTTAAACTGTTCTCGATCAGAATAATCATTTTGTTCCTTTTCTCGCTCTGCGTCTATATTTTGACGCTGAATACGGATATTTAAAGGCAAATTAACACGATCAAAACCAGGGAAATTACCGAATTCCAAAACATAAAGTGGCGCTGCTGGCCAACGTTCAATTCCAAGCTGACGAAAACCTATTAAATTGGTATTCTCAAAATCAGGAATATTGAACCCTACATCTTCATTCGGTGTACCATCAAGATCAACATTTGAAAGCCATACATTTTTGTTTCTTAATTGGCCATTTTTTTCTAATCTTCCGATAAATCTTGCGGTTGAATACATTTGTAATTCCCGTGTTCGCAAGACAAAGTTTTGTAGTTTTCCTTCAGCTTGTAAACATAACGCAGCTCCTACCACAACCGTAGTTTTAGGATCGCTAATCCGATTACGCGCATCACGAAATGCGTAATAAGCCCCTACGCGATAGTGATACATACTGATGATACGATGTGGCGAGACCGGCATTGCCGCAGTAATCATATCAATTACCCGACGTAGCCGTGAAGGACGACCCGAAATTAATAAGACATCACAATCATAAGCCCAGATTGCTTCACATAAATCGGCGATTACCTCACCCATAACATGGGAAATCGAAGCTTCAACCTGCTGCACAACTGCTGTTATTTCTAAAGCTGTAATATCAAAACCTTTTACACCCATCATTGCAGCTTGTTGTTCAATATAAGAAGTTGAACGATGGTTATTTTCAGCGTCGTTTCCTAAAATATCCCGAATTAGAAAAGGTTCCAACCGGTCGATACTACGATCAGCTATTTGTTCATAACGACTTAATACTGCCAAAGCGGCGGGTTCTAAGATATTACTGACAAATAAACGGCGTAAATGCCGTTCTTGTTCTGATTGACCGCCCCAATCTTGTCCTACGGCCCGGCTAAGCAAAGCTTGAGGATCGCTAACGCCTGCTTTTTTTAACGCATCACTTAAAAAAGGAAGAACAACATGTGTAATTAAATGTGCGAGAATATCGTCACCCGCTATTTTAAAGCTTTCACGAAATTCCTGTTTTGGCCGGATAATTTCTCCCATAGGAACACTATAGGTTGAAATCATCAAATCGGTTGTACCGCCTCCAATGTCAATGCTGGCTACTCTTACCGAAGGTACTTGATGATCTTGATTTTCATGATTATTCCGCAAACGTCCATGCAAACGCATCAATTCATCAACATTCCCACCCAAGCGTTCAGTAACCTCGTTATAAAGCCAAACAATTTGTGTTGCCGTTGCTTCATCCAGACGCGAACGCAAAACAGGTTTATGTTCGGTTAAATCAAGCAATTTCCAACATAGATCAATTGCTGCTTGTGCTCTTCTTTGTAGGATTTTCTGCTCTGCAACTGGCATGCCGGGGGGCATCGTTAATACCACTGATCGCAATCGTCGCGTAAGTGTTTTATCTTGACGTTCTTCGCGGCTTTGTGGTGCATTAATCTGTCTTCGTGCTTGAAGAAGAATTTCAACGAGCATAAAAGTAAACAAAAGACTGCGCGGAAAATTGGGTTGTGTGGTTATATTTTCTCCATTACGGCTTTCCTGATCATTCAGCACCCGTCCATCGGGTGATAACATTGCCATAAATGGTCCATTAACGGGTGGGTCTACGATACGGCTGCCGCTGCTAATTGAACGACTATTATACCGCCAAGTTTGTGCAGAAAGTTGCGTATCCCACAAATAACGCTTGGGTGAAGAAAGCCCCGTCATCCCTTCATTTCCAATCCTTACACCTGCTAAATGTACTGCCTCATGACCAACTCTGACAGGACTGGGCCATGAAAATGCTTTGGTGCGACCAGAACGCCGTGATAATAAATCACTTCCAAAGTTAGCACGTGCAAATTCAACACGACTTGGAAAA
Source organism: uncultured Commensalibacter sp. (assembly GCA_945266285.1). Classification (GTDB taxonomy): domain Bacteria; phylum Pseudomonadota; class Alphaproteobacteria; order Acetobacterales; family Acetobacteraceae; genus Commensalibacter. Next base: position 119,561 of record CALYOP010000008.1, read on the forward strand.
GGTTGGTCATAGCTAAGATGCGGGCGAGATAAATCCTGAAGAATAAGCGGGAAACTATTGGAGAAACTTGCTTCTTGTCCTGGATTATTTTCAATTAAAAGGCCGCAACTCCGTGAATTACCCAAATCCAGCACCATATCAACCTCAACTGCCGGTTGTGCCAGACGCCCCTTTCCACCATCCAGAAGATGAACAGCAGGGACTTTTCCCGTTATTTCCAATAATTCAAGAAAAGTCTGATAAATTGCGTAATGACGACAAAAATACGGACGATCTTCTATTTTCGGTTTTGTTTGGTTTTGATTATCCAGTAAATCCTGCTGAATTTTTAGCAACCAATCCCCGATCCATCCTTCATTCAAAAACCATGCATTGCTGGATGGATTGCTTACAAACAAAAAATAATCTTGTCTTTGGCTGTCTTCTAAACTTGGGGCATTATAAAAATCATGACTGCCATCTTCAAGCATTGTGTCAAATACAATATCAACATGAAGTTGTGAATCTTGTAATTGGGTTAATCGTCCCCGAACCCAGTTTGCAGGACCTTTGCGAAAAGCATTCTTATCATCCTGTTTTTCGGAAAAAGAATTGAAAAAAGGTAGAGGAACCCATTGGCCCGATAACATTTCGATAACATTTTTCCAGGAGATATCATAAATTTCGTTTTCTGGTGGTACTCGACCCGTTTGTGGATCACGAATTACCCCTGTTGCTACATCCTCTTCCAACACCCTAAGAATATAACGTGCGGTTCCATCTTCATAAACACCATCCCGTTCTTCCCAAAACCAACGGCGGACCTTTTTAATTTGATCAATTGCAAAGTGAATGGGCCAGAATTGTAAGCCACTATCTGGAACTAATGTAATGGTACGGGTCATATTCGTTTCTCTCCTGGCAATAGGATAATCAATTTACCAAGATTTCCAAGCCTAATTTCAAGTCAATATTTACAAAATTCAGTCTGCATTTACAAAATTCAGTCTGCGGATTGAATAATCAAAATTATAAACTTGCCATTATAAAACCATGATTTTAGCTATTGTAGTTATATTAATAATGATTATGTAAATAATAGGAACGATGATAGTTCTCGTTTCATTCAATTTATATATAAAGTAGAATATTTATGAAAACCAAGAAAACCTATATGAATTATCTAAGTATGAAATTGCGAAATCTCATATCGCATATCAAAGAAATGGTCTCTGTTCGTTTACCACAACAAAGTCCCATTTATCTTTACGCAAAGGTAAAACCAGCAACTAATTTTAAACAAACAAAAAACCAGATTATCAATTAAATGATTTACAATCATGTTGAATAAGCTTGTTTTGATTTTTAAATTAAAACAAGCAATTCTATGTTTGTACAAACCATAAAAATACTTTTTAACTGTTTTAACGCTCCAAAAACAGAAGCAATTTTTCTAATATATATCTCTAAAATCAAGTAAAAATCATTTTGAATTGGCTTTTTTTGTTTTTTGACAAAACATTATTATCGAATTGCAAGAGATAGAAAATTCTCCTATAAACCATCATAAAATTAGATAATAACAAACAAGCTAGCTTATATTTAAGGTCATTTATGCAACAGACACCCCAAGAGAATTTTATTATTAAAATTCATGGATCTGCAACATCGGGAATTATTGCCGCTTTTACTTCATATCTTGCCAAGCAAAATTGCTATATTAGTGAGATGTCGCAATTTGATGACCCCTTTAGCAATACGTTTTTTATGAGAGCGTTATTTAATTTTAACGACGAAAAAAACAGCAATCTTGATAATTTTAAAAGTGGTATAGCGCAAGTTGCTGCGCAATATGACATGCAATGGGAATTATTCAGCACACGAAACCCACCGAAAGTTGTCATCATGGTCAGCAAATTTGACCATTGTTTAAATGATCTGCTCTATCGCTTTAAAAAAGGCGAATTAGATATGGAGATCGTTGCCGTTATCTCCAACCATCTTGATGCTCGCCCCATCGCGGAACGCGAAGGTATTCGTTTTATTTTTCTTCCCATCACGCCTGAAAACAAGACGCAACAAGAAAAAGAATTAATGCGGATTGTTGAGGAGGAAAAAGTTGATTTGGTTGTATTAGCACGTTACATGCAAATCCTATCAGAAAACCTTTGCAAACAACTTTTTGGCAAAGCAATTAATATTCACCATTCTTTTCTTCCTGGTTTTAAAGGGGCAAAACCCTATCATCAGGCATTTAACCGAGGTGTTAAATTAATTGGTGCGACTGCTCATTATGTCACTTCGGATCTTGATGAAGGTCCCATTATTGAACAGGAAGTACAACGTGTTGACCACCATCTTTTTCCTGATGATCTGGTTAGCATGGGACGCGATAATGAAACCGTCGTTTTAGCTCGTGCGGTTAAATACCATCTTGAGCATCGTATTTTCTTAAATGGCAATCGCACAGTGGTATTTAAATAAAAAATTATATATGGCTCCAACCTGATTTCTGAAAATTGATTTCTTGGCCTTGATCATCCAGAAAACAGGTTTCACCGATCTGATTTGTGCAATAACCAATCTTTGTCAGAGGCACACCTGCTGCCTCTGCTTTTTTTATTGCTAAACCTTCTTGATCGGGAGGGATCGTTAATAATAATTCATAATCATCCCCACCCGTCAAACAATTAAGAAGGTAAGCATCTCCAAGCTTTAACGCAGCTTCTGAACATGGGATTTTGGATATTTCAACGACTGCACCAATTTGGCTTTCACGAACAATATGCCCAAGATCTTGCACCAAACCGTCAGAAATATCCATGCCAGCAGAGGCAATTCCCCCCATTAGCAGATTGACCCTAGGTTTAGGTAATCGATAACGTTCTGCCAAATAACCTTTGTGATCGGTAACCTTCCCTTGAAGTGTTAGTAACCCTAATGCGCCATCTCCAATCGTTCCCGTCACCCATATACCATCGCCTGATTTTGCTTTATTTCGACGTAACGCTTGTCCCTGTTTTACTTTACCAATCATGGTCATCGATAAAACCAGATCATGATTACTTCGGGTTGTATCTCCGCCCAATAGAAAGACATTAAATTTTTTCTGATCTTCTGAAATTCCCTGACAAAAAAGAGAAAGCCAATTTTCATCAAATTTATCTCGTGGAAGGGAAAGCGTCATTAAATAGCCAACAGGGATAGCACCCATTCCTGCTAAATCAGAGAGATTACAACGCATAAGTTTACGCCCAATAGTATCCACCGGATCATTGGGTAAAAAATGCACCCCTTCCACCATACTATCTGCTGTTAGAACAAATTCCATTCCTGGTTCTGGTTCTAATAAAGCAGCATCATCGGTTAAATTCAAAGAACCTGGACCAGAAAGTTTTTTTAAATAATGGTGGATAAACGCAAATTCAGGCGCACGTTTAAGCTGCATTAGACTATAGCTTGTTCTTCTGATCTTAGACGGCGTGCTACAGTATCCAGAACACCATTTACCATACGGGATTCATCTCCATCAAAAAAGCTATGTGCGACGTCAATATATTCATTAATGACCACACGTGTTGGTGGCTCTTTTGGGTTCATCAATTCTGCACTTCCAGCTCGTAATAATGCACGTAAAACTGGATCTAAGCGATTAAGTGGCCATTCATCTGGCAAAGCTTCACTAAGATATTGATCAATTTGTGTTCCATTTTGAATTACTTTTTTTACAACTTCTGAAAAAAGCGTTTTATTTCCAATATGGATTTTACCTTCATTATAATCTGCTTTTTTATTGGTACGATAAAGTAGAAATTGTTCTATAAGGTGCGAAGCTGATTTTTCATCGCCTTGTTCCCATTGGAATATCGCCTGAACAGCAGCAATACGCGAAAGCGTTCTTGGTCTCGTTTCTATATTTTTTCTTGTATCAATCATCGCTACCTTAAAATCAATATCTTATATTAAAAAATGGAATATCGTGTTTTAATCATGTGCGTCCATAGAATCAAGGATTGCTGAAAAATCTTTTATTTCCTTGAAATCACAATATACACTTGCAAACCTTACATAAGCCACCTTATCTATATCACGCAACCGTTCCATGGTCGTTTTTCCAATAAAATCTGATGAAATTTCGGCCTCTCCAAGATCTGAAAAAGTTTTGACAAGCTGATTAACAAGTTTTTCTATTGTTTCACTCGATACGGGCCTTTTGCGCATCGCAATTTGTATTGATCGCAATAATTTATCACGTTCAAAAAGTACCCTATCGCCATTTCTTTTAATGACTAAAAATTCTCTGGGTTGAATTCTTTCAACGGTTGTAAAACGTTGATTACAAGATGGACAAAATCTCCGCCGTTTAATTGCAATTCCATCTTCAATTGATCGGCTATCTTTTACTTGTGTATCTTCAAAACTGCAAAATGGGCAATGCATGCGGTAGACCTTTTATAATCTGGTAAAGCAAATAAAATATTTCTTAAAAAAGCAGTTATGGGGCTACCTAACCATTGTGATAAAAATTCCACCCCTTTAATAACTTTTATTCTATTGCCATATACAATTCGTTTCAAAATATTCAACCGTTATTTCTATATTAAATTAACTTGAATCGTTCAAATTTAATAATATTTTTTACATAAAGGGCATTTATTAGAAATTTTTTTTAGCTTTTGAAAATTTGTCAAATTTGTGGCATGATATAATTGTTGCTAAAGAAATACTTAATTTGATGTTTTTAAAATTTATTTTATTTCGATTTACTAATTATATATTTTAAACCCGCTATCTTATATTACACTTATTTAGGAAAATGATAATGTCTTCTACTAATCCAAAAAAAGACGACAGCTATTCTTCTAAATCGCCAGCAAAATGGCGAATGTCTGATACAGTTTGGATGTTAAGCCTTTACGGAACAGCTATTGGGGCTGGCGTTCTGTTTTTACCAATTAATGCAGCTGCTGGCGGATTAATACCTTTATTGGTCATTACCGTTCTTGCTTTTCCTATGACATATTTTTCCCACCGTGCTTTATGCCGTTTTGTGCTTTCTGGTAATGCCGCATCAATGCAGCGTGAAGATATTACGGCGGTTGTTGAAGAACAATTCGGCCAAACGATGGGTTATCTAATTACCATTTTATACTTCTTTGCTATTTTCCCTATCTTGTTGGTCTATAGTGTCGGCATAACCAATACTGTCCATAGCTTTATCAAATATCAATTGGGTATGACCCCACCTTCCAGAGCATTAATAGCATTTATTTTAATTGCCTTTTTGATGACCATTATTCAATTTGGTGAAAAATTGATTGTTCGGGTTATGTCGGCATTAGTCTTTCCTTTTGTAATTACGTTAATGCTGATTGCCCTTTCGCTTATTCCACAATGGACAGGTGACATTTTCCATTTCAATGCGACGAATATTTCTGGAAGTCATAATTTACTTTTGACTTTATGGCTAACGATCCCAGTCGCTGTTTTTGCTTTTAACCATTCCCCTATTATTTCCTCATTAGCCGTGGCAAAACGGAATGAATATGGTGTAGCTTTGGCCGAAAGCAAATGTTCACAGATTATCAAATACAGCAATATCATGATGGTCATAACCGTCATGTTTTTTGTATTTAGCTGTGCTTTTTGTTTATCCCCTGCCAATTTAGCAGAAGCAAAAGCCCAAAATATTTCTGTTCTTTCTTATTTAGCTAATCATTTTCACACACCATTTTTGGATTGGGTTGCGCCAATTCTTGCATTTGTAGCTATTTGCAAATCCTTTTTAGGACATTATCTTGGGGCTAAAGAAGGATTTAATGGATTAGTTCATAAAACACTAAAATTCTTTAATAAAACTATTCAGGAAAAAACCCTTAATAAAATTGCGTTGCTTTTTATGGCTGTCTGTTCTTGGATTATTGCGACAATTAATCCTAGCATTCTAAGCATGATTGAATCGATTGGCGGACCTATTTTAGCAATGATTTTATTTATCATGCCGATGTATGCTATTCATACCATTCCATCTTTACAAAAGTATCGTGGCAAACCTAGCAATATTTTTATTGTTATAATGGGTATTATTGCAATCTCTGCAGCATTATACCATTTCTTTGTTTAGAGCCATTTCCAGTAACCCCTTGTTCACTAAAGGGAAGCATACCATGAAGTCTATTTTCAATATTTTCAAAATTGGTGTAGGCCCTTCAAGTTCACATACCGTCGGACCCATGCGTGCCAGTAAGATTTTTATCGATGAACTGATTAGTAAAAATCTGATGCCATCAGTAACTTCAATTGTTGCAGATGTTTATGGTTCTTTAGCCCTGACTGGTAGAGGTCACCAAACCGATAACGCGATTATTATGGGACTGGCAGGAAATCAACCTGATACCGTAGATGTTGATCATATTCCATCATTTATCGAGCAGGTTAAACAAACCAAAAAACTACCGATTTATGATAAGAAGTACGTTGTTGATTTTCCTATGGAAAATAACATGGTTTTTCACTCTGAATTTCTGCCCTTGCACGAAAATGGAATGAGTTTATCCGCTTATCAAGGGGATAAACTCTTACTTAAAAAAACGTATTATTCAATCGGGGGCGGAGAAATCAAAGAAGAGTCTGAGCTCAAACACGATATTGAAAATCCCCATGAAGATTCAGAAACCAACGTTCCTTACCCTTTTAATTCAGCGAAAAAACTTTTATCCCATGCAAAAGAAACGGGATTATCCATTTCGAGCATTGTTTTACAAAACGAACTTAAATGGCATAGTTTAGAAGAAATTGAGCAATATTTTACCCGTGTCGGTAAAATTATGCACAACCGCATTGAAGAAGGCATTGATAAAGAAGGTTTCCTGCCAGGACCTTTGAAAGTTCGACGGCGTGCATTTACACTTCATCGGCAATTAATGGCACAAAGCAAGAATACCAGCGATCCAATGGTTATCCTGGATTGGGTAAATATGTTTGCTCTTGCTGTTTGCGAAGAAAACGCATCTGGAGGTCGTGTTGTTACGGCTCCGACGAATGGTGCTTGTGGAATTATTCCTGCGGTTTTGGCTTATTATAATCGCTTTATCTATTCCGTAACCCCAGAACTTTACGTTCGGTTTTTCCTTACTTCGGGTGCAATTGGGCTTCTTTATCAGATGAATGCTTCTGTTTCAGGTGCCGAGGTTGGATGTCAAGGTGAAGTCGGTGTTGCCTGTTCAATGGCCGCAGCAGGTCTTGCCGAATTATTGGGGGGTAGTCCAGAACAGGTTTGTGCAGCCGCAGAAATTGGTATGGAACATAATTTAGGGCTAACCTGTGATCCTGTCGGAGGCCAAGTGCAAATCCCTTGTATTGAACGTAATGCAATTGCAGCAGTCAAAGCCATTAATTCTGCACGCTTGGCAATTCGACGCACCGAAGATGCTAAGATTTCCTTAGATGCTGTTATTGAAACTATGTATGAAACAGGCAAAGATATGAACAAAAATTATAGAGAAACCTCACAAGGGGGTTTAGCTCGTGTTTATAATCTTTCTTTGTGCAGTTAAATCATCGTTTTAAATTAAATAAGATATTCTATCAAAGCGTCATCATTTTGTAATTGGTGGCGTTTTTTATTATGAATACTTATTTAAATTCATCAATTGATAAGTATTTGAATCTAATAAACGAAGCAACATTGAATCATTTATTACGAAAACCATAATTTTAGAAAAATCAGAACGGCATATTTTTGAAACTGAGATTATTTATTCGATTTCTAATCTTAAAATTACAAAAAATGAAGAACAGATAAAAATAAATAAATCTTCATATTTAAGATGGTAACCCAACAAGGTATAAAACAACATTATTGGATTACCCTAATTCAAGAATTAATTAATTCGTTATAATAAAACCAAAAATTAATTCAGAACTCTATATTATGAATAAGAAATCGCACCTTGTGTAACGAGTGAGTCTAAAGTAACAGGGGTGTTTTGATTATACAAAGTCGCAAGTGTTGTGAAATGATTATCTCCATACTGCGATATTCCAATGTTCACATAGCCTTTCTCGTTTGTCACAGAGACATAATTTTTAAGACTGGTGAAATCTTTCGCTGTATTTCCAAATGTTGTATTTGCTAAACTTTTCTTTAGATCTAGGACATCACCTTGTTTAGCATCAAAATTATTGATCTCGGTATAAGTTGAAATCGAAGTAAATGCCTGATCCAAGATATATTTGTTATGACCTAATAAACCACCCGAAACTTTATCATGGCCTTTGCCACTTTCGATAATATTGTTACTACCTTTAATTCTAATCTCATCATTGCCATTACCGGTTGTAATGCGAGCACTACCTCCTTCATCGGACTGGCTTTCAATCCAATTATTTCCGTTTCCAGCATTGATAATATTTCCATATCCTGAAAAAGAAATTTTATCATCATCATCGCCGGTTATAATTTTAGAATTTCCGATGATATTACTAATATTATGTTCCCCATTACCTAATTTAATAATTTGATCAGAACCATGGAGGCTTATATCAAGCTTACCATCACCACCAATAATGGTGTTCTTATCACCTTCATCAGCGTGTATACTTCCTTCGTTGACATTGCCGAATTGAACGGTATTATTACCGCCTGTAAAGGTAACATTTAAAGTATTTTGTATATTTCCTACTTGAATATAAAGATTTTTCCCCGATATATCTACATCTCTTGATACATCTCCACCTTTAACGAAGTTATTATCTCCTTTAACAGATAAATCACTACCCAGTACATTTCCAAATTGAGTTTTATTATAGTCGCCTTCTAAGTAGACAGATTCATTGATATCTCCAATTTGAACCTTATTATAATCGCCGTTTAAGTTGACAGAAGTAGTGATATCTCCAAATTGAATATCATTACTATTACCTTGCATAGAGACATCGAAATTGACATCTCCACCTTGAATATTATTATTACTACCATTTATGATGACATCACCTGAAATATAGTTGCCTTTAGCTATATTATCATCACCATTAATATGTAAATCTCCATTGCTATATGATGTAAGTTTCAGGTTTTCAAATTGAATATTATTCTTATTACCTGTTACGTTTAAATATGAGGAATTTTCGACATTAATTCTCTCCATATCACCTGAAGAAGTAAGCCTCGCTATAAATTTATATTGAATATTATTACTATCGCCATCTAATGAAACCCAAATAACGTTTTCACCTATTAGATCATTATTATTTCCCTTAACTGTAACTTCACCATCAACACCAGCGAAACTATTATAGTTACTACCACCTTCAATATGATTGTAATCGCCTTCTATAAAAACATTGCCTTCCAACATCGTCGCTTTAAGAAAATTATGGTTTCCCGACACATTTGCGTAATAAATATTTTTATTATTTGTTAACTCAAAATTATTATAATCGCCATGCACTTCTAGTCCTTCTGCAATATTATTACCTTTTAAATAGTTATTATTACCAACAATGTCTAAATGATCGGTTATATTTGTAAATTGGACATCATTATTGTTACCGTGAAATGATTCTATCTTTAAATCACCACCTGTTTGGATTATATTATTGTTACCTTGAAGTTCGTGCATAATGAAATTACCAGATGATCGGATTTCATTATTGTTACCTTTAAATTGATATGTCTCTAAGTTACCATATGTTTGGATTTTATTATTATTCATGTTGTTTATATAAAACTCTGTAGTTTTATTACCATAACCAATCTGAAATTCATTAAAACTACTATATAAAAAGATATGATGATTACCATCCCCTAGGTGCACATTATTCAAACCTTCATTTGAAAACAGATAATAATCACCATTAGTTCAGTTAAAACCTTCACCAAAAGATAAGTAATAATTGCCACAACCTGTATGATTTATATTACTTACTTCATCGTCAGCATACGTGGAAATATCATCATACTTGTTTTTATTATTGTTAATCATATTTTTTATCCTTTATTAAAGTATTTAACAAAATTAATATTTTCTTGTCAATCTAGGTAAATAAGTCATTGATTATGTTTGCATAAAATAAAATTAAATACGTTTATATTTAGGAAATTGCTGTCTATATTTAAGCTGAATTTGTTTTTTTTATTAATTAAATTGTAAATTTAGAAGCTAATCATAACTGCAATATTATCGCTGCTTTATTATAGCTAAAGTCTTAAATTACATAATTAATGGGCGCTAAAAATCATATTTTCAATTTATAAACGTATTTAATTTACGGAATGATTTTGATATTACAAGATTATGACAATGATGAAACCACCGATGCTATAATAGAGAGATTTAAATCTATTTCACTAATACACTGTCAACATACTTACTAAGTTTTAGAGAAGTCTTTTGTTGTTTTCTTACTAAGATACTTCGTTCGCTAATATATCTTTAACCATTTTAAAAATAAACCCAGTAAAGTTATTACACTCTACTGGGCTCAATTAACCAAATATTAATCTAGAATAGTTAAAGCAATACTGGAATATACTTTAAGATTGCAGATTAAGTATATGAAACTGCACCTTGGCTAACCAAAGAACTGAGATCGACTGGATTGTCTTGGTTATGCAAAGTAGCAATCGTTGTGAAGTTACCATTTCCGAAACGAGATATACCAACATTCACATCTGAACCGCTATTCGTTACAGAAACATAATTGCTGAGGCTGGTGAAGTCTCTGTTGCTCATCCAGAATGTCGTATTTCCCAATGCGCCTTTCAGATCAAGCACATCACCTTTGCTGGCGTCAAAGTTATTAATTTCGGTATAGGTTGAAACTGGACGGAAAGCTTGGTCAAGAACATATCTGTTATTACCGTCACCACCAGAAATGATGTCGTGACCTTTTCCGCTTTCGATAACATTTCCAGATCCTGAGAATGTAATATTATCATTACCATTACCGGTTTCGATCTGAGAATTACCAGTGCTACCAGATACGGTGTTATTTCCGTTACCTAACATAACAATCTGGTGGAAGCCGTCCATGTTTACAGTTAATCCACCGTTACCACCTTTAATGACGTTATCATCACCAAAGATATTCAGGTTAGATGCACCGTTTCCAACTTTAACGTTGTTATTACCTTCAGAGATAGAAATGTTTTGAATTCCATTGCCAGTCTGAATATTTTGATAACCACCCGTTACTGTAATAACGGAATCACCAGTGCCGGTTTGAATCTTGTTATGATCCCCAAACAACGAAATAGTTTCTTTACCATTACCGGTTTGAATCTTGTTATTATCACCAGTTAAGGAGATATTTCCGGTACCATTACCGGTTTGTACTTTGTTGTCATCGCCATTAACTTTAATGGTTGAATTAGCATTATCGATTTGGATCTTATTTCCGCCTTGATCAAAATCAATAGATTGGGTAATACCACCTGATAAACGAACATCATGGTCGCCAAATGCTGAAGATAATTGATAATTACCTTTGTCTCCTTTAAAATCTTCCGCATCATTTAACGTATAGGTTCCACCACCTCTATGGTTTCCATCATTTTGGGGACGCCAATTATGGTTATTATTGGAGTTGTCATTATGATGGTCATCATGATGATTATTGTGGTTGTTATTGTTAGGGTTGTTGTTGTGGTTATTGTTATTATGGTTATGGTCATTCCATGCGTTGTGCTGTTGTTCCCACCATTGATGAATCTGTTCATGGATCTGCTGATGAATATTGTTATTCCTACTCATTTTTGTTGTCCTTTTTTGAAAATTATAAATTTTTCATTTCCGTTAACTTATTTTTACCGTCCCGCTAACTTTGAAAAAATTAACAGATACGATAATGTCTTAGATATAAAGATAAACGAATTTATCTTTATATAAAGATATTTATTCTAAGTAATATTTTCATGTCAAGATAAATTCTTACGAAGGAGTAATTTTATGGATCGATCTTCCCGTATGGCTCAGCAATGGCGTCGTGAAAACGTAGATTTTGATCCTGAACCTATGGTTCTTTTGGGAAGATTAATTGAAGTAAAGCTGGTAATTTCACGTGATAAAATTCACCCACTTTTTTTCAAAAATAATGTTCAACCCGGAGAATTCGACGTGCTTGCTACCTTGCGTCGAAGTGGTGCACCTTACAAATTAACACCAACCGAACTTTACGAATCTACATTGATTACTTCAGGAAGCATGACGAACCGGCTTAATCGTTTAGAAAAAGCTGGATTAGTTAAACGAATACCTAATCACCAAGATAGAAGAGGATTATTTGTTCAATTAACTGAAAAGGGGCTTTTATTAATCAACGAAATGATAATATTTCACGTTCAAAACGTCGATTCTGCGCTTTCTTGTCTGAGCAAAAAAGAACAGCAAGAACTTTCCTATTTATTAGGGAAATTACTTGCTGGCAATAAAACAAATGAATGATTGTTATGGATTCGTTTTATTTCCATAAATACAGGTAATTTTTGCAGAACCTAAACTATGATGATGCACATTAAACCCAATGCTTGCGGGGCTGTTATCTTTATTAACATCTAGTTTCGATACATCTAATGCATGGATCGTAATCACATAATGATGATTTAATCCTGGCGGTGGTGCCGCACCACCGTAATTATATTGACCAAAATCATTTTTAACCTGAATTGCACCTTTAGGAAGTTCATTTTTAGAAGAGGCACCTTCTGGAATAAAATCCACATCAGGTGGAATATTAACTACCACCCAATGCCACCATCCTGAACCAGTCGGTGCATCAGGATCAAATATCGTAATGACAAAACTTTTTGTTCCTTTTGGTGCGCCTGACCACCGCAAAGAAGGCGATAAATTCTGACCCTTCTGACCCATTCCATTATAAACCTGGGCTTGTGGCATAAGGTCACCATCCTTGAAAGAGTCACTCCAAATATGAAAAACCATAATTTAACTCCTTTGATAAAAAGCTGATCTACCCAAAGATTATATGGGATAGAAAATTGATTCAGTTTTTCCCTACTCCAAAACGAAAAACCGTAGTTTCATCTAAAGTTTGCCCAGGATCAAGACGGGTAGAAGGAAAATTCGGTTTGTTAGGGGCATCTGGGAAATGCTGCGTTTCAAAAGCAATGCCATCGGTTTGGCGATACATCTTTCCTGATGTCCCCAAATAATTTCCAACCAGATAATTAGCTGTATAAATTTGCATTCCGGGTTGTGTTGTAAGGATTTCCAAAGTCCGTTGTGATTTAGGATCATAAAGATGCATCGCAGGTTGAAGTTTATCTTCAAATTGTTTTTTTATTACCCAATTATGATCATAACCACGAGCCATTACCAATTGTTCAAATGAATCCCGCATACGTGATCCTACTGCAATTGGCCGTCTAAAATCCATTGGTGTATTATCAACCGGTGTAATTTCTCCGACAGGGATAGAATTCGCATCAGCAGGTGTATAATAATCAGCAAAAACTTGAAGTATATGATTTTCAACCGAACCATTTCCTTCACCACCAAGATTAAAATAGCTATGATTGGTTAAGTTAACGACCGTCGATTTATCGGTCGTAGCTTGGTAATGTAAAATGAGTTCATTATTATTTAATACATAGGTTACTTGAACCGAAAGATTTCCTGGAAAACCCTGCTCGCCATCAGGACTTTGTAAAGACAAACGAACCCCAACCTGATTTTGACTTACCGGCAATTTTTCCGCTTGCCATACTTTACGATCAAAACCGATTGGGCCGCCGTGTAGCGCATTAGGACCATTATTTAAAGGGATTTGATAAGTTTTTCCATCAAGTTCGAATTTACCTCCTGCAATCCGATTGGCATAACGTCCAACAATAGCACCAAAACATGCTCTTCCGGTATCATCTTCGTAACCAGAAAGATTAGGAAAGCCCAAAACAATATTTTGGAAATGACCTTCTTTATCAGGTGTATCTATTGATGTAATCACCGCACCAAAATTAATAATTTCAACTTTAATGCCCGAGCTATTTTTTAAAGTAAATTGGGAAATCTGCGAACCATCTTTCATAGTGCCATAAGCTTTTTCACTGATGGACAATCCATTATTGATTGCATGTTCCTTCATTTTACGCTCCTTGAAATTTATGCGTTCTTAATAACTAATTATAAAAACCTCGAAATTTACAAAAACCATCATTTTATTCTCACGCTGTTTTTTTGTTTATGACAAGCGTTTTCTGCCGTAACGAGCCATTTTTTGTTTATCTGAATTTGAAAAGTCCATATATTTCCACTATTAGTATTCTCAAATTGATTTCGATGTTTAATATAATTATTATTTAATATCCTAGCTGGATGAGGCAAAATTCAATGAACGCTGAGACGTCACAAAAACCAGAAGAACAACATGAGTTTAGCGCCGAAGTAGAACGGTTGATGGATCTCGTAATCCATTCCTTATACTCTGAACGTGAAATATTTCTTCGTGAACTTGTTGCCAATGCTGCCGATGCAACCGATCGCCGGCGTTTTGAAGCATTGACCGATGCAGCACGCGCTTTGCCAGAAGATGCAAAAATTAAGATTTCTCTTGATAAACAAGCTCGTATCCTTACTCTAAGCGATGATGGCGTAGGGATGAGTAAAGAAGAAATCATCCAAAATCTGGGAACGATTGCTCGATCTGGTACCTTGGCTTTTGAAAAACAATTAGAAAACAGTAAACCTGAAGATCGTCCCAACCTAATCGGGCAATTCGGTGTTGGATTTTATGCTGCTTTCATGGTTGCCGACAAAGTGGAAGTTGTTTCCCGCCGCGCTGGTGCCGATGAAGCATGGAAATGGATTTCCGAAGGTAAAGGGAAATATACGATTGTCCCTGCTACACGTGAAAAAGTTGGCACTGATATCACATTACATATCAAAAGTGATGCGGACGAATTCCTTGAAACAATGCGGCTTGAAACGATTATCCGGAAATGGGCTGACCATATTTCGTGGCCAATTGTTATTCAGCATGAAGATAAAGAAACCGTTGCTAACGAAGGCACTGCATTATGGTGCAAACCACGTAATGAAATTTCTGAAGAACAATTAGATGAATTTTATCGTCACGTAACGCATCTATTTGACAAACCACTCAGAACCCTGCTTTGGCATGCTGAAGGCGTATTGGATTTTACAGCGTTACTTTTCATCCCTGGCATGAATTCGCCTTTCGCACCAGTCGATGCAAATCGCAAAAGCCAAGTCCGTTTGCATGTCCGTCGTATGTTTATTACGGATGATGCTGAAATGTTGCCCAGTTGGCTACGTTTTATTCAAGGGATTGTCGATACCGAAGACTTACCTTTGAATGTCTCTCGTGAAATGTTGCAAAGTACTCCGGTATTAGCACGTATTCGCAAAGCACTCGTCAATCGGGTTATGACCGAATTACAAAAGCTGTCCGAAGATCAGGAAAAATATGAAAAATTCTGGAATAACTTTGGCACTATTTTCAAAGAAGGTTTATGGGAAGGCAATGAACAACAAGAACAAATTGCTAAACTTTCGCGTTTTCATTCGACCAAAGTTGAAGGTTTGACTTCTCTTACCGATTACGTTGCACGTATGAAAGCGGATCAAGAAGCCATTTATTTTTTAGCTGGTGATTCCTTAACCGCTATTAATTCTTCTGCACAATTGGAAGGTTTCAAAGCACAAGATATCGAAGTATTGCTATTTACTGATCCTGTTGATACTTTTTGGCCGGATCGTTTTGGCAAATTTGATGATAAACCGATCCGTAGCATCACACGTGCACGTGAAGACTTAGAAAAGTTAATGGGTGAACAAAAGCATACTAATACTCCTGAAGAAGATGCGCTACTTTCGGCTTTAAAAACTTCTTTAAAGGACAAAATTAGTGATGCACGTATGACTCTTAGATTGGTTGATAGTCCTGTTATTCTTGCCGCTGATGAACATGGTCCGGATTTACAATTACAACGCTTAATGCGGCGTAATGATCATTCACTTCCTGATATGCCGCCTGTACTTGAATTAAATGTTCATCACGCTTGGATTAAGTCCTTGGCAGAAAAGGTTAAAAAAGAAGAAAATATTAACGAAGAAGCAGTAATTTTACTGGATTTAGCAAGAGTTCAAGACGGTGAATTACCAATTGATCCTGCTAATTTTGCAAAACGAATTGCTGAAGCTTTAACCGCTTCTACTAAATAAGGAAAATTATTAATGACACTGCATATCAATCAACAAACAGACATACTCGGTGTCATTGATGTGCAGAATGATTTTCTTCCTGGTGGAAGTCTAGCTGTTCATAATGGGGATCATATCATCCCCATTATTAATACCCTTTTACAAAATTGTTTTCGTTATGCTTTTGCTACACAAGATTGGCATCCAAAGAATCATATTTCTTTTGCATCATCCCATAGAAACAAAAACGTTTCAGAAATCATTGATTTACCCTATGGCAAACAAATGCTTTGGCCGGATCATGCCGTAGCCGAACAATGGGGCTCTGCTTTTCCAAAAACCTTAATTACAAGCCATTTTCAAATGATTTTACGCAAAGGCTGGAACCAAAATATTGATAGTTATTCCGCATTTAAAGAAAATGATCAAAAAACCACTACGGGATTAGAAGGTTGGCTAAAACATATTGGTATTAAACGTGTTTTCCTTAGTGGTTTGGCAGAAGATTTTTGCGTCGCTTATTCGGCGCAGGATGCAATAAGCGCTGGCTTTGAAACCTATATCATTGAAGATGCTGTGAAAGCCGTTGCAATACCGCTTAAAGAAGGTCAAACATCCGCATCCGAAGCAAGAAAAAAATTAAGTAACTTGGGCGTTAAATATATTAATAGCACCCAAATCGTTCAAAATAAAACTACTTCGCTTTCCCCACAGGTTGAAAGCAATGTTCCATAGCTGGAAATGAACGTTCTTTTACCTCTTGCGCATAAGTTTTAACGGCTTCTTCCATTTGCTTTCCAATTGTTGCATAACGTTTGACAAATCGAGGCGTAAATTCATCAAATACCCCAAATATGTCATCACTGACCAATACCTGACCATCGCAAGTAGGCGAAGCACCAATACCAATCGTCGGAATTGCAAGATTTTGGGTAATCATCTTGGCTACAGGTTCAACAACGCCTTCCAATACAACTGCAAAAGCGCCAGCATTTGCAATTGCTTGTCCATCTTTAAGCACTTTATTGGATTGTTCTTCGTTTTTACCTGAAACTTTAAACCCACCCATCGTCTGAACCGATTGCGGCATTAATCCAATATGACCACAAACGGGAATTCCACGTTGAGTCAAAAAAGAAACCGTTTCGGCCATTTCTTCACCGCCTTCTAACTTTACTGCAGAAGCTCCAGTTTCCTTAAGAATTCGAGAAGCTGTTTGAAAAGCCTGTTGAGGGCTTTCTTGATAACTACCAAAAGGAAGGTCAATCACAACACATGCTTGCTGAGAACCACGCATAACAGCACATCCATGTGCAATCATCATATCTGTTGTAACCCCCAATGTGGTTGGCATTCCATATATGACCATTCCCAGTGAATCTCCCACCAAAATCAAATCAACATAAGGATCCATTAATCGGGCAATTGGTGTCGTATATGCAGTAAGAGAAACAATAGGTAATTTATTTTTCCTGGCTTGAATATCAGGAACGGTAATACGGCGTATCCGTTTTGTAGTCATAATAGGTTCTTCCAAAAATCTTTAACAAATTAAATTTAACTTGCGATTTTAATTATTATTCCTTAGTAAAGCCCTATTGGGTACGTAGCTCAGCGGGAGAGCATCGCCTTCACACGGCGGGGGTCACAGGTTCAATCCCTGTCGTACCCACCATTTTTTCTTAAAAATCACCATTTTTCAAAATTGTCAATCATTGATATTTTATGAAAAACTATGATTTTTTTTGTTAAACTTTGATCTTTTTACACCAAAATCACACCATGATAAACGCCACTTTATTGTCTTAGAGGACAAAGTTGCACTTGACCTTACTAAAGATGTTGGACAAGACATTGCTAGATTCAAAGCGTTAATTATTTATCATTTTAATGATATAACTCGCGTCATTACTGAGTTGATGAAATTTGCCATTCAGATTGCAGATGTCTTTATCCAGCTTTTGGAAAATGTAGTTAATTTTGAAAAGGAAACCTACAACCCGTTCGTCAATCTGGATGAAGGAACAAAATTGTGGATCGAAGGACTGCTTGGCGTCGTTGCTGCATGGAAAACCATTAACATGGTGATGATGGCCTCTCCTATTGGAGTGGTGTTAATGTTAATTGCTGCGATTGCTTTGTTGATCGATGATTATATGGTCTGGAAAAAAGGCGGCAAAAGCTTAATTGACTGGGGGCAATGGAAATCTGAAATCAATATGGCCTTAAAGCATTCGGCACCTTTCTTAAAGATAAAGTTTGGAAAGTTATTAAAGGTGATGTCAGCGACCTTCTAAGTGCGTTTAAACATTTCTGGCCTAATTTAAAATTATATATGGACCCTGTAATGGACTTCTTTGGTAAGGAGTTCATTTCTGTTCTTCATAATGCTTTGGGAACCCTTACGGGTATCGTTAGATTATTTGACGATCTAATGAATCATGACTTTAAGGCAACGGCAAAAGATGTTGGCGTTATTGCAGGTCACCTTTGGGCTTTGCCTAGAGATGCGGTTGTTAATAGTATCCAGGGCATGAGTAAAGAAGTATCGACTTTTGTCTATAAGAAAGGAAAAGAAAAAAGGAACTCGCAAAAGGAACCTTATTGGCAAGAACCGCCTTCTATAATGAAAACATGCCATTAGTTCTTACAGACCCAAATGGGTCTGTTTTTATTTTTGGATGAATATTATGGAACAAA
>CALYOP010000009.1 GCA_945266285.1 uncultured Commensalibacter sp.
TACAAATCTATAGGTCTTTATATTGCTTATTTACCAATAAATAATTGTCCCTAATAAGTAGCTATTTCAAAATTTTTTATTTTTTATACATTACTTCCAGCACTTGTTCAGGCTGCTTTTGAAGTTTTTATGACAATTTTAATCAGTTTATGGAGCTATAAAGCGATCGAAATGCCATTTATTTGTTTATCAAGAAAAATTGGTAAATCGGTTTCGACGGTTCAAAGTCATTAAGCAATAGCAATCTTATTGCTCGACAGCGATTAAAAAACGCGTATAATCATACCGTTCTGGGGGGTGCTTCGTTTGTTTAAAGAAGCTGAGAGTTATAACCCTTTGAACCTGATCTGGATTATGCCAGCGAAGGGACAGATAATTGGTTATATTTGATCAAAATTTAATATTTTCTTTTATCCTATTTTTGACTGCACTTTTATCCAGAATAATTTTTTTCAGTCGGTTAAACGTGCAGAATTTGACGTTGATCTTTAGCAACGTAATTTACCCAAATTTGTTAAAGATATCCTGCTTTGTTTGGCCGTCAAACAAGAAAGCAATAAATCATGACGATCAGGATTATTGGTGCTGGGGTTGCAGGTCTGACGGCAGCCACGGAATTGGCCGACCGCGGATATTCGATTGCGTTATTTGAAGAAGGTTCGCGAATTGGTGAAAAATCATGTTCATGGTTTGCTGGCGGTATGCTAGCTCCGTGGTGTGAACGTGAAAGCGCCGAAGAAGTTGTTATTACCCGTGGAATACAAGCATTGAATTGGTGGCCGCGTTTTTTTAAACCCACCGTTATGAAAGGAACATTGCTGGTCGCGGCCCCACGGGATGTACCCGAATTGCTTCGTTTTTCAAAACGTACATCGGGTTATGAATGGGTTGATGAGGCGCGAATTGCGCAATTAGAACCTGATTTGCAAGGACGCTTTTTTAAAGGGTTATTTTTTCCAAAAGAAGGGCATCTTAATCCAAGACAGGCTTTGCCTACTTTATGTCAGAACTTGTTGGATAAAGGGGCGGAAATTCACCTAAATACAAAAGCAGATCCTATTCCAAAAGATAAGGATGATGTGGTTATTGATTGCCGAGGTTTGTACGCACGCCATGATTTACCAACTATTCGTGGGGTAAGGGGGGAAATGCTGTTGGTTCGCACGCATGAGGTTCAGCTTTCTCGTCCTGTGCGTTTATTGCATCCGCGTATTCCATTATATATCGTTCCGCGTGGTGAAGGGATTTTCATGATTGGGGCTACCATGATTGAAAGTGATTACAAAGGTGAAGGAAAGGTTCGTTCAGTTGTTGAATTATTAAACGGGGCCTATGCCATTCATCCTGCATTTGGTGAAGCCGATATCTTGGAAATTGGTTGTGATGTTCGCCCGGCTTTTCCAGATAATTTGCCGCAAGTCATTAAGAAATCGGCCAATCATTATTACGTAAACGGGATGCATCGGCATGGGTTTTTGCTTACGCCGTGGTTAGCGTCGCAATTGGCAGAACAAATAGCAAAAGACAGGAAATAATCGATGAAATTAATCATTAATGGTGAAACCGAAAATCATGATGTGCAAACGTTAGCTGAATTATTAGCTTATGCACAATATACAGAAAGCACGATTGCAACCGCAGTTAATGGAGAATTTGTTCCAAAAGAAGACCGAGAAGGCTGTCATCTTTCCGATGGGGATCAAATTGAAATTCTTGCTCCGATGCAGGGAGGCTAGGCGATGACAGATCCTGTAACATTTTACGATGTTCCGGTTCAATCGCGTTTGTTACTTGGCACAGCGCGCTATCCAACCCCTGAGATTTTAAAAGAAAGCATTACGCAATCCCAGGCAGAAATCATTACTGTATCTTTGCGCCGTGAATCCGCAACCAAACGTCATGGACAGGATTTCTGGGGCATGATCCAGCAAATGGGAAAACATATCCTTCCAAATACAGCCGGTTGCCATTCGGTAAAAGAAGCGGTGACTACCGCTCATATGGCGCGTGAAGTTTTTCAAACGGATTGGATAAAGCTGGAACTAATCGGGGATAATGATACGTTGCAGCCGGATGTGTTTGGTTTGGTCGAAGCGGCAAAGATTTTATGCGCGGAAGGATTTAAGGTTTTTCCTTATACGACGGATGATCTTATTGTTGCCGAACGTTTATTGGCAGTGGGATGTTGTGTTTTAATGCCTTGGGGAGCACCTATAGGAAGTGGCCGTGGTTTAAACGATCCGTATTCTTTGCGCACGATGCGGGCTTATTTTCCGAATATTCCATTGGTTGTTGATGCAGGAATTGGTTTGCCGTCCCATGCAGCACAGGCAATGGAATTGGGTTATGATGCAATATTGTTAAATACTGCGGTTGCTAAATCAGGAGATCCCGTTGTGATGGCAACGGCTTTTGCCAAAGCAATTGAAGCAGGACGACAGGCTTATCTTGCTAATCCTATGGAAATGTTAGATATGGCAGCGCCATCAACGCCGGTAATAGGAAAGGCATTTGACGTATGAGATCTTTGATTAATCGTTTTTACCCTATTGTTGATTCCGCAAAGCAATTTGAAATTTTAGGGCAGCTTTCTGTGCCGATGGCACAATTACGGATTAAAAATCACAAAGATGACGCACAGCTTCGTTTAGAAGTAGAACAGGCGGTTCAGTATAGCAAAAAATACAATATTCTACTGATTTTTAATGATTTTTGGCAAATTGCGATGGAATGTGGGGTTGATTTCATTCATTTGGGTCAAGAGGATTTGCAGACTGCCGATATCAAAGCTTTAAGAGCAAGGCATATTCGTATTGGTGTGAGCACGCATGATCATGCAGAGCTTGAAAATGCTTTATCTATTGATCCCGATTATGTTGCTTTGGGACCAATTTATCCCACAACATCGAAAGTGATGCGTTTTGGTCCGCAAGGTTTAGATCGCATTCGTGAATGGAAAGCGAAAATTGGCAAAAAACCGTTGGTTGCTATTGGTGGGTTAAATTTAGAACGTGCTGTTGCTTGCTTACAAGCGGGGGCGGATAGCGTATCGGTTATTAGCAATATTTTAACCGAAGGTCAGATTGATAAAGAAAGCGTAAAATTATGGCTGAAAACAACGCAGCAGATCGCAAAATGAATCATGACCGCTATCAACGACAGATGATTTTACCCGAAATTGGCATTTCGGGACAAAAAGCTTTGGAAGATGCAAAAATTTTTGTCGTTGGGGCGGGTGGACTTGGTTCTGCTTTGCTGCCTTGGTTGGCAGGGGCGGGCATTGGTCAGATTACCTTGATGGATCATGATCGTGTTGAAGAAAGTAACCTTCACCGACAAACGCTTTATCGAACTTCTGATATTGGTCAATATAAAGCGCAAGCAGCCAAAAACCATTTGCTAGCGATGAATCCGCAAATAACCATTCATGCGGTTACACAATTTCTGGCTCCTGATAATGCTGCAAATTATGTGCAGGATGCTGATATGATTATCGATGCGGCGGATAGTTTAGCTGTAACTTATACCCTAAGCGATTTATGCATGGTTTATAAAAAACCATTCATCAGCAGTTCAGTGATCCAATGGTCGGGTTATGTAGGGGCTTTTTGTCTTGATGGTCCCAGCTATCGCGCCGTTTTTCCAGAAATGCCCCAACAAACACAAAGCTGTTCAACATCGGGGGTTATCGGAACTGCAGTAGCGACATTGGGTAGTTTGCAAGCACAAATGAGCTTGTCTTATTTGCTGAAAATCGATCCTTCACCGATGCATAATCTTATTCGTTATAATGCAAAAACCCTGCAATTAAGTAAATTTTCGTTTTCCAAAGCAAAGGAACCCAAAAAGGTTATTCCTTTCATAGGGTTATCGCAAATCACGGATCAGGATATCGTCATTGAATTGCGTTCAATTGAGGAAACACCCCAAGTCATAACGGCAAATGCCATGCGGGTTTCTGTTCCGAATGTCATATCGCTTTCATTGCCGACCGATCGGAGAATTGTTCTTTGTTGTCGTTCGGGGATACGTGCTGCCAAAGCGGCGAGTTTGTTGGGTGAAAAAGGATATGCGCATTTTGCATTAATGGCAGCAGGATAAGGAATTTATTTGTCCGTTTATTAACAAAGCCATTAACAATGATTACCAATATAGGTTTTTCCCGTTGGTTGTGCGGCTTCGATTTTGTGACAATTCCAACCAACTTGTTGTTTTTACACAATTTTCGAAAATTCGAATCTATTAAATATTGTTAAACTTTTTATAAAAATAGCACTTTCTCATTGCTATGGAATGGGAAAGTACTACGAATTCTATATCAGAAAGCAAAA
The DNA here is from genome assembly GCA_945266285.1 of uncultured Commensalibacter sp. Classification (GTDB taxonomy): domain Bacteria; phylum Pseudomonadota; class Alphaproteobacteria; order Acetobacterales; family Acetobacteraceae; genus Commensalibacter. Next base: position 4,332 of record CALYOP010000009.1, read on the forward strand.
ATAGGGAGATAAATGTAATTATTTACGTTTGTGACCTTGGTTTTTTTTCTGAGAGAGTTCTGATCCAGCTGTTGATTTTGCAGCTGCAGATGCTTTTGGATCTTTTAGCGTTTCAGCAGCTTTGTGGGCTTCTTTTTTAGTGACATCATGCTTGCTCATAACAATTCTCCTTTGAAATTATTGTTATAAATCAATCATATATCTTATTTTTATCGTTGTAATTAAAATACCGAAACATTTTTTGCTTCTTGATAAGTATGAACAAAAAATAAAAAGGAATGACACGTAATGTTCGTTTTTTGAACGGGTTCATTATTGCGTCGAAAAATAACCCATAAAGTGTTTGAGATTTATATAAATTTTCTTCAAATTTCTTAGAAACGGAATGGTTTTTTATTTGTAACTGATAAAATTTATCCTAAGATCTCCAAAATAACGAAGGCCATTTTGTGACTTTTTTACAAATATCAAAGCAAGCAATTCAGCAAAAGCTATCATAATTAATTTATTTTTAAATTTTATCACAAATGGTAATTTAATGAATATATTAACACGTATAAAGGTTTTTTTGCATGGCGATCACAAGACGTGATTTTTTCAATGGTGTTGCAATGACAATTGCAGCAGGCCTTACCCCCCAGAAAATATTAGAAGCTTCTGAACGGACAGCGACCAAAACATTATATTATCCCCCAGCATTAACGGGATTACGTGGTAACCACCCAGGTTCTTTTAAGGGTGCGCATGCTTTGGCACGACAGCACAAAAATTTTGATGTGAAGGATCTACCCGTCGAAGAGAATTACGATTTGATTATTGTTGGTGCTGGTATTAGTGGCTTGGCGGCGGCATGTTTTTGGCAGCAATTAAATGGAAAAAACAGCAAAATCTTGTTGATTGATAATCATGATGATTTCGGTGGTCATGCCAAACGCAATGAATTCCAAGCAAATGATCGAATGATATTGGGTTATGGGGGAAGTGAATCTTTCCAGTCGCCTTATCATAATTTTAGCAAAACGGTTATGGGGCTTTTAAAAACCCTTAATATTAATATCGAAGAAATGGCCAAAGGATTTGATCAAACTTTTTATCCAGATCTAAATCTAAGCCGTGGCGTTTATTTTGACCGAAAGAATTTCGGTGTTGATAAAATTGTTGCTGGTGATCCTGGCCATGCGGTATCGGACGATATTCCTATTAATCGTTTGAATGGCCGCAGTATTGTTGATTTCATCAATGATTTCCCTATGAGCGAAGAAGATCGCCGTCAATTAATTGCTTTCCATGTTGAGAAAAAAGATTATCTCGCTGGGATGACCGTAACGGAAAAAACGAATTGGTTAGATACGCATAGTTATACGCAGTTCCTCAAAGAAAAAGTCGGTATGAGTGATAGCGCCATACGGTTTTTCCAGCAAAGAACCAATGATTTCCAAGCAGTCGGAATTGATGCCGTATCTTGTAGTGATGCCCGGCTTTGTGCATTGCCCGGTATGGATGGAATGAATCTGCCACCGATGGATGAAGAATCCCAAGCTGAACTTGATGACCCCTATATCTATCATTTCCCAGATGGTAATGCCGGTTTGGCTCGTTCAATGGTCAGACATCTTATTCCTTCGGTTGCACCTGGTGATACGATGCAATCGATTGTTTTGGCTAAATTTGATTATAGCCAACTGGATATGCCTGAACATCCGGTTCGTTTGCGGTTAAATAGTATCGGGGTTCATGCGGCAAATGTGGATGGTGGTGTGGAAGTCACCTATCTTAAAAATGACAAGCTGCATAAAGTAAAAGCAAAACAGGCAATCATGGCCGGCTATAACATGATGATTCCCTATATTGTTCCCGAAATGCCTCAGGAACAAAAAGACGCTTTAAAAGAGAACGTTAAGGCACCTTTGGTTTATACAAAGGTTATTATTCGTAACTGGCAGCCTTTTATTAAAAAAGGTGTGCATGAAATTTATTCGCCTGGTGCTCCTTATAGTCGTGTCAAATTGGATTATCCTGTTGATTTGGGTGGCTATAAACACCCACGTGATCCGAACAAACCGATTTGTTTGCATATGGTTTATGTTCCGACCTTTCCCGGTAGTAATTTAACCGCGCGGGAACAGTCACGTAAAGGTCGTGCGTTCTTATTGGGTTCTACATTTGAAGATCATGAAAAAATGATCCGTGAACAATTACAAGGTATGTTTGGTGATGTAGGCTTTGACCATAAAAAAGATATTCTTGCGATTACGGTTAATCGTTGGTCGCATGGTTATTCCTATGCTTTGAGTGGCCTGTTTGATACCGAAGAAGGTTCACAAAAGATTATTGAAACTGCCCGGAAACCAATTGGACGGATTACGATTGCTAATTCTGATTCCGATTGGCAACCTTATGCACATGCGGCCATTGATCAAGGATGGCGCGCTGTTAAAGAATTACATGAGATGGGAGGCATTTAATGAAGCGTTATTGGTCATTATTTGTTGCGCTTTTTGCATTCCCTGTTGCTGCCAATGCTGAAGTTCCGAAAGATGATTCTTATTCAAAAGGTGAATATATTTATCATCTCAGCGATTGTGGCGCCTGCCATACATCGCGAACAGGTGCGCCATTAGCCGGGGGATTAAGTTTTCCAACACCATTTGGTTATATTTATTCGAGCAATATTACACCGGATAAGGAAAATGGTATTGGTAGCTGGAGTTACGATGATTTTGCCAATGCGATGCGTAAAGGTATTGCAAAAGACGGACATCATCTTTATCCCGCCATGCCTTATCCATCTTATTCTAAAATAACAGATGAGGATCTTAAGGCTTTATATGATTATCTGATGCACCGTGTAAAACCGCAAACAACGGCAAATCGTGACCCAGATATTCATTGGCCATTGACGATGCGTTGGCCGTTATCAATCTGGAATATGCTATATACCGAAGGAAAACCATTTAAGCCACGTGCTGATCAAAATGCTGAATGGAACCGCGGTGCTTATTTAGTACAGGGTCCGGGACATTGTGGTTCTTGTCATACTCCTCGGGGCATAGCGGTTCAGGAAAAAAGTTTTGATGATACGGATCCGACTTATTTAAGCGGTGGGGAGATTTACGGTTGGTATTCACCTTCTTTGCGTAATTTGAAATTATCAAAAGAGGAAATTATTGATCTTTTGCGTGAAGGTCGTAGCAAGCACAAAGCCATTGCAGGTGCCATGGATGAGGTCGTTACGCAAAGTACGCAATATATGACCACAGAAGATCTGAATGCTATTGCAACCTATTTGTTAAGCTTCAAAGATCAAGAACTATCATCACCGACACCACCGGCATCTATGCCCCAAGCGGCAAAAATGAATGGGGAAGCTTTATATGCAAATTATTGCTCGACCTGTCATGGTATGAAAGGTGAAGGGGTCGATTATGTTATTCCAAAATTAATCGATAATCCCACCGTAAACCGGCAAGATCCTTCAACATTAATCCGCATATTATTAGAAGGTGGAGAAACGCCACCAACGCAAAAGCATCTGCCTTATGCAATGCCGGGTTATAAATGGTTATTGGATGATCGTGATATCGCGGATATTACCAATTATATCCGTACCAGCTGGGGGAATAATGGTTCATTAGTCACGCCTAAGGATATCAAAAAGGTCAGAACTTATACAACGACCATTCCTTAAGATTAAACAATGGAAACTGGGCATAATACCCAGTTTCCACTGGGAAACGTAATGCCATTATTGCGTTGGTTTTTTAGTCAATAAATACGCGTTAAACCGTTTTTTATAAACCGTTTCTACCTCATTATTTTTTTATTTCTTAAAATATCAGAATGAGTGTTAATCTCGAAAATCAACATTGTTTTTTCTGGTTAGCGAAAGGATGCGATTGTGAGCGCTGTTAAACTCAAACATTTTATTAATGGGAAATTTGTAGACGGGAAATCCTCGGAATATTTCGATTTGGTTAGTCCCGTAACCGGTAAAGTTATCGCCAGTTCACCCAACGCAACTCAGGAAGATGTTGATGCTGCGTATCAGGCGGCAAAAAATGCTTTTAAAATTTGGGGCAGAACCACCCCCTCTGAACGTCAGAAAGCATTATTGCAATTGGCCGATGCGATTGAAAAAAATGGTGATGCACTTGTTGAAGCTCAGAGCCGCAATACCGGGCAAATCAAATCATTGATTGCATCTGAAGAAGTGGCCGTTTCAGCAGACCAAATCCGTTTCTTTGCAGGGGCTGCACGTTGTTTAGAAGGTAAATCAACGGCTGAATACATGCATGGATTGACTTCAAGTATCCGCCGTGAACCTTTGGGTGTTGTGGGACAAGTTGCGCCTTGGAATTATCCTTTGATGATGGCGGTTTGGAAAATTGCTCCTGCTTTGGCTGCAGGGAATACGGTGGTTTTGAAACCCAGTGATACAACTCCTGAAAGCACGTTGCTTCTTGCCGAAATTGCTGCTCCATTTTTTCCAGAAGGTGCAATCAACGTTATCCTTGGTAAAGCGGATGCAGGTGCTAAGGTTGTTTCTCATAAAACCGCTTCATTGGTGTCCATTACTGGATCTGTTCGTGCCGGTTTGGCTGTAGCCGCCGCAGCCGCAGCCAATTTAACGCGTGCGCATCTGGAATTGGGTGGTAAAGCCCCGGTATTGGTGTTCGAAGATGCGGATCTGGACAAAGCTGCCGCACAGATTTCAACAACCGGTTTCTTTAATGCTGGTCAGGATTGTACAGCAGCAACGCGCGTATTGGTTGCTCGTTCAGTACACGATGCATTTCTTAAAAAATTAGTCGAAAAAACCAAAGCAATTCGATTTGGTAATCCTGATGACGATGATGCGCTTTATGGTGCTTTGAATAATGCGAATCAGTTGGAACGTATCAAAGGATTTATTGATCGTCTTCCCGCACATGCCAAGATCGAAACCGGTGGTAAAGCAGGTAATCGTGAAGGCTTTTATTTTGAACCAACCATAATCAGCAATCTGAAGCAAGATGACGAAGTGGTTCAGAGCGAGATTTTTGGCCCTATTATTACGGTTCAAAGTTTTGAAGATGAAGCCGATGCTGTTCATAAGGCAAATGGTGTTGAATTTGGCCTTGCTTCCAGTGTTTGGACGAAGAATCATGCACGGGCAACCCGTCTTTCTCGGGATTTGGATTTCGGAACTGTGTGGATTAACACCCATATTCCATTAACGGCTGAAATGCCTCATGGTGGTTTCAAATCTTCAGGTTACGGTAAAGATTTGTCTATGTATGGCTTTGAAGAATATACACGGATCAAACATGTTATGAGTTCAAACGAAGACTAAGGAGCCGTGTATGACAAAAGAACAAAACAAGGCTCTTGTCCTAAAAGCGCATCAGATGCTTTTTTCTGACAAAGATGTCAAAGCGTTAGATCTTTATTTTTCGCCGGATTTTATTGAACATTCCCCTTTGGTCGCCAATGGGATATCCGGCCTTAAAGAACTGGTGGCAGAACATCCACAGATGAATTATACCGTTAATCGCGTGTTGGGTGACGAAAATGGTTTGGTTGCGCTGCATGGTCGTTTTACGGGATTAGATGAAAATCCTTTGGTTGGTTTTGACATTTATCGTGTCAAGGATGGCCGTATTGTTGAACATTGGGATGGTTTGGTTTCTGAAGCATCAAAAAATGCTAGTGGTCGCAGCCAACTTGATGGTACTACCGAAATAGGGTCACAAGAAAATACCGAAAAAAATCGCCAACTGGTTCAAAAATTCTTCAAAGAAACCTTAATTGATGGGGATTATGACGGTTTTCGTCGTTATAGTGACGGTCATACTTTTTATCAACATAGTCCCGATATTGCCGATGGTGTTGATGAAGTCATCCAGTTTTTAGAAGCGTTGAAGGGTAAGGGCGAAGCTTTAAAATACGATAAAACACATCGCACCATTGCCGATGGTCAGTTCGTTTTAACGCATTCCGAAGGTTCAATTGCGGGTACGCGTCATGCTTATTTTGAATTATGGCGTGTAGAAAATGGCCATATTGTCGAACTTTGGGATGCGATTACACCCGTTCCTAAGGATAACGAAGCATTACATCATTATGGTATTTTCTAGGATTTAATAATTTGTGATCGGATAAGCGCACAAAGCGAATTTAAAGTGTCAAGGTCAGGAAAAGGCCTTAGCACTTTTTTATATTCAAAATTTGTTAATAAAAAAATAATTTCTTTAAGAAATATTCTAACATTTTTTTGATAAATATTATAACATCATCACAAAGGGCAAAGTGCAACGATTCTGATGATTACGATTGGTTGTTCAGCGTATGGAGGACGCTTTGGTTTTGAATATGGCCAAGCGTTCTTACTTTGTGAACTTTTAAAGCAATGTTTTGGCGTTTATGACGTCATTCATTTAATATTTTCTTGTTACTAGAGGAGATGCCCCTGTGTCTGAACGTATAACCTCTTCTTTTCATGTGAAATATTTGCAGCATTTCGGAAAAAAGCTATTCATTGCTTCACAGCTTTCCTTAATGATTATCAAAATTAGCAGCAGTTGTTACGCTAGTGACAACGCATTGGTAAAACCAAATACAAATCAGAATGTAACCGGTGAAAATACGACCAAATTAGCCGATCAACCAACCGCAACACCGAATAAAGAAGCATCTATGGATTCCGATGAAGATAGCACACTTTTGGGGTCGGTATGGGGTGTTCGGCCATGGCTTGCACAATATGGGTTTGCCCTAGCAGCCGAAGATATTAATGACCTTTGGGGAAATCCTTATGGCGGGGTAAAACAAGGACCTGCATATCAAGGGATTACGACGGTTACTTTGACTTGGGATCCAGAAAAACTATTGGGCATCAAACATGGACAGTTTAATGTCAGTATGCTTCAGATCCGTGGACGTAGTCTTGGTGACGATAATTTGGGAGATCTGAATAGCGTTAGTAATATGGACGCGGTTCGTTCTACACGCCTTTGGGAATTATGGTATCAACAAGGGTTTTGGGATGATAAACTAAATGTTCGTATCGGTAAGATCGCATTGGATTCCGAATTTAACATTAGCGATTATGGTTTGCTATTTTTGAATTCATCTTTTGGTTGGTCGATGATCAATACCGTCGATACTTTTAATACCGGTGTCGAATATCCCTATAGTGCGCCGGGTATTCGTTTTAATTTTACGCCGAATGAACATTGGACGAATTTGCTGGCTATTACCGATGATAACCCCAGTAATGTTTCAATCTGTGGGCCTTCTGGTGCTTTTGAATGTGATGATCAATCCAAAAAACATCGTTCAGGAACGCATTTCAATTTCACAGGTGGGGTATTTGTAATTAACGAAGTGCAATATCACCTTAATCCTGCAACGGATACTTCAAAAGAAACCGGTTATCCTGGAACCTATAGGTTTGGGGTATTTTTTGATAGCGCGGGTTTTGCAGACCAACGTTATAATGCACAAAAACAGCTTTTGGGTCATCCAGATACCGAACAAACAATGTTTAAGCACGATCATAACTGGTCCATTTACGGTATCATTGATCAGATGATTTGGCGATCGCCACAAGATAAAAAACAGGCTTTGGGAATATTTGGTAAAGTACAAACTGCACCGGGTGATCGTAACGCCATTAGCTTTGCTGCAGATGCGGGGATTGTTTTAAAAGGTTTATTTAATAAAGAAGGCAATTCAATTGGTTTAGGTTGGGGTGTCGGTAGCTTTAGCAATCGTGCCCGTCAATATGACCGTGATTATCGCCGTTATTCCGATGATACATGGCGGGTTCGTAAGACCGAACATCATATTGAATTGGTTACGCAAATTGAGGTTATGCCTTGGTTGCAGTTAACACCGGATTTCCAATATATTTTCAATCCTGGCGGTGGATTAAATCTGGATGAAGGTTCGCATAAACGTATTCCGAATGAAGCGGTTTTTGGATTAAGATCAACAGTCGATTTTTAAAAGTAAATAAAACCGAATTGATCTGAACTGATTATTTATTGTATTATTCCTAGGAATTACACCATTTTATACATATTTAATTATGTATAAAATGGATATGATAAAGTCTTATTTATAGAATTTCCCCAAATTAAGATTAAAAATTTATAATATTTGAAATTTATATTTTTGATAATAAATATATTTATAAACAATATTATAAAAAGCGATGTAATATTTTTATATTAAGAAATAATAAACTTTAATTATCTATATAATTAAACCAAATATTGTTAAATAGTAATTGATATATTAATAAAATATTTGTTCATTACGATTATAATAGGAAATATTATTCTATAAATCGGATGTATAAGGAGATTATCATGGTTAGAAAAGTTGCCCTTGTGACCGGTGGTGGTAGAGGAATTGGTGAAGCAATTGCTTTACGTCTTTCTCAGGATGGCTTCAGCGTTTCTGTTGTTGATTTTGATGGTAAATCAGCCAAAGCATGTACTTCAAAGATTATGGAAAAGGGGGCGATGCAATTTCCTTTACTGCAGATGTTTCCGATCGTAAGCAGGTCTTTGCTGCTGTAGAATATGCCAATAACCGGCTTTGTGGTTTTGATGTTATTATTAATAATGCAGGTATTGCTCCGACAACACCAATTGAAACAATTACCCCTGAAGTCGTTGATAAGGTTTTTGATGTTAATATCAAAGGTGTTCTTTGGGGTATACAGGCAGCAACGAGCATGTTTAAACGATTGGGTCATGGGGGTAAAATCATCAATGCCTCATCACAGGCCGGTCATGTTGGCAATAAAGAACTTGCCGTTTATTGTGCCAGTAAATTCGCTATCAGAGTATTACTCAAACGGCAGCGATTGAAAGCACCGCTGAATATTACGGTGAATAGCTATTGTCCAGGCATTGTTAAAACACCCATGATGGAACAAATTGACCACGAAGCTTCAGCGCATGCGCATAAACCGGCAGGATATATTTTTGAACAATATGCTGAAAAAATTGCTTTGCGCCGTTTGTTCGTGCCAGAAGACGTGGCAAATTGTGTTTCTTTCCTCGCCAGTCCAGATTCGGATTACATCACAGGGCAATCAATCCTTGTCGATGGAGGTATGGTTTTTGTGTGGTTGAAAATTATAAGCTATGTCATCAATATTTTGGAAAACCTTATAATAAAAATACGATCCCATTATAAGGTTTTAGAAAATATACCGCTTATTTAGGTGCCTGAGATGATAATTGGTTTAACCAATTAATAATCATTTCTGATAAAGCAATACGGTGATCCGCATAGGAATGATCGGTTGGAATATGAATCAGTGTTGAATGATCGTTTCCAGCCGCTTTTACTTTTTGTGCAAATTCGATATCGCCAGCTGCAAAAGGATCATCGGAATAAATCATGAGTAATGGCAATTTCTTAAGCTCAGAAGCATGTCGATTCATGTCAAAAGCTTTTTGGTTTTTAATGACTTCATCGGCCATTTTCTCAGGATTAGTACCCGTAAGCGTTTCATTATCTTCGGCCATCCATTGAATGGTTTGATCACGATTGGGATGAATAACGGCATTACCCCCCATATTCGCAGCCGAGAACATAATGGCACCAATAATATCCTTGCTTTTCTTTTTTTGTTCTTGTTCCGCAGTCATAGCAACGATCCATCCACCCATGCTGTGACCAGCCAATACAATCTGTTTTTCATTTATGTTAAATTGTTTTTGGATTTGTGGGTTACGAATAAAAGATAAAACAGCATCAGCATCTTTTAAATTTCCAGCGAAGCTTTAATTTCCAGGGCTTTCCCATGAACCGCGATAATTAAATGTTAATACGTTCCATCCCGCGCGGCGGATGGCTTGTGCAAGATCAAGATTTTTTTCATTTCCGGGTACGCCATGAAAAAGAATCATTGTCGGAAGTCGTTCTTTTCCGGCAGCGAGCATCATAAGACCATTGATTTTTACGCCGTTCGTTGGGATATGAACGACTGCATCTTTGGCTTTGTAATTAGGATCAACGCTGATAGGATCCTCACATGTTTTTAGAAAATATTCCGAATGCGTGGCCGCGTAAGATGAAGAACCGATATTTAATAAGCTGCCATATAAGAATAAGGAACCTAAAAGAAGGGTTTTTGCATTGAACATTAATCTCAGCCCTTTAATTACTAAATCTTAAGAAGTGATTAAAAGGATAATACCGTTTCGAAATTATTGTAAGTTAAATTTGTAATTTATGAATTTAAGAAATAAATTAATGTCGAATAGTATAATAATAATTTATTGATCTGGTATATAATAAATTAAAATAGGAACGAATATTAATAAAATTAAAATAATATTAATATTTAATATTAAAAGAAAGGTAGTTTATAAATAATTAATAATTTTTATTGCTGTAATAAAGTAAAAATAAATGAAAGTTTATTTAATAATCAAGACCACCGCGCAAAATATCAAAACAGATTGATTCAACCAAAGCACGTAATGTTAATTCGCCCCGTTTATTTGCTAAAGTCAAAGCTTTTGCTTTTGCGATAAGGCCTTCCATCGAAAAAGCCGGAATAGATGAAAGCTTATTTTCGATTTCAATGCCTTTTTCTATAAAATCTTCAATTTCTTTTTCTGGTTTATCTTCTAATCGGATGATGCTTTCTTTTTTACAATAACGAATATAATCCTGGGATAATTCGATCAAAAGCTGATCGTAATTTCCTTCGTTGGGTGAGGATTCATGATTCTGAGTAGAATGTAATTTCGTAATATTGTTCATGATGCGACCTTGAATATTTTAAAAAGTGGTTGGAAATCATATTCAAAATTCTAGACTGTTGATTTGAGGGATAATGATCATTCTTCGATTTATGTGAAACTGAATGGTCATTATCATACATATATAAATACCAATTCATATTTGCATATCATTCCATAAATTTTCCTATTTTCTTTGGTATTAATATAAATTTATCAGGGAATTTATCAACTACAAATATGTATATATATGTACATTTAAGTGTCAATTGATAAATTAAACAATTTACATATATTTGATAACATTTATTTATGAAAGAGAGTTATTGTGGCAAAGAGGGCTACGTCAGAGCGTAATGAAAGAAGGATCCATGTTCTTCCAAAAGAGCTTTTAGAACGTATTCGCTCTTATCAAGAGAAGAATCATATTCCTTCTGAAGTTGAAGCTGTCCGCAGACTTTTAAATGAAGCTTTACAAAATCACGATAGTGTCGAAGACATTTTAAACCGATTAGATATCGCTTTTGCTCGTGAAAAAGATCTCCGCATCTTGGCAAGAGATATCTTAAGCACACATATTTTAATTAAAAATATCGTTATCGGTGATAATTATATTGAGTTTTCATTGCGTGATGGTTCTGGTGGGCAAATATTTAATAATGGCTTTTTAAGAATTTCACCAGAAAGCTGTTATCCTGAAAGTTTTATAGAATATATACCGCCCTATAAAAGAAATAAAAACGCCTTTGTTAGAACAGATGAAACAAAGTTGAAATCGATTTCAAAAAATAATAAAATTCCATTTTGATTTCTGGTTGTGATTATCGTTATATTTTATTGAAATATAAATTATAATCTAGGCTATTTATATAATAGTATAGAAAGTGATCTGGAATTTTTAATCGTATACTTATCGAATGTTTTATTTTTCAAAATGTTTAAGTAAGTTTAATAATAATTATATAAGCGATAATTCAAATATAAAATAGAACAATATTTGTTTATTTTATATTTGAATATAATCGGAAAAACTTCAACTTATATTACGAAAAGATATATTCTATTATAATAATTTGTAAAAATACGCTTATTGCCTTTTCAGATAAAATAAGTTGTTTCATAAAAAAGTAATGAAAATCTATAAGCCAGAACAATACGAAAAATCAAAGTAGTTTATTCGATCTTTCCACCAATTCCTTTAAATTTCTCAACGAAAGAAGCGATTTTTTGAAAAACACTTTTCTTTTTCGGTAAGTATTCTGGATTGAGTGGACTCATTTTTGGTAAGATTTCGTTCAGTTCAGTACCGTGTTCACTTGCATATTGTCGTTTCAAAGAGGTGGAGATATAGCGCTTAGCAGCTTCATTGGATAGGTTTTCTGAAGCAATTAATGCTTCGGCTTCACGTTGTTGTTTATCTTGAGCAAACTTATAAAAAGCATCCATTATTTCTGTTTTGTTGAGGATATCATTCAAATTGGTTTGATTGATAAAATCTACTAATAAACCTTCTTTTGCGCGATTGCCAAAACTGGAACGAATTAAACGACGAACTTCTTCTACCAAAGCAGATTTATCTTCGGATTTTTTGTTATGATCGAAAATCAATCCTAAAATATATTCAACGTCGATTTCCTGTGATTTAAGCAAATCAACTTCAAAAACCACATCATCCCAATTAATGGTTGATGTCTGTTTATCATTCCCAGCTTTTTCCCGTATAAGCCAATCACGGATATCGTTATAGTTTGAACGATAATTTTGAATGGTACGTTCAGAAGGGATTTGAATGGCTTGCAAATCTTTGAAATCATCATCCGTTAGGTAATGTTTTTTCTTGAATGCCTCAATGGCTTTTTCATCATTGGTGTTTACATTCTGCAAATCTTTCAAACTTGCAAATTCATCATAATTTTGCAGGATGTTTTCGATACGTAGAAATTGGCCAAATAATTTTACGAAATCTTTTTTGTCTTTTTCTGTGGTTATTTCGTCAAGGTTAGCAAAACGTCTTTTAAGCTCAGCCACAATATCCAAATAGCCAAGACAAGTTTCATTCGTTAGCGCATCTGTAAAGCCATACATATATTCTTTATAGCTTTTTTCTAATATAATATTTCTGGTGTTTTTGTCGCCAAATAGTGTAATCGCATCAATAGTGGCTTGTTCTAAATCACGAAAAGTAATGATGTTACCAAAGGTTTTAGTGGCATTATAAATACGATTTGTTCGTGAAAATGCTTGGATTAAACCATGGTAACGCAGGTTTTTATCGACAAATAACGTGTTTAAAGTCGGCGCATCAAAACCTGTAAGAAACATGCCTACTACAATGACCAAATCAATTTGTTGGTCTTTTACACGTTTAGAGAGATCTCGATAATAATTTTGAAATTCTTTGCTTCCCAAATCATAATTGGTTTTGAAGTAAGCATTATAATCGCGAATTGCATCGGCCAGAAAATCCTTGGCGGTTTGATTCATCACCGAAGGTTCGAAATTTTCATCCTGGATATCTCCATAAGCATCTTGTTCTTCATTAGCGGCATATGAAAAAATAGTCGCAATTTTTAAAGGATTTTTACTATTTTCTTGTAATTTTTTAAAAGATTCATAATAAAGCTTTGCCGCATCGATATTACTTACGGCTAACATTGCATTAAACCCTTTACCATTTGCCATAAAACGATGGGTTTTTTGCTTAAAATTATTCAGGATATATTGCGTAATTTCTTCTATTCGCCCAGGATGTAACAAAGCTTGTCTGTTTTCCGCAGCCGTTATTTTCTTTTCGTCTTGTTCGCATTCAATGGCTTTAAATTTCGGACGTACGTCATTGTAATCCACCTTAAATTTCAAAACCTTTTCATCAAGGATGGCGTCAGTGATGACATAGGAATGTAATTCGCGTCCGAAAACACTGGCGGTGGTTTTGGCATTTAATGTATTTTCTGGAAAAATAGGGGTGCCGGTAAAGCCGAATTGAATAAATTTTTTAAATTTTTTCTTTAAGTTTTTTTGTGCTTCACCGAATTGAGAGCGATGGGCTTCATCAAAAATAAAAACGACCTGTTTTTGATAAATCGGTAAGTCATTTTCACTTTTCATCAGATTATTGAGTTTCTGAATGGTGGTGACAATGATTTTATTATCGTCTTTCCCTAAATTACGTTTGAGTTCCGCAGTGTTACCTGAACCATTAACGCTATCGGGTGAAAACTGTTGATATTCTTTCATGGTTTGATAATCGAGGTCTTTACGATCAACCACAAAAAAAACTTTATCAATAAAATCAAGCTCTGTGGCTAAGCGCGCGGCTTTAAAACTGGTTAAAGTTTTTCCTGAACCGGTAGTATGCCAAATATAACCCCCGCTTTCAGTCTTGTTCCACTGTTTTGCGTTGTATGAACTCTTTATCTTTTGTAAGATTCTTTCTGTGGCTGCAATTTGGTAAGGCCGCATAATCAGCAAAGTGTTGGTGCTATCAAATACCGAATAGGTAAGAAGAATATTCAGAAGCGTATTTTTTTGAAAAAAAGTTGCCGTGAAATCTTTCAAATCTTTGATCGGAGTATTATCCGATTTGGCCCAATTCATGGTAAAGTCAAAACTGTTTTTGTCACGCTTTGTCGTATTGGCAAAATAACGCGTATCTGTTCCGTTCGATATGACAAATAGCTGTAGATATTTGAATAGCGAATTTTCAGTATTAAAGCTTTCTTTGGTGTAACGATGTATTTGGTTAAAAGCTTCACGAATAGAAACGCCGCGTTTTTTCAACTCAATTTGCACCAGTGGTAAACCATTGACCAAGATGGTTACATCATAGCGATTGGTATATGTGCCTTTTTGTTCAAATTGCTGGATGACTTGTACATGATTGTGTGAGATGTTTTTTTTGTCCAACAAACAAATATTTTGAATACGTCCATCATCGAATACGAAATCATAGATGTAATCATCATGAATTTTTCGGGCTTTATCCGTCGTATTCTCGTTTGGTTTGTCTAAATATTCGTCTAAAAAACGTCGCCATTCACTTTCTGAAAAATTGATTTCATTTAATTTTTGTAATTGTAAGCGAAGGTTATTGAGCAATTTCTGATGGTTTTGTTCATGTAGAAGTTCATAGCCCTGTTTTTGTAGATCAGAGACCAATTCACGCTCTAAATCTGCTTCTGATTGATAAGATCCGTTGGGCTGCTCGATTTTACGATACTGATCCAGAACAATAAAATTAGAAGTTTCTGCAATTGGTTTTGTATCAAGCATCGTTTTTTACCTGCCTGTTTTTTGTTTCTTATGCTTTTGGAAAATTCAGAAGCTGATCACGATAATATTCATATTGTTGTTGCCTAAGGGCAATTTCTTTCGGTAACCCTTCGGTTATGGATGTAGTCAGGGTGTCGAATTTATCTAAGACTGAAACAATACGTTCTTGTTCAGTGAGGGGAGGGATGGGAAAGGCCCATTTTTTAAGTTTATTCATTTGGACTGAGGGAAGACTTGACGTGCTGATATCTTGTTTAGCTTTTTGATCTAGAATAAAAAAATAATAATAAATGAATTTTATATTTAATCGTTCTCGGAACGCATCTTTTACTGTGAAGTTTGTAAATCGTTGATTACTTAAATATTCAACAGTTATAAGTGCATGCTCGCCTATTGTTGCTGTGGTAGCCATAATAATCGAATTCGCTGGGAATAATTTTCCTTTTATACCACTGGGATGCACCTTTTGAATTGCATCAGATAAAACATTACCATTAAGGCGTAAATCTTCCATGCGAAACCAGGGTATAGAGCCATTTTCCCAATAGCTAGTTTTACTTTTGCTTGGAGTATAGCCATTCTTTAATTCAAAAATTTCCTCAACCGTTCTCCATTCCGCTTCTCCTTTCTTAAAACGTAATAATTAGTCACGATAATAGTTGTATTGTTTTTTTCGTGCTTTAAGCTCTGCGGTGAGCGCCGTAAAGGCATCTAAAATCCGTGCAATTTCAACCTGTACTGACAAGGGTGGAATGGGAATTTCTATATTTTTTATCATTGGTATGGTAAGTTGAGGTATACTACTTGATTGAATTTTATATTTCTTTTCAATACTTTTCATAAAATAAAATATATATTTTAAGTTTAGTTTAACTTTTGGTGTCAATACAAGCAAACGGACTATAGGAAAGAATGGTTTGTCACGAAAACTAGTCCATCCTATTGTGCCTCTGGCAGATATCGTTAAACTTGGCTTATAGATTTTAGCCGTGTCTGTATGTCCATACAAAGAATTACGACCTATTCCATTAGATAGAATTGGAATATTAAATTTTTCAGTTTTAATTTTTGATAATGCACTTTTAGGTAAATCGCCACCAGAAAAAATATCAAATAAATCTTCCAAATTTTTCCACTCAACTGTAGCACCTTTAAGAAGCTTAGTAATCATATTATTCACGCTTCAATCTCCGCAATGATGCTGTCAATTTCTGCGCGTAGATGATCGATTTTTTCTACCGTCATTTTGATTTCAGCATTAAGTTTCTTAATATCGATAACCTCGCGCGTATCTTCCGTTTCGACATAAGAATTAACAGAGAGGTTATAGCCATTTTCTGCAATTTTAAACAAAGCGTCTATTATTACTTTAGAAGCTTTTGCATTTTCGGAGGTCGTTCTTTCAATAACATCAATTATTTTTCCTTCCATTATATCGGTTGATATTTCGCGCGCGCGATTTGTTTGGAAAAACGATCATTCTTATCAAATCAATCCTAGGCAGTTATATATGACGGCATGTTTTTATCTTTGCAAATTTCATGAAGATTTTCTCCATGTATGATAATTCTACGATTTTTCTCGCCAGCTCGTCAATATATTTAGAAGATCGACCCATTTTTAATACTTCTGTAAATAACAAATTATTTCTTTTTCAAAAATGGGATTAAAGCCAAGTTTAATCGTTTTTTTTTACTTTATCCCGTTTTATTCTGGTTTCTGCCAAGGTCATATCAGGGTATGAACCAATAACGACCTGAGATTCTTTACCGTTTTGTATGTATCGAACATACCAATTTTTACTGCCATTTATTGAAACACGGATATAAAGGTTATTGCTATCCGTTAAACGGTAAGGTTTTTCTTTCTTTTTTGCTGAACGAAGTCTTTATCTTTGTTGGCATTGATTTTGTCCGTTTCTTAAAAAAAATTTGCCCAATTTTTTGTGCATGCATAATTAAAACTTGGATAAATTTGTATAGGGAGTTTCTTAAAAAACCAAGAAAATCAGCAGATTTGTATATGTATAGGTATTGTGGTGGAGGGGGTTGGATTCGAACCAACGTAGGCGCACGCCAACGGATTTACAGTCCGTCCCCTTTAACCCCTCGGGCACCCCTCCAAACGTGTAATGCTTGTTAACGCTATTCAGGGTAATATGTCAACCAGAAAAAACTTTTCTCTGGAGAATTTTAAATTTCTTCTTATAATCCCGCTTTATGCAAAATTATTCACGATCCCAACGTTCGCCTTTGAAATCTGCTTCTAAACCGTTTTCAAAGCGGCCTAATGCAAATTCTTCTGGTTCCTCAAAAGCATTTTGGCTTTATGGACTGCATAGTGTTCAAGCGGCATTGCTTAACCCTATTCGGCAAAAATCCAGGATTGTCCTTACATCGGAAGCACATAATGCTTTGATGGCACGACTGGAAGGTGCTTTGACATTAAAGCCTGAAATTGTTGAGCGTGAGGTTTTAGATAAATTATGTGGAAGGGATGCGGTTCATCAAGGGATTGCTCTGCAAGTTATGCCGCTTCCAAATAGCGACATCGACCATTTGCTAAAACGCAAAGGGCCGGTTCTGATGTTGGATCAGGTTACGGATTCTCGAAATGTTGGGGCTATTTTGCGTTCAGCGGTTGCTTTTGGGGCTGCTGGTGTTGTTATGCAGGAACGACATTCACCCGAAGAAAGCGGCGTTTTGGCCAAAGCGGCTTCAGGGGCCTTGGACAATATCCCCATTTTGCGTGCAGTGAATCTTTCTAGAACGCTGCAACAACTTAAAGATGCTGGACTTTGGGCAGTAGGCTTAGATGCGCATAGCAATTTATTAAATGGTGCGGATTTTTCGGATCGGCGTGTGGTATTGGTTCTTGGTGCAGAAGGATCGGGTATTCGTCAGTTAACCAAGAAAAATTGCGATGAAATTGCAAGTTTGCGCATGGTCGGTGATATCGATAGTTTGAATGTATCGGTTGCTGGTGCGATTGCACTTTATGAAATCACGCGACATTATTTTTAGCGATTAAAACGAAATCGAAGGTTTTTGGATAAAATGTGGCGATTTTTTCGACATAATAAAAATAATGCCCCTTTATCCTTAAAACAGGTCGCCGATGAACAGATCATGCTTGAACATTGTCAAAAGACAAAAGCATTCTTTTTAGGGCAGACGCAATCTGGTTTGAAAAAAGCTTCATTATCGAATTTTTCCCGTAATCCTTTTTTAAAATGGGAAACGATGAATACGACATTATATCGCTATCATCTGCGCGATGTCGTACTCGATAGTTACCATATGGTTCTCTTTAAAGATGGGCAGGTGATCCCCGATAGCAATTACGTCTTGCCTCCTGAAATTTGGAAGAACTTAAAGGTCGATACCGAAAATCTGATTTCATATGACAAAAGCGTTGCTTGTTGTTTTGATCATTGGGCGCATAATTATTTTCATTGGATGACCCACGCAATTCCGACTTTTTATATGTCCAAACAGGAAAAGCACAACGCAACTTTTTTGGTTCCAAAGTTAAAAGGTTGGCAGATTCGCACGCTTGAACTCTTGGATATTGACAAAGCAAGTTGTTCACCGATTGAAAAAACAAAACAATATTTCTTTTCTGATTTTTACTATTATGATTTTGCGACGGGAAGAACCGATTTTGCTATTTCACAGCATATACAGGATGCTTATGTGTATTTAGCGCAAAAGATCGCTTTGGATGATGAAACAAAACATCAAAAGATTTATATTAGTCGTCTTAATAAGGAAAATCGTCAGGTCACCAATGAAGCCGCATTGGTAGAAGCATTACGCGAACGCGGTTATTTTATATTAGATCCTGAAACTTTAACGATTGATCAGCAAATCAACATTTTTAAACAAACGCGATTGGTTGTCGCCTTATTAGGGGCGGGATTGACCAATATTGCCTTTTGTAAACCTGGGACTTTTGTTTATGAACTTATTCCCAGTCACCATCAAAATCCGTGCTTTTTAAAAATGTCGATGCAAGGGCATCTTGCCTATTGGGCCGATCAATTTGAAACTGGCGTTAGCACAATGGATCATACATCACCTTGTACGGCTATGCTTGATATTCATGCTATTATACAGCGTCTTGATGAAATTGAAGCACTAATGCCGAATTGATCCAATGTGTTGTGGTAAAAGTTTACCGCCACTCATCAACAGACCAATCTCCTTGGTTCCAATCATGGTGTAATTGAATGGATAATTTATCCAATTCACCCGCAATGATTGCCGCGCGTATGGTACGCATCAGTTTTTGATAATAAGCCAAATTATGCCATGTTAACAGCATCGGTGCCAAAATCTCTTTGACTCGAAAAAGATGATGTAAATAAGCGCGACTATGCTTACGACAGGCCAAACATTCGCAATCAGGTGCAATTGGACGTGGATCATTCGCATGACAGGCATTTTTTAAATTCAATGTGCCACGGCTGGTATAAGCTCTGGCCGTACGACCGGCGCGCGTTGGCATGACACAATCAAACATATCAACACCCCGTTCTATGGCCCCTAACATATCTTGTGGTGTTCCAACGCCCATTAAATAACGGGGCTTGTCCTGCGGCGTAAAAGGCGTCGTCGCATCCAGCGTTTCAAACATTTGTTCTTGTGGTTCGCCCACGGCTAATCCGCCAATGGCGTAACCTTCAAAACCGATATTTACCAAGGCTTCGGTGCTTTCAGCACGAAGATCGGTTTCAGTTCCTCCTTGTATAATGCCAAATTGGCCATAGCCAGGTCGATTAACAAAATGATGTCGGCATTGTTCCGCCCAACGCATCGACATCCGCATAGATTTTGCCAAAGCCGCATGGTCAGCCGGCAAGGCCGGACATTCATCAAGGCACATTGTAATCGTTGAATCCAACAAATATTGGATCTCGGTTGCTGATTGCGGGGTAAGGCGGTGGGTCGAACCATCAATATGGGATCTGAAGGTAACGCCATCAGCATCTAATTTACGTAGTGGCCCCAGGGACATTACCTGAAACCCACCGGAATCCGTTAAAATAGGGCCGGGCCAATCCATAAATTGATGCAGGCCGCCCAATTCATGCACACGCTCTGCTCCAGGGCGTAACATTAAATGATAAGTATTGCCTAAAATAATACCAGCCCCGGTTGAACGAACCGCATCGGCGGTCATGGCTTTGACCGATCCTACGGTTCCTACAGGCATGAAGGTTGGTGTTGGAACTTGACCATGAGCTGTAAATAAAGTCCCAGCTCGCGCCTTGTCTTGATAGGCTTCTGATTTCCAGTGAAAAGATGTCATGTCACGCATTCAAAAGTTAAAGATCGGCCTGTTTATATAAAAGACAGGCATCCCCATAGGAATAAAACCGGTAATGATGTTGGATAGCATGGGCATAAGCCTGTTGCATACGTTTTGTTCCGGCAAAAGCACAAACCAGCATAAATAGTGTCGATTTTGGAAGATGGAAATTGGTCATTAAGACATCGACGGCTTTGAACGAATGACCGGGATGGATGAAAATGGATGTTTCTTGATGAAAAGGATGAATAATACCATTTTTATCCACGGCACTTTCCAAAAGCCGTAAAGAAGTCGTCCCCACCGCGACAATACGTCGTTTTTCAGATTTTGCTTGATTAAGGCGTTCAGCCACTTCGGGGGTGATAATTCCATATTCGGCATGCATATGATGGTCTTCGATCTTTTCACTCCGAACCGGTAGAAAAGTGCCAGCTCCGACATGCAAGGTCAAAGTAAGACGTTCAATATTTTTTTGTGCCAGTTGATCTAATAAAGGTTGTGTAAAGTGCAAACCCGCCGTTGGTGCTGCGACCGCACCGGGATAACGCGAAAAGATCGTGCGATAATCCAATTGATCTTCAGGTGTAGGGCCTTGAGGGCGGGAAATATAAGGGGGTAAAGCCAGTTGACCCGCTTTTTTAAGCCAGGAATCAAAATCACTTCCTTCAACGCTGAAACGGATAAAGGCACCCCCACCAGGTTCCAAACGTTCAACAATAGCGTTTACGGTCGTTTCTGGGAAATCCAGGCGATCCCCTATATGTAAGCGGCGGCTATTTTTAACCAGAACATGCCAACTGCCATCTTCAATTGGGCGGTCTAAAGTAATTCCGATATGGGCTTCACCGCGTTTGGCCGAAAGTTGAGCAGAAATGACTTCGGTATCATTGGCAACCAATAGATCACCTGGTTGTAATAAATCGGGTAAATCCTGAATAATTTTATCTTGCAACGAACCATGAAGCGGGACATGTAATAATCGCGCTTTATCTCTTGGTCGAACAGGATGTTGTGCTATCCGATCTGTTGGCAAATCAAAATCGAAGTCAGAAGTCAGAATAGGCATAAAATTACAATATCTAAAGAAAATATATTACTCAAGCGCCATCCAGAGCAGAATTGCTCCGGCTCTAAAACCTGTTTCTTTGTGAAATTTGAAACTATTAATGGTCATGCCATGATGCAAGAAAGCGGTCAAGATTGAAAAGGTTATTCTTGAGTTGCTATGTGTTTTCCAAATGATAAAGATTCTTATTGGCTTATGAGGTGAAGCTATGATATGAGCATATATAAATATTTCGAAAAAGAAACGAAATTATTTGCAGTCTTTACTTTGATTTTGGGCTAAATTAGTAAAAATGTTATATTTTTGCTATAAAATAATATATTTTTATTCTAAAGATTGGACTTGTTAACGAATGTTTATTCTACTATAAATTCTTGAAATTCTTAGGTTTAATTCGGATAAATTATTTAATCTATTTAAAAATTAAAGGCCCCTTATTATGAAACATTTGCTCATTTTGCGATGTGGAGAAAGATCTATTCATCGTTCCTGGATCAACAGGATACGCGACCGGATGGATATGGCCTTTGTTTATTATGATCATGCCAATTTTGCCGATGATAGACCAACCTATGAAGATTATATCGAAGGGACCAAGCTTACCGGGGTTCATGATTTTTTAAAAAAATATCCAGATCTCATTGAACAATATGATTATTTTTGGCTGGCTGAAGACGATTTATATCTGCCTTATAAGAGTATCATTGGAATTATCGATTTTATTGATCAATTTCAACCTGTTTTATGTGCACCTTCATTAACTGCAGATAGCTATATTACGCATCCTATAACGCTAAAAAATAATAAATTATTTTTGCATGGGACCGATTTTGTCGAATGCATGATACCGATTATGCATCGCAGTTTTTTAAGCAAAACTTTATCGCAATTTATCGAATTTCCTGTTTGGGGGATTGAAAGATATTGGCAATATCTTTTATGGGAATTTAAAGAAATTGCTTTTATTTTTGATCAATGGCCTATTGTTCATACGCGTCCAGTTCAAAGCGGAAGTTTGTATAAAACAGCAGCCAATATGGCAATCAATTTACCCGCAGATGATCAGCGTGCTTATAATCTTTATGGGCAAAAATTTGGTCGTTTTATCAATACGCTTTTTGGCGTAACGAATGATTTTGATTCAAAAATGTTAACGGGTCATTTGTTAAGAGAAAAGATGAAATATGGTATGGAGGATATCGAACATTTTCACGGTGAAAAGGCTACAGCAGATATTTATATGAGAACCCGTTATATGAATGATCTTTTTACGCAGTTTCTATCTTTTCCAACCGTACAAAAATTATTGAGGATGCCCTATATTACCGCTAGTGAAAGCAATATCATTGTTCGTGATTGGGCTTTTGGAAGTCTTAGCGAAAACAAAATATGGTGCAATTTTATGAAATTTGACCCAAGTGGTAAAGTTATAGGCTATAACCAAAATAACGAACATTCATGGAAAATGGTCAATAACAATTTTGCCTTCTTTTCACGAGAAGGCGAAATGACAAATTTATATGAAAATGTTTCTTATAATGAAGGATGTTTAGAAATGACGGGCTACCATAAAGGTGACCCAAATAACATCCATTTTTTAAAAGAAATTTGATGGGGAAGGTTTGATTTAATCGCGTTTGCGAAATTGATCAAGCCGGATCACTTGAGAAGAGGATCCTTCTTTTTCATGTTCTGGAAAAGCGGAACTATGTTCAATCTTTTCCGACGGAAAATCGGTTATTGAGATATCATCTTCTGTTTTGTTGATCGGATGGAATGCGAGCGCTAATTGTGCAGCGGGATCGGCAAAAGCGGTAATGGCGCCTAATGGAATGGTTAATAAGGATGCTATTCCACCAAAAGATAAACCAACCGAAAATAAACCTTTCTTTTCATCAACCTGCATGTCCCAAAATTGGTGTTGTAAAACGATGGTCATTTCCTGGGGGTATTGGGCAAGTAATCGTGCAGGAATATCCACACCGGGATAGGTTGTTAAAAAGGTAATATAGAAATGATGATTACCTGGAAGTCCTTCATGCGCTACAAATTTAAAAGCATTGACCATTACCTGGCGATAGGCATTTTCGATCCATTCCGCGTAGGGAAGCAGCATTTCTGGGGGATTTCCATCAGAATTTTGATGATTAGGATCGTGTGATGAAGTCGTCATAAAGAAACTTTCATGATTATAATACCAGTGAGGGGCTTCTGTTGCCCGGCGCCCCCCAAGCCGCGCTTGTCACATTGGCTTATTAGGCCGCGACAGCGTGTGCCTCGAAATTATCGTTGGCGTTTGTATAAATAGCCCGATAACGGTGGTACAATACCGAGCAAAAAATATAATTTTACCACGCGTGTCGATCCTGTTTCGTCCCCTCATGGTGGAGACGCCGGGTACTGCCCCCGGGTCCACTACGCTTATTCTTTATACCGTTTATTGCCATAGTTAGTTACCTAACATTACCAATATAGGGATGATTTGGGGAAAATAAAAGGAAAAAATCAAGGAAGGTTATGAATTGCTGGCGATTAATAATATTTAAGGTTATTAAGAATTAGAATTAATTCTATTAAGTTAAGGAATTTTTAAGTATGAAGCCATGGATATCAGCACTGGGTGTCGGTGTTATTCTTGTAGCAGGTGGCGGTGGTTATTATATCGCACATCAAAAAGCTGAAGAAGCTTTGAAAATTGTTACTTTAAAGATCCGAGAGAGCCTTGGGCCCACAGGATCATTTAAATATCATAGTAGTAGCACCAGCCTATGGTCACATTCCGTTCATTTGGATGATGTTGAGCTGATTACCAAAACGCAGATGAAGGTTTATATGGATAGCCTTGATGTTAAACCCAGTGGACAAAATGCTATTGATGATTTTGTTGGTAAGAATATTCATATGTACCGGGATAATGAACCCAAAAACATCAATATTGCTTCACTTACGTTGCATGACGTAACGATGGCTCCTGATGCTGTGCAAAAGGATGATCAGGGAAATTGGAAGATTCATCCTGATAAATTCACGGTTGGTAAGTGGGATATTGAAAATATTGTTCTTTCAATTGGCGATCAACAATATTACAGCTTAGCCCATTGGGAAGGTAAGAATTACGGGTTAGGGAAATTAACCGATACCTATATGAAGGATATTCGTATAAATTCCCTGAATGAAAACGATAATAAAGATAATAAAAAAACGAATTCGGCTACAATTGCTCAGATGAGTATGAGAAACGTGGATTTAGCATCGTTTTATCAAGGGATTGATCAAAAACAGGTGCATTTTGCTGAGTTCTTTAAAATACATGAAAATACCACCAAAAATATAACGATAGACGGTATCGTCTTGCTGGATGAGACAAAAAAACCGTTTGCTCAACTTAAACAGGCTTCTCTAAATTTCACAGCAATCAATAAAACCGATATCAAATGTAAAACGCATATTGACAATCTTATTTTAGATTTAAGCGATAATGAATCGTTAAAACAAACGCTACAAACCGATAATACGCGACTTGATATGTCATTTGATCAAGATAGTTATTTTACGGCTGATAAAAATAAGATTGATACCTGGAATGGGAAAATTACGGTTAAAGATTGGTTTGAAGTAAACTATTCCACTACCAGAAGCGGATTCTGGATACAGGATGCTATCGATAGCTTAGATTTACTCTATCAACTTAAAAACAGTAATTCATATGAAATGAGAGATAAATATCTAGAGGCATTAATAAACAAAAAAGAAAAACGTGATGCTTTGCTCGTTTCTGGAAAAGTTAATTATCAAGATCTAGGAATGATTAATAAAATTTTTGACATCATTTCGAAAAAAGAGGGATCACAGTCAGAAGATATGAAAAATTATTTTGTCGCTACGATGCCCTTTTATGCGAATATGGTGAAAGCGAATGATCAAAATTTAGGAAATAAATTTGAACAATATCTTCAAGCATTGGGAAAAGTGATTAAAGATCCTTCACGTAATTTGACGATAGAATTGAATCCTAAAAAACCAATTTCCATGGATAAAACTATAGAACAGATTGGCCAATTGCAAAGCAATTATGATTATAGCAAATTAAACGCGTTTTTGGATGATTTGGGTGTGACGGTTCAGGCAGGTCAACCCCATTAGATTTAAGAGGAAGTGGCCAATATGGCTTATCTTCAGCGATGAGCCATATTCGGAATAGAATTTAAAAAAATATACGATATCAACAATATACCGTTTCCTTAACGTTAAAATCGTTTATGAGAGATAAACATATCCCTTATTTTCGTGTTTATCTCTTAACATTACGAAATAATTGTAGATTATTATCAAAATCTTGCATATCAAGAGTTGTAGAAGATGTTGTTCAGTTTTCAAAATCAACCACAAAGGGTTAAGGGATTTTAAATGAAACAGTGGATATCAGCACTTGGTATAGGTGTTATTATTGTAGCCGGCGGCGGCGGTTATTATATTGCGCATCAAAGGGCAGAAAGCGCTTTGGAAATGATAACCTCCCATATTCAGAAAGATCTTGGTCAAAATGGTTCTTTTAAATATGAAAGCAGTAGTACCAGTATATGGTCACAATCGGCCACGCTGAAAAACGTTGAAATCGTTACCAAAGACAAAAGTAAGGTTCACTTTGATAGTCTCGAAGTAAAACCCAATGGCAAAAATGCTATTGCTAATATTGTCGGTAAGAATTTTCACTATGACCACGTAATAACATCCGATAAAGTTGATATCGCATTGATTACTTTGCGCGATATAACGATGGCTCCTGATGCTATGCAAAAGAACGAAGATGGCAGATGGATGCTCGTCCCTTATAAATTTACGATAAAAGACGGTGATTTAAAAGATATTACCGTATCCGATGACAGTG
Source organism: uncultured Commensalibacter sp. (assembly GCA_945266285.1). Classification (GTDB taxonomy): domain Bacteria; phylum Pseudomonadota; class Alphaproteobacteria; order Acetobacterales; family Acetobacteraceae; genus Commensalibacter. Next base: position 30,625 of record CALYOP010000009.1, read on the forward strand.
GCGATCTTAAAATCGCAGAAAAGCATATTTCAAATTATGGATTGGGAAAACTAACGGATATTATAATTAAGAATATTCAGCTGAATTATAAGTATCCAGATTATCTTGCCGATCAAAAAGAAAAATCAGGTTTCACAATTAATCAGATTACCTTAAAACATATCGGTTTTGCAGATTTTTTCCGTGATTTCGAAGAACATAAATTGAATTTTAGAAACTATGTTGAAAAATCTACCAACCAGAGTACAGCAATTATATTGGATAACCTTCAGGTTATAGGAAAATCCAATCTGGTTGAGCATTTAAAACAAGCTTATATTAATCTAACACCACACAACAAATCAGATTATAAAATAAAAACGCATGTTGGTAATCTGGTCTTTAATATCCAAGGTTTTGCCAAAGAAATTACCGATAAAATGGGTTATAAAAACGGCGATTTCACCTTTGATCAAGATTTGGCAATTCTTGGGGATGGCAACAAGCTTGATAATAATAAGACAGAAATTGTCTTAAAAGACATGTTTAATGTTCAAAGTACAAGTCAAATAATTAATATCCCATGGGATAAAATCCAAACATTTATCAATGTTGTGACGGACCCAACGCAAAGTAGTGATACGCAAAGGGAATGGATGGGCAATATATTTAATTTCTATAACAACGATAGTAAAGTGGTCTCAAATTCGGTTACGTTCCAAGATCAAGGGTTGTTAAATAAATTATTTGCAGCAAAAGCAAAAGATGAAGGTAAATCTGTTGAGCAGGTCAAGGATGAGGCTATAGAAGCATTCAAAAAATCGATCGATGTAGAAAAACCACGTATTGCATTACTTAATCAACAATCGGAACAAATTACGCAAGCCGTAAGCGATGTTATCCGTGATCCTTCAAAACCATTGATTATAAAGGTCAATCCAAAACAACCTATTTCATTGAAAGATTATTTTGATTATGTGCTTTCAATGGATCCTTACGAATCACCAAGCAGAAAGCAAGAGCTTCTTGATCAGGTTCAATTTACGATTCAAGCAGGTACTGCGCATCATTAAAATATAAAATGTAAAAGGCCTGTCTTTCATATGACAGGCCATTGATTATCCATTTCTTTTTTATGATGAACAAAATCAAACCCGTTGATAAATTTGAATTATAGAATTCAAAATATTTCGTTTGATTTATGACGTTAAAAAGCGTCCAAAATATCAATTAATAACGGGTTTGAATTGATATTCAAAATACAGCTAAATTAATCTTTTTGAGGTTTGGGGGACTGGTCTGAAGTTGTAGAAGAATCATCGGGGGATTTTTCTTCATCGGTTTTAGTGTTGTTATCAGAATCGTTTTTCTTATCATTGGATGAAGCCGAATCTTCATTATCAGAAGCATGTTCTTTGGCTTTTTTAGCTATTTTATCCCTATTTTTGCAACTTTGGGAAAGATAGCGAATATCAACAAGAAAATCGGCACCTTTAATTTCATCTGTCCGGAAAAGATGAAGATTATTTTCAGAATCGCGCATTTCGAAGGTTGTATAACCCGCATGATCAATTTGGTGGCTTTCTGGCCAGTTTTTCCAGTAAAAGGTAAAAATCTGCCCGCCATCTAATTCGACATTGCTGGCACAAATATCTTTGGTTCTGACATAAAAGATTCGTTTACCGTTAATGGTAACTTTTGCCGGCATAATTTTTTTCAAGTCATTAAGCGCATCCCAATTTCCCGCCTGTTCCGTACGTTTTTCTGCGGAATTCTGGGCATAAAGAGAAAGTGGCCATATTCCGAAAATAACCGTTAACAGGATTGAACGTTTCATAGATGTGGCCTTCTTCTGTCTAAAACTATTTGATTACAGACTTTGTAAGAAAATCTGTCAAGTATTTTTGAATCAGCAAGGAAGACGAAATGATATTTCTGGTAAAAAAGAAACAGATATAAAGAAAAACCATGCAAATATCATTAAAAAACAGTTATAAATCGATAAACAAAATAAAAAATACCTTAATTTCTTATGATTATTTAATCTATATTACTTTTCTGTAATAAATAAAACTTTGTTTGTTGATCACCGTTTAATCTTCATCAAATGCGGGATCGTAATAGCAAATATCATACCGCAATTCTTCCAAAGCATTTAAAGCGCTTTCCAACGTTAAACTGATATCATCACTTTCATTCAGAATATCGTAATCCTTGCAAAGAACGTCAAAAGCTTCATCCATCACGAAAAAAGCATGTTTTTTAATTTCCAGATTAGCGATATCTTCGTGACTGATTTCATCGTCAAGCGGGTCGAAGTCAGAATCATATTTAGACATAATTTTTCCTTTCAAATGATAAGGAAATTATGGCTAAAATTTATGATATATCAATTTTTATCTAGACCTAAATGGACATATTAGAATATTTCTTCGGGTTCCAAAATCCGGTGACAACTTACCAGATAATCCAAAGACCATTGATGCGTATGCAAAGGATTATACTGCTTTACGATTATTTCGTAATCGGTACGTTTGATATACTCCATTAAAAATGCCTCTTGAGAGGCATCTCTGGACATGCTGGTTGTAATAATTACCCTATCGCCTCGTCGAGGGGGACGTAAGGGATCAACATAAATAAGTTGTCCAGGCCTTTTCCAAGGTTCCATGTTTTCTTCTTCGACATAAAGCGCATAAATATCGGAACGATGCTGAATTTTGGGCCCTTTTGGGGCATATTCGATAACGGTATCCGTTAATAAAAATGAACCGCGTTCTGTCCCACAGGACACGGATCCATAAATGGGAACCGTTGCAGGTAATGATATTTGTTGCTCAATAGTGGGTTTTTCATAGGCTTGTTCAGCTTCACGTTTTTGATGTGATGTACGCATGGGTAAATTCGCATTTAAGATTGGGCTGCCAATTTCGGCATAAAGCATCTCAACAGGGACTTGTAGTTTATCGGCTAAAATCCTTGCAAAATTTCTGGATAATCCTCTTCTACCCAACTCGATCTTGCTGAGTGTGGCGGGGTCAATATTGGTCTGTCGGCTTAATTCAGCAGATGTTATCCCTACGGCTTCTTTGATCTCACGCAAGCGGGACGGATAGACATTATTGATCATATTAACCTCTTGTTAACTATTTTTTAATTGACATAATATCCAAAATGGACAAATGTATCTATTACATGGTCAAAAGGAAAATGCATAAGAATCAGGCTAGCATTTATTATCCGATCAGTTTCATAGGTTTGTTTAAAAATCGATACATTATAACAAACTTTAGAAGATAATAATAAGCAGAATAAAGTCAATTCAGAAATTCTTTTTCTGTCATGACATGTCTTGTCAAATTTGAGCGGGATAATATGAGCTGATTCTCTATAATAGGGATCAGAAACATGGGTTATTGTTCAATTAATTGGCAGGTTATCGATGTAAAATTACCGCAATTGATTAAAGATGGTCAATCTCAAGAAGAAATCGCAAGATATTTTGGAATTTCACCCAATAGCGTTTGTCGCCGGATTATGCGTCTTGGGTTATGGAGTGATTTTGACGATGCGCGCGATCAACGGATGCGTTTAGGCAAATCGGTTGGTGGGCGTAAACGTTTTAATAAACCCAAAGCAGAATTGGTCCATCGTTATTGTTTGCGTTGTGGTCGCCACTTTGTCGCGGATACCCGGTTTCTAAGATTATGTTCTGACTGCCGGGAGGAAGCAACGGTCTGGCAAGGAAGTTGGTCATAAGAAAGGTTTGTTTCCATGACAATCAAAAAAAGCGAAACCGTTTCATCCAAATTTAAATGGAGCAAGTTTTATTGGTCCGATTGGCGAAATGATGTCAATCTTCAATCCTGTAGTTTATCAGCACAAGGTTTATGGATTAATATTTTGGCATTGATGCATTCATCGGAACGTATTGGATATCTTGAGGTATCAAAACGGGCGATGACGGCTGCGGAAATTGCCCGTCTTTTGGGATTGCGTACCAATAGAACACAACGTTTATTGGATGAATTAGAAAAAAAGGAAGTTTTTTCACGTGATGAACGCGGCGTTATTTATAGCCGTCGTATTATTCGTGAAGAAATACAACATCAACGGAATTCGGAAAAAGGCAAGAAGGGGGGGAATCCGTTACTGAAGCGAATGTCGAAAAATGGACAAAATAGAACATATTATGAACAAAAAGAAACAAAAATCGACAGCAATAATGACGATTTTCCATACGCTGAAGAAAAAAATGCCTTAAGCCCAAGAGATAAAGAAAAAGAGTACCCAGATTCACCATATCATAAAGATATGGATGAAGCTGAAAATTATTCTAAAAAGCTTTTATGGTCTGAAGGTATTTTAAAGCTGCAATATTTTAATCTTCCGGAAAAACAAGCCAGAGCTTTGATCGGGAAATGGTTAAAAATGCTAAATCATAATGCGACGGTTTTGTATCGTATGATTGATCAAGCTTATCAATTACCTTGTGAGAATATAATCAGCTATATCCAAGGGGCCATCCGTAAACATTTGAATGAAAAAAGGGTTCTGACCACTTTAGGACAAGATCTGCAATTAGCACAAGATCTAACACAGCTAGAGGAAGAGCACATTTCTTATCATCAGCAAATTCAAAAGAATGCGGATGACTAATGTGGAAGATTACTCGATATTTCAAATAGAAAGCGGGAAAAATCCACAGCTTGCTCATCTCATTATGGGGTGGCTTTATCAATTGGCGAATATGCTTGCTGCAAAAGAAGGAAGGGTAACGCGTCAAACGTTAATCACCTATACCGAGATGCTTATTCGTGATTTTCCATCCCAGATATTTAGCGCTGAAAGTTTACATTACATTGTTCATAATTTTACGTGGTGGCCTTCTTATCCAGAATTACAAAAGCATTTACAACAATATCAACGCATAAAAGAACCCAATGGGGCAGCTTATGAAGATGAAGCTTTGGCATCTTTAACAAAACAAGAACAGTTACTGGTTAAAATATTCCATGCGAATGAAGACAAACATTGGCGTTATCCAGAAGACAAGGCAATGCCATCATTACGGTGTCAACAAACCAGAAAATCATTAACATTGGACGTTCTAAGATGCTGCGTTCCAAAGGTGTACGAATATTTAATTCAAGAAATTCAAAAGACAAAAAAATTATCCAGCCGAGTTGATCAGGAATCGATGAATGAATAAATCAGTCTCTATCCAGAAAACTGGAAAAAAAAAACGATCCAAAAAACAGCCTTTAAAACCAATAATGCCGGATATTGATTTGGGAACGGATGGCGTTGCGGCATTACAGCGTCCCGTTTGTCAAGATGTTGTGGATTTGGGGGATGGGCGTCCTATGCAGCCCGTTCGACGGTTATTATGTGAATGCATGTTGGATTATCTTTATAAACGTAAAAATGCGACTCTGTCCGATGAACAATATGCGGCGGGGATACGTTTTCGAAAAATTTGGCATCAAGCAATTGAAAGGAATCGGATTACGGCACGTTATGAATTTCGTCTTGCAACATCATCAAATTATGAAAATGGTTCCATATCCTATTTAAATGCGCGTCATCATATTGAACAAGCTTTATCCAAGCTTACCAAGGCCCAGCAACGTTCGGTAATTGGGGTTTGTGCTTATGATGAATGTGTAGGATTACGTTATAAATCCTTAAGAAAAGGGCTCGATAATCTCGCGATTTATTGGCATATCGGAAAGAATATTAAATTTCATAAGAATTCCTCTTGAAAAGCTAAGTTATATCACATATAAAAGGGATAATACCTGCTTTGGATATATGTTTACTCAAAGTTAAATCCTATTATGTGATTCACTACTTTAAAAGTTGTTAAGCCCTTTCTTTATGAATTAAGAAAGGGCCATTTTTGTAGGATAAAATGGTTAAATTTTCTTCTGAAAAAGTAAGACAGATTTGCCAAAAGATCATGAATGGCGAAAGTTTGGTATCGATTTGTCAAAATCCTCAGATGCCTTCTTCTGAAATCGTCATCCAATGGTTATCGAATAATATCGGTTTTCGTCGTCAATTTCAGATTGCTCGGGAGGCTGCCAGTGATCATCTGGCCAGTCAGATTGTTCATATCGCCGATCAGACCAATATCGAAGATCTAAAACTTGCTCAATTACGGATTGATGCGCGCAAATGGGTTGCCAATTATATTCGGAATAACCACGATGATAATGAAAACAGCATCGAGGCGGTTGCTTCGCCTACGATTAAAATTGAATTTGTAGAGGAAGAAAATAGAAAAACCGATTCCTAATTGTTAAACCCAATTTGTATGAAAACATTTTCGTTAATATGATTAAGTCACAAATACCGCGCGTTTATGCACCATTATTTCAGCCTTATCGTTACAAATTGTTTTATGGGGGAAGAGGGGGCGCAAAATCTTGGGCATTTGCCAGAGTCTTGTTGATTCTTGCTTTAAAGGAACCCATTCGGATTCTATGTTGTCGCGAATTTCAGAATTCAACCCGGCAATCCGTGCATCAATTATTGATTGAACAAATTGATCATTTAAATTTATCGGCTTTTTTCGACGTCCAACAACAGAAAATCAAGGGAATTAATGGTTCTGAATTTATTTTCATGGGATTGGCACGCAATATTCAAGGCATCAAATCGACCGAAAATATTTCTATTGCTTGGGTAGAAGAAGCACAAACCATTAGTCAATCAAGTTTGGATTTATTAATTCCAACCATTCGTGCGCCACGTTCGGAATTATGGTTTTCGTGGAATCCTTTGCAAGAAGATGCACCGATTGAACAATTACGCAGCCGTTTAATTGATGATAACGAAGCTGTCGTAAAAAAAGTGGGATGGCAAGACAATCCTTGGTTTCCCGATGAATTGGATGCTGAAAGACGTCGTTTACTGGTTCATGACCCGGCTGCTTATGAACATGTATGGGAAGGAAGCTTTCAGACGCGTTCCGATGCCTTGGTTTTTAATGAACGAGTCGTCGTGCAGGATTTTGAAACTCCTGATCATACAAGATTCTATTATGGGGTCGATTGGGGATTTGCAAAGGATCCTACAGCATTAATTCGTTGCTTTATTTTAAATCATCAACTTTATGTTGATTACGAGATTTTTGGTGAAAGCATCGAAATTGATGCTTTGCCGAATATGTTTGATCAGATTCCCGATATTCGCCGTTGGCCTATACGCGCGGATTCTTCGCGCCCGGAAACCATAAGCTATCTTGCCAGGCAAGGTTCAATATTCGCGGAGCAAAAAAATGGCAGGTAGTATCGAAGATGGCCTTGCTTACCTAAAAAGCTTTCGCCAGATCGTCGTACATCCAAGATGCCCAAAAATCGCACAGGAATTTCGTCGTTATGCCTATCAGGTTGATCGGCTTACCTTGGATATTTTGCCCAAAGTCGAGGATGCAAATAATCACGGAATTGATGCTTTGCGCTATGCGCTTGATGGTCTGATTACCCATAAAGCACGTGCACCCGTTTTTACCAAAACGGCTTTAAAGCAATTAGGGACACGTTAATACACGGATTTATAAAGGAAATGATGATCAAAACGATGATCAATTTCCATTACCCAATTATTTTAATTCATCTGCCAAAACAGGATCAAGCATTTCATGTTCTCTTTTTTTCGAAAAAAAACACCTGATGTAAAAGATGAGGGGGCAAGTTGCGCCCAAATCTGGATTTCGCTTTCCACCCATGATGGATGAGCTCGAAGAAGAATTGTCTTTGGCAGATATTATTGCACCTTATCCGGCTATGCCTGGGGTTAGAAGCACATCCGTTATGGCAATGGATGGAGAAGAAATGGTGGTTCAACCCACTGATATGAATCATTATGCCGATTGGTTGATTGATTATCGTGCGGACGGGCTGGGATTTTTTGGTTATCCACGTTTATCCGAGATGGCACAACGTCCCGAATATCGTAAAATGGTTGAAACCTTGGCCAAAGAAGCAACCCGTGAATGGATTGAATTTACTTATAAAGATCACGATGATAAAATCAAACAGATCGAAGCCGAATTTAAACGTTTACAAATAAGAGAGCATTTTTATTGCGCCAGTGAGAATGACGGTTTCTTTGGTTTGGCGCATATTTTGCTCGATTTCGGTGAACCCATGGGTTCTTCCCATATGATGCAACCCATTCGGATCAGTGCCGATTCGATTCCCGTCGGTGGATTAAAACGCCTGATCAATATTGAACCCATTTGGACGAGTCCGAATGATTATTCGGCTTATGATCCCTTTGACGATCATTTTTATAAACCAAAAAACTGGTTTATTAATGGGCGTCTTGTCGATAGCACACGTCTATTGACCTTTGTTGCCAGAAAAGTTCCAGATTTATTAAAGCCTGCCTATAATTTTGGAGGTATGGCCTTAACACAACTGGCGAAACCTTATGTCGATAATTGGCTACGAACTCGGCAATCGGTTTCGGATCTCATTAATTCTTTTTCGATTGTTAACCTGCAAACCAATATGACGCAATTGATGCAGGAACCGGGTGATTATCCTGATAATACCGGCAGTGTTGCTGGGCTTTTGAATCGCGTGCAAGGTTTTAATCAGCTGCGCCATAATCAAGGCACCTTTATTACCGACAAAGAAAGCGAAGAATTGAAAAATCTGGCTGTGCCCTTAACGGGTTTGGACAAGCTTCAGGAACAGGAACAGGAACAAATTGCCAGTATCGCCAGTCAACCTTTGGTCAAGATGTTTGGGATTCAGCCTACGGGTTTGAATGCTTCATCTGATGGTGAAATTCGTGTCTGGTATGATGAAGTTTCTTCTTATCAAGAATATTTCTTCCGTCCCCAGCTTGAACGGCTTTTCAAAATTGTTCAGCTTAGCCTTTGGGGGAAAATTGACCCTAATTTAGGATTTGATTTTGTGCCGTTATGGCAGTTGGATGCAAAAACACAAAGCGATATGCATCTTAATCAAGCTCAAGCCGATGCGCTTTATCTGGATAAATCCGTCATTAGCCCTGATGAAGCACGACAAAGATTTGAAAAAATGAACGATTTAAATCATTAACGCTTTTGGATGATGATTAATTTTTATCACCGTATTTTTGAGGAAGAAATTCGAAACAAAAAGTGAAATTAACAAACATAATTTCACTTTTTGTTTTCGTTTTAAGAGTGGTAAAGATATTTAAAATCTCAACCTTAGCAAAATTAATTTTATAGTAATTTCAAGGGGATATGAAGAAACAAAATCGTGAAGTTTTTTAAGAAAACATTACTTATTCAAAATTTGTTCTATTCGGATTTGATAAAAATAATCATTAATAATGATGAAATGGTTACAAAGAATAAAAATCTAAATTGCTCGATTTTTCTCAAAAAATAAGTGCTTATCCAAACGCGCATTCATTTATATTAAAATAAGTAATACGGATTCAATAATTGATAGAACATCATTGTAATTTTTCCGATATAGCGTGAATATAGTTTACCAGATCGAATAGAATATCTTATTATCCATAAGAAAAACGATCTGTCGGATAGGGAATAATGATGAAAAATTGGCTTTTGAATACCAGTATTTCTTTTATAATGTTTGGTTTTTTGTGTTCAACGACGATGGCCGAAGAAAAAACGCCTTATCATTATCGAACCTTATCGATGAAAGCGGAAATGACCAAACAGACCAAAGACTTTGTAATTAAGAATCTGTTTCCCTTTTATTTTCCTGATAATTTACCAGGGAAACCAATCGTTAAGGAAATAACCGGTACTTTAAGCACCACAACCCAGGCCCGTTTTGATGCCAAGGGGAACGAAACAACTTATTCCGAAACGCTTTTTAGTGTGAATTATAGTGCTAAGGCTTGCCCAGCACCGGGAGAAGGTATTGATGGTGTTGGTTATTTTTACAAATTTCCTCCGATTGGTTTGTTTGCTGCAATCGTCAAACAGGTTCAAGGAGGAACCGTGACGACTCCAGTCCATTTCAAAGACCCATCCGGTATTCCTATTCCTGTTACTAAGAAAGGTTGTTTTTTCATCACTTTCGATGGTTCCGACTTTGCAGGAAAGCCCTATACGATGAAGGCTGATCTTCAGATCAAATATACTTTTGAACCGCGATGGGCACGATTGGATGGAGAGTTTTTGTTAGGTTCTGGGAACAAGGTTACCCCGACGCTGAATGCTTATGCGGTTTTGCCCGTAACCAGCAAACGGCCAAAGGGAAATGTAATTTTGCCTGGGACTATTACGGCTATTCGGGGCAATGTTGCATCATCTGCCATAGCCCCCGATGGTAAAGACCGATGGTCGGTACGTTATGTAACGGCGGTCTATAAAAAAAATACCTGCCAAATTGCTTTTAAGCACCATAATCCCGAAAAATTTTTCTGGAACGATTTTACAGGAACAGCGCATCAACCCAATCCTTCTGCCGCATTATGGCCAAGTTCAGTAATCCTTTCTGATGTGAATGCAGAAGGGGTAGGGCGACAAAGCGTGATGACCAATGTTCGTGAAACCAAAAATTTTCTGGTTCATGTCGAAGAGGGGGATTGTGTCGTGCAGGCTGCTATGCCTTTTGGCACGCATGAAACCTTACGCGGTAGTGGCATCAATTCCGAATATCAGGTTGATGTTCAGTACATACCAGACTGATTTGATCTTCTGATATCGCGATAACTTTATAAAAGGTCACCTTGTCCAAAGGTGGCCTTTTTAATGGGCAAAACGCTGAAGTTTTGGCGATTAATGGAACCATTTAACATGATTAAACTAGCATATGACCGGATTGGTTTGCAAAAAACCGTCCGGTTTTTTGATGAAGATGGACGTCTTTATATCAAACAGACACCGATTAGCAAAGCAATGGTCAATCCCTACCGTGGATGTGAAATCCCTGATTTTGACCGGTTGGTATGGGAAGCAGAACGGTTTTACCGTCTTTTGCGTCCCGCCGATGCATTAATGAAAGCGCGACAAACTTTTGAAAAAATTCCGGTTCTGCTTGATCATATCCATGTCACAGCGGAAAGACCACATTCGGAATCCGTGGTGGGTGCAACAGGGGAAGCGGCAGATTTCATATCACCTTATTTAATGAATTCGATGGTGATTTGGGATCAGCAAGCAATTTCGAAGATCAAAAACGGATCATAACGGGAATTATCCTGTGCCTATCGTTATGAAGTAGACCCAACTCCTGGGGTTTATGATGGCGAAGCTTATGATGGTGTCATGCGTAATTTGCGCGGCAACCATATTGCATTGGTCGAAAAAGGCCGTGCAGGGCCGGATGTGTGCATATGGGACCAGGCTCCTTCTACAAAAAGGAAATATTACATAATGAATAACAAGGACTCTGCGGGAACTGATTGCGATCGGTTGCCCAGATCTATGGATGAAATATTGCGCCAAACAATCAATGATTTGGATAATAAAACCATAGATCCTGAGAATGATACTTTGTTTGACGAAGATTTATCCGATGAATCTATCGATAATTTTGGCGATGAATTGGATAATGATTCCGAACAGGATTTTGAAAATTACAAGCAGGAACTCTATCAATTATTACAGACCCTGCAATCTCAAGGTGTGGATCAAGAAGCCTTGAATAAAATTGCGGCTATTTTCCATCTTTGCTGCCAGGATATGTCCGATATTGGCGAAGATGAATTGGATGATGAAGATAGCGATGCTGAAGATTGCAATCCGCTTTTAAAACAGAAAGCAGTCTCAAAAAAAGCGAAAAATCCTTTGATTGCCAAAGCACTGGCAAAGCAGCGGAAAAAATTAAAAGCCGCAGAACAGGCACGTTTTGATGTGATGCCTGTTGTCGGTCAAGTTATTGGTCAGGACAGTGCCGCCGAAATTTACAGGGTCGCCTTGCGTGAACTGGGCATGAACACGGCAAAACTTCCACGGAGTGCTTCGGTATTGCGGGAATTATTTAACATGACCTATCGCGAGCGTGCTTATAACAGTCGCCGTAAAAATAGCGTCATGGCTCAGGACCGCGCCACAGGCGATCATTTTTATCAATTCTTCGGGGTCTCTCCTATGAAGAAAATTGGAGCATTTTAAGATGTCTCTTCAAAAGCAAGTAAATAGCAATTGGGCCCTGGGCGTTGAAGGCGATTTTGCTTCGGCTAATCCACGTCAATCTGCATTGGGCGGAGCATATGGCTTTCGCGCTGGCAAAGATGGGATCATGGCTGGCCGTTTTGCATGGGTTGATAGTGATAATGTTACCGTTACACAGGCTCAACCATTAAATGCAAAGAAACCCAATGGTTTCGTTCATCGGGATATGAATGCCATGATGATCGGATATATGGATGAAGCCACAATGCAGTATGCTTCTGGCTTGCCGATCGATTTGTTTACACAGGGTGATTTCTATGCCCGTAGTAGCAATGGCGGCAAAAGAGGTCAGAAAGTTTACGCATCGACCAAAGATGGAACGATTCTTTGCGATGCAACGGGTGTTGCTCATGACGGTTTCATTGAAACCGATTGGTATTGTGCTCTGACCGCAAATGCGGGCGAGTTGGTCATTATTTCTTCTTATCCGGTATAATCATTATGAATAAAACACAGATGCGTCATTTTATGACCGTGTTGGGTCGCGACTATAAAGTGGCTGTAGATAACGGTTTTCGTGGCCCAATTGCTATGGATGCCCAACCTTCATTGAATATGACGGCAAATACAGGGATTCCATCCCTGTTTACAACCGAAATTTTTCCAGAAATCACCCGTGCTATTGTAACCCCAATGCGGGCTGCTGAGATTTATAGCGAACGTCAATCTGGGGATTGGACAACGAATTTGGTTCAGTTTCCTTTTGTTGAATCAACCGGTGAAGTCAGTGCTTATCATGATTATAGTCAGGCCGGTGTTGTTGGTACCAATATGAATTGGGAAACACGCCAACCCTGGTTATATCAGACATGGACTGAATGGGGTGAACGCGAAACCGATATTGCGGGTCGTGGTAATATTTCCCTGGTTGCAGAAAAGAATATGGCTTCTATTTCCGTATTGAATAAAACCCAAAATCAGATTTACCTTTTTGGTGTTCAAGGTCTTAAAAACTATGGTGTTTTAAATGATCCTGATCTGCCACCAGCGATTCAGCCAACCAAAAAAACAGGTGGCGGAACAACTTGGCAATCAACCAATGACCCTATTGAAATCTATAACGATTTTGTCAAATTTTTTGGTCAATTAAGCGAACAAATGGGCGGCAATGTCAGCATGGATGATCATTTGGTTGTTGTGATTCCAACCGGCTTGCAACAATGTCTAAGCTATAAAAACCAATATGGTGTTCGTATTCGCGAAATGCTGAAAGAAGATTACCCAAATATGCGCATTGAAGTATTGCCAGAATTGGGTGAAAAATTATCAAACGGCAAACTTCCTTCAAATATGATGCAAATGTTTGTTGAGGAATATGAAGGTATGCGCACAGTTTTCTGTGGCTTTACCTATAAATTACGTGCTCACCGTATGGAGCTTTATTCGACTTGGCAACGTCAGAAAAAATCCCAAGGTACTTGGGGTGGTGTATGGCGTTTACCGGTTGCTTGTGCTTCTATGGCGGGAATTTAGTCATGGCAGAAAGCAATGTACAGGTCGCTTGTAAACGTCCCAATGGTTTGATTTTGGAACTGGTTGATAATTCTGGTCAGATTCAAAAGGTCACACTGAATGGGGCCGCAAAGTCTTCTTTGTTTCGTTCAGAAATGGGAATGATGTCAGGGCTTTATGGAGTGACTTCAGTACCAGCCGATTTTTGGCAGGCATGGAGCAAGCAAAACAAAGATTACCCTCCGTTAAAATATGGAGAAATCTTTGCTCAGAATTCTGAAAACGCATTAAACAAACAAGCAAAAGAACAGGAAAAACAGCTTACCGGTTTGGAAGGGGTCGATTCAAAAACCACTTCTGTTAAAACACTGGATGCAGAAAAAAGACCATGAGTGACGTTACATTTGATTATCATCAATGGTCGTTACGTTACCCAGATCTTGCACAAAGTATTTCTGAATCTTTGGCTGAACTTTTGTTTTCTGAAGCAACCTTGTTTTTGGACCCAACGGATAAAAGTTGGGTAAAAAATCAGGCCCATCGGACGCTTTTGCTTTATATGCTAACGGCCCATTTGGCTCAGTTACAGCAGCAAGCCAGTGGCGGCGGTGGGGCAATGGTTGGGCGTATTAACAAAGTCACCGAAGGGTCGGTGTCGGTTTCAGCCGATACGGGTCAAATACCCGCAACGGCAGAATGGTTCGCCCAGACCCCTTACGGTATGACTTTTTGGAAGGCAACGGCGCGTTATCGTAGTGCTCGCTATCTTTCACGCTTTCCTAATATCCGGCATTGCTTTTGGCCATAATCAACAGGAAACTTGATCATGAATCTTCATGCCATAGTGGGGCCGATCATCAATATGGTTAATCCTTCTATTGAGGTGCGTTATTATGCTTCCATGCCATCGGTTTTGGATGAAAATACGGGGTGCCAGATTCCAAAATATGCACCACCTATTCATTTTATCGCACAATTACAGCCCCTTAGTCAGCAGGATTTGCAACATGTTGGTTCCATCAATCAGCAAAGACAGACCAAAGCACTTTGTTTAAACGGTACTGCCAAAGGTATTGACCGTTCCGAATTAAAGGGCGGTGATCTGTTTGAGTTTAATGGAAAAAGATGGCTGTTAACCCAGCAAATTGAAGATTGGAATCAGGCCGGTTGGTGCAAGGTATTGCTTACGGAACAGCAGGATTCAGTGGAAACTTCTCCAGAAGGATATCAGGATTGCAGCGAAAATATCATTGGGTAAAGACGAGATCTATAAGTCCGTAAGGGCTTATTTGAAAACTTTGTTTGCACCGGAAAGCAATATTAGTATTGTTGTCAGTGAACAAAACCGGGTCTCGATGCCGCCTTATCCTTATATTGTCATGCGTATTGAAAATCAGCGTATGACTAAAATGCCAGAAACACGTTATCTTAAAAATCAAAATAACAGCATTGAAATGGCATCAAATATTACGCTGAATGTTCAATTTTGTGGACAACAGGCAATGTCTATGGCGGAGATTGTTGCTGGAACCTTTGCTACATCTTACGCAAGTGATTGTTTCGCACAGATTAGCCAGAACGTTTACCCGCTTTACGCGCAATCAGCAATTAAATTGCCTTGGGTCGATGAATCGGCACAATTTTTTGAGAAATACACGCTTAATCTTGTTTTTGAATTCCATACCAATATTACCCTTCCAGGTCAGACTGCTTTGGAACTGCAGGCCGGTCTATCCAATGGGGAACAAATAACGATCAAATCGGTATAGGGTTGGTTTAACTTTTTACAATCGCTTTGCTGAGTTTAATTTTAGACAAGGTCAGAACACAATTCGTTGTTGATGGCCGATGTACATTTATTTGTAATTACAAGGAAAATAAATGACTTCTATTCCTTTAAACTATATTGTCAGCGTTAATCCGTCAGTTATGGCGGCTGGTGGTGGCAATTCTGATTTGCTGGGTTTATTGCTTAGCAAATCTACGCTTATTCCAGCAGGTACATGTACTGCTTTTGAAACGCTGGACGATGTTATTGGATTATTTGGTGCGAATACCCCTGAAACAAAATTTGCTGAAGTTTATTTTAGTGGATTTGTAGGGGAAAGCCGTTTACCAAAACGACTTTATATCGCTCAGGTATCCGCAGCCCAGACACCAGCTTCACTCGTTAGTGGCAATCTTTCGACGTTATCAATCAGTGCATTAAAAGCGCTGAAAGGTACCTTAAACATTAGTATTTATGGCGTTGCAAAGGGACCTGCTACGCTTGATTTTTCTACCTGTAATAGTTTGTCAGAAGCGGCAACATTAATTGGTAAAGCTTTTGGTCTGAATGCTTCATATAGCTCTGGTAGCGGATCTATTACCTTAAGTACGACTACTGCGGGTGCTGAGCAGTTTATTTCTTTTGCTCAAGGAACATTGGCAGAGGCATTAAAATTGACCAGCAATACAGGAGCTCAGATCTTTGCTGGTAGTAATGGCGGAACGGTTGTTGAGACGATTGCCAAACTACGTATTGAAAATGCAGGATGGGCATTATTTAGTACAACATGGGAACCCGATCTTCAGGAAAAAATCAACCTTGGCAAATGGTGTGCTTCACAGGCCGGTAAAGTAGGGTATGTCGTCTGGGATACGGATTCACAAGCTTTGTCAGCAGGAAACAAAAACTGTTTCGCAGCGCAGGCAAAAGCAGCGTCAATGACGGGCGTTATTCCGGTTTGGTATGATATGGGCCTTGCTGCCATGATTATGGGTGTTGCTGCAAGTTTAGATATTTCTGCAACAAATGGCCGTAATACCTTAGCATTTCGTCGTCAAGGTCAAATTACACCCACCATTACCAATCAAGCTCAAGCTGCAGCATTGGAAGAAAATGGTTATAACTATTATGGTAGTTATGCATCGAGTGATGACAATTTTCAGTTCCTTTACCCCGGTCAAACCGTCGATGAATATCTATGGATTGATAGCTTTTTGAATCAATTGTGGATGTGTCGTGGGTTACAAGGCGATATGATCAATCTGCTTATGAATGTTGGTCAAATTCCTTATAATTCTGATGGCGATACACAAATTGAAGCCGCTTGTATGAATACAATTAACAAGGCTGTTAATTTTGGTGCAATTCGTTCTGGTGTTGCTTTATCAGAAAGTCAAAGTACCCAAATTGATGCCAATGCAGGGGCCGGCGTTTCAAAAACTTTAACAACACGGGGTTGGTATCTTTCAGTTAAAGCCAGCACAACTTCAGGCGATATTCGTAGTCGTCGTGGATCACCACCAATTCATCTTTGGTATATGGATGGTCAATCGGTTCAACGTTTAAATCTTTCAGCCGTAGAGGTTCAGTAATATGGGTCGTTCACTTAGTTCCGCTAATAGTACGTTTATGTTAGGTGCTGTTGGTGTTTTCTCTGATCTGGTTAAAATCGAAGGTTATTCTGCTGAGTCGGCATGGAAATTGGAAGATGTTACCTTGGCAACAACAACAATGGGTGTCGATGGGAGTTTTTCTTCCGCGTGGATTCCTTATATGACGTCGATGACACTTTCGCTTATGCCCAATAGTTCATCCAATGATTTCTTTGAACGGATCATTTCTTATCAGGATGTAATTCAGGAAACGGTAGAGCTTTTTGGTAATATACAGATTCCTTCGATTGGACGCAAATATGCGCTTGAAAATGGCGTAATTAGCAAAATGAGTTTGGTACCAACCGCTGCCAAAATCTTGCAGGCTAAGTCAATAACGCTGATTTGGGGAAAATGTACGGTATCGGTTGTTTAAACGATGTCTGACCTCATTTTTTTGAAAATGGGGTCAAAATTATTTTTAAAAGATGAATGCATCATCGCAGCCAGTAAACGTTGTATTTATCGTTATTTTTCTGTTCAGCTTGTTCATTTTTGAAGAAATTGACCGTGATATGCCAAATAAATTGTGAAACAAAAAGGATGTCTATGAAAAATTATAACGATAAAAGGAATGAAAATGTCTCGTCGTACAAAAACGGTTACGATTACCGTCAAAGGGCGTGATCAAGGTAAAATGTTTCTGATTACCGAAATGTCAGCTGATCAGGCTGAACGTTGGGCTACAAAAGCAGGTGGTGCCATGATACAGGCAGCACAAAATAATCCTGATAGCAACGATGCGATGGGGTTAATCTTTACAGGATCCGTAATGACGGGTTTTGCTACGGAAGAAGATATAAAAGAACAACCCGATATAAATTGGGAAAAATTGTCAAAAATCAGCAATTTAATGTTGATGCGTTTGCCGGAAAAACAATTAAGGCCGCTTTTGGATGAATTAATGGATTGCGTTCAATTCATTCTCAATCCAAAACATCCAGAAGCGCCTCAGAAACTATTATCAAGCGATATTGAAAAAGCAAAAACCTATGCAAGATTACGGAATGCTGTGTACGAGTTGCATTCCGGTTTTTTTCTGGTAGAGGGGCTATAGACATTGACGAAATTGTTGAATCCCCTCCATATTTACCAGCACGTTATGTTAACCTACCCAGCACAATCGCTTTTGTAATTTCAGAAGGAAAAGCATCCTTATATGAATTGCAAACCGTATATGGATTACAAGATTTATATGATTTGCTGGAAATTATTATGGTAGACAATTTCAATTATAATATGGATGTGAAAGCTAAGGAAAGAGAAAACCAGCAACAAAATATTTAATTCCTTCATTGCTATTACGGTTTTTCTTTTGTTTTATTAACGGATTGAATCAGATATTGAAAATTAATTTCTTCTGTTTCATTGCTTAATCGGTTACGTGATGAAATCAGCATTTCCGTTAAAGCATCCTTGATACCATTTAACGGTATTTCGAGATGGATAGGACTGAATTGCTGATTTCTTCCTCCTTCTGGAAAAGGTTTGACGATCGTTAAAATTGGGGATGTAATCAAAGCATGAAAAAATGCAGGAACATCTTTTGCTGGTAAATCCAGTAAGTATACTTGTTGATTATCTTCATCTACGGGTGGGTCAACAAATCCCATTTTAACCGAATTTTTAATGTAATCCTGCAGAAATTTATCATGAATAATTTTTTCCATTGTTGGAGTGGTCGGTTTGGTTTTTCCGTCAATGAGATCCTGGATTTCTTTAAGTCTTATCTGTTTTAACTTTTCGATGTCAAAAAAATCTTTTGTATTTTTTAGACGTAATACATATTTGTCCGCTTTGATTTCCAAAACATTAGGATGATTATCCTCAGGAAAATAGACCATAAAACGAAGCGAGGATGCAGGCGGTGGATTGCTAAGGTAGCGGTTAAATTCCGGCCGATAATCAAAACCAAAAGCGATCTTTCCATATTGATCGGTCAAAAAAACTGAAGAATCATAAAAACATTTTTCCAAAATCCAACCGCCAAAATGTTTTTTGATTTCTTGATTATTATTATCAGAAATCTTTACTTTATTTTTGGGCTTGGGTGATACTGAAGCCGATACTGTTTTTTTCTCGCTCACCCTCATTTGAGTGTGCAAGAAACCAATGCCAAGAAAACTTCCCCATAATCCTATAAAAATTATAATTGTTAATAATAGAAATCTCATTATGCGGGAAAATTTCCCCATAAATTATTCTCCATTTAATCCCAATAAATTTTGAAATATTCATACAGAATATTTTTCATTAATTTTAAAATAATCGTGGTTTATGGCGTTAAATCTTCAGAAGTAATTCCTTCGGGCAAAGGGGCATGGGTTTCTTGGATGTAATCATTCATCGCCTTTATTGCTAAATCACTGTTCTGTAGTGGAATCTCCATAATAACGGGTGATTTGATAATACGGATCATGATGGCCTGAGTAAATGCACGGATAAAGGCATGAACGTTCTGTGCAGAAATATCAGCGCTATAGGTTAATGAATTATTTTGGTTATGCAGGTTTATAGCAAAGGTATCCATCAATAAGGTGGCGTTTTTCGTAGATGGAGAAGAAGCTTCTGATTTTGGAAAATGAACCACGATACGAAAATGTCTTTGATTATGCGTAGTTGCAGGATTTTTATCTTCTATATTCGAAAATATCCATAATAAACGGTGACTATCATAGAGATGAATATCGTCTTTGCTATTTGCTTCAAAAATCCAATAATTAAAATCCTTTGAAACGGTTTTATTTTCAGTGGTTTTAGAGGGTAAAGATTTATTTTGATCAAGTGATTGCGATTGTACCGGTTGTATAGAAATCACCAGACCCCATAATAAACCTGTCCAAAGCCAAAGCTTCATAAAATATCCCTTAATATGGAAAACAGTAAAATATTATTTATCTCAAATGTTAGTTTATACCAGATTTTTCTTTATTTCATAGTAGAATGATTCCATTACCATTTTATCAGTGAACGGTATTTTAAAAATCAATTTTATCCTCTGGTTGTATTATTAATGGCTGTGTTTTTTAATAGTAAAAAAGAATTAGTTTTTATTAGAAAATAGAATTTTTTCGATTAATGAAAATTTCATAGATATTAACTTTTAACAAATCCAAGTTAATATCTTGTCAATTATTGGTAATCAATATATAACAAACAGGTTTCAGATTTCATCCGTATTTACCCCAATATTTTCAATGTAATAGAAGAATTTATTGGGTGACACGACGATAAAGATTTTATTACCTTATAGGTCGTATTTAAAAATATATTATTTCAGAGATTTTATCGCATTTGTTCCATTTAGAAAACGCAATGAAAAATAAAGTTACTTTTATTAATATTTTTCTGAGATAGATTCAATAATTCACTAAAATATTTTTTCATAACATGAATATTAACCTTTTGTTAATATTCATGTTATTTACTAAACTGCGTGATTTTTTATGAATTTATATTATGAATTATTTTATACTATTTTCTAATTAACCGAATTAAAGCTAGTTTTTCAAATGTATGTTGAAAAACTATATAAAATATGTGAATTTATCTAAATATTAACCATGTATTATTTTAAATTCATTACTTTTTAAAGGGGGTTATATGAAATATCTGACAGTTAATTACATTTAGGTAAAGTTAATTCAAGAATGTTTAAAATGTGCGTTCAATCGCTTTATAGAAATGTAGATTTTGGATTATGGCAGTTTAAAGCAGTGATGTTGTTTGCTTTAACCTATAAGACAAAAAAGTATAACTTTCCCAGTATTAGAAAGGTTTTGGCAGTATGACAATGGAAAAAATGTCCACAGTATCTATGCTTAATTGTCAGCCCAAGCCCACCTATAGAAAATTACCCCATAGAGGAAATCAAGTCCCCTATGAAGTTCATTACCGAACAGCAGCTTTGGTTAAAAGTTTGCCCATTGCCATGGATATTATCAAACAGAATATTCAGGAAATTGCAATTATTTTATCTCGAAATATTACAGACGAAGCCGTTGATATCCGTATTTTACAAGATCGGATTGTTTGGACTTGTGAACAATTAGAAAAAGAAAATGATGAAGTTATTATGGCATTACAGGATGCGGGGTTAAACAGATAACGATTTGAAAAGATAGACGGTCAATTATTGATTGTACTACCGATATTGAACAAGCAGGCCATTTATGAATTGCCTTGCTTCTTTTTTTAATTTTTTACCGAAATTATTGCTATTCATATAGAGATATCATCAGGAAAAAGCCATGTCAGCAAACATCCTACCCCTGAACATGCCGAATATTACAGGTATTCCGGTTTAAAAAAAAACCGAATCAAAGCTTAATGTTATTGGAAGTTTTGTCGCCAATACACTTGTGTAAGAAGGGATTCATTATCTTCTGCATAATAAATGGGGCATATTTGACGCCGATACCGGAAAAGAGATTTGTAAGTTCAATAATTTTATAAGTCTTGAATTCAACAACAATCTAATATTACGACTGCTCCAATCGAAAATGGTGAATTGAAATCTTATAATAAAATAAATTCTCCATATTCAGTAACGGTATCAATAACAAGGACAGGTTCAACACTTTTGCGACAGTTATTTTTAACTAGTTTAGAAGAAGCTTTGAATAATACGAAAAATATTCGAGTTATTACGCCTGAGGTTATTTATCCGATTACCCAGGCCACCGGTATATCTTATAAACGCGAGGCTGAAACTGGGAAGTTGCTAACGTTGAATCTGACATTAACAGAGGTCAGAGTCACAGAAGGCAGACAAGCAGATAATGCGAAAAATGATTCTGGAAAAGCAATTAAAGAACACGGACAATTACAACCTAATTCAACAATAACATCATTGCCCAATGAACTACAAGAAGTATTATCAAAATTTGGAGGCCTTCCATTATGACGCAAGTTATACCCCTTGGAGCTTTTGCGTCTCAACGTCTGAGCATTGCTTTACAAGATCAGTTTTATCAAATTGTTTTTAGAACACTTGGTGAAAAAGGTTTGTTTTTTAACTTATATCGGAATGGTGATCCCGTAATTTTGAATGTTGCTTGTTACGATCGCACATGGCTGCTTCGTTCGCGCTATTTGGGAATGAATGGAGATTTTCTGTTCATCGATATGCAAGGAACACAAGATCCAGAGATCAATGGATTGGGTAGCCGCTATATTCTGACTTATTTTACTTTAGATGAAATAACGGAAAAAAAATGTTGAATGAAACGTTAAAACAACGTCGGTTAGAAGTTGAGTTTATTTTAGGTTCAGGTCTTGATAGCTATATGAAACAAATTGCAAACGGTTTGGAAAATCCACTTTATTTAAAAGGACACCGTATCATTGCAACCGTTATCAGCGATGGCGGCGATAGCGGATGTTCTGCCGATGTTCGAATTTATAATGTTTCTATGCAAGCTATGAATGTTCTTTCAACTTTTGGTGTACCAGATAATAGCGTAAATAAGACAAAAATGTACCTTTATGCAGGGAATGTTGACGAAAAACCGATGTCATTGGTGTATGAAGGTTATATTACTGAGGCTTATATTGATATGAATACTGCTCCTGATATTTCGTTGGTGGTAGCATCGAATACTGCTGTATTAGCAAGGATGACTGAATCCCTACCTTTTAGTTATAGAGGGGAAATCGCCGTTACCACAGTAATGCAACAATTGGCACAAAAAGCTTCTTTGCGGTTTAATGGGAATGGTGTCAATACGATTTTGCGTAACCCTTATCTTCATGGTTCCTTGTATGATCAAATAAAGAAATGTGCTGAAGCGGTAAAATACCATGGATTATCGAAAAAGGAGAGCTTGCAATTTGGCCCAGTAAGGGTGGTTTTCGAAAGAGTAATTTTACCGAAATCTCAAGCTTAACAGGAATGAAAGGATATCCAAGTATACAGCAAAACAAAATTATTCTAAATACGCTTCTTAATCCAAATCTAATTTTTTGTCAAAATATCCAAGTGCATTCCGATGTAGTGGATGCCGCAAATGGCGAGTGGACGATCAACAGGCTCAAGCATGTAATGCATAACGATGTGCATAAAGGTGATAGCGATGGCTCGTGGTTTTCTGAGATTAAAGCCCATAAACCTGATAATAAAATCTGGTGAAGATATAAATTTTTCAGATTTATAGAGATTAACAAGGAATGTATCAGGAATTCTATCTTCATTAGGTAATGATGGAACAAAAAAACAAATTATACGAAATGGAAAAGATAGCAAAAGCTATAGTATATTAGAAATAATATACCGAAACATTTCAAATAATCGAATTAGCAAATCAAATAATTCATTCAAAGCAAAGCGGGAAGATTTTTCTTCCCGCTTTTTTTTCATCAAAAATTACACAAAAATTTCTTTTTGTGAGGTTTCCGAATATGTCACAAGGATTAATCAAAACCTCTAAACCTGCTGCAAATGAATCCAATATTGCAAATGTTGCGAATAACAAACTTCTTATTGGCTGGGTTTAGCAAAATGGTTTAGAAAAAATCTTTCCAAGACCAGGAAATATATATTGGTCAAAAACAAAAGATCTTGTCTTTAATATAAATTATAACCTTATCGGCAATGAAGAAACAAATCTTATCAGTCAAATAAAAGGATTTTTACGTGAACACAGTATCCCTTTTAACACAACGAGTAAGATTATTGATTTAGATACATTATGGGAACATGGTTGGACAGCGGCTTATTTATTACGTCCTGCTGGGTTATATAATAGTGGTTCTGGACAAGTCGCAGTAGCCTCAGAATCAAAAGACAATAGCAAAGAAAATGAGAGTATCGTTTTACCAGCTATTGTTGTGTCAGCATTTTCACTCCCAAAAAATGATGCGGATGTGGCTAGCTATTCTTCTGAAAGAAGATTGGCGAGAATACTTCAACAAGCTTTGGACAAGCAAAGCGGTAACGCAAGTAGTAAATTCTCTACTAGAGAATTATTAGCTTGTGCCCAATTACTTATCAATGATCTTTTGGATAATGATCAACTAGGTATTGGTAATGCTACATTGCTAATTTAAAAGAAGATACCACAGCCGCAGCTTATTATTGCAACACACTGAGCGATTTTAATTCCCTGGTTGATAATATTGCTAAGGGAACAGCAGAAGTAGGCTTGGATTATATACTTGGATGTTTATTACATCTTCAAATCGCTTCTAGCCCAGATAGTAGTGAAAATAGTGGTCTTACTCAATCAGTAGATATTTCTGCTATGACCTCAACGCAGAAAGTAAAAATGGGGATGGCAGCGGCATTTAAAAAATTGCCGTGGACGATAGGTCAGGATCTTATCGATCAGCTTACACCTGAAAATATTGCTATGATGGCCCTTTTTATAGGGTTGGCTGGAGGGGGGTGAAGTAGTAGCGGCTGTATCGCTGGGTATGCTTACTTACAACCTCATTGATTCATTGTGCGAAATGCACGAAAGCACTCAAAAAATGGCTGAAGCTAAGAACCAAGAGCAATTTGATGCGGCAACGAATCAAATGGCTGATGCGATGGCTAGTGTGAGTGAATCTGGGCTTGCTGCACTTTTTAGCACAAAAATCGGTAAAAAACCTTCAAAACATGGCAAGGATTTGCCTGAAGAAAAAGAAACAAAACAAGAAAATCCAAAGGATAAGGGTCAAAAACCCGAAGAAGATACGAATAAAACCGATTCTAAACCGGATCAGAGTAATCAAGAACCAACACCCGAAACATCGGATCAAAAACCTTCAAACCAGGAAGAGCCAAATCCAGAAACAAAAAATAACAATCAAACCCCGGATGATAATAATCAAAAAGAAAACCAAAAAGATTCAAAAGACGTAATTGAAAAACCAAAAGAAAAACCGTTATCAGATAAAGAAATAGGTGAATTTGAAACACAAGGTTATTCAAAATTTTTGAGTGAATTTCGGTTTAATCATACACGTAAAGGAAGTGAATTTTTGGACACATTAATAAAAGAACGTCAAAATGTAGAGCCAGAAAAAGAGTTAGATCGGCGTAAAATTCTACAAGATGCCATAGGAATAGCAAATTCGGGGAAAAATTCTTTAAAGAAATTGATAATTTCTCTGGCGACCTTGTTAAAATTCAACCTCATGAATTTTCAAAACTTACTCCGACAACGATATATTTTACAACGGAGGAAGAATTATCAAAAGCTGCAAAAATTGCACGAACCGGGAGGCCTAGCATAGCGGAACAATTTGCTTTACCTTTAACAAGTGAAAGAGAAGAATATCGTGTTATAAAAATCACAACTAAACCGGGTATAAAAACCACAATACATGTCAGTACAATTGCACCCGCTTCACAAGAGAATAAAAAAATCGGAAAAATAATTAAACGACCAGGTGGAGCACGGCAATATTTGGTTATCAAACGAAGTGATTTTACGGAAACTGGAACGATTGGTATGCTTAAGAATAATGGACAGTATAAAGAAGGGAATTTTAAATAATGAAAGCAAAATCTTTTATTCGATGGTATAAACTTTATAATAAAAAGAAGCTAAATATAAAAACGCTGAATGAAACTATGGACAAATTTGAAGCGTTATTAAAGAAATACGGTGAAAAGGAACCCGAAGTTCAAGATCTCTATAATTCTTTGAAATCTTTATTTCAACAAATTCGCAATGGTGAGATTACAAAACCACAAGATGATGATTGTCTTGCAGGAACGCGTCGTTGGATGCAAGAAATACCACCTGTAGCTCAATATAGTGATTTATTATTCACGTATGGTGAATTTTTAACTGATTTAACAGGAGATAGAGAAAATCCTTTATATGGTGATAATGGTCCCATAGCATATTTGAATAAGATGAACGATCATGAAATATCTGTAAAACAGGTTGTAAAAAAAATGAAAGAAGACCTTGCTGAAGTTAACCGTAAGGCAAGAGAAGCAAGGAAACAAAGGTAACCTTTAACATTTCTGTATTTTTATCGATTAAATATGCAGTTTATCAAAAATTGGATTTTACGCCGATTATAATAATTTATTGGAGCTCGTCAAAATCAAGTTGATAAACTGCTAAAATTCGGGATAATTTAAAGATATACTGATTAATTATAACTTCAAATCAGCGATAAAAAGCAAAAAACGGAACAATAAATTTTAAAATCAAATCGTTATAAAAGACTTCGTTCGATCATGATTATCTGACCACGTGAATGCGAAGTGGCGCAGGATTGAGATTGAACAAAGCGTAACCAAAATCTTATGACGGATGAATATTCGATACGCCAGCGACGTGGATCAATAGAAGGATGCGATCCAAATTCATTGGGAAATATGCGCATAGAATAAAGACAATTTAAAATTATTAATAAATTTTAAGATTCTGTTATTCACAAACAAGAGAGAGATGTTAGAATGAACGCCTCATTTTAACTAAAAGCT
Organism: uncultured Commensalibacter sp.; assembly: GCA_945266285.1. Taxonomy (GTDB): domain Bacteria; phylum Pseudomonadota; class Alphaproteobacteria; order Acetobacterales; family Acetobacteraceae; genus Commensalibacter. The sequence continues at coordinate 57,069 of CALYOP010000009.1, forward strand.
TGTTTGAATTGTGGTTCACCTTGGTGTCGTCTGTTGAAAAGAAGAACGCTAAAGTTAGGGAAAAAGAGGATATAATCGAATATCATCCTCCCAATAGTTTAAAGGAACTGTTTTTTGGATTTCTTTATCTTGGTCTGATTGGTTTTGGGGGTGTTTTACCAATTACGCGCAGTTTTCTTGTTGAACAGCGTCGATGGGTAAATTCCCAGCATTTTGATGAATTATTAGGGGTTTGTCAGTTTTTACCCGGTGGAAATGTTAGCAATCTTGTTGTTGCTGTGGGGCGCGAGTTTTTCGGGTTTAAAGGGGCTATGGCGGCACTTTTGGGTCTGATTACGGGGCCAATTATTTTTGTCGTTTTACTGAGTATTATCTACAGCCGATTTCAAAATCATCCGGTTGTTCAACATGTTTTATCAGGAATTGCAGCGGCGGCATGTGGCTTATTAATAGCTATGGTTTTAAAAATGATGCGACCATTTTGGCGCAGCGGGTTAACGATTTTCGTTATAGCGGTTTCAGTGATTTTGCTGAATGTTTTCTATCTTTCCATCGTTAAGGCATTATTGATTTTATTTCCATTAAGTATCTTCCTTTGTTGGAAGTGGAAACAATCATGAATCCAACACTGATCATTCTTGGATTAATGATAATCAAACTTTCTTTAACGGCCTTTGGTGGAGGCTATACGATTTATCCCGAATTAGAACGCGGATTGGTCGAGGTTCATCATTGGCTTACTAAAACCGAGTTCTATCAATTATTTGCCATTGCACAATCTGCACCCGGGCCGAATACGGTGCTTATGCCTTTGATCGGATGGCGATTGGGTGGGATTGAAGGGTTATTGATCGCAACATTTTCTGGTTATATTCCAGGTGCTTTGTTGACTTTTTTTGCAATGAAGGGTTGGGATTATTTTAAACAGCTTTCATGGTATGGCGTTATCAAAAGGGCATTAATTCCACTGACTATTGGTTTGCTTACCGCTAGTAGTTGGACAATCGCCAAAAGCGTAGCCCCAACCTTGACTTTAACGATTATTCTGCTTGGTAGCGTGATCCTTTCGTTTCGAACCCGCTTACATCCATTAATTATACTGGGATGTGGCGGTATGGCAGGTATTATCGAAGGATATTAATGGCGATTTATTTCGCCTATATTCAAGAAATCTGATCGATATGGTGATTTGTAAGCCATGTCGTCTATCCCTTTTATAGAGGTATATTCAATGGCTGAGTCAAATAAATCCAGCAAGGCAAGTCTTGCTCAGGATCTGATGCCGCGTTATGGATTGGCATCCTATATTGATCGCAATAGCGAAGTTAACCAAATCAGTTTCCAAATCAGACAAATGATGGGGCATTTGCATGTTGCCCATCTTGTCAAGATGGTTGCTGTGGACATCAAAAACGATCATGTTGGTATGGTCAATGTGACACCGATGACGCATCAACGTTTGGCAAGTGAAGAGTTTTTGCCGCATGGTACTCAACATGAACTTCCTTATTTCCGGATTCAGGGCGGAAGTAATGCGGTTATTATTGATCCGAAAATAGGGGATATTGGGGTCGCGATTTATTGCGATCGTGATATTACCAAAGTCAAGATAACACGGGATAACGCGGGGTCAGATAGCTACCGCCAACATGCAATGGAAGATGGTTTATATTTAGGGGGATTTTTGAATGGAAAACCTGAACAATTTGTTGAATTCAAAGAAGATGGAATTCACCTAAGATCACCCCAAAAGGTATTTATTGACGAACCGAATACAGAAATTAGCGGAAATGTAAAAATTAATGGTGAGGTCGGTATTCAAAAAAGTTTAAAGGCCAATGGCGATGTTACCGCTGGCAGCATAAGTCTGAAATCGCATATTCATAGTAAAGGCGAGAAGGGTGCTCCAACAGGTAAACCAATAGGTTAACAGTATTTATAGGGTTGTATCGGAATGAGGCGGATATTTTTTTTCAATATTTTTGGCATAATCCTGTAATTTTTCATGATGTAACAGAATAATATTTGCAGAAGATGCAAGTTGTTTGGCGGAAACGGTATAATCTGCATTGGATACGACGGCTGCATGATCGGCATGATAAAATATTTTTGCCGTACTGATTTCCTGAACCGCTTTGTTTCCTACCGGTTTGTTATAAAGTTTACATTGCAATATGAGGCGGATATGATTTTTGGTAGCAATCACATCGGCACCTTGATCACCACTAATAACGGTAGTTTGGGCATCCCAACCAATTTGTTGTAAAAGATTTGCGCAATAAAGTTCATAATTACGTGGCTGCATCCGTGGCGAGTATTGAATACCCTTCGGTGTTTCCGATAATAAGATCGGTTTAGATTTTGCGGTATTATTAATCTGTTTGATTATTTCTTTTGAAATAAGCGGGATATAATCCGCTAATCCATCTTGCATAAGAACAGGTCGGATACAGTTTTTTATGAAATTATTGATTTCTTTTTGCCACTTATCATAAATAATGGCGCCATAATCATCTTTGTAAAGGAGTTGCTTTCTTTTGATATAAAGAACCTTGTGGTGCTTTTCAATTTCCTGGCTAACACGTGCAAGTGCCATATCAATTTCGGTATTATCATAGGCAACCTGATGAATCATGGTATTGATTTTTTCATGAAGTAAGGGATAGTAATCAATAAGCCCCGCCGCCTGAAGCATGGGTTTTATGCATTTGCTGATAAATTGGTCTCTTTCTCTGAACCATTTACTGAAAATGGTTTTTCCATATTCATCGGTATAAACACGTTTGATCCGCTTGATCCGTAATGTTCTTCCATTGCTATGAATTTCATTGCTTGCCAATAAAAGCGCTTGTGCAATAGCGTGCTGTTTTTGTTTCTCTTTTTTCCTTTTAACGATAAAGAGAATAATCCATTTCGAAAGTAATAAAAGAATAATCAAAGCAAAAAAATATAAAAAGACCATTTTTAAATATAAACAATAAGTCCCAAAAGGTTTTGGTAAATTATCTAGAAAAGAAGTGTTTTTTTGTTGTTCTTGAAAATGTTGATCGGGTTTTTGGTTGATTTTGTGAATATTTGAATCAAAAGGTGCGGGGATATGTTCGATTTGGTTTTGATTGATATAACGCAGAATATGCTTTACCGAATTGGTAGTGCCATCCAAGCTTATCGGTATCATTGATGAACCAATAAGAATAGAAGCCGATTGGTTCGCCGTTAGATTGTGAACAAAATCTTTTAATTTTGTGGATGGAATATCCATTTTGAATGTATCAAAACCTTGATCCTTTGGGAAATTTCCCTTGAATAAGGTAAATACGGAATGATCAATTTTAATCTGTATATAAGCCTGATTGGTTATAAAATGCCGTTCTTGCGGTAGGGAAATCGTTAAATAAGGTTGTTTTTCTGGAATAAGATGAAGGGAAATAACAGCATTATTTCCCTGATAACACATAGCAAGACGGTTTGTTTTATTATCGATTAATGTTTTCCAGTTTCCAAATTGATCAATGGAATAGGTTCTGGCTGTTGTCGATGTACAAAGAAGGAGGAAAAAAAATAGCACACCAAGAACAAAACGCATTATCCCTCCTTTGATTGCTGAACTTTATAACAGGGCAAAAGGCAGAACAAGGGAAAATATCGAATTATTCAATTATTAACAACAATTTAAAACCGTCAAACGAACATAAAGGCTTCCTTAAAGGAGGCCTTTTTTATTGGGAATTTTAAATGACGATCAGCCTGTATTTGAATCCCGCTAATTGGGATTTGGCAATTGACTATAAAGGGAATATTGCCACTGCGAGTGAATCCTATGCTGTTGCTCAGAATGTTGCCTGTGCAGTTAAAACGTTTTCTGGTGAATGCTGGTACGACACAACGCTGGGTATTCCTTACTTTGACGATCTTTTTGATCCGAAAACTTCATTGAGCATGGTTGCTGCTTATCTCGAAGATGCAGCAAATTCGGTTCAATCCGTTAAAGCGTCTAAAGCTAATATTGAACTTCATGGGCGCCAGCTGACAGGAACAATTTGTGTTACGACCAAAGATGGAAGGAATCTGAATCTTGAGTTCTAATAGTAATAATAAAACGGCGCTTCAAATCGCGGTTCCTTTGCCGGAATTGGGGCCAAATGGTTATGATACACCAGAGGAATCAAAAATCCTTTCGGGTGTGCAGGCCGATATGAATATCGCTTTTGGTGGCAATCTTGATAATCAATTAACCAGTCCTCAAGGGCAGTTAGCTCAAAGTTTGGCAGCAATTATCGCCGACAGAAATGCGCAATTCGCCTATTACGTCAATCAGATTGATCCCAATTATGCCGAAGGTCGTATGCAGGATGCAATTGGGCGAATTTACTTTATTGAACGTAAACGCGAAACCTTTACAACCATTTATAATGTGGAATGTCGTGGGGCTGCTGGAACTTTTATTCAAAAAGGAACGCTTGCCAAAGATGAATCCGGAAATCTTTATCAAAGTCTTGAGGATGAAAAGATAACCCAAACCCCACCAACGATTACGATTACCTTTCATATCACGGCTTATGCAAGTAAAGAAGGAACACAGATTCCTAAATTTACCGTAATTAGTGATAAGGACGGGAATCAGTTCTTGCTTACGGATTCTTATTCTGTTCCACAGGATAAAACTTTGCTGAATGTTGTGGCAACCAGTAACAGATTTTCTGGAGCAGCAGGATCGAGTATTAGTAAAAACACCGTATTTCAGGATTCTTCTGGCAATACCTATTCCCCAGAACAGGATATACGTATTCCATCACCTTCGACCGCTTTGGTTACTTTTCAATGTATGAATCCAGGACCGATTGCCTGTCCTGCCGGTGCTTTAAACCAGATTTATCAGCTTTTGCCGGGATGGGATAGTATCTATAATCCACAAGATGGCATTTTGGGAACCCTTACCGAAGGAAGAGCCGCATTTGAATTCCGTCGACGTAATAGTGTTGCTGCAAATGCGGTCAATAGTATGAATGATATCCGTAGTGCGGTGATGAGTGAAGAAGTTGGCACCGTCGATGCTTATGTAACCGAAAATTTTACGGATAAACCGATAAATATCGACGATATTACACTTAAACCACATAGTATTTATGTTTGTGTATCCGGTTCCACGCCTGAAAAAATTGCCAAAGCGATTTGGCATAAGAAACCACCAGGATGTGGTATGAATGGCGATACCCATCATCGTGTTGAAGATGATGAAAGTGGGTATATGAAGCCTTATCCTACTTATGATGTGTGGTGGCAAACAGCGCGACCAGTGCCTTTAAAGGTCGAAGTTCTTATTGCTAGAGATCCTAGGAATACAGACATACCGCCTAATGTTATTCAACAGGTTCAAGACGGAATTCTCAAGATTTTCGAAAATGGTGATCAAGGGCAGACAGGACGTATCGGTGCAAAATTATATGCTGCGAGTTTTTTGGCAGCATTGCCTTATTATCTTTCTTCTGGGGTTCAGGTTGTTAACCTTTTGTTAAATGGCGGCGTTGAATTCCATGCCAGCATTAGTGAAATCGCCACACTGACTTCAAGTAATATTCAGGTATCCTATTATGTATGAGGTATCGCGGACGATAATGGCGCAATATGCGAATGCGCCGCGATTATGTGGATTAATTGACCGTATGAATACGGCAATTGATCCCAAAATAATATTTGATCGGTTTTATGACGAAGTCTGGAATATTAATACGGCAAAAGGATATGGTTTGGATATCTGGGGACGAATTGTTAGTTTGTCCCGTATGATGCCTGTTATAACCAATTTATATTTTGGATTTGCTGAAGAAACGATATTATTTATCCGTCCTTTTAACCAGGCACCTTTTTATAATGGTGAAGTTAACGGGGATGGTTATGTTACCCTTTCCGACAAGCTTTATCGTTCTTTGATTTTAGCCAAAGCATTCAGCAATATTTGTTCGGCAACGATAAGTGACATGAACAGAATTCTGCGTTTTCTTTTTGGGGTGCAGACGGATGATTCCGGTGAACCACAGTGGACAGAGGAAAGACAATGCTGGGTGACCGATAATTTTGATATGTCGTTAACGATCAATTTCACATGGTCACCAACCGCCTTTGAAGCGAGTATTTTGATCAATTCTGAAATCTTTCCAAGGCCTGCGGGAGTTTTATTTAAATATAAAATCATCCCTAATTATTCAAAATTGAAGTTTTTTGGTTTCAGTGAAGCTAAAGAGCCTCGTTATAGTCCTTTTGATGTCGAAAGTTTTTTTTGAAAACAGCCTTACAAGATGGATTGTTTGAGGACTGCATATAGATCTTTAATCCGAACCGCAATGAATTTGAATTAGCCATCTTTCTTAAGACTATTTTTCTCTTTTTTTTCCAGAATTTTTACAGGAAATTTTAAGTATGGTAACAAAACCCAAAAACATTACAATGCCCTTTGCACAAAAGGGATTAAAAAACAATATTCCCGAAGAAAGAGATTCCTCAAATCCTGGTCAGGCTTCTTTGGCTGAAGGTTTCCCAGCGGCTACGATGGTACCGATTAATCAAGGTGGTGTACCGCCATCAGTTCGAGATATGAATGGTATTTTGTATTTGTTAGCTCAACATATTCAATATCTCAATGCGGGTGGTACTTATACTTTTGATGGCAATTTTGCTGCAAAAAACGGCGGCTATCCAATTGGCACTATTCTGCAAGCTAAAAATCAAGGGTTCCCTTTTTGGGTTAATACGGTTGATGGTAATGCTACGGATCCAAATAATGGGGGAACAGGTTGGAAGCCCTTAATCAATCTAAGTTCTGCTGATAATAATCAATTAGTCTGGAAAAATGATGGGCTTTGCTTGCCATTGAAATTTACATCCGTTGAACAAGGCGGTGGCCCCAACCAATCTACAAACAAGATCAATCTGGGTTGGGATGGAAAGAACTTACGACTTTCGGTTGATTATCATGAGCAAGGCGCTTTAGCACTGCTAAATGCGATTTTTGGTGGGATCAAACAGATTGGTTATGATAAGGATGGTGTTTATGTCACTGATGCGAATAATACGCGCATTCCCGTAATTACGGGTCCATTGGACATTAATTGGTGGAAAAAACAAATTCCTTTGTCAAAAAATCCAGGTTTACTTTCTTGGAATGATGATGGTCTGACAGTAACGACGCAGGCAGCCCCTAATTTAAAAACACAATATGTATCGACATCATTGGGTGATAATAGTCGCGTTACAAGCACACCAGAAAAACCCCTTAAAACCCTCTGGGAAGCGGTCAATCGTTTGGGAAAACAAGCAACTGGAGCAACGATTTATCTGCATGTTGGTGAAACCTATTATACCATAGCTGATGGTTCGTCAAAAGCACGCTTTAATGAATGGTTACATATCGAACAAAGAAAGATCATGATTTTACCCTATTGTTTGGATAGGAATGATGATCCTGTTCTTTACGATATGTTATCGGTAACAGAAAAGGACGGTGTTTGGCCTTCTTATAGTCAGTATGGGGCTGTTGATATGAAACGTCCCGTTATTTCGTGTCCTGTTGCAACAAATAATCAAGGAAGCAAAGTTGCTGCTTCCATTTTTCAGGAGAGTGAATCAAGCCTGATCATTGCAGGTTGTATTCTTGAATATACCCCCGATCTGAATGCTTGGGGAGATGTTACAAACTGGGGAGATAATACGAAGCCTTCGCTTCTTTTGGGTATGTTTGCTCCTGCTGGTACACTTCAGATCCAATATTGTGTTTTTCGTAATTTGCGACCTGGTCAAAGTCTTTTTCAAAATATTCATAATGGTGCAGCTAATCTGCTTATTGATAGTAAATTTCTGGAAACCAATAAAATTGTTATGGCTGCAGGTGAGGGCGGAGATCCTTATAATCTTAAGGCTTATGAGCGTTCGACTGTTATGCAATCCGGTAAGGACAAAGATGGGAAGAAAATTGAATATCAGATTATTGAATCTAATACTGTGACGGTTTTATCCCAAAAAAGCAATTGGAAAAATTTGAATAGCTATGTTCTTAACACGGTTGATGGCCGACAGGTTTATCTTCATGACAACCTGACAACCTCATTACAAATCAAGTGAGGAATGATGTTTATCTTACCTAGTCAAAGAATTGTTCGGGTTGGAGCTCACCAGGAATATCTTGGTATTCGGCCAGTTATATCGAGTAGTTTAAAGCTTCCCGAAAGAACAGTAGCAGAGGTGTTGGATTATGCAGTGGATATTTCAAATCTGCTGATTGATAGTACCGACAGGATCATAAAGGTGCAAGCCGTTAGTGAAAATATGACTTTGAATTGGTTAAGCTTTTGGAAAAATTATATTCTTATTGCACTTAGCAATGGTAATCCTGGAAAAACAGATAAAGTTGCGCTGGATATCATTACTTCGATGAATAGACGTTTTAACCTTTCCTTGACGCAATTCGTTCAAAGCAGCCCTTTTTATCCAATACCTTTCCTAGATACCCAACCCCCTAATCAAATTGCCTTTCCTGGCACTACTTCTCTTACAGACCCAAATGGGTCTGTTTTTATTTTTGGATGAATATTATGGAACAAA
>CALYOP010000010.1 GCA_945266285.1 uncultured Commensalibacter sp.
GATTATTGATTATTGATTATTGATTATTGATTATTGATTATTGATTATTGATTATTGATTATGAAAGAACCATTAGCATCGTATCCTATTTTTTTAATGCCATCAAAAATCGTATTTAGCAGTGCTAAAGGGCCTTGATCATGATAATCGACCGAAAGTCGTAAGTTCTTTCCATCCCAACCCAGATTGATCTTGTTTGCAAGATTGGTTGGGGCCACCGCCTTGTTCAACGGATGTAAATTTCAATGGCAAGCACAACCCATCATTTTTCCAGACTAATTGATTATTATCAGCAGAACTTAGGTTGATTAAAGGCTTCCAACCTGTTCCCCCATTATTTGGATCCGTAGCATTACCATCAACCGTATTAACCCAAAAAGGGAACCCTTGATTTTTAGCTTGCAGAATAGTGCCAATTGGATAGCCGCCGTTTTTTGCAGCAAAATTGCCATCAAAAGTATAAGTACCACCCGCATTGAGATATTGAATATGTTGAGCTAACAAATGCAAAATACCATTCATATCTTTCCCTGTTGGCGGCACCCCTCCTTGATCAAGAGGTATCATCGTAGCTACGGGAAAACCTTCAGTCATAGAGGCTTGTCCAGGTTTTGATGGGTCTCTTTGTTCAGGGATAGCATTTTTTAAACCACCTTGTGCAAAGGGCGTCGTAATATTATTGGGTTTTGTTACCATGCTTGGAATTTCCTATAAGAATGTTGGGAGAATGCTGGTAAAAATATTGATAACTTAGAAAAACTTCGGCAGAATTTGAAAAAATGCCATAAAGGTTTTTATTTCCAGCATTCCATATTCTATTCTTACATATTAGCCATATCAATCTTTGTTGCAGAATGATGATGCCTGCATTGATAATAATAAAACAGTATTAAAGGCTTAAAATACTACAATTTTATGAATATATATTTCAAATGATGGATGATTATTTTAAAATTGATTTTTATTATAAATAAAATGTATGAAATGAATGCAATAGAAAACAAACTTATATCAAAATATGATAACCGGTAAAAAATATCTTTCGAGATATTAAATATTTTAGAATTATAAAAAACAAGTGGAATTATATTTCTAAGGAAAGCTGGTTTAAAAAACGATTGAGAAAACACTTTAAGAAACAATAATGATAATATCAATGACCAAATAGTGAACACACATAATAAGAACAAAAGAAGGATAAAATATTTTCTGTTTGAAATAACATTTCATATCAATAAGAAGAAAATGGAATTTCGAAATTAAAATTTATGGAGCCGAATTAATAAAATAAAGTGATTAAATGATAATCACCTAAAAATAGATGCGTTTTTAAGAAATAGAAACTTAATTGGGAAGAGATTATTTTATAAATTTGCAGAAATTATGTGTAGTCAGAATAATCAATTCCGTAATTGCATAAACACAACTTTCAGGAAAACTATTCAGAATAACCTGTTTCACAAAAAATATTTTTCTATAATAAAATCCAAAAAGGCTTACGCATCTCGCTGACAAAAGTATTTGACATGCGGCGGATGCTCATGAAGTCATAGGGATATTAGGCTACAAACTAAAAGTTGCTGGATTTTCGATTTTTTCTTATGGAAAAAAATTGGATAATAATAATTATTATTTTTCAGTTTATGATGGGTAGCGCTTTGCTCAAATATAAAGGATATATCACCTAACGATGATATACTTTATATATAGTAAAAATAGGCGTGAGACTTAAGAGAGTAATTTTTTAACCTCTACCTAGTCTTTTTTCTAAAAATAGACCTCAATGAAATCCAGTCTTATTATTTCATGAAATATAGCCATCGAAACCACCTGAAACTTCTTTGACTTCAATTTCACTTAATTCAACAATTCTACGGCTAATGACTTATAGTTTGCATCACTTTTAATAAATGGGTCAGGTTATGCAAATTCGTATTGTGCTTTTGCCCAGGTTAAATAAAAAAAGTCTTATTCCTGACTTTCATTATTGAATAAGAATAAGTCTCGGTTTGTGCTTAATCTTTATAGGCTTTGTGACCAAGTTTCATATCCTAATTGGGAAGAGGGGAGATATCTAACCTCCAGTGTTTGAAATTCTTGAATAGGAAGAAGAAAACACAGAAAAAGTTAGAGGAGACTACTAAACTAATGTCTTCGTCATAATGAGTAAAAATGCATGGTCTATAGGAGCTGAAGCGGAACAGCAAATATTCATTTCAAATTGGAGGACAAATAATGAACATTAATCGAATCCCAAGAGATTTATGAATTGCTTTTGTTTAAGATAATAATCAACGAGTTTTCTAAAATTTTCCCAAAAAGAAATTATAGAGAATCACCAATTTATATGATTAAGATAGAAATATTTAAGGAAAAATATTTTTTTAAAACTATTTCTAATACTTAAAAAGTAATTTAGAAACCATATTTTGTGCTATTTGGAAAATGCAAAAACCGAGGAAAACTCTCGCTTTATTGGCGTCCCGTACGGGAGTCGAACCCGTGTTACCGCCGTGAAAGGGCGATGTCCTAGGCCTCTAGACGAACGGGACTAAAGGCGAATGAGGGACTAAATATAGGGGTTTGCTCTTTTGGTCAAGTGGAAAAATTAATTTTTATATAAAACTTGCATCTTTTATGAAAAAACCAACGTTTTCTTGGCCATTCCAGCTATCTGCACGTAACCATCCGACCATATGCATCAATGTACGATTACGTTCTTCCAGCAAATGCGTTAATGGATTCTGATCAGCACGGAACAGAAGCGCTTTTAAAGAAAGCTTTCCATCTTCTCCTTGCAGAATCAGGCGAAGCGTATTGCCTTCACGGCCAATACGGTCTGTACGGACAACACGAACATGCGAAAGCGCAATTAAAGGTTCGTCATTTCCATTTCCAAAAGGTGTAAGCTGCCCAATTTGTTTGGCCAATGCAATGGAAGCACCATCAATAGAAATAACACCTTCGATTTCCAGATCGACTACCGAAGGTTGATGTAATGCCTGAGCCAGATATTTGTCCAGAAAAGCATGCAATGCACCGATTTGATCTCGGTGTAGACTATAGCCAGCGGCCATAGCATGCCCACCACCGCTTAATAAAAGGCCTGCCTGTCGGGCAGCGATAATCGCCGCACCTAAATCAAGACCAGGTATCGAACGGCCTGACCCTTTAATAATACCATCCGATGATTCGGAACCTACAAGAACAGGCCGGTTGATTTGTTCCTTAATTCGTCCTGCAACAATGCCAACAACACCCGCATGCCAGTTCTTGTCTTGTAGCATAATAACGGCATGACCGTTTTGTCGTTGTATTGCTGCGGCATCCAAAGCCTGTTGTAACATATCCCCTTCAATTGTTTGCCTTTGACGGTTAATAGCATCCAATCTTTCGGCCATTATGCGTGCTTCTTGCGAATCTTGGCAAAGCAATAGCCGTAATCCTAAATCTGATTCGGAAATACGACCACCGGCATTAATACGGGGACCGAGTGCAAAGCCACAGCTAAAGGCATCTGGCGCAGAATGGACCCCTGCAACATTCAATAGCGCTGCTAACCCAATTCGTTGACGTTTGGCTAGTATCTTTAAACCTTGGGTAACCAAAGCCCGGTTGAGACTCGTTAATGGCATAACGTCGCAAACGGTTGATAAGGCGACCAGATCCAAAAGTTGCATTAAATCTGGTTCTGGACGTTGCGAAAAATATCCTAATTTTCTCAATGCTCGAACAATAGCAACCGAAGCCAGAAAAACGACACCTCCAGCACATAAATTTCCTAGACCAGATGTACAATCCAAACGATTTGGATTTACGGTTGCCAGAATATTGGGGACGGTATCCGATTTATGATGGTCAAAAACAATAATATCGGTATTCGGTAGCTGATCGAATATTGCATGCGAAGCAGTGCCACAATCAGTACATAAAATCAAAGTACAACCCTGATCAACGAGTTGCTGCAAAGCTGGTAAATTAGGGCCATAACCTTCTTTGAATCGATCAGGAATATAGGGAATAGCCGTATTTCCCAAATGTTGAAATACTTGCATTAGCAAAGCCGTCGAGCAAGCACCATCCACATCATAATCACCAAAAATAGCAATTTTTTCATGATTGATAATGGCTTGGGCAATACGTTCAGCGGCCTTGTCCATATCTTTCATACATGAAGGATTGGGCATTAATGCACGAAGGGTTGGCAATAAAAAATTATCGGCCTGTTCAGGGGTTACGCCACGAATGGCAATCATCCTGCCAACCATATCAAATAAAGAACTGCGTTGTGCAATCGCTTGTGCATAACGCTCAATTGTTTCTAATGGCAGCGGGGAAGCTGTGATTGCAGCTAAATTATCCCGCCAAAGCCATCTTCGCCCAGAAAGACTTTTATTAACACGTAATACAATACGTTCAGAAGCTTTTGGGCTTATCGTAGAGTTGTCAAACACCAGATGAACAAATTACCGTTTATTGGATATTAATTTGCTTTGTAAGAATATTATGACGTGCTTGTACAAAGCGAACCGTACCCGAAATAGATCGTGTTACAATAGAATGGGTCCATACATAATTGCCATACCATTTCACACCTTTCAAGATATTTCCATCGGTAACCCCAGTGGCTGAGAATAGGACACGCCCACTTGCCATATCGGTTAAGGCCAGTTTTCGTTGAGGATCACCAGGATTCATTTTCTTGGCACGGTCAATTTGATGTTTGTCTTCAAATAACAAACGACCTTGCATTTGCCCTTGGAAACAACGAAGCGCAGCAGCAGCTAAAACCCCTTCAGGAGCACCACCAGAACCGATATAGATATCGATACCACCTTCGGGAAGGCAAGTTGCGATAATACCAGCAACATCTCCATCCGATAAAAGGCTAACCCGTGCACCAGCTTCACGAGCATGGGCAATCAATGCTGCATGACGGGGACGATCCAAAGTGCATAAATTAATTTCGGAGATATCTTTTTTAAGTGCCTTGGCCAGATTTTGTAAATTGGTAACAATATTATTGTCCAAATCAACAACCCCATCGGGCAAACCTGGACCCACAGCAATTTTATCCATGTAGATATCCGGTGCATGCAGGAAATTGCCATCTTCTGCCAATGCAACTACGGTCAAAGCATTGGGCAGGTTCTTTGCAACCAGATTGGTTCCTTCCAAAGGATCAACAGCAATATCCATTTTTGGACCGCCGGCGCCTACTTTTTCGCCAATATAAAGCATGGGAGCTTCGTCCATCTCCCCTTCGCCGATGACCACTTTCCCAGAAATGGCAACCGTGTCAAAAGCACGGCGCATCCCTTCAACAGCAGCATTATCAGCATCGTTTTTAAGACCACGCCCAACCCAGTGGGATGCCTTAAGTGCAGCGACTTCGGTTACGCGAACCAATTCAAGCGCAAGGTTACGATCGGAAACAGCATAACGAACAGCAGGCGAATTTGTTTTCATATCTATCCCCCTTTGATAGATTAGGCATTATCGATACGAATGATCACGGGTTCCTCAAGAACAGCATCAAGGTTACGAATTTGTTCCAAAGCCTTTAATAGCGAAGATTCTTGCGTTTTGTGGGTCACAAGTATGATAGGTACCGGAAAATCTGGATTTTCTATGGATTTTTCACCGCGTTGTAACAGACTTAGTAATGAAACCTGATTGTCACGCAAAATGGCTGTGATATCCGCAACGACACCTGCTTTGTCTTGCACCATTAAACGTAAATAATAGGCTCGGACGAATTCTTCTCTTTGTATCGTTACGGCGGGACGTAATTTTGTAAAATCCGTTCCCCACATTGGCACCGTATTTCCGCGTGCAAGATCGATAATATCTGCAGTTACCGCCGTTGCCGTCGGTCCTTCACCCGCACCTGCACCTTCCAACATCAGACGACCAGAAAATTCCCCGTCGGTAATAACGGCATTGGTAACCCCATTAACGCGGGCTAAGTTCGATTGTGAAGGTAGTAAAGCAGGATGTACACGAAGTTCAATCCGTTCGTCTTCGTGTTGTTGGGCAATACCGATTAATTTGATGGTATAGCCTAATTCTTGGGCAAATTTTAAATCGATGGGATTAATGTCGCGAATCCCTTCTACAAATACGCCCGAAAAATCTACGGAATGGCCAAAGCTTAGGCTGGCAAGGATGGCAAGTTTATGCGCAGCATCAAACCCATCAATATCCGTAGAAGGATCCGCTTCGGCATAACCAAGTTTTTGTGTTTCCGAAAGAATTTCCTGAAAAGGCCTTCCCGTTTTAGCCATATTCGTCAGAATATAGTTACAGGTTCCATTTAAAATCCCACCGACCTTTTTTAGCCGATCGGCGACCAAAGCTTCACGAATGAGCTTAATAACCGGAATTCCCCCTGCAACAGCGGCTTCGAATAAAAGAGGGATATTTTTCTGTTTGGCAAGCTTTGCTAAATCATTACCATAAAGTGCGATCAAGGCTTTGTTTGCCGTTACGACACCTTTTTCTGCTTCTAATGCGGCATAAACCAATTTATGCGCAATGCCTTCGGCGCCTCCAATTAATTCAACAATAACATCAACGTCAGGATTTAGGACTAAATCGAGCGGGTCATCACACCATTGGACATTTGATAAATTGACACCGCGTTCTTTGGTTCGATCTCTGGCACTAACCGCGACAACTTCAATAGGCCGGCCGGCGCGGTGGGTCACCATAGCGGCGTTAGTCTGCAAAACACGCATAACGCCAACTCCGACTGTTCCTAAGCCTGCCAATCCCAGGCGCAAAGGTTTTTGTGAATCCGATTCTTTACGAGGCAGGGTAGTCATAAAACTTTCTCCGAGACGGGTTTTTGAGAGTTCGCATATTGATTCATAAATGTTTTAATTGAACGGCAGGCTTGACGTAAACGTTGGGTATTTTCAACCAGCCCAATCCGGACGAATCCTTCACCATATTCACCAAAACCCAAACCAGGTGCTACGGCAACTTTTGCTTCTTTTAAAAGCAGTTTGGAAAAGCCAACACTGCCAAGTTCTTTGAATAGTTCTGGAATAGGGGCCCATGCGAACATGGAACCTTCGGGTGAAGGAACATTCCAACCCGCAGCATGAAGACCTTTGATTAAAACATCGCGGCGTTCTTTATAAAGCTGCCGTATTTGGTCCACATAATCTTGCGGGCCATTCAAAGCTGCCGTTGCTGCGACCTGAATAGGAGTAAAAGCGCCATAATCCAGATAGGATTTAATTCGCGTCAAAGCGGAAATAAGTTGTGGGTTCCCAGCAGCAAAACCAATACGCCATCCAGCCATGGAATAGGTTTTGGACATGGACGTAAATTCGACGGCCACGTCTTTAGCACCTGGAACTTGAAGAATGGAAGGAGGAACTAAATCCCCGTAATAAAGTTCGGCATAAGCCAAATCGGATAAAATCCAAATATGTTCCCGGCGGGCAAAAGCCACGACTTCTTTGTAAAAATCAAGATCAGCCAGATAGGCCGTAGGATTCGATGGAAAATTAACAATCAAAGCGGTGGGCTTAGGGACAGAATGACGAACGGCACGATCCAAAGCCCGCAACATATCTTCATCGGGTTTGGCCGGAATAGAACGAACGGCGGCACCTGCGATAATAAAGCCAAATTGATGAATCGGATAAGAGGGATTAGGAACCAAAATCGTATCACCAGGGCTGGTAATTGCCGAAGCAAGATTAGCCAAGCCTTCTTTGGAACCAAGGGTCGCAATAACTTCTTTTTCTGGGTCAAGCGTAACATTAAAACGACGTTGATAATAATTGGCTAATGCCTTACGTAAACCGGTAATACCCCGACTTACGGAATAACCATGAACCCGAGGTGAGCTTGTCGTTTCAATCAACTTTTGAATAACATGTTCAGGAGGACGGCTATCAGGATTTCCCATTCCTAAGTCAATAATGTCTTCCCCATGTGATCTTGCGGCCGCTTTGGCTGCGTTGACTTCTGCAAAAACGTAGGGGGGAAGACGACGGATACGATGAAATTCTTCAGTCATAAGCAGCTCGATTAAATAATAAAGAAAAAACAAAGACAAAAAGCAAAATAAAAAGTGATTGCTTATTCGTCCATACGAAGACGTACGCCATGGCCATAGGTATGGGCACGAATCTCAATAGCAGAAGGGGGTACGTTATGCGCTATTAACATTTTAGCAATAGCTTGCGCACGGAATAATGCCAAAGATACGGCGCGTGCTTGGGCATCGGGTTCAATGGATGTAGCATCGCCATATCCATGAACGAAAATTGTACGACCCGCTCTATGCCAAGCAACGGAATTAACGGTTCCTTCTTGTTTTGCGATGGGGGTATCCGAACCATTTGGAAAACGGATTAAAGTACCCGTCGGTTCAGCAATTGGTAAAGCTGCTGGATGTTGCAGCGGTGGCAAATTCGCGTCATCAGGAACACTAATCCCTGGGAATTGGGTTGCAGCAGGCGGCGCCACTGGAATGGCCGGTATAACAATTTGCTGGTCATCAATTCTAGTTCTTAGGGCAGGCATCGCCAAAGGCCCTTCGGATACTGATTCCTGGGGTGAGGCTGATTTTGTTGGTTCGGGCTTTTTTTCGGCAGTTTTGTCATCCGTTGGTGGGGTTGGGGGTGTTCCTACCGCATCAAATGCCATAGAGGATTGTTCATTTGCAGCATTAGGGGCGCTGGCCGGATTGGTATTAGATTGAGGAGGAGGCGGTGGTATTTGTGGAGGGGGCAACGGATTTATAGAATTTTGCCATTCGGACAAATTGCGTTGTGCAGCAAGTGATGCTGTGATTTCCTGACGTAATGGTAAAGAAGGCAAAGGCGGAGCATTCGTTGGTGTTAATCCGACATAAGGATATTTTTGATCTTCACCCGGAACCGGAAGTCTGGGTTGGGCAATAATGCCGCCTTCGATACCGTGATACCATCCTACAGGAGTCGAAACCATAGGATTTTTGGCACAGCCTTCAAGACCGAAGAAACCAATAAATAAACCAAAATATAGGGAAGTCCGATAAAAGACGTGCACTCTATAACCCCAATAGTTGCGAAATGTGAAAAACGAATGTGTTAAGCGCTCGTTATCCTTTTTAATAAGCTATTTTCTATTTGCAATAACGAAAGACAAGGTTGTTCTTAATTTAAAGAAAATATTATATAGAATCTTTATTGATTGCTTCGATATTGTCACCCTTCCCTGAAGTGAACATAAAAATATTATATTAATGTCATCACTATTATAAACCAATAGGGAATCGAAAGGTTCTGATTTAAACTATCTATGAGGAAATATCCCATGAGTTCGATACAAGCTGCCAGCCGTTACGTTATGCGTTTGGATGAAGAGGATCCCGATGATCCTTCAACACCAGGCGAAAAACCAAATAAGGAAGACAAAAAGAAAGGCACCGAACCTTCGGGTGGTGAGCTGGAAAAGCGTTTGTTCAAAGAACGTAAGATTCTTATATTTGGTGAAGTCAATGATGTGATGGCCAAGGAAATTACCGGAAAATTATTGGCATTGGCGTATGATTCGACGGCACCGATTGATATTTACGTTAATTCACCCGGTGGGCATGTCGAAAGTGGCGATACGATTCACGATATGATTCGGTTTGTTGATAGTCATGCGCCGGTGAATATGATTGGTACGGGTTGGGTTGCTTCGGCTGGGGCATTGATTTTTGCCGCAGGTCATAAAAAACGCCGCTTTTGTCTTCCGAATACGCGGTTTTTGTTGCATCAGCCAATGGGCGGTGTAAGAGGTCCTGCAACCGATATTGATATCGAAGCACGTGAAATCATCAAAATGCGCGAGCGTCTTAATCATATTTTTGCGCGTGAAACCGGCCATTCATATGAAAAAATAGCCAAGGATACCGACCGCAATTATTGGATGTCCGCCGAAGAAGCGATTAAATATGGTTTAGTAACCCGTATCATTCATTCTTTTTCAGACTTGAAATAACTTCTTAAATTTTTTTGTTTCGGGTTTTATGAAGAAAGACTTAAGATCGGATCTGAAAGAATGTTAATTTTGATGAATAAATCAAGGGGAGTTTAAGGAGCAATGCCTACGCTCGAAGAGATTTATACGCAGTTGCCAGAAGACCTTCATACTCTGCCGAAACCCAAATCGGATAAAGAACTGGAGGAAATGAATTACCACGTCCGTCATTGGATGAGTTCTTTGTCTGGATCAATCAAGATAGGCAGTAAAGAACACAAACAGATGGTTTGTGAGATGTTCCGCGAGACATTTAATCCATATCGGCCAACTTTTATGGCATGGCCGAAATTGTCCAAGGAAGAAATTGAGCGTCTTCAATCTTTACCCATTTGGGATATTGCCGTTCAAACCGAAGGCAAGGCACGTTTAAGAATGGCGGCTTATGTAAAGGAACTGCTTGATCCAGAAATGGCCGATGCGATTGCACGTAATGCCTGGGAAGAAAACCGACATAAAGAAGTATTGGCTGATTTGGTTAAATTCTACGGAATTCCTCTTGCATCGGAACCCCCCTATCACGAACCAAAAGATGCAGAATGGGCATATTTGGTTACGGGGTTTAGTGAATGCTGGGATAGCTTTTTTGGTTTTGGTCTTTTTGCGCTTGCTGAAAAATCGGGTTTCTTTTCAAAAGAACTTACGGAAACATTTGAACCTATTATGCAGGAAGAATGCCGGCATATTTTGTTATTTGCGAATTGGTTGGCATGGCATCGTGCGAATCTTCCGTTCCTTCAGCGAGTCAAATTTGAAGCCAAGGTTTTGGCGGTTTATGTATTCTTGATTTACGAACGTATTGGGTTAATTGAAACGATGGATGCGGAAGGTGAAACCCAGTACCAGGATGCCAACTTTACAATTAGTGGGGCAACCGAATTAACGGGAAAACCAACCAGCATCTCCGAATTTTTGCAACTTTGTCTGGATGAAAATGACCGGCGTTTTTCTGGTTATGACCGCCGTCTGGTCCGTCCAAAAATTGCTCCAACCGTTGCCCGGTGGGCAGTCAAGATTTTACCAAAAGATTTTGGTCGTAACCTGATTAAAGGCTAAAAGATTTATAATTGGCAAGCTCTCCTTATGGATATTCTGGAGAGCTTGTTTAATTATAACGTAATTGTTGCACAGAGTTGACGTGCTGTCCGGCTGGATTTTTCTGTATTGGGAATTCGGTTTAAGAGCTTCATTTCATCAACATATTGTGCAACCTGTTCCCAAAGGTCGTTATTAAAAGGGGTAATAGCCTGATTTTGGCTATTTAACATGGTATAGATTTGGTTACTGGTCATATGTTTTTCATGATCAGCCAAAAGAATGCTGGTTTCCTTTAAATGCTTGGCTTGCCATTTTGCAGCATCCTGAATTGCTAAAGCCAAAGGCAAGGTCACATCGGGATTCTGATCCAGATAATCCTGACGAACACCTAAAATTCGATTAACACGTTTGCTCCAGCTACCGCTTTGACTTCCAGCCAATTCATAGACGTCCTTGTTTGCAGAAGTTAGCAGGCGCCACATTAAAGGATCATGACCAATAATCCCATTTACTTGATGCGATAAAAGGGCAGGAAGCAGTTCTTCGGCTTCCATTGTTATCCATTTGATGTTTTGATCGGGATTAAGACCCTTCCTGCGTAGGAGGATTGAAAAAAATAGCTTTTCTTTTTCGGCTGTGGGGCGTGTTGCGATACTCAACCCCGAAAGATCAGCCAAACGTTCCAGGCGACGATAACGCGAAACCAGTAACCGGAAATTGCCACCACTAACACCAACCAATAATTTTGCCTTAAGATTCCCTGAGAGCAAGTTAGGCAACCAATCCAAGATAGAGAGTAAGGCAATATCGCATTGATTCGTTTTCAAACAATCCATAACCTGTGTGCTGTTACGGATTGCCGGCAACATTTGGATATCAAGGTTATAGCGGTTAAAAAATCCTTTTTCCTGAGCAATAATAAAGAGTGAATCGGTTTCACCCATCGCCCAGGCCAAGCGTAAGCAGCGCGGTTTAAAATCAGAATTGGGTGTTTTAAGAGGTTTTTCGTGAAGCCACGGTGATAAAGCGGCCCCTCCAAGGCCAAGCGCGGCAACACTACCAAGGCCGTAAAGAAGTGATCGGCGGCTGGTAAAATGAGATTTGTTTAGAAATTTGATTGGCATAACAACGTTCTAAGAAAAAAATTAAAAAAAGTTTGTCATAAAGTAAAAAAAACACTTTACCATTCATAGTTAATTCGGCTATAGAAAAACCCATCACTGATCCCGAATAGCTCAGTTGGTAGAGCAAGCGACTGTTAATCGCTCGGTCGTAGGTTCGAGTCCTACTTCGGGAGCCATACCTAAACAAAAATTAATGAAAAATAATACAACGGCGTTAATTTCGCTTTTTAAAAACGAAATTACATAATCCATTTGTTCAAAAATGGTTTTATGAACGTTTTCGTTTGTTTTTTTGTTCTGTACAAAAATTAATGTAAAGCATAACATGTTACAGATTTTCTCTAGAAAAAAAAGAGATAATTTCCATGTCTTTGTATTTTGTAATTCGGTTATAAAACCGGAACAATTTACAATATTAACGGCTTCCTTATTATAATCCATTAAAACTCAAATATTTTTCAAGATTTGTTGAAGTGGGGAACTAACCTAAGGAAAGTGTAGCTTAAATTTTTTTGTGACTTTTGAGTATCGAATAAAACCATAATTTTTCTGAGCTCGATTCACAGACTGCAAAGCTAGGATGATTCGTCTATAATTCGACCATATTCAAGTAAATATTTTAGGTCAAATGGTATGGTTATGAATATGTTGTATGCTGTAAAGAATAACCAAAAAAGAAAAAAAATTGTTCTGTCAGTCACATATTTTTCTTTTTTAATTTCTGGAATTATGTTAGTTCACACCGCTTTTTCACAAGAAAAAGAAAAATTAGTGCCTAAATTAGAAGAAGTGCTCCCGGATATGGATACATTATCGGGAACAGGTGGTTGGACAAATTCAGTAAGTCGTTCTGCAATTACGCCAGAAGATATGAAACGGATCGAAGCCGATAATAACCCATTGTTACCAACAACGGAACATTTGTTTGGATCGTGGGGAGGGGTTCGAACCTGGTTATATAAGCATGGTCTTAGCTTCAGTTTAGATGATAAAAACGAATTCGCGGGTAATATAACGGGTGGTGTTCGCAAAGGTGCAACAAATGCCGGTGCTGTTGATGCCAATTTGGATGTTGATTGGTCGACATTGGCTGGGAAAAATTGGGTAACCGATGGATTGGTATCCCATATGACGGTTATTGGACGTTATGGTAATGATATCGGTAAAACCACCGGTGAAAATATTAACCAGGTTCAGGAAATTTACGGTGCGAGTGGTAACGTCGCAGCTAAATTAATTCAGCTTTATACGGATAAACGTTTTCTTAATAGCAGAATCGTATGGACTTTTGGACGTATGGCCGTTGGTGCGCATTATGCTTCAAGCCCATTGCACTGTAACTTTATGAATAACGGTATTTGTGGTAACCCAAAAGCATTGGTGGGTCAGGTTGGTGGTTTTAATGCTTGGCCTGATGCAAGCTGGGGCACGAATTTAATGGTTCGGCCGATTCCAAAAGTTTATGTCCGTGTTGGTCTTTATCAAGTTAGCCGCGCTGCTTATGGGAATGCTGCTGGACACCGTGCTGGTTGGGCAGGTTTGGTAAAAACCAGTCGTGACGCCGGGGGTGAAATTCCGATTGAAGTTGGTTTTGAACCAAAATGGGGAAAAGACGAATTACCGGGTCACTATAAATTCGGTTTTGCTTATGATACTTCGCCTTATCAGGTTTGGGGAAAAGACATTTATGGTGGTCATGTAGCCACAAGCGGTCAGCCACAAAAATGGCATCGTGGTCGTGATACTGAATGGGTTATGTTGGATCAAATGATCCTTCGTAATGGGCCTAGTGATGCGAGTGGTTTGATTGGTTTGGTTGGTTGGATACACAGCAATCCTTTAACTTTCCAACGCAAAGACGAAATCATTGCGGGGCTTATCAATACGGGATTCTGGAAATCAAGACCACAGGATGCTATTGGTCTGCTGTTTATTCACCAGACAATGAGTGGAAAATTAAAACGTGCACAACGTTATTATCTTAGCCAAACGGGGCTTAGTGGAGGGTTCCCTGGCGGTGCTTTGCGTCCAGGATTGCAAACGGCAGAAGATACATTCGAATTAACCTATATTATCCGCCTTTACGAAGGGGTTCGTTTCCAACCCGATTTCCAATATGAAATTCATCCCAATGCGCAGAAAAATATTAATGATGCAGCATTCTTAGGATTTAAATCACAAGTTGAATTTTAAAATTCTTCTTTGTTAAATGGATAAGGTAAAGGGATATGTTGCGTAGCATATCCTTTTTTCTTTTGCGTAAAATGGTTTGATTTTATGTTTTGGATAAAGAGAAACAATGATCTATATCAATAGATTAATTTAATTATGTTCTTGTTAAGTTTCTATTTACTTTAAAGGAATGTAAAATACGAATTTTATATAGGAATGTTAAAATGAACATCACATTTATTGATGTTCTTTAAATGTTCTTAATCCTTATCATTGAAAAGCAATTTATATCGATTCAAGACAAATAAATAACAAGAAAGCCGCTTTCCTTAAAATAGGAAAACGGCTTTTATTCAATCCGATAAAATCAGATCAGAATTACATTGCTGATTTGAAGATCGCTTCGACTTCAGCCTGATTACCTGTGCGAGGATTGGTTAAAGCACAAGCATCTTTCAGTGCGTTAGTAGCCAAAGTTGGGATATCTTCAGCTTTGACTTTTAATTCGGTAAGATTAGCAGGGATGTTAATATCTTTGGAAAGCTGACGAATAGCAGCAATACAAGCTTTTGCACCTTGTTCGTCGGTCATGCCATCAACATTTACAAGCATTGCTTTCGCAATGTCTTTCAAACGGCCAGCGCAGCTTGGTGCGTTGTATTCTTGAACATGTGGTAATAGCACAGCATTACATACACCATGGGGAAGACCATAAAAGCCACCCAATTGGTGAGCCATAGCATGCACATAACCCAAAGAAGCATTATTAAAAGCCATACCTGCTAAGAACTGAGCATAAGCCATGTTTTCACGGGCATTCATGTTGCTGCCTTCTTTAACAGCGGTGCGCAGATTATTAACAATCAAGGTAACGGCTTTAAGCGCACAAGCATCGGTAATTGGTGTTGCTGCTGTTGAGACATAAGCCTCGACAGCATGTGTTAAAGCATCCATACCGGTTGCTGCTGTTAATCCAGGAGGCATACCTTTCATCAATAAAGGATCATTGACGGAAAGAATTGGGGTAACATGTGGGGTAAGGATAGCCATTTTAATATGACGTTTTTCATCGGTGATGATGCAGAAACGGGTCATTTCACTAGCTGTACCAGCTGTGGTGTTAATGGCAATTAATGGAAGTGCAGGTTTCTTTGAACGGTCAACACCTTCATAATCCTTGATTTCGCCACCATTTGTAGCGACCAGAGCAACCCCTTTTGCACAGTCATGCGGAGAACCACCACCCAAAGAAATAACGAAGTCACAATTATTTTCTTTTAAGATTGCTAATCCGTCAGCTACGTTTTTTGTGGTTGGGTTTGGTTGTGTACCAGCATAAACAGCGACATTAACATTCGCTTTGGCCAGAAGATCTCTAATATGCTGAACGGTACCTGATTTATTCATGAAATCATCGGTTACAATCAAACCATGTTTTAAACCGAGATTTTTAATATGACTAACAGCATCGTTTAATGCATTTTCACCGATGATATTAACGGCAGGAATGAAAAACGTTGAACTCATATGTAAGGATACCTTTTATAATATAAAATCGAAGAAGCATCGAAAGCCTTGCTTCATTCAATAAAAAAATAACTACACAAGTAGATATATATCAATCACCCTACGATTTTAAGTCATATGATGGCTATTCTTGTGAACAGGAGGCTTATTATCTCTAAAATGTGAATAAAATTACGAAATTAGAATTTTTACGTGACTTAAACATATTTTTGACAAATATGGCCTATAAAATCTAGAATTTTCTGCTTATGGGGAAAACTGCTTCTTTATAAATGTAATGCCAGATTCGCAGAATTCGTTACGCGTAAGATCGTTTTATGAATAACGAAAATATCAAAACATCCCTTTTCGGGAACGCAATCATTTATTGTTTCTTTTAAATAGCAGATCCTAAAAACTGAATCTGCTATTTAATGATGCTTCTTTATGCATTGATGGGTTCAATGTTCCATATTTTTTCAGCATATTCTTGAATACTGCGATCCGAAGAAAACATTCCAGCGCAGGCAATATTCATAATCGCGCATTTTGCCCATTTCATAGGGTCACGATAAAGCGCATCCACTTTTTTCTGTGTGTTGTAATAGGAGTCAAAATCGGCAAAATTCTGATAATAGTCCTGAAAATTACCCATTAAAAAAGGTGCAAAACGATTGGGTTCATTGGGGCTAAATTTACCAGAACTGATATCGGTTAATGCTTTATGAATCCGTTGGTCTTGCCAGTATTTATTGAGATCATAATGTTTGCGGATTTCGATAACTTCTTCGGCTGTGTGACCAAAAATAAAGATATTTTCATCCCCTACACATTCTTTGATTTCAATATTGGCCCCGTCTAATGTGCCGATAATAATCGCACCATTCAGGATAAATTTCATATTGCTGGTACCTGATGCTTCATAACCAGCCAAAGAAATTTGTTCGGATAAATCAGCTGCCGGAATCATCATTTCGGCGATACTGACGCTGTAATTGGGGATAAAGACAACCTTTAATTTGTTTTTTACACGCGCATCATTGTTAATAACCTGAGTAACTTCATTAATTATCTCAATGATGCCCTTGGCAACAACATAACCAGGTGCTGCTTTCCCACTAAAGAAAACAACCCTTGGCACCCAATCTGCATCAGGATTTTGTAAAATTTCATTATAGCGGACAATAACATGAAGCAAATTAAGCGTCTGGCGTTTATATTCGTGAATACGTTTGATTTGTATATCAAACATGGCGTTTGGATCAATCTGGATATGCAGATTTTCAAAAACGTAATTTGCTAGGCGTTTTTTATTTTGATATTTGATTTCAAAAATTCTTTGAGAAAACTTTTATCATTAACAAACTGTTTGACATTAGAAAGTTTTGTTAGGTTTTTGCGCCAATCCCCACCAATTCTTTGATTAAGCAAATTCGCCAGCTTTGGATTGGCAATTCCAATCCACCGTCTTGGGGTGACGCCATTGGTGACATTAATGAATTTATCAGGCCATATTTTCGCAAAATCACCAAATAATTCTGTAGCCATTAAATTGGAATGCAATTTGGATACGCCATTAACTTTGTGCGATCCAATAACTGCCAACCATGCCATACGAACGCGACGGCCGTTATCTTCGTCAATAATGGAAACGCGCCGTATGAAATCCGTATCGCCAAACTTTGATTTTTTGCAGAATTCAAGAAAATCATAATTGATTTTGTAAATAATCTGTAAATGTTGGGGAAGAAGCTTACCGATCATGGATACGGGCCAGCATTCCAAAGCCTCACTTAAAAGGGTATGGTTGGTATAAGAGAAAATCTTTTGAGTCATTTCCCATGCTTTATCCCAAGTGCATTGATAATCCGTAACAAGAACACGGATTAATTCAGGGATGGATAAAACAGGATGCGTATCATTTAAGTGGATGGCAATTTTATCAGCCAGGTTATCAACCGTTTTATAAACCAAATAGTGACGGTGAACGATATCCTGAACCGTAGCTGAAACCAATAAATATTCCTGCAAAAGACGAAGGACTTTCCCATGTTCAGTACTATCATCGGGATATAAGATCGACGTGATATTTTCAGCCATGGTTTTTTTGCCAAGTGCATTGGCATAATCACCTTGATTGAATTTGGCCATATCCAAATCATCATAAGCATGGGCAGACCAAAGACGCAAAGTATTGGTAGTATCGGTGTTATATCCAGGAATAATTTGATCATAAGCAACGGCCATGACTTTACCATCGCTAACCCATTTACCGATTTCACCTTCTTGTATTACATAACCACCAAATTGAACGACATGTTTGGCTTTGTCTCTGAAAAACTCCCACGAAAAACCATATTTTAACCAGTCATCCGTTTTTTCGACTTGTTTATTGTCAATAATACATTGTTTGAACATGCCATAATCATAACGCAATCCATAACCCCATGCGGGGTAACCCAGCGTTGAAAGCGAATCCATAAAACAAGCAGCCAAACGTCCCAATCCCTCATTGCCTAAGCCGGGATCGGCTTCCATTTCACATAATTCATCAAGGTCAATCCACATTTCCCCCAATGCCTGTTTTACTTGATCATAAAGACCCGTTGAAATCAGGGCGTTGGAAAGGGTTCTTCCCATCAAATATTCAATAGAAATATAGTGAACTTGTCGATTAGGATTTGATATTTCCGTTTCAACGGTTTTCAACCAATCTTCGACCATAAGATCGCGAACCGAAAGAATAACCGCATTTAACCAGTCGGTCTTGTCCGCGATAGCCGGGATCTGTCCAATGGAAAAAACAAGCTTATAAGCAATAGCACGTTTAATATGTTCGACATTACTCGCCGGGGCCGAATATTGGATATTGGGTTTTTTTTTCCATTGGTCTTCTCGAAAAATATAAAAGGTTATGCGGCAATCACGAGACTAAACCACAAGTATTAATGATGAGCTGCTATTTTTAATTTTGCAAGGCAAATTATTATGAATTTATTAGAAATATATTATCATTACAAAATAATATATTGCAATTCATGGTTAAAATTGTCCGTTGATTTAATAAATTAAAAATTAAGAAAATAAAATTTCTATTCTATAGATTTCAATTATTTTAAATTAATTGTATTATTATTTATCAGAAATACCAGCAAAGGGTATATAGGGTTTGCAAAAGAATGAATTACGCGAAGAAATAAACAAGGTTATTGCTGGGAAATGTGATGATCCTTTTTCAATATTGGGGATTCATACAACACCGGATAGGATGGAAATTCGTGCTTTTATCCCAGAAGCCACTCAGGTTCATGTCCTTCACAAGGAAACGGGCAAAAAACTAATAACTTTGGAAAAAATAGATGACAAAGGTTTTTTTATAGGGAAGACTAAACAATTTAAAAAACCTTTTCCTTATTTATTAGATATTCGTTGGGGTGATTATCATGAAATACGTGAAGACCCTTATCGTTTTTGGATTCTGCTTCAGGAAATAGATAGCTGGCTTATTTCCGAAGGTAAGCATTTACGTGCCTATGAAAAATTGGGGGCACATCCGATAACTTTGGGGGATGTTCAAGGGGTGATGTTTGCCGTTTGGGCACCCAATGCCAAACGGGTCGCGGTTGTTGGTGATTTCAATTTTTGGGACGGGCGGCAAAATCCTATGCGGCTGCGTAAAGAGATGGGTGTTTGGGAATTATTTATTCCTTATGCCCGTATCGGGCAGCTTTATAAATATGAATTAATTGACCATAATGATCATCTGATTTTAAAAGCCGACCCTTATGCATTTTGCACAGAACTTAGACCCAATACAGCAAGTCAAATTGTCAATTTACCCGCTAAAGTCGGTCAAGGCAAAATCCACGAAAAATAACACGTTTTGATAGTCCCGTTTCAATTTATGAAGTTCATTTGGGTTCATGGAAACGGCATGAAGATCATTCATGGCTAACCTATCGTGAATTGGCAGAACAGTTAATTCCTTATGTTCAGGAAATGGGATTTACGCATATTGAATTGATGCCGGTTATGGAACATCCCTTTGACGCATCATGGGGATATCAACCTATTGGTCTTTTTTCACCGACCAGCCGTTTTGGAAGTCCTGATGATTTCGCATTTTTAATCCAAACAGCGCATGCGGCGGGGATTGGTGTTATTCTTGATTGGGTTCCTGGCCATTTTCCCAAAGATGCACATGGTTTGCGCCGTTTTGATGGCACGCCACTTTATGAATATGCGGATCCTCGGGAGGGTGAACATACCGATTGGGATACCATGATTTATAATTATGGGCGATATGAATTAAAAAATTATCTGCTAACCAATGCTTGTTATTGGATTGATCGCTTTGGAATTGACGGTTTGCGCTTTGATGCGGTGGCTTCGATGCTTTATCGGGATTATAGCCGTTCCAGTGGGGAATGGTTGCCCAACAAATATGGCGGTCGAGAAAACCTCGAAGCAATTGAATTTTTGCGTGAAACCAATATGGCAATTGGCAAGCAGTTTCCCAATGCGGTAACTATTGCAGAAGAATCAACCGATTTCCCAGGCGTGACCTTGCCGCCGGAACATCGGGGGCTTGGGTTCCATTATAAATGGAATATGGGTTGGATGCATGATTCGCTCAATTATTTCAAACTTGATCCGCTATATCGGAAACATCATCATCATCATTTGATCACGTTTGGGATACTTTATGCCTATAGCGAGAATTTTGTATTACCAATTTCTCATGACGAGGTTGTTTACGGCAAAGGGTCATTATTACGAAAAATGTCCGGAGATGTTTGGCAGAAATTTGCCAATCTGCGGGCTTATCTAAGCTATATGTGGGCTTTTCCAGGCAAGAAATTACTCTTTATGGGTTGTGAATTTGGTCAATGGGATGAATGGAACCATGATAGCCAACTTGATTGGCATTTATTGGATAATCCAGACCATAATCCTCATCGTGGGGTTCAATTACTCGTCAAGGATTTAAACCATTTATACAAAAAATATCCTGCGCTTTATCAGCAGGATTACAATGTTGATGGTTTTAACTGGTTGGTGGTTGGTGATGCAGATAATTCCGTTTTCGTTTTCGAACGGATTGACCGTAATGATAATGCAATCATTGTGATTGCTAATTTAACCCCTGTTGTGCGTAACGATTATCGTTTTGGTGTGCGACATAAAGGAATTTATACGGAAATTTTGAATTCCGACCATGAATCTTATGGTGGTTCTCATGTGGTTAATGAGAATGATATTCCAACACAAGCTGTGGAAAGCCACGGTAAAGCCTGTTCGATTGTTTTAACCTTGCCGCCTTTGGCAACAATATATCTCGTAAAAAAAGATATCCAAAGAAAGACATGATTTTAACAGCATCAAAGCGATATTCAACACTGGGCAGTATTTACGATGGAAAGGGCGTTTATTTTTCCCTTTTTTCCGAACACGCTGAAAAGGTTGAACTTTGTGTTTTTGATGATCAACATCACGAAACACGCTTGTTTATGCCAGCACGTGAAGGGAATATCTGGTACGGCTATTTAATAGGGGCTAAGCCTGGTCTTTATTATAATTATCGTGTTTATGGCCCCAATAATCCTGAGCAAGGTTTTGTTTTTAATGCCAACCGATTATTAATTGACCCATATGCCAAAGCATTATCTGGTGATGTTCATGACCATCCAGCTCTTTATGATGGGGAACAAGATAATGCTGCCTTCATTCCGAAATCAGTCGTCGTAGATGATCCTTATGATTGGCAACAAGATCGTCCCCCAGCACATGAATGGGGAGCGACGATTATCTATGAAGCTCATGTTAAAGGGTTAACCCAGTTACATCCCGATTTGCCACCGGATATTCGTGGAAGCTATGCAGCTTTAGGGCATCCGGTGATGCTTGCTTATTTCAAAAAACTCGGCATTACGGCAATTGAGCTGCTGCCTATTCAGCAACATATCGATGAACCGCGTTTGCAGAAATTGGGTTTGAGAAATTATTGGGGCTATAATGTCATTGCACCTTTTTCCATAGAACCGCGATATGGATCAAAGCAACCCGGAAGTAATCCCCGGAAGGAATTTAAAGATGCGGTCAAAGCATTGCATCAGGCTGATATCGAAGTCATTTTGGATGTCGTATTTAATCATACGGCGGAACTGGATGATGCATGTCCTATTCTTTCGCTTAAGGGGATCGATAAGAAAAATTACTATTGGCTTGATGACCAAGGTGTTCCCAAAAATTGGACCGGATGTGGCAATACGCTAAAATTAACCAAGGCAGAAGTCATAGAATGGGTTTTGGATTGTTTGCGTTATTGGGTTTCGGAATTTCATGTTGATGGGTTTCGTTTTGATTTAGGCACTGTTTTAGGGCGAATCCCGGATTTTTCACCAGAAGCATCCTTTTTAAATGCATTGAGACAAGATCCTATTTTAAAATCTGTTAAGCTGATTGCTGAACCTTGGGATATAGGAAATGGAGGTTATCAATTCGGTAATTTCCCCAGCCCTTTTGCCGAATGGAATGATCGTTTCCGTGAAGATATGCGCCGGTTTTGGTTAATTGGTAGGGTCAATTTGGGGCAATTCGCCCAACGTTTTGCAGCATCAAGTCAGATTTTTGAAAAATCACATCGTCGACCCAATGCGTCTATTAATTTTCTGACCTGTCATGATGGTTTTACGCTGCATGATTTGTTGAGTTTTGAACAAAAACATAACGAAGCCAATGGCGAACAAAATCATGATGGGAATAATACGAATTGGAGCAATAATCATGGTATTGAAGGCAATGCAGCTTCTGATTCCATTAAACAATTACGTAAAATACGGGCCAGTCAATTATTGGCTTTGTTATTACTTTCCCAAGGCACGCCAATGTTGATGTCGGGTGATGAATGGGGAAATAGTCAGCAAGGCAATAATAATGGTTATTGTCAGGATAATGAAATTTCATGGTTAAACTGGGAAGATTTTGATCATGATTTGTATGATTTCTGTATCCAGCTTATTGCTTTGCGAAAAAAAATTCCTGCATTGCAAGTGAATCAATGGTGGACAACCAATCAAGATGTCCGTTGGCTTAATGCCGAAGTAAAACCTTTGACGGTGCAGGAATGGGAATCACCAAATTCCTTAATTTTACAGATTGAGCTTTCGGAAAAGTGGTTGATACTTATCAATAATTCGACAGAAAAGATAAAATTTAAATTGAAGCCGGAAAATTGGCGTAATGCCATTTGTTCTCACGTAAATGTCGGTTGTCAGCCGGAATTTGATGAGCATACTAATATTAAAAAAGTGGAATGGAATTATTGCTGGTTGCCTTCAAAGGCAATTGGTTTACTTGCTGCGGATAGGGGATAAAATTGATGATACCTGAAATTGATAAGGCACAAATTCTAGCATAGGAATTACCAAAACAAACCGCAGTTTTGGTTTTGGCCGGGGGAAGAGGTTCAAGGTTAAAGGAATTAACCTTAAAACGGGCAAAACCCGCCGTTCATTTCGGCGGAAAGTTCAGAATTATTGATTTTGCGCTTTCTAACTGCCTGAATTCTGGAATTCGGAAAATCGGTGTTTTAACACAATATCAATCCCATTCGCTTATTCAGCATTTACAAAAGGGTTGGTCTTTTCTGAATGAGGAAATGAATGAATTTATTGATTTGCTTCCTGCCCAGCAACGCAATGAAGCCGAACATTGGTATGGGGGAACGGGCGATGCGATTTTCCAGAATATGGATATTATCAAACGTTATCGTGCGAAATATATAATCATTCTGGCAGGGGATCATATCTATAAGATGGATTATGCCAAGATGCTTCTTGATCATGTGGATAAAGGAGCAAAATGTACGGTGGCTTGTATTGAATACCCATTGCAGACGCAAAGCATTTCGGAATTCTGGATGTTGATAAACAGGGCAAGATTTCTCAGTTTATTGAAAAACCAGAAAATCCAGAATTGTTAAATGATGACCAAAAAACAGTATTGGCCAATATGGGGATTTATATCTTTAATTCCAATTACCTATTTAATATGTTGGAAAAGGATAACGAAGATAAAAGTTCCAGCCACGATTTTGGTCATGATATCATCCCAAAAGCCGTAGCGGCAGGCGAAGCATGGGTACATTCTTTTGAAAGATCATGTGTCAAAAACAGTCCCCAGGCATCAACTTATTGGCGGGATGTAGGAACGATTGATGCGTATTGGCGCGCCAATCTTGATTTGGCATCGGTAATGCCAGAATTGAATATGTATGATCATTCTTGGCCTATTCGTACTTATGTAGAACCGTTACCACCGGCAAAATTTGTTCAGAATTTGGATGGCGGCCCAGGTATGACGATCAATTCATTGATTGGTTCGGGGGATATTATTAACGGATCAATGGTCATTAATTCGGTTTTATTTTCCAAGGTTAGAATTAATTCTTTTTGCGCAATTGACTCTTCTATTCTGCTTCCAAATGTTGTGATTGGAAATAAATGTCATTTGTCACGTTGTATTATTGATCAGGCTTGTATTATTCCAGATGAAATGGTGATCGGAATGAACTCAGAAGAAGACAGAAAACGTTTTTCTGTATCCGAAAAAGGGATTGTATTGGTGACCAAGGATATGATGCGAAAATTAGGCTTTAACCAAGGATAGAAGGAAAAATCTAATATGCGCATTATCCATGTTTGTTCTGAATTTTATCCACTTTTGAAAACGGGTGGCCTTGCGGATGTTACCGGTAGTTTGCCAAAGGCACAGGCAGAAGATGGAATTGGATGTTCGTATTCTTCTTCCTGGTTTTCCTGCAATTAGAGATGGTGTAGGCCCAACATCGCTCGTTGCTGAAATTGATAGCTTTGCCGGACGTGTGGCATTACGTTTCGGTTTTTATAATGGTATTGGCATTTATTATATTGATGCACCGCATTTATATGATCGCCCTAATAATCCTTATCATGACCAATATAATATGGCCTATGGGGATAATCATATACGATTTGGTGTTTTGGGATGGGTTGGATCGGAACTTCTTTATGGCGTAGATCCTTTATGGAATGCAGATATCTTACATGCGCATGATTGGCATGCTGGATTGGCTTGTGCTTATTTGGCTGCAAAAACCGGTCGCCATGTTACGAATAGCGTATTTACCATCCATAATTTGGCCTATCAGGGGTGTTTTTCCCCTTACCATATGAATGATTTATGGTTGCCTGCGGAATTATATTCTGTTTATGGCGTGGAATGTTATGGACAGATTTCTTTTTTAAAGGCCGGAATTTATTTTGCGGGTCATGTCACAACAGTCAGTCCGACCTATGCGCAGGAAATTGTTAATACGGATCTTGGGCTTGGCTTTCAGGGGCTATTGGCTGATCGTATGCATTATGAACGTTTTAGCGGTATCCTGAACGGTTTGGATGAAGCAGTTTGGGATCCAAAAACGGATAAAAAAATCACAACAAACTATAATGCGCGTAATTTAAAGAACAAGCTGTTGAATAAAGGAGAATTCCAACACGCTGCCAGATTGCAAGTCAATCCAGACAAACCGTTATTCGGTGTGATTAGTCGTCTTGTTTATCAAAAAGGGTTAGATATCGTTCTCGATTCATTGACCTATTTATTGGATTATGGTGCGCAGTTCGTTTTGCTTGGCAGTGGTGATCCGGTGCTTGAACATCAATTTACGGAATTCGTAAATTATCATCAGCGTCAATATGCGGGGCAGATTGTACTTTTTTATGGTTATAATGAAGAAATGGCCCATCAGATAATGGCTGCTGCGGATGTTCTTTTGGTTCCAAGCCGTTTTGAACCTTGTGGCCTAACGCAGATGGCTGCCCTTCATTATGGTACCTTACCCCTTGTTCATGCCACAGGAGGGTTAACCGATACCGTCGTGAATACGACAATTGAGAATATTAAGGACAAGACAGCTACAGGTTTTGTTTTTTATGATATGACACGCGAAGGGTTTCGGGGAACGGTTGATTGGGCAATGGAGCAGTGGAAAAACAGAAAACTTTGGCGCACGCTTCAGCAACGCGGAATGCAACAAGATTTTTCATGGCAAAAATCAGCACGACAATATCAAAAAATTTATGAAACCTTGTTAAAATAAAAAAAGTTCTCTAATTCTGAAGTTAATACTATTTTTGTTCCTAATTAGGACTTATTGTAGTTCTATAATCTTATGATTTCAGAATTCATATTTCTTAAAAAATATATGCTATTGGGATCGCCAAAGGTTTATATTGTGGGAAATATATTCTTTAAAATAGGAGAACTAAATGCCAGCATTACGAACCCCTTTGATTGCTCCTAGTATTCTTTCTGCTAATTTTGCAAAAATGGGCGAAGAAATCGAAGCTATTGATAAACAGGGGGCTGACTGGGTTCATTTGGATGTCATGGATGGTCACTTTGTTCCCAATTTAACTTTTGGCCCTCCCTTTTTAAAATCGCTCAGACCCTATAGCAAATTGCCATTTGATGTGCATTTAATGATATCCCCTGTGGATTTATTTATTGAACCTTTTGTTAAGGCGGGTGCAGATCATATTACGTTTCATATTGAAGCCGGTCCCCATGCGCATCGTACTTTACAAACCATTAAATCTTTTGGGATAAAATCAGGGATTGTTTTGTGCCCAGCAACCCCACCCGAAGCGATTAGCCAAGTTCTGGATATGGTGGATATTATTTTGGTTATGACGGTTAATCCTGGATTTGGTGGGCAGGCTTTTCTTCATAGCCAACTGCCAAAAATCCGCAAATTGCGTCAAATGGTTGATGCTACTGGAAGGGATATCCGTATCAGTGTTGATGGTGGGATTACGAAAGAAACAGCACCTTTGGTTGTTGATGCCGGTGCCGATGTTCTGATTGCAGGTACTTCGGTTTATGGTCAAGAAAATTATAAAAATGCAATGGATGCATTGCGTTATCAGAAATAAAGTCGTTTCATTTTTATAGCGTTTGGCTGGAAACTAATTTTGCTATCATTTCTTTTAAGACTCATATAATTTATTTTATCATTCGGAGAAAGAGGGATGGATTCAAGCCGTTTCATACGTCGCGTTAAGCTTTCTATGGCTCGTATGTCGGCTTTTAGGCAAGGGAATGTTCGAAGTTCTCCAGCTTTTGCATTAAGAGATTTATGGAAAGGTGATTCAACGATTGCTGCTCAGCTTTTAAAAGGTGAGTTGCTTTATGCGAATACCCTAAGCCCTTTTTCTGTGGGGAAATGGGGGGATCATCAAACACCGCTCTCAGCGTTAAGATATATGCATAGTTTTGCCTGGTTGCGCGATATGCGAGAATTGGGAACCGATGGTGCGCGGCTTTTAACCCGTTCTTTGATTAGTGATTGGATTAGCCGATCATCATCCAGCCATGATGTCCAAGCTTATCAAATGGGGGTAATTGGTGATCGATTAGCGCATTGGTTGGGGCATTATGATTTTTTTGGTGCATCTGCTGATGACCATTTTCGTCAACAATTTATGAATCGGGTTATG
Organism: uncultured Commensalibacter sp.; assembly: GCA_945266285.1. Classification (GTDB taxonomy): domain Bacteria; phylum Pseudomonadota; class Alphaproteobacteria; order Acetobacterales; family Acetobacteraceae; genus Commensalibacter. The sequence continues at coordinate 27,413 of CALYOP010000010.1, forward strand.
AGCGAAGGCCGTATGGCGCTTGCTATGTTACCACCCGAAAAAGAAGACCATCATGCCTTTGCATTGTTAAAAGGAACATTGTCATTTTTACTTTGCATGCCGGATTATGTGTATCTGGTTCCCAAAATTCAGAAATATCTAGAAGAGGAATTAGCCAAGCAAATTTTGGATGATGGAACACATATCGAACGGAATCCAGAAATACAATTTCGTGTTTTACGGGATCTGGTTGAAATACGTTTGATGTTACAAATTATTAATATACCATCGGCATCCAGCTTAATTAGTACACTGGATAGTATGAGCCGGGTTCTAAGATCCTTGCGTCATAGTGATGGAGGGCTAGCACTTTTTAACGGTGCGACCGAACAAGATGGACGTAAAATAGAAACCGTACTTTCACAGGCAACGCCAAAACGTTTAGCTATGACAAAAATACCCAATGGGGGTTATATGCGTTGTCATGTGAATCGTGCAACTTTATTGGTTGATTGCGGTGTTCCGCCACCAGTTGGTTGGGATAGTTATGTACATGCCAGTGCATTATCCATGGAATTTTCGATGGGTAAGCAGCGTATTTTCGTTAATTGCGGTTCCAGCTTGATTCCAGAATGGCGCAAGGCATTAAAATTAACGGCGGCTCATTCAGTTTTGGTTTTGGAAGACACCGATAGTATCAATCCATTTGAAGCCCATAATGATTCCGATTTCCAAGTAAAGGCTGACCATCGTGTTGTTGAAGGGGCGCATCTTCTTGAATTAAGCCATAATGGCTGGGAAAAGAAATTTGGTGCAACTTATTCGCGGACGATTTACCTTTCTGCTGATGGTGAAGATATACGCGGGCAGGAATGTATCGAAGCCGATAAGCCATTATCTTTTGTAATTCGTTTTCATTTACACCCTACGATTTCTGTTATTGAGGAAACAACTGAAATAAAAGAAGGGGAAACCGATAAAATTATCGTACTGATTTCTGAAAACCATCAAGAAGGACGGCAAATATGGTGGTTCCGGTATTCTGGTGCGGTTGCTACGGTAGAAGACAGTGTTTATTGGGGAAGTGGAGCAAAGATTGCCACGAAACAAATTGTTCTTTATGTTTCAGCCGAAGATGATATTTCCTCATCCGTTAACGTTGAAGAAACGAAATCGGATAATAACGAGGAAGATACCGAAGCCGATTCGAAAACATTAAAGGATAATTCAGATTATGTGGCTGTTTTTCATAATCAAAACCCTGGGGAAGACCCTGATATGCAGCCTTCTAATGCCGGTGAAAATCAGGAAGCTTCTGAAACGGAAGAACTACTAGAACCAAAAGGACAAATTGTTCGTTGGGCATTACATCGTAAAATATAAGTCATCGTGCTTTATTTATGAAAATTCTGGAAGTTACAAATGTTGATTTCTCATTACGGCAATTTTTATTGCCGTTAATGTGCGGTTTAAAAGATCGTGGCCATGAGGTCATAGGCGTTTGTGCAGATGGTGCATTATTACAGGATGTTCGTGAAAAGGGGTTTCGCGTTATTGCGTTACCCTTTGCGCGTTCTTATTCGCCTATAAAACAATGGCATGCTTTTTGGTCTCTTTACCATTTGATTAAAACGGAAAAACCGGATCTGGTGCATGGTCATATGCCGATTAGCGGTCTTTTGGCACGGTGGGCTGCTTTTTTAAATGGTACACCTTATATCGCTTATACTTGTCATGGTTATTTGTTTAACCAAGCGGGTAAAGGGATTAAATCCTGGTTACGGCGGTTGCTTTCTTTGTTTCTTGAATGGGGAACAGGCAAGATTACCGATTACTATATGACCGTTTCCAAAGAAGAAGCCCAAGATGCGAAACGGTTTTTCATTCACTCACATCCAATTGCTGTTGGAAATGGTCGGGATCCAGAGCGATTTCGGCCAGATATCACCATGCGACAGCAAATACGTAAACAATTGCAAGTATCAGAAGATCGGATCGTTATTTTAGTTGTGTCGCGTTTGGTGCGGCATAAAGGTTATCCAGAATTACTAGCGGCGATGGCCGCTTTGAAAAATGCTTTTCCGAAAATTGAATTATGGATTGTTGGAAAACGGTTAAATTCCGATCATGGACAAAAATTAGAAGCATGTTTTCAGAAAGCACAGAACCGTCTAGGAGATCATCTGCGCTTTCTAGGCTATCGTGACGATGTCAATCATCTTATGGCTGCGGCGGATATTTTTGTTTTGCCTAGCCATTTTGAAGGTTTACCCATGTCGATTATTGAGGCCATGCTTGCTGGATTACCCGTCATTAGTACGACGATACGTGGCCCAAGGGAACAGGTCTTCCATCAAAAAACGGGATTATTAGTTCCCCCTGCATCAGCGGGATCTTTGGCAAAAGCGCTTGCTTTGATGATTTCCAATCCCCAATTGCGAAAAAAAATGGGCATGGCGGGCAGAGAATATGCGCTTCGTCATTATACCGAACACCAAGCTATTTCCCGAACAATGAATGCACTTCATCTTTAGGTGTATTTTTTCTTTCTTGATCGATAAGCCAATATTGCAAAAGCTGTAATATATAGGCCTGTTCTTCAAAAGATAGCGGTTTATTTTTCGGAATATGATGCCATTTTTCCAGACAGCTGCGACAACAACAAGCCATGGCATGCTGAGCAACGAATATGGGATGTCCGCGCAACGGTGTCTGTTTTCCATCATTCTTTGGCACAGCGGGAGCTAATCGCTTTTCAATGAACGAAGCTCCATGTTCCATAATAACTGGTAAACCGCGTTGTTGCAGATATGTAGCGTCTTTGGCGTTAAGTTTAAATCGGACTCTAAAGGAAGATTGCTGAAGACGCTGAAAAATTTCTTTTACGGCTAAGTTATCCATTCCTATGCTTTATGTTCAATTCATGAAGATATCATTCTTTAGATTGGGTGTTGATTGTCTTTTTTAAAGTGGAATGATGACATCCATAAGCATAATAACCCAGAAAACCCAAAGCACTATAACAACAAAGCAATATTGCAGGAATAGGGTTGTGATTAAACAAAGAACGGAAAGTATCCACCAATAAGGGGATTGTCATTCCACAACAGCAAATAATTCCTAATAGGGGAATATAGCCAATCCAGATCCCTTTGATAAAAAACCCACCAAAAGGAACCTTGAAAGGGCGATGAATATTTGGATGCGCATTCCGTTGCCAAATCACCGTAAAACAAACGACAGCAAATGCCAATGATGTACCAAGACTTACAAGATCACTGATAATATCAATCGGTAGGATCGCCGTTGCTGCGGAAACAAAAATACCCAGAACAATGGTGCATGACCAAGGGGTTCGATAGCGTGGATGCAGGCGTCCAAACAAAGGAGGCAATAACCCATCTTTTGCCATAATAAAGAAAATACGCGTTTGCCCATATAATAAAACAAGCACAACCGAACAAAGACCAATAACGGCGCTAATTTTAAAAATCCAAGCAAGCCAGGGTTGTCCCATCGCATCTACAGCCAAAGCCAGCGGATCAGAAACATTTAATTTTTGATAAGGAACAATCCCAACCAAAACCAAAGACACCCCAATGTAAATCAAAGTACAAATGATCAAAGAGGCAATAATACCAAAAGGAACATCGCGTTGTGGATTGCGTGCTTCAGAAGCAGCCGTTGAAACCGCTTCAAACCCAATATAGGCAAAGAAAATCGTCGATGCTGCACGAAATACACCTGGCACACCGAAATGTAAAAGGTTTTGCGAAGGGGGAATAAACGGGGTGAGATTACTTTTTTTAATGAAAAAGACACCAATTCCAATAAAAAGTAACAGAATAAAAAGCTTTAACCCTACAATAATTGCATTAAAGGTTGTTGATTCAGAAACCCCAAAGAGCAATAAAAAAGAAGCTACAAAAATGGATAAGGCCCCAATAATATCCAATCGGTAATGAAAGATAATCCCCATATCGTAACCGCCTTCTGCTGCTTGAAACATGGGGTTATGGATGAAATCGGGCACATGAAGACCAAAGTCATGTAAAAGCGATACGGTATAGCTTGAAAAACCGGATGCAACGGATGCTGCGGAAATTCCATATTCTAACAAAAGCAACCATCCAACGCCCCAAGCAAAGCCCTCTCCCAAAGAGGTATAGGCGTAGCTATAGGCTGATCCCGCAACCGGGATGGTAGAGGCTAATTCTCCATAAGCCAAAGCTGTAAATAAACAGGCAATACTTGCAATGATAAACGATAATATTACCGCAGGACCTGCGAAATTGGCGGCTGCGGTACCTGTCATCACAAAAATACCGGCTCCGATGACTGAACCAATGCCAAGCATTGTTAAACGCCACGGTCCTAAACACCGTTCTAAACCGTGATGTTTTGATTCTTCGGTAATTTGGTCAATAGATTTGCGTTTAGAATGTACTGACATACGCGTTTCAGTTTGTTTTCATCGTGCTAAAATAAATGTGGAGGCAATAAAAATCGCTATTTGTAATCGATGATCGAAAAGGAATATGGGAAAAGATTTATTCGATTTTTCGGTAAAAAGAGGCTCTTAATTGGATCGAGCCTCATTCAAGATTATTAGTCAATCGTAGGAACCAGGCTGCGACCTTTAATCATTGACGAAACATGATCTTCAATAGCATCGCCGATCATGTCAGCTTGTTCAGCAAAAATATGATTTGCACCTGGCATGACGCGGTAATCCACTTCAATCCCTTTTTGTGCATTAAGCTTTTCTACCAGTTTTTCGATTTCTTCTTTTGGAACCAAATTATCGGATTCACCCGCAATCATTAAACCACCGCATGGGCATGGTGCCAAAAAGCCAAAATCATAGTGATTGGCCGGTGGGGCAACACTAACCCATCCGCGGATTTCGGGTCTGCGCATTAAAAGCTGCATCCCAATAAAGGCACCAAAAGAATAACCACTAATCCATAATTCAACGGAATTGGTATTCGCCATTTGCAACCAATCCAATGCAGCGGCTGCATCAGCTATTTCGCCAAGTCCTCCATCATAACGGCCTTGTGACCGACCAACACCACGTGAATTATAACGTAAAACCGAAAAACCCATTTTTTGGAATGTACGATACATGGTATAGGTAATACGGTTATTCATCGTACCACCATGTAATGGGTGAGGGTGAAGAATTAAAGCTAAGGGCGCATTAGGTTCAGTTGAATGATGATAGCGACCTTCAAGTCGACCGGCTGAACCTGCAAACATTACCTCTGGCATATAAATAATTATCCGCTTGTTAAATGCAAAAGAAGAGATTGTATATTTAGCTGTAATATATAAAAAATAAAAGTTTAATAATATTTCTATGAACCTTCAACTATAAAAAATGCAATCTTAATCGTCGATTTTAAAGAAAAAATTTATAAATAGATAAAAATTATAGACAAAAATCCAAGCTTATTGGACAAAACGCAGATGATTCATTTATTATATGCGATATTTTTCCCATAATTTTAGGGATATTCCCTTTATTTGAAGAAATTAAGAAAATGATAACTTCTGGTCATTGTATTTATCTGGATGCCAATGCCAGTGAACCTATTCGTCCCAAGGCACTTTCGGCTATGATTCAAGCTGCGGAATTGGTGGGAAATCCGTCATCGGTTCATCAGGCAGGTCGTAAAAATTATAATGCAATGGAAGATGCCAGAGATTGCTTGGCGGATCTTTTTGGAAGCGATCCGCAAAATGCAATTTTTACATCGGGTGGAACCGAAGCGGATATTTTGGCAATTTATGGCCAGATTGGTAATCGCCCTTTGTGGATTGGTGCTACGGAACATCCTGCTATCCGTCAGGTTGACCTTCCTAAAAAGATTTTACCTGTAAATTCGAATGGAGTGATTGATCTGGTTTTTCTTGAACAGGCTTTGGCTGAAGCGGAAATACCACCAATGGTTTGCCTGATGATGGCGAATAATGAAACGGGCGTTATTCACCCTATCGGGCAAGCCGCATCGCTTTGTCACCAATATGGAGCGATATTGCATGTAGATGCAATTCAAGCTTGTGGACGTTTAACCGTGCATTTAAACGAATTGGCTGCGGATAGTTTGGCCTTATCAGGTCATAAAATGGGCGGCCCTAAAGGAGCGGGACTTTTATTATTGGCGGAAACAGAAAGTGGAAGCGCAAGACCGCTTATGCCTTTATTACCTGGTGGTGGACAAGAACAAGGACGTCGTGGGGGAACCCCTGCATTACCTGCGATTATAGGGATGGCTTCTGCCGCACAAGAAGCCTATGATTATCCACGTTCTGATTTAAAGGATATGCGGGATGAAATCGAACGGGAAGCGCGAAAATTAGGGGCCATTATTGCGGGTGATGATGCCGAACGCCTGGAAAATACCAGTTGCCTGATCTTTCCTGGCTGCTTGGCACAACAACAAGTCATGGCATTGGATCTGGCGGGGTTTTGTGTTTCTTCGGGATCAGCCTGTTCATCCGGCAAAGTGAACCAGTCACCCGTATTATTAGCGATGGGCTTTGGCGAGCTTGCCAGTTGTGCCATTCGTGTTTCTTTGCCATGGAATGTTGAGGAATCGGCTATTGGACAATTTATCGAAGCCTATCGAAAATGTGTCAAAGCGTAAGTAAATCCAACCTTCAACCGATTTATCTGGATTATCAATCGACGACCCCGTGTGATGATCGAGTCGTCAAAGCGATGCTTCCTTTTTTTAATGCGTATTTTGCCAATTATCATTCCAATCATCAAATGGCTCATCCTGTTGAAAAAGCGGTTGAACAGGCACGTTATCAAGTTGCTGATTTAATCGGTGCTCAAAGCTCGGAAATTATTTTCACCTCTGGAGCAACCGAAGCCAATAACCTTGCCATCAAAGGAGCAGTTAGGCATCAAATACAACAAAAATCCAAGGCAAGACGTGTTATCACTGTCAGTACTGAACATAAAACGGTTTTAGAAAGTGTTCTTGCTTTGGAAAAAGAGGGAATAGAACCTTTTATCCTTTCTGTAGATCGACAGGGGATGCTTGATCCAAATGCGCTTGAGGAAGCCTTACAAACCCCGACCTTGCTGGTTAGTATTATGGCTGCCAATAATGAAACCGGTGTATTACACCCAATCAAGCAATTATCAGCACTTTGTCATAAAGCAGGCGCTATTTTTCATTGTGATCTTGTTCAGATTTTGGGCAAATTACCCCGTCCAGTGAATGTCAGGGAATGGGATATCGATCTGGCTTCGATTTCTGCCCATAAGCTTTATGGGCCTAAAGGTATCGGGGCGCTTTATGTCAGAAGAAAACCAAGAATACGGATCACACCTTTATTTTCTGGTGGTGGTCAGGAAAGAGGATTACGTTCAGGAACCTTACCCGTACCGTTGATCATTGGTTCTGGTGTCGCATGCCAGATCGCAAAACGTGAAGGTCTTATTGAAAGTGAGCGTTTTCTGATTTGGCGAAAAAAATTTATCGACACGCTTCAGACCCTTATTCCCGGTTTGAAAGTTAATGGATCGTTAGAAAATCGCTTGCCGGGTTCATTGAATCTTTGTTTTCCGAAAATTCCTGCTCTTGATCTTTTACGACGAATACCTCAATTATGTGTCTCGACAAGTTCGGCCTGTTTATCAGCAGACATTGCGACTTCTTATGTTTTAAGGGCGATGGGGCTTTCTGATGAAGAGGCATCGCGAAGTTTTCGGCTGTGTTTTGGGCGAATGACGCATGAAAAAGAAGTCGAGCAAACAATAAAATTCTTGTATAGCGCTTGGCGTGACGCTATGGCAGAGATACACTGATTAGATATTGATTAATTTAAGGAATATTAATATGCCGCAAATGGTATTTGTTGAACCTGATGGCACAAGACGTGAAGTTGATGCCCCCGTTGGGTTGTCAGTACTGGAAATTGCTCATAAACATGGAATTGCTTTAGAAGGAGCTTGCGAAGGATCATTGGCTTGCGCAACTTGCCATGTGATTATTGATCCTGACTGGTGGTCAAAACTTGAACCTGCTGCTGAAGAAGAAGAAGAAATGTTGGATATGGCATTTGGTTTGGAAAAAACTTCGCGGTTAGGTTGTCAAATTATTATGAGCGAAGATCTGGACGGTCTGGTCGTTCGCTTACCAAAGTTGTCTTGATCCATGCGTATTGTGGTCGCCATGTCCGGTGGGGTGGATAGCTCCGTCACTGCTGCGCTTTTAAAAGAACAGGGGCACGAAGTCATTGGCGCCACGCTTCAGCTTTATGATGCACGCGGAGTTGTAAAAAAGGGCTCTTGTTGTGCGGGTAAAGATATACGCGATGCGCGGCGTGTTGCTGATCGGTTGAATATTCCCCATTATGTCATTGATGCCGAACAGCGTTTTCATCAAACCGTTATTGATCGTTTTGCAGAAGCCTATACCCGTGGTGAAACGCCGGTGCCTTGTATTGCTTGTAATCAAGGGGTGAAATTTACCGATCTGTTAAATATGGCAAAGCAACTCGGTGCAGAGGCTATGGCAACGGGTCATTACGTTCGTCGTATCGAAGGACCTCATGGTGTTGAATTGCATCGCCCTGTTGACATGTCCCGAGATCAATCATGGTTTTTATTCGCAACGACGGCTGAACAATTGGCTTATTTACGTTTTCCTTTGGGGGACATGCCGAACAAAGATGCCGTTCGTAAGGAAGCAGAACGTTTTGGTTTAACCGTAGCGCAAAAAGCAGATAGCCAGGATATATGTTTTGTAACCGATAAATCTTATATACAAATTGTCGAAAAATTGGCACCTGAAGGTATCCAACCTGGGGAAATTGTCGATGAACAAGGAACGATCCTAGGACAGCATGAAGGTATTGCACATTATACCATCGGGCAAAGCAAGCGTTTGGGGAATCTGGCCATGCGTAATGGTGAACGTCAGATGGTGGTTCGTATTGATCCTTCAAAGAAACGAATTATTATAGGCCCAAGACAAAAAGCTGGTAAGCAGGAATTTTTTCTGCGTGATGTGAATTGGTTGATTCCTGAACCAGTTGGAAATTTAAATTGCACAGTACAAATCAGAGCGCGCGAAGTTGAACGTGAGGCAACGGTTTCGGTTACCGATCAGCATTGTGCAAAAGTCGTTTTAAAAGATCAGGCAAGCCCCGCACCGGGTCAGGCTTGTGTTTTTTACCGGGGTAGTCAAATATTGGGTGGCGGTTTTATTCAATCGTAATATGATAAATAATCGCAATCACAATGCTTGTTTGTTTAAAGAAGATGTTGTATGCGGTATTTCCCTGCGTTAAAAATAATTAATAAATTCTACTAGGAATACTCAGTTGTCTTTTCAATCGCTCTTTACAAAAAAATCATTATTAAGAAGTTTTGTTTTTTTGTTCTGCTGTTTTACCGTTTATTTGAGCTTTTTTAGTAGATCCGTTCAGGCACAGGTTGTTATCGGTTGGCAGGATTTTGTTGATCCTACGAAATCTGCCCATGTTGGAAATAACTATCCTAAGGCGATTGGCGATAAGGTAAAATGGCAACATTACGATCGTGATACCGAGCTTTTGAATGATCTTCGTGACAAAAAAGTTCAGTTTGGGACCATTGAATCGACATCCTTGGTATCGGCAGCTACGGTTGGATTACAGGTTCGTGCCATTGCTGTTGCTGCAATTATTCGTGAATCGAGTGCCCTTGTTGTTTCTTTGAACAGTCAGATTACGAAACCAGAGGACTTGATTGGTAAGAAAATCGCAACGCCTTTTGTAAGCAATGCCCATTATAGTTTGTTGAGAGCACTTCAACATTGGAATATCCCTTTATCGGATGTGCATATTGTGAATTTGCAGCCTGAAGATATCTTGAAGGCATGGAAAAAAGGTACAATTGATGGGGCTTATGTCAGTGATATAACGCTACTGAAGCTTAAAGAAACCGGAAAAGTATTGGTTGATTCGGGTCAAGTCGCAGATTGGGGATTTCCAACCTATCGTTTATGGGTGACGATGGATCAGAATATTTCCACTGATCCCTATACGCCGCAATATCTTGTTGATACAACGCTTAAAATTTACAAGGATTATCGGAAAAATAAAGCCAGTTGGAATGCAACTTCTCCGGCCGTTACGGAAATAGCAAAATTAATGCATATATCGCCCAATGATGCGGTGACCTTATTGTCAGGTTCAACTTATCCTGATTTGAGAGATCAGAAACAACTATTAACCGGCCCATTTGTTTCTTATTTGGGAGAAGTAGCATTGTTTTTGAAAAATCAGAATGTAATGGGAAATGTTTTATCTGACTATTTGTTGTATGTTGATACCAATTTTGTTGATCCCGCTTATTTCAGATAGTGATAGAATAACGAGGTAACTTTGAATGCCTCTATTTTCTATATTTTTCTAATGATCTAGAAACCTATGACCCATTTTTCATCAGGTGTTATGACGGTATTACCCCCTAAGGAGGGGTTCTCTCCTGAGAGTGTTGGGGCAATTGGCTTGCTTATTAAAAACCTTGCTGAACCTGGTGATCGGATTGTTGGGAAACCATTAAATTTTCTTCCTTTTTCAGGAATACAATATTCATCGGTTTCGCGTAGTTTCTGGCCATTTAGTCACAATAGAAATTATGCTTGTGGTGTGATTGATTTAATTAAACACTATCAACCCAAAATGGTTGAGGTTCATAATCGTCCAGAATTGGCTATTTATCTTGCTAAAAAATGCCCATCAATTGTTATTAGTCTTTTTCTGCATAATGATCCGCTTACAATGCGAGAGGCAAAAACGGTTCAACAACGCCTTTTGTTAATGGAAAAAACCCATGTTGTTGTTGTATCAGACTGGTTAAAGCAACGTTTTCTGGAAGGGTTAACGCTGGATCAGGTTTGTGTTCTGCCAAATTGTATCAATTTTCAGCAATTACCCAATTTCGTGCCATTAGAAGATCGGCAAAAAAGAATATTATTCGTAGGAAGACTGGTTGCGGATAAAGGGGCCGATTTATTTGTTCAAGCATGTGGTGAAGTTTTAAAATATTTTCCAGATTGGAAAGCGGAAATGATCGGTGCGGATCGTTTTTCAGAAAATAGCCCAGAAACCGCTTTTATAAAAAACTTAAAGAAACAGGCAAAAGCCAATCAAATCCGCTTACGGGGTTATATGTCCCATGGCAAGGTGTTATCGGCAATGATGCAATCATCCATTGCGATCATGCCAAGTCGTTGGCCAGAACCCTTTGGTATGACCGCTTTGGAAGCGATGGCATGTGGAACCCCACTGATTGTATCGAATAGGGGGGCTTTACCGTCAGTTGTAGGGGATGCCGCGATACAGGTGGATCCCGAACAGCCATTCCACTTAGTTAATGCGTTGAAAAAATTAATAAAAAATAAAAATATATGCCTTAATCAGTCCCATAAGGGTTTACAGCAGGCAAAAAAATATGATTTACAGAAAGCAAAAGAGGCTTTGAGGCATTTCCGTCTAAAGATTTGTCCGATTTTAAAAGATTTTTAATATAATAAAGTGAAAGCGCAATTGATCAAAGGTAAATCATAATGGATCGTATCCGGAAATTTCTGGATTATAGCGCGTTTGGATCTGTACTAATTCTGCCCATTTTCTTAACCCATTTTCGTGGTGTGGCTGAGGGATTAATTGATCTAATAGCGATTTTGTTTCTACTCCGTTCGACCATTGATTCAACATGGGATTGGGTTCGACAATTCTGGTTCATGGTCGTTTTGCTGTGGTGGGGATGGATCGTCGTTTGTACAATCCCGTTTGGGCCATTGCATTTTGGTGGTTCTGATTCGTTGTTGCAGGCATTGGCCGTTATTCGTTTCCCGATTTTTGTTGCCGCTTTGCAGTATTGGGTATTGCGCAATACCTTGCGAAGGCGATGGCTTATTTACGTAATTATTGGCTGTGTTGCTTATATTATTTTACAAATGTTATGCCAGGCGATTGTCGGGGTTAATTTTTTTGGACAACCGCGATATATGGATGGCACATTAACAGGCCCCTATGATCATCCGCGTGCGGCTGCACCTTTGTCGAGATTGCTTATACCCATAAGCTTGGTTGGCTGTAATTATTTTGTAAATTATTATAAAGGGATCCGAGGAAATTTAGGGGCCCTGCTGGTTTTAATATCTGCAAGTGCGATATTGATTTTAGCCGGTCAAAGAATGCCGCTTATGTTATTTCTCATGGGCATTATTCTTTCTTTGATCTGGCTTAAAGCGCTTAGACCACTGGCTTTAATTATGGCTTGTTTGATTCCTGCGATGACAGCAGCGACGGCATTTATATCACCGCAGAGTTTTAACCATCTGGTTATTTATTTTATCAAACAAATGTCGCATTTTTCGTCCAGTCCTTATGGATTGATTTATATCCGTGCCATTGTCATGGCATTGGCCAATCCTATTGCAGGTTTGGGCTATGATGCGTTCAGGAATAGCTGCGGGGATCCAACCTATTTTCATGGTTGGCCACCTTGGGATGCCACCTCTGGAAATGGTGGTGGTGCGGTGATCTGCCTTCCGCATCCGCATAACCATTATCTGGAAGCACTTATTAATGGAGGGATACCCGGTCTCATATTTTTTTCATTAATGATATTCGTCTGGTTGAAAGAGCTAAGTATCGGATTAAATTTTGAAGCAAAAGCTTTAAATGATCGGATACGCAAATCTTGGCGGGTTGGGTTATTTGCTGCTATTTTTGTACATGAATGGCCTTTTGCTTCAAGCAGTGATTTTGTAAACATGCCTTTGGGCGGTTGGTTTTTCCTGCTATTGGGTATAGGTCTAGCTTATACATGGTCTTATAAAACGAAAATATTGGGACAAAGGATCAACGATGTCGGATAGCAATGTAACAGAGAAAAATACTGATCAACTGGTTCCAGTAACCGTTTTGACTGGATATTTGGGTGCTGGAAAAACCACCTTGCTGAATCATATTCTTACCGCGCAACATGGAAAAAAATATGCGGTCATTATCAATGAATTTGGTGAACTGGGTGTTGATAATGATTTGGTCGTCGATGCGGACGAAGAAATTTTCGAAATGAATAATGGTTGTGTATGCTGTACTATTCGTGGAGATTTGGTCCGTATTCTTGAATCATTGATGAAGCGTCGGCATAAATTCGACGGAATTATCGTTGAAACAACGGGACTTGCGGATCCTGCTCCTGTTGCACAGACTTTTTTCGTTGATGAAGATGTGCGTAGCAAATGCAAACTGGATGCGGTTGTAACGGTCGTTGATGCAAAAAATGTTATGCAAACGCTTGATGATAGCAAAGAAGCGGTTAGCCAGGTTGCTTTTGCCGATGTGATCTTGTTAAACAAGACCGATTTGGTGGATAAAGAAACGCTTTTGAAAATTGAAAGCCGTCTTAAGGCGATTAATCCATTCGCGCAAATTCACCGCACGGAAAAAGGGAATATCGCTTTGGATAAAGTCCTAAAGCAAGGCGGATTTGATCTTCAACATGCTTTGTCTTTATTACCTGAATTTCTTGAAAATGATCATGATGATGCACATCACCACCACGATCATGAACATCATCATGATGCCCATTTACATCATGAACATGGTGATGGAATTACGAGCATTTCGTTAACGATTAATGAACCTTTGGATGCAACACGCTTTAATAGTTGGATCATGTCGATATTACAACAATTTGGTATGGATCTTTTACGAACAAAAGGTATATTGAATTTGAAGGGTATGAATGAACGTTTTGCTTTCCAGGCCGTTCATATGATGGCGGATGGTGATTTCATTGGGCCATGGAAAGCCGGAGAAACAAGAAATTCCCGTCTTGTTTTTATTGGTCGTAACATTCAAGAAAAACTGCTTAAGGATGGATTTGAACGTTGTCGTGCTTAATCATCAAGTTTAAAAATCAGGAATAAATCAAAATGGCTTTGCAATCCCAACTAATGGATGATCGTGGACATTCTCGTAAAATAGAAGGATCTGTAATTGATTGTGTGATATCACGCGATGGTCAGTATCTTGCCTATGTAACCGCAGATGGCGATTTATGGATTGCAACAGCACAAGACAAACATTCCCCCGATCAATGGAAGGTCTATCATCCTCATGATGGAGGGATTTTATGCTTGTCACAAGATATTTCGCCACAAGGTTTTTTAACGGGTGGCGATGATAATACGGTTCAAAGATTTATTCCGGGGCAGCCTATACAATGCGTTGCCAAGGCTTCTCGATGGGTTGAGCATCTAACCAGTTGGTATAATCTTAAAACCCAACAGGGCCTATTTGCCTTTGTAGCGGGGAAACAAGTCGAAGTTTACAAAAACCAGGACAAAGAACACTGTGCCGTTTTGCAACATGATTCAACGGTTAGTGGTATTGATTTTTCCCAATATGGCACAGCACTTGCCTGTTCACATTATAATGGAGCAACATTATGGGCAGTGGATACACAAGAAAAACGTGGATTCGTCTGGAAAGGGAGCCATATTGGTGTAATCATGCATCCTTATGATGAAGCATTGATCACGGCTATGCAGGAAAATGATCTTCATGGATGGCGCTTATCGGATGGTCATAATATGCGGATGAGTGGTTATACAACCAAGGTTAAATCATTAAGTTTTTCTATGAATGGGAAATGGCTGGCGACTAGTGGCACGGAAAATGTTGTCATGTGGCCTTTTTTTGATGGTGGCCCGATTGGAAAACCTCCTGCTGAATTAACGGGTATTCCCAATAGTTGCTGTACTCAGGTTACGTTTCACCCCCAATACGAAATGTTGGCAGCGGGATTTTTGGATGGTAGTGTTTTATTAATTGATACAGATGCCAAAAAAGTTTTACCCGTTTGTTTTGGAAACCAGCAATCGCACGGTTCTATAACAGCGCTATCCTTTAGTCCGGCAGGAGATTTATTAAGCTTTGGTACCGAAAATGGGACGATTGCTGTTCTTGACCTTTCTTAAAAAGGCTAAGGGATCGTAAGTCTAAGAGCGGTAGTTTTGTTTTTGAATTTTATCAATAATTGATTCAAATTCAAAACGTTCATCGCAAATTTGAAAAAGCTCTCGGCTTGGCGGTGCTTTGCCTTTAAGAGAACCATGCCAGAGTATACAAATCAAACCCGCACGTTTAATTGCTTTTACAGCTGGAATAAGATCACTATCACCGGTTGCTAGAATGATGGTTTTTACTTGATGACGCAACGCGACTTCCAACATATCAACTGTTATTAATGAATCTACGCGTTTTTGATGAAAACTGAAAGCACCGGTATCGTGGTCTTCGAAACGTGATAACTCGCCTAAGCGTACTTCAAAACGTGGCAGGAATTTCAAAGCTTCAAAGAAATTGATCTTTCCTTCATATAGGCTTTTTTCAGAATCCGAAGAATGAACATCTAGGTAAGGTAGGCAATTGTAATAAAAGGAACGAAATAAAATATGTTCCTTTGATATTTCACTGACGAGCTTGACATAATCAATCTGGATGCCAGGGAAATCCTGTCTTATAACATATTCAATATAACCAGCATCCAAAAAAACTGCGCAATCAGTAGGAATTTGCATAGGATGAACCATCTCTAAAAAAGATCGAAGTCTGAAGCAGTAAAAGCATTTTATAGTGATTTAACGCATGAAACCTGAACCAAGATTTATATATTTTTGAAAAAATGATAGTAGAAGTAAAAAAAATATATGTTTTTTTATAATTAGCACAACAACTTTTTTTCGCTTTCAGGTTCGACGTGGATATTAATGGATACATTGCCGAATGCATCATGAAGCGCCATTTCTACGTGGTCACAAATATTATGGGCTTCATATACCTGCATATTACCAGGAACGACAAGATGAAAATCCAGAAAAATAACAGCACCGACCTGACGCGAACGAACCATATGGAATTCTAATGCTTCAGGGGCTGCATTGCGGATAATTTTAAAGATACGTTCCAGCATTTCTGGTTCTAAGGCTTTATCCATTAATCCATCGGTTGATTCCCGTACCATGTCAAAACCGATACGCAAAATATTTAATGCGATTAAAAAGCTTAAAAATGCATCCAGTTTTGGCCAGTTGAACAAAGGAATTAAAGCGAATCCAATAATTAACGCAATTGTTGTCCATACATCAGAAAGAACATGTTTACCCCCCGCAATCAAAGCCGGAGAACGAAGTTTTTTACCGATGTTCAACAGGATTAAAGACCAGAAAAGATTAATTAATCCTGCTGAACCATTATAGATAATGCCCAAAACAGGCAATGTTAATTCAGCAGGATGAAACCATGCATTCCATGTTTCATAACCAATTAATATTGCCGTTGCGAAAACCATGGCTCCTTCAACAATGGCTGAAAGATATTCAGCTTTGTAATGGCCATAAGTATGATTATAATCAGCTGGGCGTTCAGCGATAATCAGCGCAATTAACCCTAAAATAGCGGATGCTACGTTAATAAGGGTTTCCATGGCATCGGAATAAAAAGCGACACTATGCGTAACTTTCCATGCCATATATTTTAAATATAAAACAACCAAGCTAATCAGAATGCTGCCTGCTCCGAAAGACAGCCTTTTCCGATGATCCGTATTCAAAAACATTGATATTAAATTGCCTTAGACCGATCCAATATGAGCTAACATACAAGATTGTGCTTCTTTATCCCATTCCAGTTGAAAGGTTGCATGATCAATCTTGAAATGTTCTTTTAATTCTTTAGCTGCTTGATGCAGTAATTCATCCGAAGAATAAACCTGGTTACGTACTAAATGAACGGTTAACGCCGTTTCGGTAGTGCTCATAGGCCAGATATGAAGATCGTGTAAATCCACAATCCCAGGAAGTGAACGTAAGAATTGTTCCACGGCTTTGGGATCAATCATCTGCGGTACGCGATCCAATGCAAGATTTAATGAATCTCTAAGCAAGGACCATGTTCCTAAAATAATAGTAAAGGCAACAATGAGACTAACAATGGGATCCAACCAATAAAGATCCGTAAAGATAATAATAATACCGGTAACCACAACTGCCAAAGATAGCAAAGCATCATAAGCCATATGAAGAAAAGCACCTTTGATATTCAGATCGCCTTTGCTTCCTGACATGAAAAGCATTGCTGTAAAACCATTAACCAAAACACCGATTGCTGCAACAATGATAATGGTCCATCCTTCAACCGGCACGGGATGCAGTAGGCGAGAAATCGCTTCCCATATAATTCCACCTGTAACGACCAATAGCGCAACCGCATTAATCAGTGAGGCCAAAATCGATGAACGTCGCAGGCCATATGTAAAATAAACAGAAGGCCGACGTTTGCTAAGGATCGCTGCAATCCATGCACAGGCTAGTGCTAACACATCCGATAAATTATGACCTGCATCGGCAATTAGGGATAACGAATCCGCCCAAACACCCCACAAAGCTTCAGTACCTACATAAACAAGATTAATAATAATCCCTGTAGCAAAAGCTTTTCCAAATTCAGTAGGAACATGGTGGTGATGACCTTCATGATGATGTTCATCATGTGAATGATCATGAGAACAATGTTGATTTTCTTTGAATATATGTAATGCGTGGATTTCGCTTTCCATATGGGTCATTCGATGGATCCTTAAATACTGACCGGTTTGCGTTAGGAAAAAATAATTTTAATACGATTATCACCCTAACAAATTCTAAATTATAACGTTTTTCCTTCCCAACAGGAAAAATTTTTGATGCCTTGAATAAATAATGAAAATTTTATCAGATTATCATGCTAATAGACAAACATGATTCGTATTACTGAACTGAAACTGCCTTTGGATCATCGTCCAGAAGCGCTGCAAGATGCATTGGAAACCAAACTGGGAACCACGGTTAAACAATATCACGTGGTTCGTCGGGGTTATGATGCACGGAAACGAGGTAATATCAAGCTCGTTTACACGATTGACTGTGTCATCGATGATGAAGCAAAATTTTGGGAAGAAAATACCCAGAACAAAAATCTTCAACCCGCTCCAGAGATTGGTTATCATTTTATCATAAATCGCCAAGAAGGCGAAGCTTTGACGCAAAAGACAGGTTATCGTCGCCCTGTTGTTATCGGTGCTGGCCCATGCGGTTTTATGGCCGGTCTTTTATTGGCACAAATGGGTTTGCGACCGCTTATTCTTGAACGGGGTAAAAAGGTCAAAGAACGCACGGTTGATACTTTTGCATTTTGGCGCAAGGCGCAATTCAATCCCGAAAGTAATGTGCAATTTGGAGAAGGCGGTGCAGGCACCTTTTCAGATGGTAAATTGCATACGAAAATTAGCGATCCTCATCATTATGGACACAAGGTGCTTACCGAATTTGTGAAAGCAGGTGCACCTGAAGAAATTTTATATATTTCCAAACCGCATATTGGTACTTTTCGCCTCGTCAGTATGGTTGAACATATCCGAACCGAAATTGAATCTTTGGGCGGAAGCTATGAATTCAGCGCAAATGTTGAATCGCTTATTCTTTCCAAAGAGCGTCAAATCGAAGGATTACGTCTAACGGATGGTCGCGAAATTGAGGCTAGCCATGTCATTTTGGCTATTGGTCATAGTGCGCGCGATACTTTAACGGCACTTTACAAGGATGGGGTTGAAATCCAATCCAAACCTTTTTCGGTTGGGGTGCGTATTGAACATCCGCAATCCTTGATTGATCAAATTCAATTCGGACATCAAGCCGGTCATAAATTGCTTGGAGCAGCGGATTATCATTTGGTTCACCATGGTGGAAATGATCGAGGCGTCTATTCATTTTGTATGTGTCCTGGCGGAAGCGTTATTGCAGCTGCATCTGAAGAAGGTGGCGTGGTCACGAACGGCATGAGCCAATATTCCCGTACCGAACGGAATGCAAATGCAGCCATTGTGGTAAGCGTTGAACCAGAACGTGATTACCCAGGTAATCCTTTGGCTGGAATAGCTTTTCAACGTCATTTGGAACAGAAAGCTTTTGCTTTGGGTGGAAATAACTATCACGCTCCCGTACAACGCGTCGAAGATTTCTTAAAAAATCGTGCTTCAAACTGTTTGGGCGAAATTATTCCTTCTTATAAACCTGGAGTAACACCGACCAATCTGGCCGAAATTTTACCAAATTTTGTAATCCAATCTATTCGTGAAGCTTTACCAATCTTTAATCGTAAACTCTCAGGTTATGCATTAAAGGATGCTGTGATGACTGGTGTGGAAACACGGACTTCTTCACCGGTTCGTATTCCACGTGGAAAAGATGGTCAAAGTTTAAACACCAAAGGCCTCTTTCCTGCAGGTGAGGGGGCGGGTTATGCCGGTGGGATTATGTCTGCGGCTATTGATGGGATCCGTATGGCTGAAGCGGTTGCTATACAGATCAAGAACACTTTATGACAATTCGATGAATTGATAAAACAAAGAAATAAATGCTTAACATTTAGCAAAACACTAATTATTTATCAGTGATGGCTTCGTGTAATTTAAAGGGGATTGGTTTATTATGATTGATGGGAAGGTTGTGAAGCGGATAGCTC
>CALYOP010000011.1 GCA_945266285.1 uncultured Commensalibacter sp.
AGATTGTTATAAATGAGATTAAATATATTAAATTGTTTTGTTGAATAGAAAATAGATTGTAAAAAGCATTTTATATAAAGTTTTATTTAAAAATCAATTAATTATATAATATTACTGCAAAATTTTTTATCAACAATGTACTGCGTAGATAAATCTATCCAAAATCCGATGAAATATATTTTGAATTAAATCGAATATAATTTAGAAGAATATACTGACTTATATCAATTACAGAATATATATCCCTATGAATTTACTTGTCTTTTTTATGTATGATTTATGATGGATCATAAGGAGTTATATTCTATGAGTAAGATAATTCAGTTTTCTACGATTGGGACTTTGATGTCAGGTTATTGTCGTGGTGAAAGATATTTATCTGATATTTGCTGTTGCAAAAGTTTTGGTTTGGGTTGTTCAGAAGAAATTAATGGTGAGCTTACGATTTACGAAGGGATTACTTATGAAGCAACAGCAGGAGAGGCACTTCATAAACTCACTGAACAAACCATGGTTCCTTTTTTGCAGATAACAGCATTTAATCCACAAAATATTTATTCGGTATCTGACATCACGCATAAAAACGCTTATGAGATTCTTTTACAGTTTATACAATTGGACAATATTTTCTTGGCTGTATCAGTAGAAGGGGTGTTTGATCATCTAATGATTAGACGACCGCATCGTATAAAGGCAGGAAATCGAGATATTCACCAAATAACAAACACGCAAAAGGTTGATAAGCATAAAATGCTTGGAGGTCGGTTAATTGGATTTTGGACGCCAGAATTATATGGAAGGATATCTGTACCGGGCTTTCATTTTCATTTCATTGATAAAAGCAAGAAAATTAGCGGCCATGTATTAGAATTTTATGCGCAACAAGCGAGCTTAGCTTTTGAAGAGAAAGAAACAATTGAAATAACGAATCCTACCAGCACGCTTTATAAAAAAATTAAAATCGACATCGATCAATTGGATGACATTATTAATCGTGTTGAGAAATCATAATGTCATCCGTTTTATCAACGATAAAAGCGAAATATCTAATTGTTTTTACTTTCTGCAGCAGTGGATCATTTTATGTCAGTTTCGGTGTAATAGCCAACATCGGATAACTGGTATAGGTTTCAAGCGTAGGAATATGCCTATTCATTTCTATGTCCAAGCTGGTATTGGGTCGTTCTTGCGCACCTTCTACGATATAGAGATTACTTCCTACTGCGTTTTCTTGATAGGTAGCGGGCTGCTTCTTTCCTATAGGCAAAGAAAGATCCAGAAGTTGTTTGGCACCTTTAGGTGATAAGGAATAACATCCTAACCCAGCAAAGGAATAAAGTTTTAAAAAGAAAGGGTCAATTGAGCTATTTTGAAAAACATTAGCATCAATAAGCATATCGTTTGTTATGGTGATCGGCAGATTGCTTCTTTGATCTCTGAAGGTAATTGCCATTTTAGGGAAACCGGGACACATCTCGACACAAATAGGCCAGTTAAGACTGTATTGCCATACGAATAAATCGAAATCGGGATTGCTTTTTAAACCACGATTCATACAGACTTTGAAATCATTGTGTAGAAAACTATTGCTTTCGACAATGGTAATCCCTTTTTTACTTTGGGATGCTATTTTCCATAATTCAATATGCTTGGCGGTTCTAATTAGTTCGTTATCTGAATAAATATTATCTTGATCAATAATGCCATCATTGGATAATTTTTGTTTATTGATACCATTTATTGGTGTGTAATCAAATTCTTCAATATAATCAACAATATGCGGATTTCTTGATTTGAAAAAGTTAAGATCATCCTCAGAATCACTTATTATATATATAGGTAGCATTGAAATTTCACCGAATTATATTTTCGTTTGTAGTATTGATACAAAAAATTTAAAAATACTTAACGTTAATATAATCGTAATATTCTGAAAGGTCTATGTATTCACTGGGATTCTATATAATATTTTTTGTGAGTATGAAAGATTATTTTCATACGTATTGAATAAGTGATAATAGGGCAGTTATGGATGTAACTAATATTTGATATATTGTTACGTATTAGCAAGAAATACTCAAAGCCCTTTATTACAAAACAATTATTGTCTGGAAGTTCGAAATATAAGGGTGGAGGCCATAATAAGTATCATCGCACTTAGAATCAAATTTGCCTGCCAATGAATATCATCAAAAGCAATTCCACCAATAATTGAGCCAAAGGCGATGGAAAATTGTATAATTGCCACCATAAATCCACCGCCTGTTTCAGCATTATTTGGAAATGTTTTAGCAACCCATACCCACCATCCAACAGGTGCCGCAGTTGCTACAAACCCCCAAATAGCGAGAAGTATTGTCGTGTAAATTGGATAATGCCCGATTCCTATCAGCATTATGGCAATAATAGCCATTATAAGAGGAATGGTAATTAAAAGAACATAAAGATCGTATTGCAGGATTTTATTAATGACTAATGTTCCAATAAAACCCGATATGCCAATGATTAAAAGAATAAAGGATAAGGTATTGACATTCACCTGAGTAACTTTTTCAAGGAAAGGGCGAATATAGGTAAATAAAGTAAATTGACCCATAAAGAATAAGCCACAAGCCATCAGCCCCATGCTGACAACGGGATTAAGAATCTGCGATAAAGTAATTTTGGTTGCTGGGTTGCCTTTGTTTATTGGCATTTTAGGAAGGCTGACCCATTGCCATGCCAAGATAACGAAAGCAATAGGAGCCAAGCTGAAAAAAGCCCAACGCCATCCAATAAGGGCGCTCATGTAACTTCCTAAAGGTGCAGAAATCGTTGTTGCTAATGCATTGCCACTATTAAAAATAGCAAGCGCTTGTGCTATTTTATCCTGCGGGACCAAGCGAATGGCAATTGCTGCGGACATTGACCAGAATCCACCGATTACCAACCCAATCAAGGCACGACCAAGCATATAAACAGGATAATTCGTTGCCTGAGCAATAATTAATCCTGAAAATGCCATCATAGCGGTCATTGTTAAAAGCAGGATTTTTCGATCAATATTACCAATTATTGTTGGAAGAATCAGACTAATAATTACCGCACATATTCCCGATATGGTTAATCCTTGTCCGGCCATACCCTCACTAATTGCTAAATCTTTTGCTATAGGGGTTAATAAGCTAACGGGCATGAATTCTGACGTAATTAGTAGAAAGATACATGACGTTACTGAAAAAACACCACTCCAATAGGCATTCCTATTTAATACGTTATTTTTAGACATGGTGATTATCGGAATGATTTATAAGTAAATCTATATTTTTTATAGTTTCATCGATGCAATATTTCATTGATTATAGCATTCATCTTAAGCAAAGATCTCAAAGATCTAGATTTGTTTTTTAATAGTAAACATAATATAGATTTGACATGATTAGCACTATACTATAAATTATGAATGCTCTTATAAGATTTACTTATGAATTAATGAAAATAAGTTGGCAAAGCATAACTTTAACGATCTTTATTATTTCGTTTTAACCGCACGCATCGGTAGCTTTACCCAAGCCGCCGCCCAATCAGGTATCAGTCAATCCGCGTTAAGTCAGGTTATTTCCAATTTGGAAAAACGGTTAAACGTTCGCTTAATTACGCGTACAACACGTAGTCTTAGACTTACAAATGCTGGTGAAAGTCTTTTAAAACGTATTGGTCATCATTTTGATTGTATTGCAAATGAACTTGATTTCTTAAATGAATTTCGGGATAGGCCAAGCGGGAAAATAAAAATCACATGTGGACCTTATATATCGCGTTCAACATTACTGCCAAAATTATCGCCTTTTTTAAGGAAATATCCTGATATCCAGATTGAATTCGATATAAGCCAAAAATTCAAAGATATTGTCAAAGAGGGTTATGATGCTGGTGTAAGATTAGGAGAAGCAATTGATAAAGATATGATTGCTTTGTCTATTGGGCCGCAAATTCGTATGGCGACAGTTGCCTCGCCTGAATATTTCAAACGTTATCCAGCACCTGTAAACCCGCATGAATTATCTAATCATCAATGTATTAATTTACGTATGATGAAAACAGGCGGTTTATATGTATGGGATTTCGACGATAAACATGGTTCTTTAAATATAAGAGTAGAAGGGCAATTGATATTTAACACATCGGAACCCATTGTTGATGCGGCGTTAGCAGGATTAGGTATAGCGTTCTTGCCAGAAGACGAATTTGGTAATCATATTCAGGAAGGGAGGTTAATTCGTGTTCTTGAACCATGGTGTAAGCCGTTTCCTGGATATTATTTATATTATCCAAGTCGAAAGCAGCCATCGCTTGTCTTTTCGCTTATGTTGGAAGCATTAAGATCCAAAAATTAAAAGTAAAAATTTTTCATCTAAATATTTAACGTAATATGTGTATATTTTATAATATTTTTGAATAAGTTATTTTATAAATTGATGTATAATGAATAAAATAATTCTATATTTTATTTTGAAATTTTATGGAGTTGATTTATCAATACAAATTATAATGAAAAATAAATAATCTATATTGTTTTCAAGATATAGCAGTCATGACTAAGCGGATTTTTTTGAATCCGATCATGTATGGGACTATTGCTGGGATATTAAAATGTTCTTGTTATGTATCATTAAATAACACATAAAAATAGTAACAGCGTATAGCTATTGTGAAGGTTTTTTACCTTTGGAATAGCTATACGCTAAAACCCAACAAAGAATAAAATAGCATAAATTATTTTATTAAAAAATTATTATGCGAGCGGTAACAATAAATATTACAATAGCGTGATATTTGAAATAAGGCTGAATAAAAATAATCGATTATTCAAATAAAATGAATATTTGTAAATGATTCCACATCCAAAAAATGAGCATAAAAAAAACCACTTAACGTGGCCATTTATTCGATCAGATTTCAGATGTTTTGAAAAAAGTTATATAAAGTGCATTTATAGAATACACTGTATAATACAGGAAACCAAAGCCTCTTCTTCGGTTGTTTTATCTTCCAAGCTTCGACCAATTGTTAATTCATCGTCTTTTGTTTTAGCTTTGGCAACACCATTTTCACCAACGGTAATGCGTTGTCCTTTTTTATGGTTCCTTCTACACGAACGGGAACACGTCCTGTTAAAGCGATAGGATAATAATTAAGGTCTTTTTCTTTATGATGATTCATCAGAAAGGAAGGATTGCTGGAAATTACTCCAAAGAAATCTTGTGGATCTGTGCAAAGGGTAATTTCTTTTTCGCCGCCAATCGACATTGAAGTTCCAGGCTTATAGGAATCATTATCGGCTTCATAATGTTCGGCAATATCTGCGGCCGTATTGCATAAACCATAAATATGTACTTGTTCGGTATCCCGTGATATGGTGATTAAATCTCTTTTGTTGGCTCCTCCATCATCTGTCATCGATGTAATAGTAAAATCATTTCCTGAGTTACCACCTACAGCTAGAAAAAAGCGTTGTATATCCATATATTTAAATACAAAGGTATTGTCGCTATCAGCATTGAGTTTATTTATCGCAATTGAATTCTCATACTCTGACCAACCAGAGAATTTATTTACTCCTTCAAATGTATTAAATTGTCGACCGTCTGATGTTTTTTCCAATTTAATATGGGGGGATCCTCCGGCTTCCAGATATAAACAGCGTTTTCCAGATAATTGTACAGAATCACCTTCTATCGCAGACATCCCGCCTGCATCGACATCAAATCGGTAAGAAGCGGTAGCTCTAAATTCACCGCCTTGGAAGAATGTACCTAAGGTTCCATTTACATTGGCTTTTTGTTGCTCTAATAAATCAAGTCTTGTGTTTACAGGATAAAGAAAATTAATACGGCCGCCTTGCATATCTTGAAAAAATGGACCGCTTGCATCATAACCTACTTGCTTGATCCCACTAAAAATTGCATTTAGCAGTGCTAAAGGACCTTGATTAAGATGATCAACCGAAAGTAGTAAGTTGCTTCCATTCCAACCCAGATTGATCTTATTTGCAGACTGGTTTGGGCCTCCACCTTGTTCGACTGGTGTAAATTTTATAGGAAAATCATTGATTAATGAAATCCGATTTCCTTGATTATTGATTATTGATTATTGATTATTGATTATTGATTATTGATTATTGATT
>CALYOP010000012.1 GCA_945266285.1 uncultured Commensalibacter sp.
TTTAAAGGGGATTGGTTTATTATGATTGATGGGAAGGTTGTGAAGCGGATAGCTCGGTTGAGTGGTCTTGGTGTTTGTGATGAGGATGTTTCTGGTTATGCGGATGAGATGAACAAGATATTGGGTTGGGTTGAGCAGTTAAATGCGGTTGACATTACGGGTGTTGATGCGATGGTTGGCACGGAGGCTGCGCGTTTACGGATGCGTGAAGATATTGTGACGGATGGGGATTGTCTGGATGCGGTATTATCGAATGCGCCAGAGCGGATTGGTGATTTTTATGCGGTTCCGAAGGTTGTTGAATAGACGAAGTGGGATTGTTTTTACGCAAGTGACGACCATAACCTAAGGCTTAGGTTTATTGGGATTGATATGTTGATAAGGCCATTTGACGCCTTACCCAAAGTTATTGCAATTGAGATGAATGGTTTTTATTGATTGCGTTTACCGATTTTGGGTCAAAGATTTTGTAGTATCGAAAGTATTGGGATATGTTGACTGAACTGACAATAGGGGAAGCGGCGGCAAGATTACGCCGCAAGGCGATAAGTTCGCGTGAGCTAACGCAAGCTTGTCTTTCGGCCATTGAGCATCTGAATGGGCGGTTAAATGCCTATATTACCGTATGTGCTGACGAAGCATTGGCCCAAGCGGATGCTGCAGATCGGAAGTTCAGTCAACAATCGGGCGATGAATTATCGCCAATGCTGGGTATTCCATTGGCAATTAAGGATCTGTTTTGTACTAAAGGGATCCGAACGACGGCTGCCAGTCGGATATTGGAAAATTTTATTCCGCCTTATGAAAGCACGATTACGGAAAAGTTGCTTGCGGATGGTGCGGTATTTTTAGGTAAAGCTAATCTGGATGAATTTGCGATGGGTTCGTCCAATCTGAACTCGGCCTTTGGTGCGGTTGAAAATCCTTGGAAACGGAAAGGTGATGATACTTTTCTTGTTCCTGGCGGATCATCCGGTGGATCAGCTGCAGCTGTTGCAGCAGGAATGGCGCTTGGGGCAACGGGAACGGATACAGGAGGATCGATCCGTCAACCTTCGGCTTATTGCGGTATTACGGGGATTAAACCAACCTATGGCCGTTGCAGCCGTTGGGGGATTGTTGCTTATGCCAGTTCTTTGGATCAAGCAGGTCCAATGGCCCGTAATGTTGAAGATTGTGCAATCATGCTGGCCTCAATGGCGGGATTTGACCCCAAAGATAGCACTAGTGTCGAAAAATCGGTTCCTGATTACCGTGCGGCTTGCAATCGTTCAATTAAAGGTATGAAGATTGGCATTCCTGCTGAATATCGTGTTCAGGGGATGCCTGCAGAAATTGAAGCAGTTTGGCAACAAGGGATAAACTGGCTGAAAGAAGCGGGATGCGAGATTGTTGATGTATCATTACCGCATACGCAATATGGTTTGGCGACTTATTACATTGTTGCCCCTGCTGAAGCTTCTTCCAATCTTGCCCGTTATGATGGTGTCCGCTTTGGTAAACGGGTGGAAGGCGAAAGTCTTGAAGCAATGTATGAACGCACCCGTGCCGAAGGTTTTGGCAAAGAGGTTCGCCGTCGTATTTTAATGGGGACTTATGTGCTTTCTGCGGGTTATTACGAAGCTTATTACTTGCGTGCTCAGAAAGTGCGCACCCTTATTCGTCGTGATTTTACCGAAGCTTTTCAAAAAGTGGATATGTTGCTGACCCCTACGGCTCCTTCTGCTGCTTTTGCCAAAGGGGAACATATGAATGATCCCGTGCAGATGTATCTGAACGATATTTTCACCGTTCCGGCCAGTATGGCTGGGGTGCCGGCACTTGCTTTGCCTGCGGGATTGGATCACCAAGGGTTGCCTTTGGGGCTTCAATTAATCGGAAGGCCATTTGATGAAGAATCTTTATGTGCTGTGGGTTCGGTTATGGAAAAAGCGGCCGGCTTTACGCATAGACCGGCAATACGTGCAGGAGTTTGATGATGAGTTACCGTATTGAAGGTAAAACAGGTTCATGGGAAGTGGTTATTGGATTGGAAGTCCATGCCCAAGTTATTAGTAATGCCAAGCTGTTTTCGGGTGCATCGACCCATTTTGGTGCTGAACCCAATACTCAGGTCAGTTTGGTTGATGCAGCATTCCCCGGTATGTTACCGGTAATTAACCGCGAATGCGTTGATCAGGCGATCCGCACCGGTCTTGGTTTAAAAGCAAAGATTAATTTGGTCAGCCGCTTTGATCGCAAGAATTATTTTTATGCCGATCTGCCACAAGGTTATCAGATATCACAATTTACCCATCCAATTGTTGGAGAAGGTAAAGTGGAAATTGAACTTGAAGATGGCACGGTTAAAGAAATTGGGATTACGCGCTTACATCTTGAACAGGATGCGGGTAAGTCTATTCACGATTTAGCACCAAAAGAATCTTGTATTGATTTGAACCGTTCGGGTGTTGCCTTGATGGAAATCGTCAGCGAACCGGATATGCGTTCCCCCGAAGAAGCTGGGGCCTATTTGCGTAAATTGCGTTCGATTCTGCGTTATTTGGAAACTTGTGATGGCAATATGGAAGAAGGTTCCATGCGTGCGGATGTGAATGTTTCCGTACGTAAAGAAGGCGAACCCTATCGCACGCGTTGCGAACTTAAAAACCTGAACTCGGTTCGTTTTGTCATGCAGGCCATTGAAATTGAAGCCATGCGCCAGATTGATATTTGGGAAAGTGGCGGCGAAGTTGATCAAGAGACCCGTCTGTTTGATTCGGTTAAAGGGGAAACCCGAACCATGCGTAGCAAGGAAAATGCCCATGATTATCGGTATTTTCCCGATCCAGACCTTCTACCCTTAGTGGTGGAACAGGATCATGTGGACCATCTGAAATCTACTTTGCAAGAATTACCTGATGCAAAACGTGCACGTTTTGAACAGGAATATGGTCTGCCACGTTATGATGCGCAGGTATTGGTTGCGGAAAAAGCGATTGCACAATTTTTTGAGCAAGTTGCTAAAGGTCGTGATGGTCGCCTGGCTGCAAATTGGGTAACGGGGGATTTGTTTGCGGTATTGAACAAAAAAAGCCTTTCCATTCACGAAAGTCCTGTCAGTGCCGATAATTTGGGGAAATTATTGGATCTGATTTTGGATCAAACCATCAACGGTAAAATCGCCAAAGAAGTCTTTGAAGAAATGGTTGAAACCGGTGCTGTCCCTTCCGAAATCGTTGAACGCAAAGGATTGAAACAGGTTACTGATATCAGTGCGATTGATCAGGCTGTAGCCGAAGTGCTGAGCAAAAATGCCGATAAGGTTGCGGAATATAAATCCGGCAAAGACAAGCTTTTTGGCTTTTTTGTAGGACAGGTCATGAAAGCCATGAAAGGTAAGGCAAACCCACCCATGGTCAATGAATCATTAAAAAAACAGCTTGGATTATAAAAAGGGATTTGACTGAACGCTTATAAAGCATTAGAAGCAGAACTTGCAAACGCCGTGTTAAAAACACTCCGGTGGAGGGGTGGCCGAGTGGCTGAAGGCGGCGGTTTGCTAAACCGTTGTACGGTGAAAGCCGTACCGTGGGTTCGAATCCCATCCCCTCCGCCATCCAATTTATAATCCAGCAATTATTACCTTTTGGCATAATCTAAGAAATTGCTTTTCCTTAATATCAAAACCCAAAATATAGAAATTATTTATTCATCGCATCTATGTAGATAATGTAAATATTACAAAAATAAAACATATATACAAATCTATAGGTCTTTATATTGCTTATTTACCAATAAATAATTGTCCCTAAT